>NZ_CP157675.1:430000-1100000 GCF_040105105.1 Polaromonas hydrogenivorans | reverse complement strand
GCGCGCCGGTACGCTGGCCAGCATCACGGCGGGCATGACGCCGGCCGAGATCATCCGGCTGATCGAACCCGGCAAGGCCCTGCCCGTCGGCGATGCGAACGAGGAAGTGCTGAAAGTCATCCATGCGCGCAAGCGCGAAATGATCGAAAAGGAATGCGCCGGCCTGATCGAGTTCATCGAGCCCAGCTATGGCCTGGAGGCGGTCGGCGGGCACGAGCACATCAAGCACGAACTGCTGGCGATAGCCAAAAACCTGAAAGCCGGCGAAACCACCTTGACGCCGATGGGCCTGCTGGCCGTCGGCCCGATGGGCTCGGGCAAGACCTTCGTCATCAAGGCTTTTTTGAAGGAAGCCGGGCTGTCGGCCGTGGCGCTGAAGAACTTCCGCTCGAAATGGGTCGGCTCGACCGAAGCCAACCTGGAGCGGGTGCTGGCCACCGTCAAGGCGATGGGGCCGATTGCCGTCATCATCGACGAGGGCGACCGCAGCTTCGGCTCGGGCGGCGGCGAGGACAGCGACGGCGGCACCAGTTCGCGGGTGATCGCGCGGCTCAAGGAATTCATGGCCGAGCCCGAAAACCGGGGCCAGGTGCTGTTCGTCATGATGACCAACCGGCCCGACAAGCTCGACAGCGACATCAAGCGCCCCGGCCGGCTGGACCGCAAGATTCCGTTTTTCTACTGCGATTCGGCCGCCGAGCGGGTGCAGGTCTTGCTGGCCGTGCTGTCGCGCTACCGCGAGCCCTGCGCCGCCAGCGCCGAGGAACTGCTCACGCTGTGCGACCGGCTGGTGGGCTACTCGAACGCCGACCTGGAGGCGCTGGCGCTGCTGGCCGTCGAGTTCGCCCGCGGCCGGTCCGGGGCGCTGGATGCGCAGGCCCTGGCGCTGGCGGCCGACGACTTCATGCCGCCGCAGGAGCAGGGCATGATCGAATTCATGGAACTGCTGGCGGTGTCGGAAACCTCCCGCCGTTCGATGCTGCCCAGGCGCTACCAGGGCATGGCCCTCAGCGACATTCAAAGCAAGCTGATGGCTGCCAAAAGGCTGGCCCTGGCGCGCTAGGGATGCAGTCAGCAATAACTTCCTGCGTCATACCCGCGAAGGCGGGTATCCAGACTCGTTTGAGCGCTTCAGCCCGTGTTGCTGGATTCCCGCCTTCGCGGGAATGACGGACGGGAAGTTGTTATTTGCCAGATCCTGATTCCTTCCTCTTCATTTTTCTCAGGAGTTTTTCATGCACACCATGCCAGACCAGAACCTCAGCCCGGCGCAGGTCGCTCAGCTCACCCGCGCCATGCTGTCGGTCGCCGCCGTGGACGGCATCCAGCCGGCCGAGGCCGCGCTGATCGGCCAGTTCTACGAAAGCTCGCGCAGCGCCGACATGCCGGCCACCGCGACCTTCCTGGCCGACCCGCAGGCGCAGCAATTTGACGCCGCCGCGCTGGCCGGCAGCCCGGCGGAATTTGCCGACACGGTGGTGCTGATGTGCCTGATGACCGCCTACGCCGATGGACAGTTGAGCCCGGCCGAACGCGAGCATGTGCAGGCCGTGGCGACAACGCTGGGACTGGATGCCGCGCGCTTTGAAGCCCACCTGGCGCAGGTGCGCGACGACCTGGTCGGCGCCTTGTCGCATCTGCCCGATGCCGGCTCGGTGGCGGCGGTGGTCAGCGAACTCTCGGCCGCCGACTAGCCGCCGGTATTTCCTTCAACCCGCCGCCTGAAACCGTGTTCCTCAAGCGATTGCGGCAAGACGCCGGCTTGCGCGTTTTCACTCTTTTATTGATAGCTGCCTGCGCACAGCCAGCCTGCGCAAATACCACTTTTGATCAAATAAAACGCGATTTCAGGCCCTCCGACACGCTGGTGCTGGACCGTGATGGCGAAATCATCCAGCGCGTGCGCCTGGACGCCAGCGTGCGGCGCGGCCAATGGGTGGCGCTGGCCGACATCTCGCCGGCCCTGCGCACGGCGCTGGTGCTCAGCGAGGACAAGCGCTTTTACGAGCACAGCGGCGTGGACTGGCGCGCCGTGTCCAGCGCCGCCTGGGGCAATCTGTGGAACACCAAAACCCGTGGCGCGTCCACGCTCAGCATGCAGCTGGCCGGCTTGCTCGACGCGGATTTGCGGGCCGGCGCCCAAGGCCGCAGCCTGGGCCAGAAAATCGGCCAGACGGTTTCCAGCCAGCTGCTGGAAGCGCGCTGGCGCAAGGACCAGATCCTGGAGGCTTACCTCAACCTGGTGCCGTTTCGCGGCGAGCTGGTCGGCATCGACGCGCTCAGCCGCACCCTGTTCGGCAAGGCAGCGCACGGGCTGGACGAGCGCGAAGCCGCCGTCGCTAGCGCGCTGGTGCGGGCGCCGAATGCCAAAGCCGCGCAGGTCGCCCAGCGCGCCTGCGCGGTGATGAAACTGATGCAGCCGGGCGCGAAGATCGACTGCGACGGGCTGGACCTGTTCGCCACGGGCGCGCTGCAGCGCCGGGCCTTCGAGGCCAGCGAAGGGATTGCGCCGCACCTGGCGCGCCGGCTTTTGGTGCACAAGCCCGGCAACCAGACGATTTATTCCACCCTGCGCGCCCCGCTCCAGCGCTTCGCCGTGCAAACCCTTGCTCAGCACCTGCGCGAACTGCGCGGCCGCCACATCGAGGACGGCGCCGCCGTCGTGCTCGACAACGCCAGCGGCGAGGTGCTGGCCTGGGTCGGCTCCTCGGGCATGCTCAGCGCCGCCGCCGAGGTGGACGGCGTGCTGGCGCTGCGCCAGCCCGGCTCGACCCTCAAGCCTTTCCTGTATGCGCAGGCGATTGCCGAGCGGCGCATCACCGCCGCCTCGCTGCTCGAAGATTCGTCGTCGCAAATCCAGACGGCGGGTGGCCTCTATATTCCGCAAAACTACGACCGCCAGTTCAAGGGCCTGGTGTCCAGCCGCACCGCGCTGGGCGCCTCGCTCAACGTGCCGGCCGTTCGCACGCTGGTGATGGTCTCGCCCGACGCGTTTGCCCGGCAGCTGCGCGCGGTCGGCCTGCCGCTGAAGGAATCGGGCGACTACTACGGCTACAGCCTGGCGCTGGGCAGCGCCGAGGTGTCGCTGCTGTCGCTGACGAATGCCTACCGCACGCTGGCCAACGGCGGGCGCTTCAGCGAGGTCAGATTCGGGGCGGGGGCGGCTGTCCGCTTCCTGCCCGCCCTGGACCCGCGCGCCGCCTTCATCACCGCCGACATCCTGGCCGACCCGCTGGCGCGCGCCCGCACCTTCGGCACCGACAGCATCCTGGCCACGCGTTTCTGGACGGCGGTGAAAACCGGCACCAGCAAGGACATGCGCGACAACTGGGCGCTGGGTTATTCAAGCCGCTACACCGTCGGCGTGTGGGTCGGCAATGCCAGCGGCGCGCCGATGTGGGACGTGAGCGGCACCAGCGGCGCGGCGCCCGTCTGGGCGGCGCTGATGAAGCAGTTGCACCAGACCGAACCAAGCCGCGCGCCCACCCCGCCGCCAGGCGTGGTGCAAACCCGCGCGGAGTTTGGCAACCAGCTTGAAGCGGCGCGCAGCGAGTGGTTCATCCGGGGCACCGAGCAGGCTTTTTTTGCTATTGATTCAGGATCTGCAGGCGCCCTTCCATCAAGCGCAAAAGGCCTTAAAAGCTTAAAAACTCCAGCCTTGCAAGCCGCTGCGCAGCCGCGCATCACCGCCCCGGCTTCGGGCACCATCATTGCGCTGGACCCGGACATTCCACCGGCGCACCAGCGCCTGGCGTTCAGCGCCGAAGGACAAAGCCTGCGCTGGCTGATGGACGGCAAGGTGTTCGCCAAGGGCAACACCGCGCAGTGGCTGCCGTGGCCGGGGCGGCATGTGGTGCGGATTGTCGGGAAGCACGGGGAAGTGCTCGATGAGGTTCGGCTGGAGGTGCGCGGGGCGGGGGTGAAGGCAGCGCAGGCCGGGCCAATGGGGAAGCGCTGAGCGGAGGGGCGCATCAGCAAATCGAGGCCTATGCCAGTTTTCTGGCGTCGCTGTGCGCCGCGCGGCTGAGTTCGTTGTTCGTGCTCACCAGCTTGTTCAGCAGTTCCATGAAGTCTATGCGCTGACTGGGTGTCAGCGGCGCCAGAATCAGCTCCTGGACCCTTTCCATGCGCGGGATCGCTTCGGCCAGCAATTGCTCGCCCGCCGGGGTCAGGGTGAGCAAGCGCACGCGCCGGTCATCGGGCGAGGCATTGCGCGTGAGCAGACCACGCGCCTCCAGCCGATCCACCACGCCCGCCGTTGTGGAAGTGTCCAGTGAAACCAGGTTCGCGAGCGTGCGCTGGTCGGTGTTCGGGTGGTTGTGCACCGACTGGAGGATGGCGTACTGCACCGGCGTGATGCTCAGCGCTTGCGCTTCCTGGTGCGCGATGCCTACCGAAATCTGGTGCAGCCGCCGAATGGCGTGTCCAGGCATCTGGTCAATGTGAATTGTCTTGTTGTGTAGTTTTTCCATATATTTTCAAGTCCAAGGGTTATCCCTGATTTTCGATGATTTATATCATCACTACACTTATCATCAGTGCACTTAGCATAAGCTTGCCATGCCGCTTATAGCCTAGCAACTTTTCAATCCCTCAACCATTTCAGGAGAAAAAACATGAGAGACAACCCTGCAGATTTGCCCGTCCTGGTTGCCGGCGGCGGCATTGGCGGCCTGGCCGCAGCGCTGGCACTGGTGCGGCGCGGCTTTTCCGTCAAGGTGCTGGAGCAGGCGCCCGAGATCGGCGAGATCGGCGCGGGCATCCAGCTCGGCCCCAATGCCTTTCACGCCTTCGACGCGCTGGGAATCGGTGAAAAGGCCCGTGGCCGTGCGGTCTATACCGACGAGATGGTGATGCATGACGCAATCGACGGCTCCCTGGTGGGCCGCATCCCGACCGGCGAGGCCTTCCGCCAGCGCTTTGGCAACCCCTACGCGGTGATCCACCGCGTCGATGTGCATCTGTCCTTGCTCGAAGGCGCGCAGGAAACCGGCAAGGTCGAATTCCTGACCTCGACCCGGGTCGAGCGCATCGAGCAGGACGAGGGCAGCGTCACCGTTTATGACCAGCACGGCAACGCCCACAAGGGCATTGCGCTGATCGGCGCCGACGGCGTGAAGTCGGTGGTGCGCGAGCAGTTCGTGGGCGATGCGGCCCGCGTGACCGGCCATGTGGTTTACCGCGCCGTGGTGGACAAGAAAGACTTTCCCGAGAGCCTGCAATGGAACGCCGCCAGCATCTGGGTCGGCCCGAACTGCCACCTGGTGCACTACCCGCTGCGCGGCGGCGAGCAATACAACGTGGTGGTGACCTTTCACAGCCGCCAGCCCGAACAATGGGGCGTCACCGAGGGCAGCAAGGAAGAAGTGCAAAGCTACTTCCAGGGCATCTGCCCGCAGGCGCGCCAACTGATCGACCTGCCCAAGACCTGGAAGCGCTGGGCCACGGCCGACCGCGAACCGATTGGCCAGTGGTCTTTCGGCCGCGTCACGCTGCTGGGCGACGCCGCCCATCCGACCACGCAGTACATGGCGCAGGGCGCCTGCATGGCGATGGAAGACGGTGTCACGCTGGGCGAGGCGCTGCGCGTCAACAACAACGATTTTCCCAAGGCGTTCGAGCTGTACCAGCGCTCGCGGGTCGCCCGCACCGCCCGCATCGTGCTGTCGAGCCGCGAGATGGGACGCATCTACCACGCCCAGGGCGTTGAACGCCTGGTGCGCAACGACCTGTGGAAGGGCCGCACGCCCGAGCGCTTCTATGACGCCATGGAATGGCTGTACGGCTGGAACGTCGGCAACTGCCTGGCCAAAGACTGACCGGCACCCGGCCGCACTGAACCCGAAAAGGAGATTCGCTATGCAAGATCAAGACCGTTTTGACACGCTGGGGCGTCTGGAAGACCTGCCGCAGGACTACCGTGACGAGCTGACGCAGCACAACCTGGTGCCCCTGTGGCCCAGCCTGCGCGCCGTGCTGCCGCCGGCCAGGCCGCAGCCCCGAACCCGCGCCACCGCCTGGTCCTACCAGACGCTCAAGCCGCTGCTGCTCAAGGCCGGCGAGCTGACGCCGATTGAAAAAGCCGAGCGCCGTGTGCTGGTGCTGGCCAATCCGGGCCATGGACTGGAAAAGATGCAGGCCAGCGCCGCCATGTACCTGGGCATGCAGCTGCTGCTGCCCGGCGAATGGGCGCCGTCGCACCGCCACACGCCCAACGCGGTCCGCATGATCGTCGAAGGCGAAGGCGCCTACACCACGGTGGACGGCGAGAAATGCCCGATGCGCCGGGGCGACCTGATCCTCACGCCCACGGGCCTGTGGCACGAGCATGGCCACGACGGCGACCAGCCGGTGATCTGGCTCGATGTGCTGGATTTGCCGCTGGTGTATTACATGGAGGCGTCCTACCACATCGACGGCGACCGGCAGACCGTCAAACCCGGTCGCGGCGACCGCGTCTATGCCGGTGGCGCCATGGTGCCGACGCCGATGTTCGAGCGTTCTGGCAAAGCCTATCCGATGCTGCGCTACCCGTGGGTCGAGGCGCGCGCCGCGCTCGTCGCCCTGGCGGACGACCAGCCGGAACTCGAATCGGTCCAGCTCACCTACGTCAACCCCGAGACCGGCAGTGACGCGCAGAACATCCTCGGCTACTACGCGCTGATGCTGCGCCCTGGCCAGACCTTGAGGCTGCCGGTGCGCTCGCCCGCGATGGTGTTCCATGTGATCGAAGGCGGCGCCAAGGTGCAGGTTGAAGACCAGGCCTTCACGCTGGCCGAGGCTGACACCTGCTGCGCGCCCGGCTACAGCCAGGTGAGCCTGAGCAACAGCGCGGCAGATACACCCGCCTTCATCTTCATCGCCGACGAGTCGCCGCTGCACCGCAAGCTCGGCGTGTTCGAAAACCGCGGCTGACACAGCCTTCCCCCCCATTTCAAGGAAACCAACATGACCCAAGCCGCCTACCTCTGGACCCCGCCCGCCATTCAATCGCTGCCCGTGCGCGGCAAGGCCGAGCGCCTGCCCGTCAACCGCATCTTCTTTGTCGGCCGCAACTACCATGCGCATGCCGTCGAGATGGGCAAGCCGGTGGACAAGTCCGTCGAGCGTCCGTTCTACTTCACCAAGGCGCCCCAAACCCTGGTGGAAAGCGGCGCCACCGTGGCCTATCCGCCCGAAACCGCCAACTACCATTTTGAAATGGAACTGGTGGTTGCCATCGGCAAACCGGCGTTTCGCGTGTCGCAGGAAGACGCCCACCAGGTGATTTACGGCTACGCCGCCGGCCTGGACATGACCCGCCGCGACCTGCAACTCGTCGCCCGCGACAAGGGCCGCCCCTGGGATCTGGGCAAGGACGTGGAGCAGTCCTCGGTCTGCAGCGAGATCGTTCCCATGCCCGGCGTGATCATCGACCAGGGCGAAATCGCCTTGGCTGTGAATGGCCAGACCAAGCAGCAATCCGACGTCAACAAGCTGATCTGGAATGTGCGCGAGATCATTGCCGACCTGTCGCTGTTCTACCACCTGCAGCCCGGCGACCTGATCTACACCGGCACGCCTGAAGGCGTGGGCGCGGTGGTGGCGGGTGACCGCATCGAAGGCCGCGTCGAAGGCGTTGCCGGGATCGCCCTGAACGTCGGCCCGGCCGAATAAAGCGCTCCCTGTCGAAGCATCCATCCGGCACCGGGCATGAACTCGTGCGGGGTGGTCGTTTCGGCACGCGCCCCGAAGAGGCGCGGCACTCAAAACAAGGAGACAAGTGATGACAATTTCAACAGATTCCGAACTCGAAGCCCGACGCATGCGCACGGTCGTGTGGGTGGTGGGCCTGGCCACGATGGGACTCATATTCGACGGCTATGACCTTGTCGTCTATGGGGCGGTGGTATCGACCTTCCTGCGCGATTCCTCGCATATCGGCACCGTGACCCCGGTCATGGCGGGCGTACTGGGCAGTTATGCGCTGGTCGGCGTGCTCGTCGGGGCGCTGCTCGCCGGGGCCGTAGGCGATATTCTGGGACGCCGCAAGGTCATGCTGACTGCCTATGCGTGGTTTTCTGTCTGGATGGCGCTTACGGCGATGACGACCACGACGGCGATGTTCGGCTGGATGCGCTTCTTCACGGGCCTGGGTATTGGCGCACTGGTGGCCACGACTGCGGCATTGGTGTCGGAATACGCCCCGAAAGGCAAGAAGAACCTGTGCAATGCGATCAGCAACGGTGGCATCCCGCTGGGCAGCCTGCTGTCGGCCCTGATCGCCATCCTGCTCATGGACAAGATTGGCTGGCGCGGCATGTTCTGGATCGGCGCACTGCCCCTGGTCACGCTGCTGCCGCTGGCTTACTTCAAGATGCCCGAGTCGGTGGCCTGGCTGGCCTCGCGTGGCCGGATGGATGAAGCCCGCGCCCTCTCCGAGCATACGGGTATCCCCATTCCCGAGGCTGTACCGGCTGCGGTCGGCAAGCGGGCGTCCGTGAGCGAGGACAAGGCAGGTTTCGCGGGTCTGTTCAATGGCAGCTACATCTTCCCAACGATCATTCTGGGACTGATGAGCGCGACCGGCCTCATGCTGGTGTATTCGCTCAACACCTGGCTGCCCGAACTCATGCTGCGCGCCGGCTTCAACGCCAAGGGTTCGCTGTCGTTCCTGCTGGTGCTCAATGGCGGCTCCCTGTTCGGTGCGCTGCTGGCCTCCCGGGCGGCTGACCGGTTCGGGGCCAAGCCGGTGGTCGCCAGCTGCTTTGCGATTGGCGCGGTGGCCCTCGTGCTGCTCACGCTCGGTTTTCCGCTGGCCGGCCTGCTGGCTATCGTCGCGGTCGTCGGACTGGGCACCAGCGGCACGCAGACGCTGATCTACGGTTTCGTCGCCAACTACTACCGTACCAATGTCCGCGCCGCAGGGGTGGCCTGGTGCGCCGGTTTCGGTCGCCTCGGCGGCATCGGTGGCCCCATGCTGGGAAGCTTCCTGATCGGTTCGAGCTTCGCGCTGAACTCCATCTTCTATGTCCTGGCGGGGCTAGGCATTCTGGGGGTCTTGCTGACGCTGCTGGTGCCGGTGTCCCGTCGCTCGCACGACGTGCGCTCGATGCGCATCGAACCCACGCCGAGGCCGACACCCTCCATCTCATCCAGTCAGTACAAAAGAAACATTCATGAAGCTGTATAACTTTTTTCGCAGCGGCACCTCGCACCGGCTGCGCATTGCGCTCAATCTCAAAGGGCTGCAGACGCAGTACGTGGCGGTTGACCTGCGCACCGAGCAGCACCTGAAGGACGAGTTCAAGGCCGTCAACCCGCAGATGCTGGTGCCGGCGCTGGAAGCGGACGGCAAGGTGCTGATCCAGTCGCCCGCCATCATCGAATGGCTGGAAGAGACGCACCCCACACCAGCGCTGTTGCCAGGCAACGCCAACGACCGTGCCCATGTGCGTGCGCTGGCGGCCATCGTCGGCTGCGACATCCACCCAATCAATAATCGCCGCATTCTGGAGTACCTGCGCAAGCAACTCGGTGCCAATGAAGATGCGGTGAACGCCTGGTGCGCCACCTGGATCAGCGACGGGTTTGATGCCTTCGAGGCTTTGCTGGCCGCTGACAGCCAGCGGGGCGACTTCTGCTTTGGCAACACCCCCACGCTGGCCGATGTGTATCTGGTGCCGCAGGTCGAGAGTGCGCGGCGCTTCAAGGTTGACGTGAAGCGGTGGCCCCGGATTGCTGCGGTCGATGCCGCCTGCGCCAGGCTGGATGCCTTTCGCCTGGCAGCCCCGGCGCTGCAGCCCGACGCGGCTTGATGCGGCTTGAGCCAAGCTTGAGGCAACTTGACTCTTGCGGCGCTGGATTGCAACGGCGCAGCCCTTTTGCCCTGGTTCCCTGCAAGTTTTTAACCTGTTTGAAAGCACCACCATGAGCCTTCCATCACTTCCCCGCCGCGCTGGCTTGCGCTCCCTGGCGCGCTGGTCTGCCCTTTGCCTGGGTCTTCTGGGCACCAGCTTTTCGGCGCAGGCTGACGCCCCTTTCCCGAACAAGCCCGTCAACCTCGTCACCGCCTTTGCTGCGGGCAGTGGCCCCGATGCCGTGCTGCGCCAGGTGGCGGACAAGCTGTCGAAACTATGGAATCAGCCTGTCCTCATCACCAACCGGCCCGGCGGCGGTGGTTTCATCGCCATCGAATCGACGCGCCGCGCCGCGCCAGACGGCTACACCCTGCTGCAACTCGACAGTGAACACCTGGCCGCCCTGCCGCTGCTGTACAAGTCCAGGAAGTTTGTCACGCTGGACAACTTCGACCCCATTGCGCCGCTCTTTCGCACGCCGTTCCTGGTGGCGGTGCCAACCGACTCCAAATGGCAGAGCATGAAAGACCTGGTGGCTGCTGCCAAGGCCGCACCGGGCAAGGTGAGCTACGGCTCCTGGGGCGTTGGCAGTCCCGGGCATCTGGCCGGCGAGCAACTCGAACTGCTTGAGCAGCTTGAAATGACCCATGTGGCTTACCGGGAAGTGTCTCAGCTCTTCACCTCGGTCGGCGCCGGCGACATTCAGTGGAGCATGGCCAGCATTCCATCGAGCCAGGGCATGTTCAAGGCCGGCAAGATCCGCTATCTGGCCGTCGCCGCGCCCAAACGCATTCCCCAGATGCCGGAGGTTCCGACGGTGGCCGAGGCAGGCGGGCCAGCCGGCTTCGAGGTGAACTCTTTTGTATCGCTGGTGGCCCCGAAAGGCATTGCGGCCGATGTGGCCAACAAGATCAACGCCGACGTTCTCAAGGTACTGGCTGACCCCGAAGTCAAGGCGCGCTTCAATACCTTCGCTTTCGAGACCATCACCTGGTCACCCGCCGATATCCGCCGTAACGCCGATGCCAAGGCCAAGGTGTACGAACAACTGATCAAGCGCAAGAATATCAGCCTGGATTAATGCAATGGCGTCGCGCGCTGTGAATTCAGCAGCAGCCTGGCGCGACCCTTTCGCCGGTTTGCCGGCTCAAGCCGAGCCATCCTGGCCGGGCAGGCCATCAGGCCGCAAGAGCTTGTCGGCCTGCAACCGTGTCCCCCAGGCTTTTTCGACAAAGCTGTCGGTCACGCCATAGTGCCCATGCTTGACGCGCATCAGCAGGTTGGCCGAAGTCATCATGCCAAGAACACCCTGCACTTCCTGGGCGCTCACTTCCCGGCCGATCTGGGTGGAGTATTCCTTCAGTGCATCCCCGGTGAACACACCCTTGACGTTGCCCCCAATCCCGCAGATATGTGAAAACACGGCTTGCGCCAGCGGGCCAAAGGCTTCTATCTTTTGCAGTTCGATATCCGCCGCCGCAGCGCCAAACGCCTGGGCAATGGTGGGCAGATGCTCATCAGGGTTCGCGCCCGGGGGCAAGGCACGCAAGACACTGAGTGCCTTCATCAGTTCTTCGGGCCGGCTGCCCATTCTCCTGAACGCCTCTTCGGTGACGCCTGCCGAAGGCGCCATGACGCCCAATTGCGGCCCGACCTGTTGCAGGACATATTCAATAAAGTCCAGCCCGAGCACCGGAAACTCATGCGTCACCGCGCCGTTGAACGCCTGGTTGCCCTTGAGGGAAAGCTCCTGGACGCGCGCGCGATGCGAGCCGGTGCCGAGGAACAGAAAGTGGCCCGGCGTTGCGGGCCGGGTGTTGATGGCGTCGCGCGCGGCTTTGAGCGCGTGCAGCAGGCTGTCGCCATCCGCACTTCCCAGCGCATGCTGCACTTCGTCAATGATCAGCACCACGTCTGTTTTCGACTGCTCGACAAGCTCCGTGAACGCCTGCGCCAGGCTGACGCCGCCCTCCTTGCCGACATCGGCGAGCTTGAAGCCAAATTTGAAACCGGCAGCGCCGGCCTCAACACTGGACAGCTGTTTCAGTTTCTGGAGCATCGCCGAACCCGGGGTTTGCAGCGCATGCAAGGACTTGCGGATGGCGTTGTGGACCAGGTTCGCCGGGTTGGCTTGCGGCTGGCTCCACAGGTCAACGTAAATGACGATGGCGCCCACATCCTGCAGCGCCGGAATCAGGTCGGTGGCGAGAAACGTGGTCTTGCCCACCCGCCGTTGCCCTGAAAGAAAGAGCCCGGAGCGCAATGAGGTGTCGAGAAATGTGGGCCGCAGCAGTTGCCTGGCCATTTCTTGCGCGAGGGCGGTACGGCGGAAGGTCATGGTTTATGAATTTTTACGTTATTCTAATAATTATGTAAGACGCATAATTTCAAATAAAACCGTGCGCGGCGAATGCTTGATTTGGGCATCGAGCCATCCGTTTTTGCTATTGATTCAGGAGCTTAAAACGCTTTCCCATCAAGCGCAAAAGGCCTAAAAGTCCTAAAAATTTGGTCCTGGCGTTCAGCGCTGAAGGCGCAACTGCCCGATGCCAGCGGCAAGGTGGCTGAAGAGATTGGGCTGGAAGTTCGCGGTGCCGGCGTGCGCCAAGTGCAAAAACAAGGGATGCAGCGCGGTAGAACGCTCAGTGTTCTCGTGCATCTTTAAGGGGCAGGAGTGCTGTCCAGTTGCAAAAACTGCAGCGATAACGCTTGACAGGCTTGACCAGACTCACAAGTCGGTCACGCAGCCTTCGCTTTACGCGCATGGCGGTCTCTCCGCATTGCGGGCAAACGATTTTTCCTTTGCGCGGGGGTGTCGGCAGGTCAGTCATAAAAGGGCCTTGAATGTCGTGTTGCAACCAGGTGGGACAGGTACGGAGCTGTAAAAACGCGATGAAGTTCACAGTTTTTTGCCAACCGGGCCGATTCCCTGGCGGGGTCAAGCAATTCGCAGGCCAAGCCTGTGTTTCAAACCCGGATTTGAGTCCGTCCTGGGCTGATCACAGATAAGCCAGGCGCGCCTGGCGCAGGTCGATCAGGCCCTGAAGGCATTTTTCAAGCGCGTCATGGCGCAGGCTGCGCATGCCCGACTGAATCGCCTCTTCATAAATCTCGGTGGGCCGGGCATTGCGCTGGATGAGCAGCCGCAGCGTCGGGCTGTTTTCCAGGATTTCATAGATGCCCATTCGCCCCTTGTAGCCCTTGCCGCCGCAGTGGTCGCAGCCCTGCGCCGTTTTGAGCGTGACCTCCTCGGGCGCCTGAACCCCGGCGGCGGCCAGCAGGCGCCGGACGCCCTCTTCCTCGCTCAGGGGCGAGGCCTGCACATATTCCTTGACCAGTTCAGAAAATTGCCCGGGCAGCAACGGCCCCTTTTGCGAACAGTGCACGCACAGCGACCGGATCAGCCGCTGCGCCACGATGCCGACCAGCGAATCGGCGAAGTTCATCGCATCCATGCCCAGGTCCAGCAGGCGCACGACACTCTCGGAGGCACTGTTGGTGTGCAGGGTTGACAGCACCAGGTGGCCGGTCAGCGAGGCTTCAATGACAATCCTGGCGGTTTCGGTGTCGCGGATTTCGCCGATCATGATGACGTCCGGGTCGGCCCGCAAGAAGCCCCGCATGGCATTGGCAAAGGTCAGCCCGATCTTCGGGTTGACCTGCACCTGGCGCAGGCCGGGCTGGGTGATTTCTATCGGATCCTCGGCGGTCCAGATTTTGCGTTCCTCGGTGTTGATTTGCGCCAGCATGGAATGCAGCGTGGTGGTCTTGCCCGATCCGGTCGGACCGGCCGCCAGGATCAGGCCGAAGGAGCGCGCCGACATGCGCGCCACCGCCTCGGCATCGCGCGGCTGCAGGCCCAGCCTGGCCAGCGGCACCGGCTTTGACGAGGCCAGCAGCCGCATCACCACGTCCTCCATGCCGTCGTGCGTCGGCATGATGGACACCCGCAACTCCAGGGGGTCGCCGCCGAACTCGCTGAAACTGATCTTGCCGTCCTGCGGCCGGCGACGTTCGGAAATATCAAGCCGCGCCATCACCTTGATGCGCGACACCATGGCCGCGCGCAGCTTGGGCGAGAGCTTCTGGTACAGCTCCAGGTCCCCATCGCGGCGCAGGCGGATGCGGGTGAACTCCTCGCCCGGATTGGTCTCGATATGAATATCGGAGGCACGAAGGGCCTGCGCGTCCATGATCAGGCGCTTGACCATGCGCACCATGCTGGGTGAATCGCTGAGTTCATCGAGTTCTTCCTGCGTCTGGCCCGATGCCATGGTCCGGACCGCCTCGGCCATCAGGTATTGCATGTCCTGCTCTGCGGGCTCTTCAGTGCCAGCAACAGAAACCGGACCATTGGAGACTTTCGGCATGACGGGCTCATGCGTTTTCTGTCGCTCCTCCTCGGGAGCCTGCCTTGGCGCAAGAGGATTCATGCGCGCCAGGCGCTCCACGATGGCATCGCGGTCCGCCCAGACCATCCTCACGCTGCGGCTGGTCATCATGTGCAGGCGGTTATGCAGTTTCTCGTCGGTGGGATACCAGGTGGCCACGAACAGCGTCTCGTTGGCCTCTCCCAAAAACAGCAGGTCATGCGCGCGCATGATGCTCAGCAGCTGGATATCAAATGTGCGGTCTGGCAGCACAAAGTTGGCGGCATCCACCTCGACGATGCCGGCGGTGCGCGACAGCGCATGGTGAATATCTTCGCGCGTCAGCAGCAGGCGCCGCACCAGCTCAAACGACTTGCTGCGCAGCAACTGCGGGTCTTCACGCATGAGCGCATCAATTTCCCGGGGATTGAGCAAACCCAATTGTTCGATCGCGGCCGCCAGAGTGATGATGGGTTCGGACTTAAGTGTCTGTGTCATCTGCAGAAGCCCGGCCAGCGTGGTCGGGCGCGGCTCTGCATCACCCAGAGAGTCTGGACGGGTCGAAAGAAAGCCGGAATCTGTGGGCAAAAGGTGGACTTTCAAAAAGTGCCACATTATTATGCGGTGCAGTTGACAACTGCCAGCTGCCAGCAGATGCCGCATCAAGGCGCATGCCTGCACCACAGGCCTGGGGGCCAGGTTGAGCCTGAGTCAGGCCGGATCAAGAGTCTCGCTCCTTGCGCAAACGCGCAGGCCACCTGGATCAAAGGCACAAGAATTCCGTTGCGCAGCCTGACCCCGGGGTATCGGGCTGATCACAGATACGCCAGGCGCGCCTGATGCAGGTCGATCAGGCCTTGAAAGCATTTTTCAAGCGCGTCATGGCGCAGGCTGCGCATGCCCGATTTGATCGCTTCTTCATAAATCTCGGCGGGCCGGGCATTGCGCTGGATGAGCAGCCGCAGCGTCGGGCTGTTTTCCAGAATTTCATAGATGCCCATTCGCCCCTTGTAGCCCTTGCCGCCGCAGTGGTCGCAGCCCTGCGCCGTTTTGAGCGTGACCTCCTCGGGCGTCTGAACCCCGGCGGCGGCCAGCAGGCGCCGGGCGCCTTCTTCCTCGCTCAGGGGCGAGGCCTGCACATATTCCTTGACCAGTTCAGTAAATTGCCCGGGCAGCAGCGGCCCCTTTTGCGAACAGTGCGGACACAGCGACCGGACCAGCCGCTGCGCCACGATGCCGACCAGCGAATCGGCGAAGTTCAGCGCATCCATGCCCAGGTCCAGCAGGCGCACGACACTCTCGGAGGCACTGTTGGTGTGCAGGGTTGACAGCACCAGGTGGCCGGTCAGCGAGGCTTCAATGACGATTTTTGCTGTTTCCTGGTCGCGGATTTCGCCAATCATGATGACGTCCGGGTCGGCCCGCAAGAAGCCCCGCATGGCGTTGGCAAAGGTCAGCCCGATCTTCGGGTTGACCTGCACCTGGCGCAGGCCGGGCTGGGTGATTTCTATCGGGTCTTCGGCGGTCCAGATTTTGCGTTCCTCGGTGTTGATTTCGGCCAGCATGGAATGCAGCGTGGTGGTCTTGCCCGATCCGGTCGGGCCGGCCGCCAGGATCAGGCCGAAGGAGCGCGCCGACGTGCGCGCCACCGCCTCGGCATCGCGCGGCTGCAGGCCCAGTTTGGCCAGCGGCACTGGCTTCGAGGAGGCCAGCAGCCGCATCACCACGTCCTCCATGCCGTCGTGCGTCGGCATGATGGACACCCGCAACTCAAGACTGTCGCCGCCGAACTCGCTGAAATTGATCTTGCCGTCCTGCGGCCGGCGATGCTCGGAAATATCGAGCCGGGCCATGATCTTGATGCGCGACACCATGGCCGCGCGCAGCCTGGGCGAGAGCTTCTGGTACAGCTCCAGGTCACCGTCGCGGCGCAGGCGGATGCGGCTGAACTCCTCGCCCGGATTGGTCTCGATGTGAATATCGGACGCATGCAGGGCCTGCGCATCCATGATCAGGCGCTTGACCATGCGCACCATGATGGGCGAATCGCTGGACTCGTCAAGCTCTTGCGGGGCTTTGCGCGGCTGTACCGATGACAGCCCCTGCACGGCTTCGTCCATCAGGTGTTCCATGTCCTGATCGTGGACGGTCACGGCGTTGGTGGCAGCAAGCGGCGTTGTCAATGCCTTGCGCTTGACGGCCTGGTGCGCCGTGAGCATGTCATGCTCGGGGGTCCATTTGGGCGCCAGGGGGTCCATGCGCTCCAGGCGCGCCACAATCGCATCACGGTCAGCCCAGACTACCCGCACGCTACGGCCGGTCAGGGTACACAGGTGGTGATACATGTCCTCGTCAGTGGGATGCCAGCTCGCGATGAACAGCGTCTCGTCGGCCTCCCCCAGGAACAGCAGGTCGTGGTTGCGCATTTTGCGCAGCAGCTGGCCATCGAACGCCCGCTCAGGCAGCATGAAATTGGCCGCATCCACCTCGACGATGCCGGCGGTGCGCGCCAGCGCATGGTGCAGGTCTTCAGGCGTCAGCAGCAGGCGCTCCACCAGCTCTGGCGACCGGCTGCGCAGCAACTGCGGGTCTTCATCCGTCAGCATCTCAATCTCGCGGGGATGGAGCAAGCCGAGTTGCTCCAGCGCCATGGCCAGCGTGATGATGGGTTCAAGCTTCAGATCCTGCGTCGCCCTGAGCAACTGGGTCAGCGTGGTTGGCCGCGCTTTTTCAGGACTCAGGGAGTCCGGACGGGTCGGAAGAAAGCCGGAGTTTGTTAGCAAAATGGCCTTTTTTTGAAGTGGAGACGATTTAATTATGCGATTCCATGCTGGCGAAACACTGACATGTATCAATATAGTTACATGCAAACGTAACCTGTTTATTACAAATATCGTACTTTACACAGGCTTGCTCTTTCAGTCCTCAAGCCGGGCCAAATCGGAGGCTATCCACCGCCCCATTCAGTGGCCAGCCTTGTTGAAATAAATTTCTCCCGCGCAAAATTTATTCACTCGCCACCGGCGCTCAAACCGCTAGCATCAGGCGCTTCAGGAGACAACATGACCGTGATCACCACCATTGAAGACCTGCGCGTGATGGCGCAAAAACGCGTTCCGCGCATGTTCTACGACTACGCCGATTCCGGCTCGTGGACCGAAAGCACCTACCGCGCCAACGAGGCCGATTTCCAGACCATCAAGCTGCGCCAGCGCGTTGCCGTGAACATGGAAAACCGCTCGACGGCCACCAAAATGGTCGGCGTGGACGTGAAGATGCCGGTGGCGATTGCGCCCGTGGGCCTGACGGGCATGCAGCATGCCGACGGCGAGATCAAGGCCGCCAGGGCGGCTGAAAAATTCGGCATTCCCTTCATCCTCTCGACCATGAGCATCTGCTCCATCGAGGACATCGCGGCCAGCACGCAGCGGCCCTTCTGGTTCCAGCTCTACATGATGCGCGACCGCGAAGCCATGGCCGCCATGATCGAGCGCGCCCGCAAGGCCGGCTGCAACGCGCTGGTGCTGACGCTGGACCTGCAGGTGATCGGCCAGCGCCACAAGGATTTGAAAAATGGCCTGACAGCGCCCCCCAAGCCGACGCTGGCCAACATCATCAACCTCATGACCAAGCCGCGCTGGTGCCTGGGCATGGCCGGCACGCGCCGCCACACCTTTGGCAACCTGGTCGGCCACGTCAAGGGCGTGAGCGACATGAATTCACTGTCGGCCTGGACCAACGAGCAGTTTGACCCGCGCCTGTCGTGGGCCGACGTGGCCTGGGTCAAGGAAAAATGGGGCGGCAAGCTGATCCTCAAGGGCATCCAGGATGTGGAAGACGCCCGGCTCGCCGTGCAAAGCGGCGCCGACGCCATCGTGGTGAGCAACCACGGCGGCCGCCAGCTTGATGGTGCGCAGTCCAGCATCACCGCCCTGCCCGCCATCGTTGAAGCCGTGGGTTCGGAGATCGAAGTGTGGATGGACGGCGGCATCCGCTCCGGCCAGGACGTGCTCAAGGCCTGGGCGCTGGGCGCGCGCGGCACCCTGATTGGCCGGGCCATGGTCTATGGGCTGGGCGCCATGGGCGAGGCCGGCGTGACCAAGGCGCTGGAAATCATCCACAAGGAACTCGACATCACCATGGCGTTTTGCGGCCGCACCCAAATCGGCGCGGTGGACAAAAGCATCCTGCTGCCAGGAACCTATTGATTCCGTTTGCGTCCTCTTCACCATGGGTCAACTCACCGGGAACCGTCATGCAATTTTTCACCCTTTTGCGCTGCCTGGCCTGTGCCTTGGTGGCCGGTGGATTGACCTTCAGCGGCTTCGCGGGGGCCTGGGAGCTGGCCGGAACGCAGACCATCCGGTTGCACGGGCGCGACGGCCAGATCATTCCTGTGGGCACGGTGCGTTTTGAACCACGGGGTGAGCAAGTGGTGTTCACGCTCAAGATGGACCCCACCCGCCTGAAAGACTTTTTCCTCTCCATGCGTGAATTCAAGTGTGTCGAAGGGATGGGTGAAGTCATGTGCCATGTGCCTTACCCGTATGCGCACCCGGCCACGGTGAGCATGACGGATTTCGCATGGCTGGAGCACTCGCTGTTGTTCTTCTACAAGCAGCCCCGAGACTTTGGGGCGAAGTTATGGAATGGCGTGTATTACCAGCTAAGCCGGACAGAACGCGGGCTGGAAGGAAAACCGCAGGCGGTGGACTTGAACCAGATCGGCGTACCGCCAGAGAATCTTGCAGTTCCCCCTTTTACGCCCGCCGAGCGCGGTGATGTGCCTGCGGGATTGCGCTGGTTCGACAGACTCACGATTGAGTAGCTGCCTCAAAGCCAGCCCTGCATCGGATACGCTGGCAACCGGCTTGATTGGTCTCAGCTGAAGACACATTGCAAATTTGGCAAATTTCCTGCGCAGACTGCTTTTGCTTTCAGCCTACCCCCTAGCGCTGCCCGAACGGCCGGGCCGGCACGGTCTTCAAATACGCATACACCGCCCGCGCATCGACATCGTTGAGCTGGCGCAGCGACTCGAACGGCATCACCGTGATCACCGTGCCGTCGGGGCGCTTGCCGCTGCGCAGCATGGCGACGAACCGCCCGGCATCCGGGTAGCGTGCCAGCGCACTGCCCTGGCCGGGCGTCAGGTTGGCGGCCGCTGCCCAGTCGGGCGGCGTGCCGGGAATCTTGCCGCCGGACAGGCCGGGGCCATGGCAGCCGATGCACATGTTGGCCACGTAGGCGCCGTGCTCGGCATTCACGGCGGCGGGAATCGGCCGGGACGGCGGCAGGGAATGGTCGATCTTCTGCGCCGCATCCTGGATCGCGTCATAGCCGTACATCAGCCTGACCGGCAGCGACAGCTCGACCACCGCCGCGCTTCCCTTGGCCGGCGGCAGGCTTTTGGCATAAGCCACCACTGCGGCGAGGTCGTCGTCGGTCAGGCGGTTGTAGTCTTCGCTGGGCATGATGAACACCGGCCGGCCATCGGGCTTGACGCCATGGCGCACGGTGCGCTCCCAGTCTTCGGGCGTGTAGCGCGCCACCACGCTGCCTTCGCCCGGCGAGATGTTGGGCGCGGCGATGCGCAGCCCCTTGCCGTCGTTGATGAACTCGCGTCCGGCGCCGTTGCTGCCATGGCATTCGGCGCAGCCGCGCGAATTGAACAGGTACTTGCCGCGCTTCAGCGTGGCCGCATCGGGCGCGGCCACTGCCGTTGCCCAGGTGACCGGCTGAAGATTCAGCCTGACCTGGCGCTGGCTCTTGCGCTCGGCCAGCTGGGTGCCCACCACGGCCGCTGCCGCTGCCGCCACCAACAAGGCGCCAAGCGCGCCCAATGTCCACTTGACCCATCGTTTCATGACGTACTCCCTTGGCTGTCCATCGCCGCCATTCGCCCCGTGGGCAGCGAGACTGCCTGGGGGAACAAGGAAATATTCTGGACTTCGGGCTTTGGGCTGTCAGCAGCGGTTTACACACGGACACCACTGTTTACCTGCAGCACGACACCTGGCGCAGCGGCGGGTCCGCCGCGTTAATCGCATCAATCGCGCAGAAAATCGATCAGGTCATCGCTCAGCTGGTCCTTGTGCGTGACCTGCACGCCGTGCGGCGCGCCGTCGTACTCGATCAGCCTGGCATTGGCGATGCCTTTGGCGGCGGCGCGCCCGGACGCGTCAATCGGCACGGTGTTGTCCTCATTTCCATGAATGATCAGCGTCGGAACCTTGAACGCCGCCAGGTCAAGCCGGAAGTCGGTCGTGGCAAAGGACTTGGCGCATTCCAGCGTGGCCTTCAGGCTGGCCTGCATCGCCACGCTGCGCGCCCAGTCGATGACTTCGTCACTGGCCGGATGCGACATCAGGCTGACACCAAAAAAGTCCCTGAAAAACGTGGCGAAAAATTGCGCACGGTCTTCTTTGATGCGTTGAAGCATCTCGACGAAAACGCCCTGGTCGGTGCCTTCCGGGTTGTCGTCGGTCTGGCGCATGTAAGGCACCACCGATGAAATCAGCGCGGCTTTGGACACCGAGCGTCCGGCGTGGCGCGACATGTAGCGGGCCACCTCGCCGCCGCCCATCGAAAAGCCGACCAGCACCGCATCCTGCACGCCGGTTTGCGTGATCACGGCGGCCAGGTCATCGGTCAGGGTGTTGTAGTCATAGCCCGTCCAGGGCTGTGACGAGCGGCCAAATCCGCGCCGGTCGTAGGCAATGGCACGAAAGCCCGCCTCGGCAATGGCCATGGCCTGGTCGTCCCAGCTGTCCGATGACAGCGGCCAGCCGTGAAGCAGAATCACCGGCGGGCCGCTGCCCCAGTCCTTGACATAGAGTTGGGTGCCGTCGCCGGCAGTCACGTAGTGCATGGCGGGGTGCTTTCATGGATTTGTTAGCCATTCAGTCTTCACCCCGCCCGGTGAAACTTTTGTCGGCTTGTGGCGTGTGGGCATGTAAGCCGCCGGGCTATCGGGTGATCGGGATTGGCTGGCACCCGCTCAGGCTGCCGCGCATCGCCGCCGGTCACCGCCTGTCGAATGCGGCTACTTGGCGTTCACGATGCCCTTGAAGTCGTAGGGCACCACGATGGTGTGGACCTTGCCGGCGGCCACGCCTTCGGCGATCTTCAGGTTGGCCATGGCGTTCATGTAGCCGATGGCGCCGGCATTGGCGTTCAGCGCGGCGATGCGTTCGGCCTCTTTTTTGGCGGTCTGGACCTCGACTTCCTTGGTTTTCAGCTCGTTTTGCGCCCGCACCAGTTCGTTGGCGCTGTTGACGATCACATCGGCCGGCGTGATGGCGCGCACCTGGATTTGCGACACGGTGATCTTGTCGGCCAGCTTTTCCTCGGTCAGCGTCTTGATGACGTTCTCGCGGATTTTCTGCTCGATCAGCGGCCGGTTGTCGGCCATCTTCAGGGATTCGTATTCGCGCGCCACCTTGTAGGCTGCATTGCGCGCACTCAGCGCCACATAGTTCTGCATCAGCAAAATGTCGCCGCCTTTTTCGGAAACGCCGTGAAACGTCCGGTTCTTGGTGGTCCACAGCTCGGACACCGCCGTCGGGTTGACGTTATAGACGACGGTCATGTCAAAGTCCTTGACCGTCGAGTTGTCCGAGGCCAGCGGCGTCATGTTGTCCACCGCCACCGCCACATCCTGGATCTTGAAGGTCACGATGTCGCCGATCAGGGTCTGGTTGAACGAGCCCGGCAAGCGCTCGGTCGGGTCCGTCGTCTTGTCGAAATTGATGCGCAAGCCGACCTCGCCGGTTTCAATCCGGGTGCAGCCGGCAGCCAGCACCAGCGACACGGCCGACAGCGCCGGCATCAGCCGGGCGGCAAGGCGTTTCGGCATCCATTTCCTGGGGTCAATCCTGTGCGGCATGGGCATTCCTTTTTTTAAATTTTTTATGCCGCAGACCGGCACGCAGGGAGTTTACGCAAGACCTGTGGCGGCCAAGGCCGCCCATTGCAAGGCGCTGGCTGCCGCTATGCTTGCAAGGTGAGCACACCCTTCCCGCCCGGCACACCCAGCCCCGGCCCGTCAGCCGGCGGCGACATCCGCCGCATCGCCCATCTCGACATGGATGCGTTTTTCGCGTCGGTCGAGCTGCTGCGCTATCCGCAGCTCAAGGGCCTGCCGGTGGTGATTGGTGGCGGACGGCGCACGGTCGATGAGGCGCTGCTGGCCAGCCATGGCGAGCGGGCGCTGCGCTTCATTCCGGTGGCCGAATTTCCGCGGCTCAAGGATTACGTCGGCCGGGGCGTCATCACCACGGCGACCTATGCGGCGCGGCAGTTCGGCATCGGTTCGGCCATGGGCATGATGAAGGCGGCCAGGCTGTGCCCGCAGGCCATCGTGCTGCCGGTGGATTTCGACGAGATTCGCCGCTTCTCGCGCCTGTTCAAGAGCACGATTGCCGAGGTCGCGCCGCTGATGCAGGACCGGGGCATCGACGAGGTGTACATCGACTTCACCGAGGTTCCGGGCGGCCAGCGCGACGGCGGCCGGGCGCTGGCGCGGCTGATCCAGCGGGCGATTTTCGAGAAGACCGGCCTCACCTGCTCCATCGGCGTGGCGCCCAACAAGCTGCTGGCCAAGATGGCCAGCGAATTCGACAAGCCCAACGGCATTTCAATCGTTCACGAGGCCGATCTGCAAACCCTGATCTGGCCGCTCAATGTGCGCAAGATCAACGGCATCGGCCCCAAGGCGGGTGAAAAGCTGGCGCGGCTCAATGTCCAGACCATCGGCGAGTTGGCGGCGCTGGACCGGCAGTTTCTGATCAGCCAGTTCGGAAAGGCCAGCGGCGCCTGGATGATTGATGCCGCCTGGGGCCGCGACGACAGCCCGGTCGTCACCGAGAGCGAGCCGGTCAGCATGAGCCGCGAAACGACCTTCGAGCGCGACCTGCACGCAGCGCGCGACAAGGCCGAACTGGGCGCGATTTTCACCCGGCTGTGCGAACAGGTGGCCGCCGACCTGCAGCGCAAGGGCTATGTCGCCAGGACCATCGGCATCAAGCTGCGCTATGACGATTTCAGGATCGCGACACGCGACCAGACGGCGCCTGCCTATACCGCTGACGCGCAAGCCATCCGCAAGATGGCCGGGCTGTGCCTGAAGCGCGTGCCGCTGGAGCAAAGGCTGCGTCTGCTCGGCGTGCGCGCCAGCGCCCTGGTAAAAGCCGGCGAAGAGCCCATTCATGAACAAAAAATGCCTTCCGCGCAATCAGGGCGGGCGCAGGCAGCTATTGAAACAATAGCAAACTATCCACTTTTTCCGTCCTGGAGCTAGCGCAACCGGCCCGGCCGGAACGAAAGCTTCCTCTACATTTGCAGCCGGAACCGCGCCGAAGTTGCTATGCTATTAATAGCTATTCAAGCCCGTGCCTATTGCGCAAAATGCCTATTCAATGCTTGAAATTCATTCGTCTGGCAGGCTTGGTTCCTGGGCGTGCGTCAGCACAACGAGCGTAGCGCTAATGTAGAGTGGATATCCCACCAAGGAATCACATGAAAAGCATCTGGGAGCGCGTCAAAGCTGAAAGCGAAAAAAAGCATTCCGAGCGCGTGCTGCTCCACCGGGCCATTGCATCGAGCCAGAACGGAATCACCATTGGACAGGCGAGCGATGGCGAGTTTCCCCTGGTCTATGCCAACCCGGCGTTTTATCGCCTGACCGGCTATGAGCCCGACGATGTGATCGGAAAAGACTGCCGGTTTCTCCAGCGCGGCCTGACAACGCAGCCGGGGCTGCAGACCCTTCGCACAGCAATAGCCAACGGCGTGGAGTCCACCGTGCTGCTGCACAACTTTCGCAAGGACGGCACCGGGTTCTGGAACGAGTTGACGGTGTCGCCGGTGCTCAACGACAGCGGGACGCTGACGCACTATGTGGGCATCCAGTACGATGTCACCGGACGCGAGAATGACGCCCGGGCGATTGCGGCACTGAATCAATCCCTCACCCAGCGAAGCGAAGAGCTGGAGCTGACCAATGCAAGCCTGCGCTCCTTTTCGGCTTCGGCCTCGCACGACCTGCGCGCTCCGCTGTCCTCCATCAAGGGCTTTTGCGCGATGTTGAGGAAATCAGCCGACTTGCCGCAGGGCAGCCGTTCAGCGCATTACATGGCACGCATCGAGGCCAACGCCAACCGCATGGAGCAGCTCATCGAGGCCATGCTGGAACTGGCGCAATCCACGTCAAGCATGCTCAACATGCGCAGCTGCGACCTTTCCGTGATGGCGCAGGAAGTGGTGGACGCCATTCGCACCGCCTCGCCCGAACTGGAGACACAGGTGCATATCGAACCCGGCCTGGTGGCCCGGGGCGACCCGTCGCTTGTGCATTCGGTGCTGCAGAACCTCCTGGGCAATGCCCTCAAATACTCGTCCAGAACGCCAGGCGCCACGGTTCACTTTGGCCGCGAGCCCGGCGACGCTGGCAAGGCCCGGTTTTTTGTGCGCGACAACGGTGCGGGCTTTGACATGAAAAACGCCAGCACCCTGTTTGGCGCCTTCCAGCGCTTTCATTCGGAGAGCGAGTTCCCCGGCACCGGGGTCGGGCTGGCCACCGTGCACCGCATCGTGACCCGGCATGGCGGCGTGGTGTCCGCCGAGTCCGAGCCGGGCAAAGGCGCGGTTTTCTACTTCACGCTGGGCGCTCCGGGCGCGGTGGATTGACTCAAGCCATGAAACCCAGGTTGGCGGGGTAGTCGGCCCGGCTCGCTGCCGGCCCGAAATTCTTCAGATTGGCAAGATACCCGCCAGTTCGGAATCGGCCACGCCGAACCATCTGGCCAGTGTGGCGGCATACTGGTCCACCGAGGTGCTGGGCAGCAGCCGGCCCTGGCCGACATGCCACTGGTCTTGCGCGGCACTGGTATTGCCCAGGCTCACCGGCGGCGGTGAGCCATAGAAAGCCTTGCCTTTAACGGCCCCGCCCACCATGAAATGGTGGCTGCCCCAGCCATGGTCGGAGCCGTCGCCATTGGAGGTCAGCGTGCGGCCGAAATCGGAAGCCGTGAACGCTGTCACCTGTTTCGCCACCCCCAGTGCGGCGGTGGCGTTGTAAAACGCGGTCATGGCATTGCTGACCAGCCCCAACAGGGTGGACTGCTGGGTAATCAGGTTGTCGTGCAGGTCAAAGCCACCCAGGCCGACCAGAAATACCTGGCGCTTGATGCCCAGGTTGCCGCGCGCAGCAATCAGGCGGGCCACCATCTTGAGCTGGTCGGCCAGGCCGTTGGACGCAGGAAAGGCATTGAAGGGCGCATTGGTGGCCGGTAAACCCGCCAGCGCGCCCGTGACGGTGCCTTGCGCGCTGATGGCACGCGCCGTCACGCGGTTGTATTCATTTTCCAGCGCATGGCTTCGGGTCTGCTGAACCAGCTCAAGCATGGCCTGGTTGACCGCGCTGGAGCCGTACACGCTGGAAGCCAGGCTGTTGATCTTCACCGCCCCGTCCGTATTCATCCGGTAGGCAATGGCCGAGTCGCCCGATAAAAAAACCGTGTTGGCCGATAGGTTAATGCAGGTGAACAGCGAATTGCCGGCGTTGGACGACAGCGCCAGATCGCCCAGGTTGCCGCCCCAGCCGACCCGCGAGCCTTCGGGGGCGGACGACTGCCAGACCGACTGCTGGTCGTTGTGCGAAAACAGCTTGGGCGGCAGCGGATAGCTCTTGCGGTCCTTGCTGTTGAACTGCGCCCGGCTCAAGGGCACGACCAGCGGCCCCACGTTGAGTTGCACCGCCGCCTGCCCGGCATTGAACAGCCCGGCCAGCCCGCTCATGGCCGGATGCAGCGCATACTGCCGCCCGTCGGCCAATGGCGTTGCCGGGTTGAGCAGCGTGGCCGCCAGGCTGGCTTTGCCCAGTGCGATGCCGCCGCCCGCCTGGCCCGCGCCACCGCCACGGATGGTGCTGTAGGCGTTGTAGCTCGGATCGTCGTAGGTGACGACGGTGTTGGCGTAGTCGTTGCCGCCAGAGAGGAACACGCACACCAGGGCCTTGTAGTCGGTGGCCCCAAAGGCGGCGGCTTCTCCCATCGCGGCAAGGTTGAGCGCCAGCGGCAAGGCCGCGCCCGTCAGGGCGAGCTGGCCGGTGCGACGCAGGAAGGCACGCCGGGTGTGGCGTGCGGGCTGGATGAAGTGCATGGTGTCCTCCTTTTATTTTTGGATCAGGTAGTCGGCAGACGCCATGACCAGCAGCACGGCGGCGGCGACCCGGTCGAGCTTGAAGGCATCGCTGCTGTCAGCCTGGACAGGCGTGGCGTTGAGCGCGGTAACAATCAATGTTTGCGTGGCGGCGGAAAGCGCTCCGGCACATAACACCAGCCCAAGGTGGCTCACCAATGCTGCGGTGCTGGAGGTGAGCAGCAGCAATTCCCGGGCATAGCCCGCTTTCACATCGGGCAGAAAAATGCCCGAGCCGTTGGCAGCCTCAGGCACATCGGGCTTGGGGCAGGAGATGCCGTTGCGAATGACGGACTGCATGTAGTTCAGGTACCCGCCCACCGTGATCTCGTTGACCAGCTGGAACTCGGGCGCTGGCGCATGCGCGGTGGCCATGACCGTGTTGGGCGGCACGAATCCGGGCCTGAAGAAATTGAAGACCGAGGGCGAATGCAGCGGGCTCTGGCCCAGCTGGCTGGCCGGGCTGCTGGTGTTGAATATCTTCCAGCTGCCTGCCGCCGAAGTCGCGCCAAAGCTGCGCGCCCATTGAATCAGCCGCAGCATGGGCTCGCGCAGCTTGCCGAAGCGGGGATCCGTGAGCCCCTGGTCGCCGCGCGCCTCGCTGTCGAGCAAAATGGCCGACCACACCGCGCGCAGGTCGCCCCGCACGCCGGCGCCGTTGTTGTTGAATTTTTCGGCCACGCGGCCGATATAAGCGGCGCTCGGGTTGCTGGTGACCAGGCGCTGAATCATTTGCCGGGCAAAAAATGGCCCGGCATTGGCATGGTTGAACAGGGTGTCCAGCGCCGTCTTCAGCGCTGCGGGGCCTGGCGTGTTGGCGGGAATGGTCACGCCCAGAAAGGCCGCTTCCAGGCTCGAATGCTTGCTTGCATCGAAGGCCATCGGCTTGCGGGCGAAGTCCCTGGACTCGATGGTCGTGCTCTGGCCCGCCACGGCGATGCGCGCGCCATCGGACTTGTCAAAGTCATACCCGGTGAACACGCGCGCCAGGTTGACCACATCCGACGGGGTGTAAGTCTCGACAGGGTTGCCGCCGGCGTCCATCTTTTCGCTGCCATCGATGTTGAGCTGATACAGCCCGATGCTGAACAGCTGCATGACCTCGCGCGCATAGTTCTCGTCGGGTGTGCTGCCGGTGCTGGTGTTTTCCTTCAGGTTGCCCTTGGTGTTCAGGTAGAAGCCCATCGCCGGATGGAGCGTCACGTCTTCAAGCAACTGCCGGAAGTTGCCAAAGGCGTTTTTCACCAGCGTATCCCAGTAATGGGTGAACGCATGGCTGCGCCAGCTGAACTCCGAGGTGTCCAGCGACACCACGAACAGCTCGGACAGCGCCAGGGCCATGCGCTTGCGCATCGCATCCGGGCTGCTCATGAGCTGGTTCCAGAGCATGAATTCGGCCGGATAGACAGTGGCGAAATAGAGGTTGCCATCCACCTTCCCGTAGCCCCGCGCTTCCAGCCAGTCCCAGCCCGTCGGTCCGGGAGCCGCTTCAAACTGCCGGGTTAGCCAGCCGGAAAAACCCACCTGGCGCGCATCGGCGATTTCGGACTCGCTGGATGAAAACTGCGCCTGCTGCAGGAAGCGGGCGGCACTGGCATCGGCCGCGTTGACAGGCTGGACATCGTTTGAAACCGCAGTCGCGCCGGTAGCGGCGCCCGTGCCGCCGCCACCGCCGCCACCGCCGCCGCCGCCACACGCAGCGAGCAGCGCCGTGGCCGCCAGTCCCGCAGTGGTTGTTGCTTTCGGTAGAGCGGTGTGCGCTGCCTGCGAAGTCGTCTCCTGTTCGCACTCTCTTTCTGGTGTAACAAGCATTTCGTCCCCTTTGCAATATTTATTGTTAAAAGTAAGTTCGTCGGATCATTCTTGCGCCGGGTCACAGCTAATACATGCCGAAAGATCAGCTCTTACACGTCTTGCAATGGGCAACTGACCACTTTTAAATACCGTTTCGTCGTGTGGATGCGCGGTTCAAGCGCGGCATGGACAGGGCTGATCCCGCCTCCTGCCGGCCGGCAACGAACAGGCTCAAAGAGGGTTCTGGCGGCGCCGAAAGCGAGCTGCAGCGGTGAAGATGGCCGCGAACGGCAAGGCTGGATGCCGGTTCCAGCCCGCAAGCCCCAGGGTCGGGCGTGCAGGAATCAGGCGGCAGCCCGAACTGTCGCTGGCTGAAAAAAGCAATCGGCACAACAGCCCTAACCCGAAAGAGAGCCACTTGCCAGCCTGATCAACACAGCGTATGAGGTAACAGCAATCAGGTATGCCATGGCCTGCGGCAAATCGCCGCAGCACAGCCTCGCGCGACAGCCATCAGCTGACCCGCTGCCAGAACCACCCGCCGGCCAGCAGCACCAGCACCGCCGAGCCGCCGCGTACCACCACGCGGCCGTACCAGGCCCTGCCGACCAGCGCCTGCGACACCAGCACCCAGCCCATCACGGCCGTCAGCTGGCCGGCTTCAACGCCCAGGTTGAATCCGGCCAGCGCCCAAGGCAGCAAGCCTCCGGGCGCGGCGGCTTCCTGCAGCAGTCCGGCAAATCCAAAGCCATGGACCAGGCCGAACAGCAGCGCCAGCACGTCAAAGCGAACCCCTTTGACCGGGTGCAGGTTGAGCAGCGCGGTCACGGCAATCGACAGCGCAATCACCGGCTCGACCCACAGCGGCGATGCCTGCGTCCAGCCGAAGGTCGCCAGCATCAGCGTGACCGAATGGCCCAGCGTGAAGGCCGTCACGGTGCGAAGCAGCGCCAACCAGGTGGCGCGGGAGGCATAAGCGGCCGTGGCGCCGGCAGCACTCGCGCGGGAGGCATAAGCGGCCGTGGCGCCGGCAGCACTCGCGCGCGAAACAACAAGCTGCGGCCGGCGCCGCAAGCTCAATTGCAGCGGCAGCACCAGCGCCAGCAAAAAAGCCAGGTGGTCGTAACCCTGCAGCAAATGGTGCATGCCCAGGCTGAAATAATCCCGCAGCGCCGACCAGCGGCTGGATGCCTGGGTCGTGCGTGCCTCTGCATTGCCTGCCTCTGCATTGCCGACATTGAGCAACAGGCTGCCCTGCTGGGGCGAGACGGTGCTGAGCAGGTCATGGCCATTGATGCGACCGGCCACCAGCAGGCGGTGGGTCGAATCCTGGTCTTTCAGCAAGGCATAGTCCAGGCGCAGCGCCTGCCCGGGCGGGCAGCGGGCTTGCGCCACGGCGCGGAAATAAACGCCGTCGCTGCGCCGCTCCAGGCCGTCGCCTTGCCAGGCCAGCCTGCACGCCTCTGGCCCGCCGGGCGGCGCATCAAGCCGTGCCGTCTGGTTGAGCAAGGCCAGCACCTGCGGCGTCGCGGCCTTGACTTCGCCCCAGGTCACGCTGGCGTCGGCATTCGCATCGATAGTCACCACCAAATCGAGGTCGCGCAGGGCGACCGCCAGCCCGAAGCTGAAATCCACCAGGCCGTCGGCGCCTGCCGATGCGGACGGGCTGGCCGGTGCTTCAAGCTGCCGCACGTCAAGATAGGCATCGCTGCCCTTGTGCGCCAGCGCCGGGCCGCACGCCAGCAGCAGCGTTGCTAGCCAGGACGCCCGCAGGCGTGTGCCAAGCGCGCGCATCATTGGGCGGCTTTCGGTGCGCCTGCAGCGGCAGATGAAAGACGTGCATCGCGCAGCCCGGCGGCGCTGATGGCGGTTTCAATCCGGGCCAGCGCGGCGCCGTCCCTGGCCAGCCGGGCGCTTTGCAGCGCCACCCACCAGTCGAGCGGCTCGCGCTGCAGCTGCAGGTTGTTTTGGGCAAGCGTCAAGGCGCGCGCGGCGTCCTCGTCGAGCCACAAGGCGATCAGGGCCAGTTCGCGGCCGTGCAGCGAAGCATCGTCGCCGCGCCGCTTCAACTCGTCCACCCGCGCCTGCAGCATGTCACGCGCTTGCGTCCAGCGCGCATCACCGAGCCGCTTCCAGGCGGCGCCGCGCCGCAGCAGCACGGCATCGGTTTCAGGCAGCGGCGCCAGAATCCGCAGCGCCTGCGCGGTCTGGCCGGTGCGCAGCAGTAGGTCGCTGAACGCAATCGCGGTGTATAGGTCATGCTCCGCCGCCAGGCTGCGCGCATACGCCTGGGCCGCAGCCGCATCGCGTCCCCAGCGCTCCTGGCTTTCCGCCAGCAGCGACAGCAGCCAGCTGCGCTGGCCGGCGTCTGTCGTCTGATCGATCAGCGCCTGCAGGCCTTGCACGGCCAGCTGATGCCGGCCCTGCAGCGATTGGGTTTCAAGCCGGCAGGCCTCGGCATACAGCGCCTGGCCGGCACGCGCAACGGCATCGCAGGCGGCCAGCGACTCTTTATAGCGGGCCGAAAGTCGCTCCAGCGCCGCCAGGTTCAGCCAGCCCTGCGCATGGCCGGGGTTGCGTGCCAGCGCCGCCGTGAGCACCGCCCGCGACGCGGCGAATTCATGCCGGCCCTGCTGCACCGTGGCCTGCAGCACGGCCAGCTCGGCCGGTGCGCCGGGCTGGTCCCACCAGGAACTCAGCGCTGCCTGCGCACGTCCCCAATAACGGGTGTCGCCGGTCTGCCGGGCCACGGAAATGTCTTCCCTGGCCTGCCTGGCCGCAGCGGCCGGATCGCCGGGGGCCGCACCCAGGGTAAAGGCGGTTGCCGACTGCGCCGGGCGGCTGCGCGTCACTGCGGGCAGCACTTCCAGCACCTCGTCATCCCGCAGGGGCTGCAGCGCGGTGGCGGCTACGGCATGGAGTTGCACGGCCGCCAGCAAACCTGCCAGCGCCATGGCGTTGAAAGATCCGGGCATGTTGAACGCTTTCCTGGTTGCGGCAATCGGGGAATGGACTGCATGCCGATAGGCTGGCAAACCGGCCAATGGCGAAAAATGAATGAAAAATGGCCCGGACATTGAAAGCTGTCAACTGCCGGGCCACCCTCCCCCGTGCTTTTATTGCAAAGGCCCCGGCTCCGAAGTGTCGCCAGTCGCCAGCGTCAGCGCATTGATGTCAATCGGCTCGGCGCTGTCGGCCGTGCCGGCAATCAGCTGGTTGAGGTACGCGACCACGTCGGTGATGGTCTGCGCTACAGGCCCGGGCGGTGGCGTCACTCCCCCGTGGTGCGAGCCGCCATCGCCGCAGCCGGCCAGCAGTGCGGCCGACAGCGCGGCGCCGGCCAGCCCTCTTGAATTGAGCTTGATCATGATGTTTCCTTTCCGGCCCAGATGCTTACTTGGCACCGGGAATCGGGGTGTTGAGGTACGGAAAGACCTGCTGGAAGTCGGTCGCGCTGGCGCGCACGCCATCGACGAAGGCCACGCCGCCGGCCGGTGCATCCGCAGGCTTGCAGCCGACTTTCAGCGCGTCGGTGTCGCCCGTCAGCACGCACAGCGCGCCCATGGCCACACGCAGCGAAACGTCCACCACATCGTCGCCCAGGCGGCGGCCGTTCGGGAAGCCGGCCGCGTCGCCCGCCGCCACGCCCAGCGCGTTCTGCGCGGCAGCCGGCTTGGCGGCAATCGAGGTGTTCAGGCGCAGCATTTCCGTCAGCGGCCCGCCCACGCCCAGGCCGGTGATGTTGGCCGGACGATTGACCGTCGGCAGGCCGGTCAGGAAGGCGGTCATCAGGTCGGTGCGCGGGAAGTTGGTCGGGGCCTTGACGCCAAACAGGGATTCGAGCAGGGCCGGCAGCGTCGGGTTCGTCACGTAGTCGGCAAAGTTCGTCGCGTCGTTGCGCGTGTCGGAGGTGAAAGGCTTGTTGGCGTTGAACTTGTCCTTGTCCTTCAGGCCGATGACCACCTCGTTGACCAGCGGCATGCCCAGGCGCGACACCTGCGTCCAGGCACCGCCGGTTTTTTCGCTGGCTTGCAGGCCCGAGGACGGCGTGCCATTGAGCAGGCGGCCCTGGCGCAGGCTGGCCGTGGTCCAGCCGCCGATGACTTTTTCACTGCCCTGCGTCAGGCAGGTCGCCGGCACTTCCAGCGCCAGCGAGGTCACGTTCTTGTCGTCCAGCTCGCCGAACTTGCCGGCCGCCGAGGCATTGGCCTCGCTGGTGATGAAGGCGGCCGGCGCATTGACCAGGTCGAAGATAGCGCCCAGGTTGACCGAGAACGCTTCCTTGCGCTGGCCCACGAACACCTTGCCGGGGCTTGCGCAGCCGGGGATGTTGATGCTCTGGATATAGGAATTGGCATAGCCTTCGTAGCTGTTGCCCGGAAAGGTCTTGGTGCCGATGTAGTCAATCGGCTTGCCGAAGGTGGTGCCGCCGCCGGCAGTGGTGACGGCCGCGCGCGTGCCGCTGCGGCGGTCGCCGCGCACCACGTTGAGCGTGAAGCTTTCGGTGTAGCTCAGCGGCGCATTGGCCGCGTTGGTGACCGCACCGGCCTGGCGCAGGGGAATCGACACGTTTTTTCCGCCAATGGGCAGCGTGATGCCTGCGCCGTTGCTGGCCAGTTCGTTCTTGAACCGGAACTGGAAGGTCAGATCTTCCTTGCCGTCGCCGTTGTTGTCAATATGAATCTCGTACAGCGCGTTCGGGTCCATTGAAAAATAATTGGGACCGCCATACGCATCCTGCAGCGGCAGATAGTTGGCAATCAAGGTGACATTGCCAGCCTTGCCCGCCTCGTAGCTGTTGAACATGTAGAAATCCGTGCCGTCCACCTTGGGGGCTGTGGTGATGAAAGGGGCTTCACGATGGCTTGACGCCATGGCGCCGCCGGCAGCGACCAGCAACAGGCAGGCCTTGGCGAGCTTCCCGATTTTCGTCTTCATGGTTGATCTCCTGGTTGAATGGGGTACAGCGGTGGCTGTACCCCATGGATACGCTAATGCGTCCCAACCGGATTCAAGACATTTCGTGCAATCTTTTGTGCTTCTTACCAGATTTATGAAGAAAATAAGCCGTTTGCGCAGACCAGCTGGGCATTAGAAGCTATCTTTTCAATAGCAATTATTGCCGCGCCGTGCGTACCGCGGCCGGCAAGGCCTGCGGATGGCTGGTGCGAAACGGACTGATGTCCAGCCCGCCACGACGCGTGTAGCGGGCATAGACCGTCAGCTTGACCGGCTTGCAGCGCGTCCAGAGGTCCATGAAGATGCGCTCGACGCATTGCTCGTGGAACTCGTTGTGGTTGCGAAAACTGACGATGTACTGCAGCAGGCCTTCCTGGTTGATCTGCGGGCCGCTGTAGGCGATGCGCACGCTGCCCCAGTCGGGCTGGCCAGTGACCAGGCAATTGCTCTTTAGCAGGTTGCTGGTCAGCACCTCGGTCACCGGCGGCTCGCCCCACACGGCGGTCAGCAAGTCGGGCGCGGGCGTGTAGCGCGTGCATTCCACATCCAGCCGGTCCAGGCTCAGGCCGTCGAGTTCGGCAACGTCCTCGCGATCGAACATCTCGGGCAGCAGCAGCTTGACGCCCACCGTCGAGGCCTGCGGCGCGCCGCGCCAGGCGGCTTCGCTGATGTCGGCCCGAAGCCGCGCCTGCACTTCGGCGGCGTCTAGAAAGCGGGTGTTGTTGAAGCTGTTCAGGTAGAGCTTGAAGGACTTGCTTTCAATGATGTTGGGCGTCTCGCAGGGCACGATGAACTGCGCCAGCGCCACCTGCGGCTTGCCGCGCGGGTTCAGCCAGCTGAGTTCGAACGCGGTCCACAGATCGGCGCCAAAAAAGATCGGCGTGTCGCCAACGCCCATCTCAAGCCGCTTGGCCAGGCGCGGAATCGGAAACAGCAGCGAAGCGTCGTACTGATCGACATAGGCGGACGATTTGCCCAGTTCGGAATGTTCAGGGGTGTTCATTTTTTCAGTTCCAATTTCATTTCCTGGAAGGGGCGGATGTGAAGTGCGGAATCAGCAAGGCCAGCAGGCGCTCGACCACGCCGGGCGGCAAATCATGGCCCATGCCTTCAATCCCGGCCAGTGTTGCACCCGGAATGCGCCGGGCCGTGTCTTCGCCGCAGGCCAGCGGCACCAGCGGGTCGGCCTTGCCATGCACCACCAGCGTCGGCACCTTGATGCCGGCCAGCTCATCGGCGCGCGTCCGGTCGGCCAGAACGGCGACCATCTGCCGCAAAATGCCGACCGGATAAAAGCTGCGACTGGCCGCCGTTCCCACAATGTCCCGCCACTCGGCATCACTCATGGCAAAACCGGGGCTGCCAATGGTCTTGAAGACCCGGACCGAATGCTCAATGGCCGCGTCCAGGCCTTTGCCGGGGCGGCTCATCAGCACGCGGGTGACTTCAGGCCGCGCCTCGGGCAGGCCGCGCGCGCCGCTCGAACTCATGATGCTCGTCAGGCTCAAGACCCGCGCGGGCGCCAGCAAAGCCAGGCGCTGGGCGATCATGCCGCCCATGCTGGCGCCGACCACATGCGCCTGGTCGATGTGCAGCGCATCGAGCACGCCCAGCGCGTCCAGCGCCATGTCGTGCAGGCTGTAAGGCGGCCTGATGCGCCAGCCGAGCCGGTATTTGAGCCCCGCCCACAGCACTTTCGGCTTGCCCAGCGCATCGAAATGCTGGCTCAGCCCGGCATCGCGGTTGTCGAAGCGCACCACCCGGTAGCCGGCATCGACCAGCGCCTGCACCATGGCCGGCGGCCAGGCAATCAGCTGCATTCCCAGACCCATGATGAGCAGCACCACCGGACGCGGCCGGCCCTGCGCATCGAAGGCGGCGCCGCTGTCCTCGACTTCGATGTCGATGCCATTTGCTCTTATTTTCATAGCTGCTTGCGCATGTGTGGCGTGCGCTAGATGGTTTATTGATCAAAATTTACCGGCAGCGGCCGTTCGTGCAGACTCAAACGCCCTGCCCGCGCCTGAACACCAGCCGGTCCATCGCCGACGCTGCGGCATCAAAACCATAGCCTTCAGCGTCAAAGCCCTTGAGCTTTTCAACCGTGGCCAGCCGGTTTTCAATAGCGTAGCGCACCATCAGGCCGCGTGCACGCTTGGCCATGAAGCTGATGATCTTGTACCTGTCGCCGCGCCACTCCTCGAACACGCAGGTCACGACGCGCGCTTTCAGCACCTTGCGGCTGACCGCCTTGAAATACTCCTCGCTGGCCAGGTTGACGATGACGGGCGATACATCGGCGGCCGCGCGTTCATTCAGGTAGTCGGCAATCTGCGCGCCCCAGAACTGGTACAGGTTTTTGCCGTACTCCGTCACCAGTGCCGTGCCCATTTCCAGCCGGTAAGGCTGCATCCAGTCGAGCGGGCGCAGCACGCCGTACAGGCCGCTCAGGATGCACACGCGGTCTTGCGCCCAGGCCAGTTGCGCCTCGCCCAGGGTCTTGGCGTCCAGCCCGGCATAGACGTCGCCATTGAAGGCGAGCGCGGCCTGCCTGGAATTGCTGGCGGTGAATGTCGGCGACCAGGCTTCGTAGCGCGCCACGTTCAGGCCGGCCAGCGCATCCGACAGCTTCATCAGGCTGCTGATTTCTTGCGGCGATTTGGCTTTCAGCACCGCGATCAGTTCGGCCGACTGGCGCTTGAACAGCGGCTGGGTGTGAGCGGCCACATGGGCCGGGGTGGCGTAGTCGAGCGACTTGGCGGGCGAGAGTAAAAACAGCATAAAAATAGGGGCCTTTAGCCCCTTATTTTCGCTGATTCGTTGCAGCGCTTGGCAGGCAGCCGGCAGGCGCCGGATGCAGCCTGGCGAGCGGCGCTCAGGATGCCGGATACAGCCCGGCAAACCGAATTTCGTTGTAGGACACCGTTCCCAGCAGTTCCTTGAGCGCGGCTTCGTACAGGCCGGTCAGGTTGTCCATGACTTCCAGAATGCGCTCGCTGGTGGTGGCCACATTGCGGCGTGCAACCAGCTTTTCCCTGGCGTTCAAGCCGATTTCGTACATCACCCACTGAAGGCGTACCTGCGCCAGACCCTGCTTGATGGCGGGGGTTGAAACCGGCGCGGCTTCCAGCGAGTCCAGCGCCAGGACAAATTCAGAACGCGCCGCGTCCAGTTGCTTGCGCATGGCCTCCGCATCCACACCGGCTTCCGCCAGCATGAAGGACTTGGCCATTTTTTGGGACAGCATGCGCTGGCGGCCGGCGATGTTGACGATTCTTGCGCTGCCCTTGGTCCGGCTCTCTATCGCCTCTGTCAGGCGCTCCGCACTGGCCAGCATCTGGTCGGCTGCTTTGTTGGCCTCGGAAAGCCGGCTGGCTGCGGGCGTACCCGCCACCAGGCCCGCCAGACGGTCAGCGTCCGCCTGGCACACGGCCAGCAAACCCGCCGTTTCAGCGGAAAATCCTGCACGTCCGAGTTCATTCAAGTAAGTCTTGACAATGCGCTGCGCTGTCGTCAACACGTCCTGCGACTGTTCGGGCTCCACACCAAGGACCAACTGGGCATACGCTTTGACCGTGCGCTGGGACAAGGCCCGCAGACGGCCCGCGCGGTTGATGGCCGTGGAGATCGCCAGGGGCTGCTGCGCCCATGCCGTCGCAGAAAAACCAAAACCATACAACAACGCTCCGGAGGACACGCAAGCCTTTAACGCAAGACGGCGCGGAGGATATGGCAGTTGGCAATTCCTGGAATGTGAAAACATAAAAATATTTCTTGTTAAAAAATGTATCTTGTAAAAACCGAAGCCAGTGTAGAGCTTGAAAATCGCAAGAGTATCTGGGTATTCACTCTTGATTTCATTGAGCTATGTGGAGAAGAAAGGCTGCACAGGGCTACCCGGCTAATTCAAGCCACGGCCAGTCCGCCGCTGCGCCCGGCCGGCTGACTGGCGCTGGAACAGTGGCTATGCACCGCGACATGCGGCAGGGCTTCGTAGTCAACCGACTTGGCGGGCGAGAGTAAAAACAGCATAAAAAATAGGGGTTGAAAACAACTCATTAGGCGCTGTTCGGAAAGTCAGTGGAGCCATTTCATGGTGCCGGCGATGTGCACAAAGCCCAGAAACGTGACGTCGAGCTTGTCAAAACGGGTGGCCACACGGCGAAAGACCTTCATGCGCTGGAAAAGATTTTCAACCAAGTGTCGCGCCTTGTAGCGATGCCGGTCCAGGACGCGCTGCTTTTTGCGGTTGACCCTCGAGGGGATGATGACCTGCATGCCTTGCGCTTGGGCACTTTGCACAATCGTGTCCGAGTCGTAGGCCTTGTCAGCCAGAAGGGCCTTGGCCTGCAGCCCGTCGAGCAATTCGGGCACTGGCTTGGAGTCATGCCTTTGGCCCGGGGTCAGCACAAAGCGCAGCGGGTTGCCCAGCGCGTCGCAGACGGCGTGAATTTTGGTGTTGAGCCCGCCGCGCGTGATGCCAATGGCCTGCGGGCCGCTGGTCTTTCGGGCGCCTGCTGAGGACTGGTGCGCCCGGCAGCAGGTCGAATCCACCATCACCTCTTCCAGGTCGGGCTGCTGCACGCCCTGGAAAAAGCGCTCGAAATGGCCTTTGCCGCACCAGTAGGCGTAGCGCTGGTACACCACATTCCACTTTCCCAGCTGCTCGGGCAAGTCGCGCCAGGCAGCGCCCGTGCGGGCCATCCACAGAAGGGCATCGAAAAACGTCCTGTGCGCCCCGCCGGGGCGACCCTTGCAAGGGGGCATGAGCGGCTCGATACGCTGCCATTGCGCATCGGTAAAGGTGTGGCGTGCGGGGGTCATTCTGGCCAAATCGGATGATTAGACCGCATCAATATCTGGGCCTCAAACTTTCCGAACAGCGCCTAATTTATAGATAAACATAGACAGACGGTACAAAATATTCCCCATGAAATTAAATGTCCGGGCAGAGTGGCAAGGCATCCGTTACAAAACGGCGTGGCGCATGTGCAAAGCCAAGACGTTGCCAGTACACGCCGATCAAAAAGGCGATCTGGACAGGCCGTTATCACGCCTGAGCGAATACGCAGTAGCCAACAAGATGATTGACTGTCGATGCGGCCGCTGCTTCAGGCCTGAAGGGGCGCGGCAAGGAACGATGGGCCAGGAATCGGGCGCAAAAAGCGCTCGATGCAATTCATGAGTGAGCGCCCCGTCTTCACTTACCAGACCCGTCCTGCACTCGATGCAGCGCAGGCGGTGGCGCTCGATGCGTATGCCGAACTGTACGGGCGTGCCGAGCGCAGTCTTTTTGCCGCCCTGCAGGCCGGTGGCAAGCTCAACGATCTCAAGCGCGATTTCTTGCCCCGGTTCGGCATCACGGCCCGCCAGTTCAATGCGCTGCGTATTGGGCTGGAAGGAAAAATTGATTCAATCAAAGAGCGCAGACCCGAGCTGATTGCCGAGGCGCAAGCGCGCATCAAAAAAGCGCTCAAGGTCATTGCCAGGCTGACGGGCAAAGCGCCAGGCAGCGACAAGCTGCATCAGAAAAAGCGCCGCCTGGTCCTCATGCAATCGCGCCTGTCGGCCATGCAGGCCGATCACGAATCGGGCAAGACTCGCTTGTGCTTTGGCAGTAAAAAGCTGTTTCACGCGCAATTCGAGCTGAAGGCCAATGGCTACGACTCACATGAAGCATGGAAAAAGGACTGGGCGGCCGGGCGCTCCAGCCAGTTCTTTGTATTGGGCAGCAAGGATGAGTCAGCAGGTTGCCAGGGCTGTCAAGCCACGGTCGCCGACGACGGCAGCTTGAAGCTGACCTTGAGACTGCCCGATGCCCTGTCCAGTCAGGACAAGCGCCTGGCGCTCGCCGGCATCCGGTTCGCTTATGGTCACAGCCAAATTGTGGCCGCACTGGGCACCAGCCAGCGCATCACGGCCCAAACCAAGGCCGGCGTGGCAATGGTCAAACGCACGGGCACCGCGTTGAGTTACCGCTTCGTGCGCGACGCCACAGGCTGGCGGGTGTTTGTCAGCGTGCAAGCTCAAGCGGTCAAGGTCAACACCAGCGCAGGCATGGGTGCGATGGGCGTGGATGTCAACGCCGACCACCTGGCAGTCGCTGAAACAGACCGTTTTGGCAACTTGATTGCCGCCCAGCGCATCGACTTGCACACCTATGGCAAATCGGCGGACCAGGCCAAGGCGCTGATTGGCGATGCGGTGGGCGCCATCGTCATGCACGCCCGAACGAACGGCAAGCCCGTCGTTATCGAGAAGCTCAATTTCCAGAAAAAGAAGGCCGAGCTGGAAACGGTCAACCGCCAGCAGGCCCGAATGCTGTCAAGCTTTGCCTGCAACAAGGTGGCCAGCAGCATCAAGTCAGCCGCCTTTCGCGCCGGGGTCGAGGTGATTGAAGTCAATCCGGCCTACACCTCCGTCATAGGCGCGGTGAATCACGCACAAAAGAAAGGGATATCGGTTCATCAGGGCGCGGCTTTGGCTATCGCCCGAAGAGGTTTGGGTTTGTCCGAGCTTTCGGCTGTGCCGGTGGGTCTTGTGCCCACGGCGAACGGCGGCCATGTCACCTTTGAGCTACCTGAAAGGAATCGCTCGAAGCATGTATGGTCGTTCTGGTCGAAGGTTCGCGCGAACCTCAAAGCAGCGCATGCAGCGCATTACCGGTGCGGGGATCATCAAAAAGACCCGCCACCTTTGACTCCGGCAACGCGGTCACTGGGTGCCATCTGGTCTTCCACGGCGCAATTCCGTGGTGCGAATCGTCAGCACAACTGTTCGGCTGACGTGCTGGGTGACGTTCCATGGTAGAGAAAATCTTCCCTGGAATGCTTGTCTATGGTTTTATGAACGGCCTTGAGCCCCTTACTTTCACCCTGCCTGTTGAGCAGGCTTCCCCCTTCCTGATAGCCGGCGGCTACAGCGCCGCGTACTGGACGGCCGGGTAGGCCATGCTGCCCAGCAGTTCCTTGAGCGCGGCGTCGTACCCGCTGGTCAGGTTGTCCATAATCTCCAGCATGCGTTCGCTGGTGGTGGCCACATCGCGGCGTGCCGTGGCCCGGCCCTTGCCATCAAGCGCGCTTTGGTAAAACATCCATTGCGTGCGCGCCTGCTGCAAATCCTGCTTGATGGCAGCGGTGGAAACCGGCGCCGCTTCCAGGGCGCCCAGCCCGGCGGTGAATTCACCGCGCGCCGTGTCCAGCTGCTTGCGCAGGGGCGCCGCATCCTGGCCGGCTTCGATCAGCATGAAGGACTTGGCCATTCTTTGCGACAGCATGCGCTGGCGGCCTGCGATATTGACGATTTTTGCGCTGGACTTGCCGCGATTTTCCAGCTCCCCAGTCAGGCGGTCGGCGCTGGCCAGCAGCTGTTCGGCGGCCTTGTTGACATCAGCGAGCCGGGCGGCTGCGGGCGCACCGGCCACCAGGCCCGACAGGCGCCCGGCGTCGGCGACGCACACGTTCAGCAGACCGGCCATGTCGGCGGAAAATCCGGCGCGGCCAAGCTCCGTCAGGTTGGTCTTGACAATGCCCAGCGCGGTCGCCATCACATTTTGCGCACGGTCGGGCATCACGTCGAGCACCATCTCCGCATAGGCCTTGGCGATGCGCTGGGACAAGGCGCGCAGGCGGCCCGCGCGGTTGATGGCCGTGGACAGCGCCAGCGGCTGCTGCGCCCATGCCGGCGCGTCAAAGCCGAAAGCGCACAGCAGCACGCCGGAGGCGCAGGCTTTGATCGCCAGGCGGCGTGGAAGATGGGGCAGGTTGCGATTCCTGGGATGCGAGGCCATAAAAAATAATCCTTGTTGAAAACCCGTGAAATTGTAGGGCGTCAAGCCGGCCAGGTTTTATTGGATAACCAGCTTTTGACCAGGAACAGATATGTGCGCGAGAGGCTTGGGGAAACGGCAAGGCCGCATCCGTCGAATAAAATCAGGCTTGCTCCAACACCCCATTCAACCCAAGGCGGCATCCTGCGATGCCGTTTTTCATTGCCCCCATGACTGAAGCTGCCACCCCTACACCGCCCAACCCTGCCACCGACACCGCCCCGGCAATCCCTTCCACGCCGGGGCTGGACAGCCTGGCCAAGTCGTTCGAGCCGGCCGACATCGAGCGCCGCTGGGGTCCGCTGTGGGAGCAAAGCGGCCAGTACGAGCCGACGCTGGACGAAGCCAAGCCGTCGTTTTGCATCCAGCTGCCGCCGCCCAACGTCACCGGCACGCTGCACATGGGCCATGCGTTCAACCAGACCATCATGGATTCGCTGACGCGCTACCACCGCATGAAGGGCGACAACACGCTATGGGTTCCCGGCACCGACCATGCCGGCATCGCCACGCAGATCGTCGTCGAGCGCAAGCTGCAGGGCGAAGAAGGCAAAACCCGCCATGACATGGGGCCAACGCCCGCCGAAGCGCGCAAGAATTTCGTCAGCAAGGTCTGGGAATGGAAGGAAGAGTCCGGCTCGACCATCACGCGCCAGATGCGCCGCATGGGCGACTCGGTGTCGTGGAAGCATGAATACTTCACCATGGACCCGAAGATGTCCAAGGTCGTTACCTCGACCTTCGTGCAGCTGTATGAGCAGGGCCTGATCTACCGGGGCAAGCGCTTGGTCAACTGGGATCCGATTTTGAAATCGGCCGTGTCCGACCTGGAAGTCGAGAGCGAGGAAGAAGACGGGTTCATGTGGCACATCCGCTACCCGCTGGCCGATGGCAGCGGTTCGATTACCGTGGCCACGACGCGGCCCGAAACCATGCTGGGCGACGTGGCGGTGATGGTGCATCCTGAAGATGAGCGCTACAGGCACCTGATCGGTAAATTCGTGAACCTGCCCCTGTGCGGCCGAGACATCCCGGTGATTGCCGACGATTACGTGGACAAGGAATTCGGCACCGGCGTGGTCAAGGTCACGCCCGCGCATGACACCAACGACTATGCGGTCGGCCAGCGCCACAAGCTGCCGATCATCGGCGTGCTGACGCTCGACGCCGCCATCAACGACAACGCGCCCGAGAAATACCGGGGCCTGGACCGCTTCGTCGCCCGCAAGGCCGTCGTCGCCGACCTGGAAGCGCAGGGATTTCTGGTCGAAGTTAAAAAACACAAGCTGATGGTGCCGCGCTGCACCCGCACCGGCCAGGTGATTGAACCGATGCTGACCGACCAGTGGTTTGTCGCCGTGAACAAGGTCTCAAGCCAAGACCCAACCGGCAAATCCATCGCCCAGAAAGCGATTGACGCCGTGGACAGCGGCGCGGTCAAGTTCGTTCCCGAGCAGTGGGTCAACACCTACAACCAGTGGATGGGCAACATCCAGGACTGGTGCATTTCGCGCCAGCTCTGGTGGGGCCACCAGATTCCGGCCTGGTACGACGAGGATGGCAAGGTCTATGTCGCCACCGACGAGGCCGCCGCGCAGGCCCAGGCGCCCAGCAAGACCCTGCGCCGTGACGAGGACGTGCTGGACACCTGGTATTCATCGGCGCTGGTGCCCTTCTCTTCTTTGGGCTGGCCTGAAAAGACCAAGGAACTGGACCTGTTTTTGCCGTCGAGCGTACTCGTCACCGGTTACGACATCATCTTTTTCTGGGTTGCCCGGATGATCATGATGACCACGCATTTCACCGGCCAGGTGCCGTTCAGGCATGTGTACATCCACGGCCTGGTGAAAGATGCGCAGGGCAAGAAGATGAGCAAGTCCGAAGGCAATGTGCTCGACCCGGTGGACTTGATCGACGGCATCGAGTTGGCCCCGCTGCTGGACAAGCGCTCGCAAGGCCTGCGCAAGCCCGAAACGGCGCCGCAGGTGCGCAAGAACACCGAGAAGGAATTCCCCACTGGCATTCCCGGCTACGGCGCCGATGCGCTGCGTTTCACCTTTGCCTCGCTGGCCAGCCTGGGCCGCAGCATCAACTTCGACAGCAAGCGCTGCGAAGGCTACCGCAACTTCTGCAACAAGCTCTGGAACGCCACGCGCTTCACGCTGATGAACTGCGAAGGCCAGGACTGCGGCCTGAACGAACACAGCAAGGAACAATGCGCGCCCGGCGGCGAGTTTGAAAACTATCTTGATTTCTCGCAGGCCGACCGCTGGATTGCCTCGACCATGCAGCGCGTCGAGCTGGACGTGGCCAAGGGCTTTGCCGAGTACCGCCTGGACAACGTCGCCGGCAGCATCTACCAGTTCATCTGGGACGAGTTCTGCGACTGGTATCTGGAAATCGCCAAGGTGCAGATCCAGCAAGGCAACGACGCGCAAAAACGCGCCACGCGCCGCACGCTGATCCGCACGCTGGAGGGCATTCTGCGGCTGGCGCATCCCTTGATTCCGTTCATCACCGAGGAACTGTGGCAAAAGGTCGCGCCCGTCGCTGGCAAGGCCGGCCCGTTCATCGGCATCGCACCCTACCCGCAAAGCCAGCCCGAAAAGATCGATCCGCAGGCCGAAGCGCATGTCGCCAAGCTCAAGACGCTGGTCGATGCCTGCCGCAACCTGCGCGGCGAAATGAAAGTGTCGCCCGCCACGCGCTTGCCGCTGCTGGTCGTGGGCGACGGCGACTTCATCAACGCCGTGTCGCCAGTGCTCAGGTCACTGGCCAAGCTCAGCGAGGTCAAGCTGTTCGCCACCGAAGCCGAATGGGTCGCCGCCGCAGAAGCCGCGCCCGTGGCCGTGGTGGGCGATGCGCGCGTCTGCCTCTACATGGAAGTCGATGTGGCGGCGGAAAAAGCGCGCCTGGGCAAGGAAGCCACGCGGCTTGAAGGCGAGCTGGTCAAGGTGCAGGCCAAGCTGGCCAACGAGACCTTTGTCGCCAAGGTGCCGCCCGCCGTGCTGGAGCAGGAACGCCGGCGGCTGGTCGAGTTCACGGCGACGCTGGAGAAACTCAGGGAACAGCTGGCGCGTCTGAAATAACCCAGCGCCGGCACTGAACGCGCCCGGCCGGGCGACTGCAAACCTGCCGTGCGTCAGCGCCGTTTCAGCACATGAATGAACTCGTTGCCGACGGTTTGCTGGTCCACCAGTTCATTGCCGGTCTGCTTGGCAAACGCCTGGAAATCGCGGGCCGAGCCGGCATCGGTCGAAACCACGCGCAGCAACTGGCCGCTCAGCATGTCGGCGAGCGCTTTTTTGGCCTTCAAGATGGGCAGCGGACAGTTCAGGCCGCGCGTGTCGAGTTCTTTGTCGATGTTCATGGGTTTCCTTGGGGATTGCTGCTATTTTAGGCAGCAAAACGCCGCGTCAGCCACGCTTGGTAACGAGCGCATTCAGTGCGGGTTTTCGCCCCAGGGCATGAATTCCGGCACATGGCCTCGCGTGCGCAGCCAGTCCGCCAGCGCGTAGCCGGTCCCGGCCGGCCAGCACTTGAGCTTGTCAAAGTCATACAGCTTGAATTCCGCCAGTTCAGGCGACAGCCTGACCTCTCCGGTGCAGACCGCATGGTAGGCAATGATGATCTGGTTCATGCGCTGAAAGTCATACACGCCGATCAGGTCCAGCGATGCCGTGTCCAGGTTGGTTTCTTCCTTGATCTCGCGTGCAATGCCGTCCTGCGGGGTTTCGCCCGCTTCCATGAAGCCGGTGATGAGGGCAAACATCCGGCCCTCCCACGCCGCATTGCGCGCCAGCAGAATCTGGCCTTCATATTCGACAACCGCCGCCAGCACCGGCGTCGGGTTGTTCCAGTGGGTGAAGTCGCACGCCGGGCAGCGCAGCCGCGATTTCTCGCCGCCGTCTTCCATTTCCGAGCGCATGGCCAGCGGCATCGCGCAGTTCGGACAGAACCTGAATTCGTGAGTCATGGCTGGCAGGCGACTAGTCGCTATTTTTTTTATAGCTGTACATGCCCGTACAGCGTGCGGATATGGCCAATTTTGTTATGAAAAATGCCAAACTCATGCCGGAAACACGCCGGTGGACAGGTAGCGGTCGCCCCGGTCGCAGACAACGAACACAATCACGGCGTCTTTCACCGTCTTGGCAATCTCCTGCGCCACCCAGCAGGCGCCGGCGGCCGAGATGCCGGCAAAAATGCCTTCCTCGCGCGCCATCCGGCGGCACATGTCCTCGGCGTCAAGCTGGCTGACGAGCACCAGTTCATCGACCGCGCTGGGGTCATAAATCTTCGGCAAGTATTCCTGCGGCCATTTGCGGATGCCTGGAATGCGCGAGCCTTCGCTGGGCTGCGCGCCGATGATCTGGATGGCGGGGTTTTGCTCTTTCAGGTAGCGCGATACGCCAGTAATCGTTCCGGTGGTTCCCATGGCGCTGACAAAATGCGTGATTTTTCCAAAGGTATCGGTCCATATTTCAGGGCCGGTGGTTTCATAGTGAATGCGCGGATTGTCCGGGTTGGCGAACTGGTCCAGCACCCTGCCCTTGCCTTCTTGCTGCATCCTGTCGGCCAGGTCGCGGCAATACTCCATGCCGGCGCTCTTGGGCGTCAGGATCAGCTCGGCGCCAAAAGCCTTCATGGTCTGGGCGCGCTCGATGCTCAGGTCTTCCGGCATGATCAGGATCATGCGGTAGCCCTTGATCGCTGCAGCCATGGCCAGCGCGATGCCGGTGTTGCCCGAGGTCGCCTCGATCAGCGTGTCACCCGGCTTGATGTCGCCGCGCTCCTCGGCGCGCCGGATCATGGACAGCGCTGGTCTGTCCTTGACCGAGCCGGCCGGGTTGTTGCCTTCGAGCTTGGCAAGGAGGATGTTGCCGCGCGCGGCGTTGTCGGCAGCGGCAATGCGCTGCAGGGCGACCAGCGGTGTTTTTCCAACCGCGTCTTCAATAGTTTGGAATTTCATAGCCCACACTGTGCCATAATTTAGGGCTTCGCTTCCGCTAGCCCGGGTGGTGAAATTGGTAGACGCAGGGGACTCAAAATCCCCCGCCGAAAGGCGTGCCGGTTCGATTCCGGCCCCGGGCACCACATTTAAAAAGCCGTTTCTGTTCAATCAGAAACGGCTTTTTTGTTGCCTGCGCGCTCAGGGCTGATCAAGCATAGACAGCATTCGAGAAATTTTCCAGCCCCCAGGCCGCATACGGCCGAACGTAAGGGTGCACCAACGGGTTCTGTGCAGCATCCCCCAGCGGCAGCCACTGCCACGCGCTGTGCTGCTCGCCCACGGGCAACTTGAGAAGTGCCAATTCGGCCCAAGTCAGCGGCAGCCAGTGCGGCAGGTTCACGTAGTGGGTTGACATGCTGGCGTTGAAGGCGCTGTCGGCATAGAAATGATCCCATGCGCCCATCAGCCGGGCTTTGCTCAACACCTGACTGCAAACATCCAGAGTCAAGCCCAGTTCATCGTGCCCCACGCGCAGCATGGCCTGGGCCAATGCTTCGTTCTTGCGGATGCGCCCGCCCGGCGTGAACCACCAGCCACGCGCCGGGGCGTTGATACGCTGGCCCAGCAGCAACTGGCCGTCAGGGTTAGTCACCACCCAATCGACCGATACCAGCGGCAGCGCCGCTACGGCTGCTGCAAACTCGCTTGCGGGCAGTTCCGGTGCAATCACTGCATCCGCCGCGACTGCACCGCTGACCATCGAATCACTCATCAAGCCGCAGTCTGGATGCTCGCGGCGCGTTGCTGCAAAAAGGCAGCAAACTCAGTATCCAACTCGGGGTGGCGCAAGGCAAAGTCCACCGAGGCTTTCAGGTAGCCCAGCTTGCTGCCGCAGTCGTAGCGCACGCCTTCGTACAGGTAGGCCATCACGGCGTTTTCCTTCAGCAGTGCCTCGATGCCGTCAGTGAGCTGAATCTCGCCGCCTGAACCGGGGTTCAGGTTGCGCAGCTTGTCAAAAATGCGTGCGTCCAGCACATAGCGCCCCACCACACCCAAGTCAGAAGGTGCTTCTTCCGGAGACGGTTTTTCGACGATGCCGCTGATGGCAAAAGCCTGCCCCTGGCTGCACTGACGCGCTGCGTCCCCGGCCACCACGCCGTAGGAGCGGGTTTGCGCAGGCTGAATGCGTTCTACCGCCACCACGCTGGCCTGATACTGTTCGTAAATCTGGAGCATCTGGCGCAGCACCGGCGTCGTCGCATCCAGCAAATCATCGGCCAGCAGCACGGCAAAAGGCGCGTTGCCCACCACGCTTTCGGCGCACAGCACCGCATGGCCCAGACCGAGTGCTTCAGCCTGGCGCACATAGATGCAGTTGACGTGTGCGGGCTTGATTTGCTGTACCAGTTCCAGCAGGTCATTTTTTTGACGCTTGACCAGCAGGCTCTCCAGTTCCCAGGAACGATCAAAGTGGTCTTCAATCGAGCGCTTGCTCTGGCTGGTGACAAAAATCATCTCGGTGATGCCGGCGGCGGCGGCCTCTTCCACCGCGTACTGGATCAGCGGCTTGTCCACGATGGGAAGCATTTCCTTGGGGCTGGCCTTGGTGGCCGGCAAGAAACGGGTGCCGAGGCCGGCAACCGGAAAGACAGCTTTGGTGACTTTTTGAATGTTCATAGGTTGTTGCTTTCGGTAGTGAAAAAGGAATTGCGACAGCGATGCGAGAACTGTTTACCTGATGCGGTGTTTGGGTTGAAAAGATGGCTTGACATGCAAGCACCTTCAACTAACACAAGTCAGGCTGCCATATGGCCTGGCGGCCTGCACAGGGCGAACGAAGAGAATTTGCTGGGTAGCGTGCAGCGCATATCGAAGCATGAAAAGCGCACTCCGACTTGCTTAGGGTGCGCCAAATAATAACTTCCCGTCCGTCATTCCCGCGAAGGCGGGAATCCAGCAACACGGGCTGAAGCGCTCAACCGAGCCTGGATACCCGCCTTCGCGGGTATGACGCAGGGAATTTATTGCTGACCACATCCTTACTCTACACAATCCAACCTAATACGCATTCTTATGCACAAAACCCTTGAACACCGTGGCCACGATGATCTTCAGGTCCAGCCACAGCGACACATGCTCGATGTAATACAGATCGTACTCCACCCGCTTTGCCATCTTGTCGAGCGTGTCGGTTTCGCCCCTGAAGCCATTAACCTGCGCCCAGCCGGTAATGCCTGGCTTGACCTTGTGGCGTAGCGCATAGCCCGGCACCAGTTCCTTGTAATGCTCGTTATGCGCCATCGCATGCGGCCGTGGCCCGACGATGGACATGCGGCCCTGCAGCACATTGATGAACTGCGGCAACTCGTCCAGGCTGGTGCGGCGCAAAAAAGCCCCCAGTGGCGTGATGCGCGAGTCATTCTTGCTGGCCTGCGTGACTTGAGAACCGGCCTCATGGTGCACCACCATGCTGCGAAACTTGTAAACCCAGATCTCTTCACCATTCCAGCCATGGCGCTTTTGCTGATAAAACACCGGCCCCCGGGAGGTGAACTTGACCGCCAGCGCAATCGCCACCAGCAGCGGGCTGATCAGCAGCAAGATCAGACTGGCCAGCACAAAGTCCTGCACGGCCTTGACCAGGCGCACCTCGCCGGTAATGGGCGAAGCCGACAAGTCGAGCATCTGAATGCCCACCACCTCGCTCACGCCATGGTTGATCAACTTCAGCGTGAACCAGTCGGGCACCAGCCGTATGTTGGCGGTGCTGTGGCGCAGTGCATCGAGCACCAGGCGTATGCCCGTGTCGTCGCTGCGCCGCAGGCACAGCCACACCTCATCAATGCCGGTTTTAAGGCCTTGCTGCTTTTTAATATACGCGTCCAGTTCACTGGGCATTACCTTCCCCAGCAAACGCAAACCACTCCAGGCAGCCTGCTCCAGCGCCTCTTCAACATGCTGAATGGCCGGGCTGTCGCCTACCACCAGCACGCGCTTGTAGTTGTAGCCCTTGTCCCGCAGCCACCGCAAGCCCGCATACACCACCAGCCGCTGCAGCATCAGCAGCCCCAGCGTACCCCCACTCCAGGCGCCAAACCACACGCGCGAAAAATCCGAAGAAGCCTTGGTAACGAACAACCCGGCCAGCAAAATCATGACGGTGACCACCCAGGCAAGGGCTACCGAGCGCAGCATGGCCCCGAGTTCATTGACGCGCCAGGACCTGTAAAGACTGGGCGAAGACACCAAAAATATAAATGCTGCCGCCAGCACCAGCATCTTGTAACCTGCGGGTATATCGTGTATTTCGAGTGGAGGGAGATACCACAGGCAAGCCACGAAACCGCTGATGCAGATGATCAGCATATCCAGGCCCATGGCCACGAAGCGGATTGAGGGCGACGACAGCCTTATCGGTGGACGGTACATAGACTTCTTCCTTTTACAAGAGCCAGAGCAAAAACAGTGCCCGCCATATCAATCCCCACGTCCAGCAGGCGCGGGTGGCGATCAATAGCCAAAAACTGCAGCCCCTCGGTCAGCAACGCCAGGGCCAGCGCGGCCCGCACAATACCCCCCGTAGGCCAAGCCAGCGGACGCACTGAAAGCATAAGACCCATGCCTGCAAATAGCACAAAGTGAGCCCATGACGACACCGGAAACGGTGCGTGCAGGCGGTGTTCCGCCCCACTGCGCCAGGCGCCAGGCATCAGCGTGCCTACCAGCAGCAAGAGCACCTGCAATGCCAGCAGACCTCGTGCAACACGGTCTGTCATGAAAAACTTTCTGATTCATTATTCTTTACCCGCAAGGAGAATCTTTTCATAAGCCACACAAGAGTCGATAGACAGCGCTTATATGGGTCATCTAAATAAGCAAAACAAAAAAGAACTCAAGATGATGGTAGTGAAATTTCTTGAAGACTGGTAACCAACGACGCTCCACGTCGTTGGTTACATGGTCCGCCTGTTACCCACTTTGGGGTGATGAGTTTCGATGAATTGCATTATCTTGAGGAACTTTTCCCACCGCATGGGCAATAAAATACTGCTCGAATTCCAATCTTTGATCGGCAGCTAACGCCAGTATTTATTGTTTTATCTTCACACAACTGCTTCAACCTCGATTGCCGTGAAACTCCATCATCCTTGTCTTCAATTCGAATTTCAATAAAGCAACTATTTTTGATAGCCCATACTCGATAGCAATCTGAAATTGATGCACTATAAATGCACAAATAGAATTAGCCCAACTTCACCTCATTCATAGAGCCTCGCGGAATAATCCGTGCCGGCACACCCGCAGCAACCGCCCCTGCCGGCACGTCGCACAGCACGACCGCATTGGCGCCTATTGCGGCATCGTCTCCAATATGCACGCCACCCAGAATCTTTGCTCCCGCACCAACATTGACTCGATTCCCCAAGCGAGGCGCGGCGTTGGGTTGGGTTGGTCAAGATGCCGATTTCCCAGCGTCACGGCCTGTCGAATGATGCAATCATCGCCGATGACGCAGGCACCGTGAACGACGATGCCACCTTGGTGTTCAATCACAAACCGTCTCCCTATTTTCGCATTACCACCTATGCTCATGCCACAAAAAATCTCCACTAGTTTGTTTAGCAATAGATAGACCACAGTCAGGGGAAGTCTCACCCACCGAGAACGCACAACGTACCGAGCATGACCGAATCGGTAAACTAATAGCGCCCAAAAGCCCAGCGACAGGATGCCCTCGCGCTGCGCCTTGAGATCCTCCTCCAGTACAACCCAAGGTCTACGATTCATGAATAAAGTCCAGTAAAGCCTATAAGAAACCATTTTGATGTAGAAGAGGCACTCACCCCCGCGAAATCGCGAACCCAATACATTTCTATTTCGCAAAATCCAAGTCAACACTTGAGCCTGTAGGGAAGCGCCTTGCGGCGATGACTCAACCTCCCTCTGTGAATTTGTAATGACTTCAATTTTTATAGAACAGAAGTACATCCGAAGTTGCCCTTCGGGGCGACCGGGGAACCATGCAATCTGGCGGCTCGAATCCGATCGCAACCAACATAATGATCCGTTGCGATTGAGGGATATTGAACAGGCGATGCACGGCAAGATCGGTCGCTGGCGGCACGCACCAATTTAAGCAGCAACTGCCGACGCCCTGATCGCGCAGTGACAGAATGAAGTTCATTGCGAACAGGCCGCCGTCGATATAGGGCTCATGGCGTTCACTGGCATCAAAGAAGCACCCCTCGTCTGCTGTCAAGATCGCTACCTGCGGCGCCAAGTGCCCGAAACCGCGGTTGCCATTTTGATGGGCCAGCAGTGCCTGCTTCTCCTCGTCAGTACTTACGATCAGCAGGCGGCAGGGCTGCCGGTTGCACGCTGAAGGCGCCAGTTGCGCTGCCTCCGCTGCACGCGTCAGGATATTGGCGGGCACAGGTTCAGACTGAAATTCACGCACACTGCGACGCGCCAGGGCAAGCTCGGTAAAAGATGTACCGTCGGCCCCGAGGCCAGGCACTCGTGAAGTCGGCAGTGGCTGCGGTGTTATCAATTGGGCGCTGCGCTCCGGCACTTCATTCAGGAAAGCCAGCACTTTAGGCAACACGATGCCGCTGAGATCAAGAGCACTCTCCTGTAAGCGCCGGGCATAGGCTGCTAGTGTCTCAATGGCCCCGATGAACACTGGGTCGGAACGCGGCCTTCCAGTGGCAATCCAGAGCCTGCACAAAATTATTACAGCTAGCGCTGGCTCTACGCCGAACATCCGTCGCGGCCCCGGCATAACCATTCCCTTCTCGAGCTTGTGGTAATTGAACAGCAGCCTCGCCGCCAGCGTGACGCGATCCGCTTGCCCTTCGCCCCAGTACATTGCCTTTAACGTGTGACGGATGTCGTACAGGAAGAAGCGCAATAGCAACACCCTACGTATCTGCTGCTTGGTGCGCCAGTAGCCGGACCAAAGGCGAGGTTGCGCCTGTAGTGCGCGTTTGAGGCTGTCCTTCCAACTCGCTCGCTGGATTGCGCTGGGATTACTGATTTCCGTGGGAGTATTCATTGGTGGGGAGCGTCTTACTTGTTGTGTTTGTGACGATGGCCTGATTCCGGCCACTTACTGCTGAGGGAGAATTCAGACGACCGCTTGTTAGCTTCGAAGCCACCAGCCAGAAAATCGGCAGCGGTCTTTGCAATAAATAGCGAATTGGTACCAAGGTAGCGGCGCCACAGCCTGCGTGGCTCCGAACACAGCCGGTGCAACCATTCAAGCCCCGATGACCGCATCCAACCCGGCGCTCGACTAATCGTTCCCGCGTGATAGTCGAACGCCGCGCCGACGCCCAGCATTACCGCCTGCACGCGGCCGCGATGCGCGGCGATCCAAGCCTCCTGCTTGGGACAGCCCAATCCGACGAATAACAGGCCGACACCGCTGGCGTTGATATCGCGGCAGATAGTCTCATCTTCCTCGACACTCAAGCGGCGGAACGGCGGTGACACGCAATATCTGATCTGCAGTGCCGGAAATGCCGCGCTCAGCGCCGCAGTCAACAGGCTTAGCGTCTCGGGGCTGGACCCGAAAAGTCCCACACTTACGCCTTGGGCCTCGGCATCCGCGCACAGACGCCACATAAGGTCGGGGCCGTTGATGCGCGGCTGGTCAACAAAGCCTTTGCGCCGTAGCGTCCAAGCCACCGGCGCGCCATCTGGAGTCGCCAGGTCGGCATGCTCCACCACTTGGCGGAATGTTGCATCCTGAGTCGCTGACACTACTGAATGCACATTGCAGATGCATACGTAACGCGATTCATGTGCGGTTGCCCAAGCCATCAGTAGACGCTGAGCCCCAGCCCAAGAGATGGCATCGATCGGAATCCCGATCACATGGCCGCGCTTGCGCGGCTCCGGCTGCGATTCCAGTTTGGCACTCATTCAATATTCCTCGTCTGATTTTCAGCAAGGGGTGCTTGCTCACGAAAATGTCTGCCCAATTGCCGATAGGTGTCGAACACAGGTGCAAGAACCTTCGCCGGCTGGAATGGCTTGATCGCCTGCACCGCCGGCTCGCCACGATAGCTCTCGCGCTGCGCCAGCACTTCAGCTAGGCAAGCAGCGAAGCCCTCCTCGCTTCGGTCTGCCGAGATCGATCCGTTGAGGCCTGGCCGTACTACTTGGCGCACCTCGCCGACATCGGTCGTGGCTACCGGCAGACCCGAGCCCAGCGCCTCAAGCGCGGCCATAGGCATGCCCTCATAAGCCGACGACAAGGCGAACACGTCGGCCGCCCGCATCAGATCCGCGATCTGTGCGGGTGCCTTGAGGCCCAGGAAGCGCACGCGCATTTGCAGCCCTGCATCGGCCACGCGGCGTTCGAGGCCGGCGCGCAGAACCCCGTCACCCACTACCAGCCAAGTCAGGTCTGATCCCTGCGCCACTAACCGTGCCACAGCAGCGAGCATCAGCTCCGGGTCCTTCTGGCTGTCGAGCCGGCCAACGCTGATCACCCAGGCAGAGCCGGCGTCAAGCCCCAACTCGGCAGCCAGACGCATGCGTAACGCCTGTCGAGCCGCATCATCCAGCGGCGAGAAAACCTCGGTGTCCACCCAAGTCGGCACGAAGCGAATTGCCTCCGCCTGGCTCGGGTAGCGTGCATGCATTGCACGCACGCCCTCCTGGCGGACGCACCACGCCGACGACAGCGCATTCACCGCCCGCCGTTCTATAGAAAAGTAAAGACCCGGCATGTGACGCCAAACAATGTCGGCCTTGTCCGAGCGGATCACAGCCATATCCTGGTGGAAAAATGCGTTCTTAGGTCTCGCATCACTCAGGAACAGCAGCACGGGCTCGATGCGATGGAACTCAAACACGTCAAAGCCAACACGCAATTCACGCAGGCGAAGCGCCGTGGCAGCAGTGTAGCGAAGCGACAGCGGAATGCGTGAGCGCTGCCCGGCATCGGCCACCCGCACCACCGGAAAGAAATCGAATTCGCGCTGCCCTAGCTGGCAGCGCGTCCAACGCCCGCATGGTCGCGCTGCCTCGTCGGTAGTCATTCCGACCAAGCTGAAGCGAAGATCATCGGGCGCGTACTTCAGGATTCCGCGCAGGAACGTATCCACGCCCCCCGGCACCACCCCCACCGGATCGGCAGGGTAGAAAGCGCGCACATGTACTGGTTTCATCGTTGGGCAAAAAAAATGGTTGAGAACAATGATTGTGAGTTTGCGTCACTCGACTGCGATCTCGAAAAAAAGCGCTGGACCATCGGGCAGTGCTGCGGTGTCCAGGTGAAGTTGCGCAACATTCCCATTCACCTTCAGATTTATCTGCGTACGCCGTTCGCCGTTCAGCGACAGTGGCCAGACGCGCAGGCGCGATGCACTGGCATGTTCAATCTGAATCGTCGCTGCTAAGGGGCGGACCATTGGCGGGAAGCGGCCCAGCGTACGGATCGTCGTGCGTTCGGCATCGTCAAAAGTCATGCCACTGTTGATGGCATCGGTCAGCACCCAAAGCAACAGGCGTCGACTGCTGCCTATCGGCTGCAAGTCCAAAGAGGACAGAGCCACCAAGGCCGGACCACTGCCACCACTCACTTCGAGCGGCCCCGCAGTTGCGGTGACACCGTCGCGCAGTACCAGCACAGCGCTGCGCTCGCTGTCCACTGTGATCAGGCCGCTGGCCGAATCCACCGTCACTTGCCCGGTGTCGGATTGATACAGTTTGTCTTGTGGACGAGATAAATTGTTGGCACCGACGATGCCCGCTTCACGCAGCGGACCGATGCCAGGAGCAAGCGTATCTGCTCCGCTCTTGATCAGGCTGTTTTCCAACCGCGACCACCATACTGGCCGCGCGCCGGTCAGGTCCACTGCCAACTCCCCTTTCACTGGCTTAGCAGGCATCGGACTAAAGTCGAGGCCAATCGCAGAGACTAGACCCAGTCGGGACAAGCCTTCAGGCACCTGCTCCCAGCCGCCGCTGCGGGCCAGCGCTCGCTCGGCATTCACATGCAGTCGGATGCGACCGCGCGCGGGCGCCACGTCGCCACGCAAGAAAAGCAACGCAGCCAACCGCTCACCGGCGCGCGTAATTGGGTCCGCCCCCACTCCGTAGGGATAAATCGCCTGTCGGCGTATAAAGGGTGAGGTGCCGTAGTTGTCCTGGATGGGCGTTTCAGCGAATAGGCAGATCGCATCCCAATCTTGCAGTGCGGCGACGGCTGGCACCAGCGCGGCTGATTCGTGGCGCCAACGATTCCAGAACGGCTGGCCATACTCAGACACTGTGAACGGCTTGCCCCACTGGCGCGTATTCATCAGTTCGCGCACGTAGCGAGCCACATTGCTGTGTATGCTGGTCTGCGCGATGCGTGATCCCGGCTGGCCATGGTTCGATGGCGATGCATGGTAGGCATGCATATCAACCCACGGAAGCGCGGCACGCGTGATGTCGGCGTTGACGAAGCCCCAGTTGTCAAACGCAGTCGTCAGCCCGCCAAAGCCCAGCCCACGCACATGCGCCTCCATGCGACGGTAAGCTTTTCGTTCTAGTTCGACCACAAAGCGCGCGAAATCTGTGTCGCGCACACTTCGCCCACGCACGGATACTGGCAATTTCACCTGTGTGGCTAGGGATTCATCCCGCCTCAACTCGGTGGCCCAAGCGGCCTGTAACGCTTTATCGCTGCCGTAACGGTTGCGCAGCCAATCGCGGAACAGTGGCTCCAGTTTAAGCGGGTAGCGGTCGCCTGCAATAGTTGCAAGGTAACCTAGGCTGCCCTCGTTAACCAGGATCAGACCCAGCATCGCAGGGTCATTTAAGGGTGCCGTTCCGGTGTAGGGATTGCGTGCTCCCCACAGGCGTTGCACGAGTGTCGCCCAGTGTTGAAAACCCGCCTCTGTGGTAAGTACATCAAGTTTGGCGCTGTACTTCTTTACCCAACGATGCGGCTTCACGTCGCCCCAGGCGGCGTTGTCGGAAGTTATGCCATCTGCCAACCAGTACACCCCACCACGCGCCAGCGATGCCAGCAAGTATTGAAGCCGGTCCAGCTGTTCCGGGTTGAAGTCGAAATCTTTGTTACGCCCGGTCATCATTTGGGCGTCAACGAAATGCAATCGGACTAGGTTGTAGCCGGTCCGCTGCAGTTGCTCTACCAATCGGTCGGCGCCACTGTGATCAGGGAATCCACCGTTTAGGCCTCCCAAAACCAAAGATGCGGCAAAAAAACGCTGCGCGCTGCGCCGCTTTTCGAAACCAATATGGCCATCAGGCAACACCTGTGCCCACCCGTGACGCCCGGCTGGCCCCGGCTCTACAAATGCCGAAAAATCCAGTGCGCTACCGGCAGCGATGGCCAGCGCGCGCTCGCGCATTGGCAGCCATGTGTCAGCCTGCGCCAGCGCTACTACCGGTGTAACACACAGAAGCGTGGGCAGCAGCAATAGTCCAAGGCCTCGGGCAAACCGCCGAGCCAGCGCGCTCATCGCAAGCCTTCTGGCAACGGGTGGTAGCCCTTTGGCGGCGCGGTGCGCGGTAACACTCGCGCCGGATTACCGACCACGTTGCTAGCCGCTGGCACATCTTTTACAACGACCGCGCCCGCGCCGATCACCGCGCCACGCCCCAACCGAACACTACCCAGTACCGTTGCGTTGGCACACACGATCACGTCATCCTCGATCACAGGTATGCCGCGTTGAGTGCCGCCAATCGTCACACCTTGCATGATCGTCACGTTGGTTCCGATCACCGTGTCCGCGTTGATCACGATGCCAATGCCATGCAATAGTTTGAGCCCAGGACCCGCTTGCAGCGACCATGGAATATCCAGCGCGCACCGCATCCGCGCGCGCTGATGCCACCAGCGGGCCAATGCGAGCGCTGGTCCACGCAAAATCCACGGCAAGCTCTTGCAAGCCTGGCAGAGACGCATCGTGAAAACCGGCCGAAATGCAGGGTCAATGAACCAAGCTTTCGCGAAGGCACGCCATCCGATTCGGCCCGTACAGCGCCAAACATCAGCGGCAACAAGTTTACGAAACGAGTAGGTCATTGCTGGCACCATCTCACCACTCCGGAGCATTTCGCAATATGCGCGCCTCAATCGTCGCGGTTGGGTCTCGAAGGTTCCGTAGCAGACCCCGCAAGAGGCCCGCCGTGTCGATGCACCAGGCCATCACCGAATAGAGGCCCATCGATATGCTGCGTTTTTTTGCGATCAACAAAATCGGTGGCAGCAGGGCGACGAACCCCAGCCCGACCAGCCAAAATGTGCCTGCTACTGTGGCGCACACGACCAACACCAGCATGGTGACCCACCAGCCCACCACGACTATAGGCAACCGCACACAGTTCAAGGTGTGCCAAAACCAAGGTTGCCCTAAACTGGTCCTGAGTAATTCACCTGCACCATTGACATAATTCGAATGCCAACGGCGCTTGATGAGCGTCCACATCGGCACGGTATGACCATAGTGATGGATCGACACCAAATCGAGCCGCTCCAACCCCCAGCCGGCCTGACATAGGCGCAGGCCCAACTCCAGTTCCTCGCATGCGTGGAGCGAACGATGTGTCAGATAGCCGATCTGCTGGATCGCACTTCGTCGGTACAGCCCCCCCATGTTCAAGCGGTCGACCGGTCCCGCGAGCATGTCCTTGGGACTACGCTGCTGGCGCGCTCGAAACTCGATGTTGTCGAGATTCACGTCATCGACTATTCCACCCACACCACCCAAGCTAGAACTGGCCTTCATCCGATCCAGTGCCGCCAACAACCATGGGCGTTCAAGCTCCATGTCACCATCCATTACGAGAATAAAGCGGCCGCGAGAATACTGATACCCGAGTTGCGCACCAATGCCACAGCAACGCTCGTGTCCGTTGACCAGTTGAACAATGACAACCGGAAACTGCTTGGCAATTTTTACTGTCGCATCATTGGAAAGTGAGTCGGCCAGAATGACCTCTGCGTCCAAACCATCGACTGCGGCCAGCACCGATTTCAACGTGCGCTCAATATTTCGCTCTTCGTTAAGCGCCTTGATCACGACACTCAATTCGCAATCAACTTTGGAGACCATTCGTTCACTCATCGCAGCACCTGTGCCAGCAATTCAGCGCTCTTCCCGGCGTTGGCGTACCAACGCGGGATTCTCTCGGCCAGATGAGCCTGCAAGCTTGCCTCGCGATCTGCGAGCAACTTAAAGGAAGCCCATAGAGAGTCACGACCCACTTTCGGCGTGTCGAGCACATAGTCGAGCGTATCGAACAAATCCTGATTGAGCCCGCGTGCTTTGACGCTGTAGGCGATCGAAATTGTCGGCACATGCTGCGACCAGCCCGCCACGGTGGCATGCGTACGGGCGGCGATCAGGTAACGGCAGGCACCGATAACAAATTTCAACTGCGCCGCATTGAGGCCACGGCGTACCATCGCAACTCTGTCCGATTTTCCACCTATCTCGGCGAGCAGACTTGCCATGAAATGCGAATCGCTATTCACAGATGCGCCGTCAAGTGGATCGACATGCGGCAACAGGGCGATGGAGAGTGGTGTCTCCGACAGCACGCGCCGCAGGAAAGCCGCACATTCGCCAATCAATGACTTGCCTGGGTTCTGGCGCTGCCAGCTGGCGGCCACCAATGGGCTGATATTGAAAGCCAGCACGCCATTGCCGGCTTGATCGAAGGGTGCCCCAAGTGCCACCGGTTCGGGTTTGAGGCGGAAGGCCGGATCGGCAACCAGCACCGCGTTGTGCAGGCCCAGGCGATGCAAATAGGCCAGACTGAAAGTTTCGCGCACCGAGATTGCCGAATAGCGGCGCAAATGGTTAACCATGTAGCGCTCGATCAGCGGGCTGCCGTCAAAAGGACCGACCGACGCGGCAAATAGCATCGTCGGCCGACCGGCGCGTTGGGCAGCGTCCATCAGACCACTCCACTTGAAGAGCGAGCCCGGACCGTAGTCGAGCGAGATCACGTCGCCGCCAATCATCAACACACCATCGCATTGGCTGACCTCGGCCATTAAGCGAGGTGCTGGCGCATAGCGTGGCTCCCAGAGCGGCAGCAGAGCCGGAATGCGGGTGATAGCGCGGTTCCAGCACCTGATGCGTAGCGAACTCTCGGGCGCAGGCACGAACTCGCAGCCGGCTGCGGCCATACCGGGCCATTGAGCGCCGTCGCGCGCTTGGTCAAATGTAGGCACCAGAAATGTCGCACCGGGCAGGCGCTCGCCCACGATGCCGCTAACCGAGCGCACCAGCGCCTCGCAACCACGGTTGCCGAAATTTTGCTGTCCAGCGAGATAGAACTTCATGGTTTTTTAGTAAGTAAGATAAGTTGGTTGCCGCCGGGCTAGCGTTGCCAGCGTGCGGGTAAAAGGCGCGTTAGCATTTTGCGTTCATATGATGACAAGGGTGCCAGCGCCACGCAGGCTGCGAGGTAGACGACGGCGATCACCGCCCCGGCAGCCATCAGGCGGACGACCCCACTCAATGCCAATAGGTCCGTCAACCATGCCGCGCTCGCCGCAGCCACTGATGCAGCAGTGACAAGCTTAGCCCATGCGGCGCCGTCGATACGAAACGCAAATCCACGCTGTCGCAGCAGCCACAGCGTGAAGCTGCACCATAACAATTCGCTCAGCCACAGCCCTAGCACCATCGCCATCGCGCCTAGCGCTGGCGCCAGCCATGTGCCAACCACGATTCCAGGTATCGACACCATCGTGCCGATCAGCACCGCACGTCGATCCTCCAGCGCGGTCGCCAGCATCGACAGCACCACATGAGCGCCGGTCAGCACCAACAACAACGTCATTAAAAAAAGTAACGGTCCGGCGTCAGCATATTTGCCACCAGAGGCCAGGGCTGCGAATTCGCGGCCAGCCACAGCAAACACTGCAGCCACCGGTAGCAGTACAAACAAGTTAATTTTGAGGATCAGGTTGCCTACGAGCATCAGATCTTGGTCGCTGCCGCCGTGCGCGCGGCGTGCCACTAACATAGGCCGGATAAGACCGACAAGCAGACTGGCTGGCAAATAGCGCTGAATCACAAAGCTCAGTGCATGAGCAAAGCCGAAGGCAGCAGCTTCGGTGACACCGAGCAGCCGGCTGACAATAAGCTTGATGGTGTCCGGGCTGTAGAGCTGCGTCAAGCACTGGGCGATAAACAGTGGCAGCGCGAAAGACATCAAGCGTTGGAGGGAGAACGAGTCGGCCGGCAGTGCCGACGAGAATACCAGCCTGCGATGCACCCGCAACGCCTGCGCCATGACCACCACGGCGAGCAAGAAGCCGAGAACAGCTGTGCTGGCCTCGATGCGCACTACTTGACTCAGATTCAGCGTATCTCCGCCCGACCACAGCAGCGCGACGATCACCAAGCGCGCACCGTTGCGCAGCACCGCACACAACTGCGCCCGCCCCTGTTCCAACAGCGACTCAAAGGCCAGCTCGAGATAACGCGTTGACCCTTCGAACACTATGACGAAGGCGTACATAGCCAATACCTGGGTCAACAGCGGCTGGCCGACCAGCATAGCCAGCGGCCGCGCCAGCACCGCCACGGCACCGGCAGCCAGCGCCAGCGTGGCAATGCGGTAGGCCAGCGAGCGCCAGATCAGGCCCGGCAGCAGCGGCAGGTTGTGTGGCAGCCGTCCCTCAGTGATGTAGCGATGCGCGAAGGGGTAGACACCGGCATTGCTGACTAACAGCACGATCTCGAGCAGCGCCATCAACACCACATAGCCACTGTAGTGCGACACGTCGAGCGCGCGTACTAGCGTGAGCAGCCAAGCGATACCAATCATCCCCGATATCAACTTTCCTGCGGCAAAAAGGTGGAGGCTGGAGCGCATTCGTGCGGCCGAAAATGGAGCTTGCCCTGAATGCACCTCAGCTTGAAGTGGATGACTTCGATCGTCGCCCATCACGCCCCCACTCGCGCAGGCCGCTTGGCTGCATTCAAGATCATGCCCAATGAAACTGCCATGAGCAGTTGAATGGCCGGTGTGTCTGTTGAATCGCGGTTGTATGTGAAGCTCAGCAACGTCAATAGAAAGACAATACCTGACAACATTACCGATTGCTTGCCAACTAAGGTAAGGTGCTGGCGCTTTGCCAATGACATTGCAGCCCATGCACTGCTGCCGAGAATAACCAAGAAGAGACCAGCACCTATCACTCCCGTGTCCCACAACAGTCTGCTGGCCGAGGAGGAATCGATCTCAAAAGGGTAACGCTTGGCCACTTCACCCTGCGCCACCGAACTGGCGCTACGACTCGCACCCAAACCGTAGCCAAAAAATAAATTAAGCGGGTCAGAATTCTGATTCTGCATCCACCAGAAGGCGAGGGCTGCCGTGCGACCTAGGCGCTGATGCTCGTCGCTGAATTCATCTGAATCGATTGCGTACTTGATCTGCTGGTCGTAAATCTGCTCCCATGAATTCGTGCCACCAGCGTCGTAAAAAATGGACTTATATGCGATACCGATGCCAAGCAGCAGCGGCACGACCAATAGGCTTGTCGCCAATGCTTTCAGCGGTCTCGACCGGGCATGAAATACAAAGGCGACGATCAGCAACCCAGCGATCCAGACGAAGATCATCTTGACTTCGGCGATGAAACCCGGTGCCAGACTCAGCAGACCCAGCAGGCAGGCGGATTTAGTTGACAGTTGTTTACCTTTCCATCGGATCACTACGACTGCCGTTGCGATGCAGGCCACCATTGCCATCGCTGCTGAGTTCCCACCCCCGTCTGGCGACCCACCAAAGGTACCTACGATGGCATCCCAGGCAGCAAAGTCTGAGCGCCGAGGCACGACAACAAGCCGTTGATAGAGCACAGCAGGCCACTGCAACACCGCCACCACGACAACTGCAGACCATAAGCGGTGGGTTGCTACGTCACTCCAGCGCCGCAACAGCATGGCAAGAGTTAGGCCCCACATGAAGAAATAGCTTTTGCTAGCCACCAAAATTTGAAGCAACGGATTCATCGACGCTATAGATGAGAAAAGCCCAACAAGCATCCAGAGCACCAATAGAAAACCTATAAATTTCTCCGCACCTTGGCGATTTTCTTGCACTTTTATTGTTGCAAAACTTGCCCGAAAATTGGGTCGCGCATATGAGAGAAAAACCAGCAGCAAGCCTAGAAAATAGGGTATCCAGAACAATTGATTCAGGCCTGTTGCGTATTCAACGCTACCGGCGAATATCGCCGCAATGAACCACCCGAGTAACACAAGGGAATTAAGCTTCACTGGTGGCGCCTATAAAACCGATGGAGATGATCTTGATGTTCACAGTTCATTGTTGTGGCTTTGCATAGGCTGGATGTAGGTTGCTTGGTCAAGATTCATGGCAAGGCCTATGTAGCCGATTCCGATAATAGTAATGTTCATTCATTTATTTATGGATGCGGAGTGGATTGAGGCGTTTATTCCACACTCACATTCACGCTGTAGCCATTGGCTTTAAGCAGCGCATGCTGTTTGGCCTGGGCCAGGTCACTAGCCACCATTTCCTTGCACATTTCTTGTACCGTGATTTCAGGCGTCCAGCCAAGCTTTTGCTTGGCCTTGCTGGGGTCACCCAACAGGGTTTCAACTTCCGCAGGACGGAAATAGCGTGGATCGATCTTGACGATGGGCTTGTCGTTCCAGTAGCCGACTTCGTTAACGCCCTGCCCTTCCCAGCGCAATTGCATGCCGAGTTCGGCGGCGCTCCATTCAATGAACTGGCGCACGCTGTACTGCACGCCGGTGGCAATCACGAAGTCCTCGGCCTGGTCTTGCTGCAGCATCATCCACTGCATGCGCACATAGTCCTTGGCATGACCCCAGTCGCGCAGGGCGTCGATGTTGCCCATATACAGGCAATCTTCCAGGCCCATGCTGATGTTGGCCAGGCCACGGGTGATCTTGCGGGTGACAAAGGTTTCGCCGCGGCGCGGGCTTTCATGATTAAACAAAATACCGTTGCAGGCATACATGCCGTAGGCCTCGCGGTAGTTCACCGTGATCCAGTAGGCGTAGAGCTTGGCCACGGCGTATGGGCTGCGCGGGTAAAACGGGGTGGTTTCCTTTTGCGGGATTTCCTGCACCAGGCCATACAGTTCACTGGTGCTGGCCTGGTAAAAGCGGGTTTTCTTTTCCAAACCCAGGATGCGGATGGCTTCCAGAATACGCAGGGTGCCCATGCCATCCACATCGGCGGTGTATTCAGGGCTTTCAAAACTGACCGCCACATGGCTTTGGGCGCCAAGGTTATAAATTTCGTCGGGTTGGGTCTGCTGGATGATGCGCGTGAGGTTGCTCGAGTCGCTCAGGTCGCCGTAGTGCAGATTGAACCGGGCGTTGTCCGTGTGCGGATCTTGGTAAATGTGGTCAACACGGGCAGTATTAAAACTTGATGCGCGGCGCTTGATGCCGTGGACGATATAGCCTTTTTCCAGCAAAAATTCGGCCAGGTAAGAGCCGTCCTGGCCGGTAATTCCGGTAATGAGGGCGACTTTGGGGGTGGTGTTGGATGCAATGGTCATGGTTGGCGTGATGGATATCGGCTCAAGGCCGGAATGACAAAACAAAAGGTTTATGAATGACTACAGAATGAAAGAAAGCGCTTATGAGTGCGTCATGAAATCTTGATACGCAAGTTTCAAGCCGTCCTTCAGATTCACTTGCGCCTGCCAGCCTAGGGATTCAAGGCGGCTGCTGTCCATGAGCTTGCGGGGTGCGCCGTCGGGTTTGGTGCTGTCAAAGTCGATGTCACCCTGGTAGCCCACGACCTTGCCAACGGTTTGTGCCAATTCAGCAATGGTGATGTCGCTGCCATAGCCGACATTGATATGGCTTTGCATCGGGCTGGTGTGCAGGTCGTAAGTGGCCTTTTCCAGGTTCATGACGTGGATGCTGGCAGCGGCCATGTCGTCCACATACAAGAACTCGCGGCATGGGGTGCCGGTGCCCCAGATGGTGACCTTGGGCGCCTGGCCGGCCTTGGCTTCATGAAAGCGGCGGATCAGCGCGGGAATGACGTGGCTGTTTTCAGGATGGTAGTTGTCGCCCAGGCCATACAGATTGGTGGGCATGACGCTGCGGTAATCAATGCCGTGGCTGGCACCGTATTGGCGGTTATAGCTTTCGCAGAGCTTGATGCCGGCAATCTTGGCAATCGCATAGGGCTCGTTGGTGGGCTCCAGCGGGCCGGTCAGCAGGGCATTTTCAGCCATGGGCTGCGGGGCCTGCCGGGGGTAAATGCAACTGGAACCCAGGAACAGCAGCTTTTTAACACCACTTTGAAAGGCGGCATCAATCACGTTGGCCTGCATCATCAGGTTTTGGTAGATGAATTCGGCCGGGTAGGTGTTGTTGGCATGAATGCCCCCCACCTTGGCGGCAGCCAGGTACACCTGGTCGGGCTTTTCCATCTGAAAGAAGTCGCGCACGGCAGACTGCTCGGTCAGGCTTAGCTCGGCATGGGTGCGGGTGATGATGTTCTCCGGCGCGTGGCCTGCAGCCAACAACTGACGAACGATGGCGGAGCCCACCATGCCCCGGTGACCGGCTACGTAAATCCTGGGTGATGTGTTTTTTGTCATGGTCATCCCTTAAGCCTGAGTGGGCTGCGTGGCGATGCGGCCATAGGTATCTTCAAACCGCACGATGTCGTCTTCGCCCAGATAGCCGCCCGACTGCACTTCAATCAGTTCAAGCTCGGTTTTCCCTGGATTTTCCAGGCGGTGCTTGACTCCCAGGGGAATGTAGGTGCTCTGGTTTTCAGTCAGTAAAACTTCTTCATCACCCCGGGTGATAAGGGCCGTGCCCTTGACCACGATCCAGTGCTCGGCACGGTGGTAATGCATTTGCAGGCTGAGCTTGGCGCCAGGGCGCACGGTGATGCGCTTGACCTGGTAGCGCGCACCCGCATCAACACTGTCGTACCAGCCCCAGGGGCGTTCCACCTTGCGATGCTGCACAGCCTGCGGGGTTTTTTTGGTTTCAAGCAACGCCACGACCTGTTTGACCTCTTCGGCATGGCTGCTGCTGGCCACCAACAGCGCGTCGGGCGTGTCGATGATCAGCAGGTCTTGCGTGCCCAGGGCCACCACCGGACGGTGCGGCGCATAAATATAGGTGTTGGTCGCCTGCACGGCCATGCCTTGGCCGTCAATGCGGTTTCCCTGGTCGTCAGGCGTGTTCAACTCAGCCACGGCGTTCCAGCTGCCCACGTCGCTCCATGCGCCGGCAAACGGAACCACTGCCACGTTGGCATGGTGCTCCAGCACTGCATAGTCCACGCTTTCAGCGCGGCAAGCTATAAAAGCGGTGGGTTCAGGCCGGATGAAGACTCCATCCTCGGTGGCACCTGCCACGGCTTGCTGGCAACTTTTGAAGATATCGGGTGCGTGCAGGCGCAAGGCTTCCCTGAGCGTCTGGGACTGAATCAGAAAGATGCCTGCGTTCCACAGCACATCGCCTTGCAGCAGCAAAAGCTGCGCTTTGTCGGCCGCCGGCTTTTCAATGAAACTGGCGACCTGGTTACTCTGGCCATTGGCGTTAAGCATGCCGCGCTGGATGTAGCCATAAGCCGTGCTCGGAAAGCTGGGCACGACGCCGAAGGTAACGATAGCGCCAGCCGCAGCGGCCGGGCAGCCCTGCAACACCATGGTGCCAAAGGCGTCGGCATCAGGAATATGGTGGTCGGAAGGGCAAAACAGCAGCAGATCTTCTGGCCGGGACTGCAATGCGGCCAGGGCCATGGCCGCAGCGGTGTTGCGTGCTACGGGCTCAAGCATGACGCGCCCCTTCACGTCAGCAGCCTTTAGCGCTTCTACAACCAGAAACCGATGGTCTTCAGCTGCAATGCATAAAGCGCGCGGAGCGCCGGGGTTGAACTGTGCCACGCGTTCCAGCGTGTGCTGCAGCAGGCTTTTACCCTTGATCAGCGGCACAAACTGCTTGGGAAAGCTCTTGCGGCTGAGCGGCCAAAGCCGTGTGCCAGAGCCGCCGCACAAAATGACGGGCGTGATGTCGTAAGCGTTGATAAGGTCGGTTTTTCTTGTGCTCATTGCCTGGGCCATTGGGTTGAAGTGGATTTCAGGATTGGGAGTACGACGCATTTGCAGGGTGCAAGTAAAGCATTTTTGTGTGGCGCTCTAGGCGCCATCGCAGCGCAAGGTAAATGCTTCAGATGGCGTAGCGGGTAATTTCAGCCACCGGTGCGTTGGAAGCGCCAAAGCGGCGGTCGCGTGCCTGGTACCACTGCAGCGCATGGTCAAGTGACTGGGCGCTAAAGTCAGGCCACAGCGTGTCGGTAAAGAACAGTTCGGTATAGGCTACTTGCCACAGCATGAAATTGCTGATGCGCGACTCGCCGCCGGTGCGTATAAGCAGGTCGGGGTCGGGGGCATAGCCCATGCTGAGATGCGGGCGCAACGCAGCTTCGTCCATGTCGGCCACGCTCTGCCCTGGGTTGGCAGCCTGCCAGGCTTGCACGGCCTGCATCATGTCCCAGCGGCCACCGTAATTGGCGGCAATGGTCAAGGTGAGTTTGCTGTTGTTGGCCGTCAGGGCCTGACCGCTGGCCATGAGGCTTTGCAACTGCCTGTCAAACCTGTTGAGGTCGCCGACCACCTTCAGGCGCACGCCAGAGGCATGCATGGCACTGACTTCTTTTTGCAGGTAATGCACCAGCAGACCCATGAGGCTGGAAACCTCATCGGCCGGGCGTTGCCAGTTTTCGGTACTGAAGGCAAACAGGGTGAGGTAGTTCACGCCGCGCGCCATGCAGGCATCAATGATCTGGCGCACCTGCCGCGCTCCGCTGACATGACCCAGTGCGCGCAACATGCTGCGCTTTTCAGCCCAGCGACGGTTGCCGTCCATGATGATGGCAACGTGCTGCGGTATGGCCGCTGAACCTGATGCGCAAGCTTGCATGGCTGTTTACTGCCCGTCTGTTTTGCCGTACTGGTAGTTGGTGTAGCGGTAGCGGCTGTACTTGTAGCCATAGCCGTAGCGCTGGCGGCTGGTGTCCAGGTCGTTGAACACGACGCCTTTGACCGGCACGCCGGTCTGGCCAAGTCGCTTGGTGCTTTCCTGCAATTCGCCGAGTGCGGTGACTTCGGCCCGGGCCACTAGAAACACCGTGCCAGCATGCGGTGCAAGTACCTGCGTGTCTGACACGGCCAGCACGGGCGGGGTGTCGATCAGCACCAGGTCATACTGGGCAGACAGGGCTTCCAGCAGTTGCACGGTAGCAGGCGACATCAGCAATTCGGCGGGGTTGGGCGGCATGGTGCCCGTGGTGATCAGGTCCAGACTGGGTGCGACGGCACGGCGTACCACATCGCCCAGCGTGCGGCTGCCGGTAATCAACTCGCTCAAGCCGTGACCGCGCTTCAGGCCAAAGAACTGGTGAATATGGCCTTTGCGCATGTCGGCGTCAATCAGCAGCACGCGCTTGCCGCCTGCGGCCAGCACGGCGGCAAAGTTGGCACTGGTGAAGGATTTGCCGATGCCCGGCGTGGGGCCGGTGAACAGCACCACGTTGTTGCGCGCATCAAGCATGGCGAACTGCAGCGCGGTGCGCAGGCTGCGCAGGCTTTCCACCCCCGGGTCTTCGGGATGCGCAATGGCCAGCAGGTGATTGCCCGGGGCCTGGCTCTTGATCAATTTGGACAGCTTGTCCTGCTCGGCAGAATGCGGCACGGTGGCAAACACATGCAGGCCGGTAGCCGACTCGATATCAGCCGGATCCTTGATGCCGGGGCGCAGGCTGTTGCGCAAAAAGGCCAGACCCATGCCCAACAGCAGGCCAAGCACAACGCTAATAGCCAGGATTTGCGCACGCTGGGGTTTGATAGAGCGTTCGGGCACCACGGGCGCATCGACCACCCGCACATTGCCAATTTTCCCCTCTTTGACCAAGAGCAGTTGCTGCGAGCTGGTCAGCAGGTTGAGGTACAGCTCGCTGTTGACCTTGACATCGCGCGTCAGGCGCAGCAAGTCTTGTTCGGTGTTGGGCAGCGTCTTGACCTTGCTGGCCAGGCCTGCAATTTCCTTGCTGACAGCGGCAATCTGCGCATCGAGTGTCTGGATGACGGGGTGAGCAGCGGTGAACTGCGCGATTTGCTCGCGGCGTTTTTGTTGTAGTAGCAAGAGGTCGCCTTGCAGCTTCACAGCTGTCTCAAGATACGTTTTTCCTTCCGTGCCCAGGTCAAACGTGCCGTTCTGATTGCGATACTTGTTGAATCGAACTTCGGATTCTTCCAATTGCTTTTTGAGTTGCGGCAAAAAATCACCCAAAAAGGCAAGGGATTTTTCAGCCTCTGCCGATTTGCGCTCGACATTCTGGCGCACATAGTTGGTACCCACTGCATTCAGAGTCTGGGCAATTTTCCACGGTTCAGTGCCCTGGAGTTGCAAAGCAATCACGCCAGACTGCTTGCCTTGCTCTGTGATGCCCAGATCCTTTTGCAACTGCTCAATCACGCCAAGACGGGAATAGCGCGCAATATTGAAGTACGCACCGGGCTTAGCCTTAAGTTCGGTTACTAGAATCCGGCCCTTTTCTTCACCGCTGCCAAAGCCGGCCGGCGTTCCGGTTTTCCCTTGCACCAAGGTTTGGCCGTCGGGGTCGCGCAACTCAAAGCCGCTTTCAGTGGTCACCAGTACCAGCATCTCACCTTCCAGTGCGGCAGGCACTTCAAGCACGCCGAGACGAATGGATTCGTTGCCTGACACGTAGCCGTCCATACCCATGAATCCGGGATTGGACAGATCGGTGGTACGCCGTGCAAGCCAGCGACCTACGAACGGGATGTATTGGGGCACGGCGGTGACATACAGTTGCAGATCGTCGACGGCCTTGCCGACCACCAGGCGAGAGCGCAGGATTTCTATTTCGGCCGTGGCGGGTGACTTGATATCGAACAAGCTGGCTGCATCGCCCAAGGCACTTGCGGCGCCCGGCTTGTTGTCTTCAACCTGAATCAAGGCATTGGCCTCATAAACCGGACGACTGAGGAAAGCGTATGCGCCTCCCAGCACCAATACCAGCACAGTCACGCCGACAATGAGCCAGCGTGCATCAAGCAGCACATCGAGCAGGCCTAACAGGTCAATTTCATCGTCTTGTGCATCAGCAATGTACGGGGTGGGCACTGGAGATTGAGATAGGTTCATACGGTCAGGCATCACGAAACAAGATTGATACGGCGCACCCACTCGTCCACGCCCAGGGCGATGGCGGCATGGGTGGCTTCGAAGGCAGCGCGAGGCTGGCGGTAAGGATCGGGAATTTCAAAGGCGCCTTGCGGGCCGAATTCGCCCAGGCGCCGGATTTTTCCGCGCGCCAGAGGGTAAAGCTTTTGAAGTTCTTGCTGATGGCTGGTTTCCATGACCAGCACCAAATCGGCATGGCTGCACATCCAGCCGGCAACCTGCTGGGCACGGTGGGCGGACAGGTCCAGGTCATATTGCTCGGCTATTTCGCGGGCGGTGGCTTCAGCGCCATGGCCGACCACGGCATGCAGGCCGGCCGACCAGACCTTGCGGCCGGGCAGGCGGTCTTTAAGAAGTGCTTCAGCCACGGGGCTGCGGCAGATATTTCCAACGCAAACGATCAGGATATTGTTTATCACTTACGCGCGCTCATTTGGTAATGTCATGCGCGGTGTTGGTGATTTGGGCGCTAGGCAGAATCAGGCTGACCACGCGGTTCCAGAGCACCAGCGGCACGGGATCGACAAACACCACATCGCGCGATTTGAGTTCAAAGCCTTCAGCCAGTGCGTAGGCCGTTGGGGAACTGGCGTCAAGGTGATAAACCTCGGGCGTGGTGGAAGTGGCTGCACCGCTTGCATCGGCAACCGTGGCGCTGTCGCCACTGCGGCTGCGCACGACGTAAATCTGGCGCGGATTGCCGGAAGTGGCATTCACGCCGCCAGCCTCGCCAAGGGCTTCATTGAGCGTGAGCCGGCCATTGCGCAGTGGCAATGTCATCGGTCTGGTGACTTCGCCCATCACATACACCTTGGTGTCGTCACGACTGCCCACGCGCAACAGGTCGCCGGCGGTCAGCAGGATGCTCGACGGATTAACGCCCAGCGTGGTCAGCTGCGGCATGTTGATCATGGTGGTGGTTCCCTTGCGGGTAACGGCGACCGTGGCCCGATCGGCAAGGATCGTGAAGCCGCCGGCGCGGCTGATGGCCTCTGGCAACGTCATGGGAATGTCGTTGATGGCTTGCAGGCCAGGGGTGCGAACCTCTCCATCGATATAAATACGCCCGGCGCGATAGGCCTGCACGCGCAGGGTAACTTGCGGGTCCTGCAGGAATTTGGCCAGGCGGCGGGTAATTTCTTCACGGGCCTTGTTTTCTGTCAGGCCTGCAATTTTGAAGGTGCCCAGCAGCGGAAACTGGATCAGGCCTTCGGGGCTGACGTTGTAGCCGTTGCCAACGGACGACAAGCCTGATGCATCAGTTGTCAGGGTGGCACCGGCCGGAGCCAGAACCAGCTCGGGATGATTCCAGACAACGATATTGATCACGTCGCCGGGGCCAATGCCATACGGCTTGGCCTCGGCAAACAGGCTTTTCACGTCGGTGCCCAATTCAACTTTTCGCAAGGTGCGTTGCTGGCTGATGAGTTCGGGCGTGATGGTTGACAGCGCACCGGGCGGTGGTGTTTGGCCTGCGGTCGCTTCGCTGCCCGGCCCTGACGGGCCAGAAGAAACTGCGGCACGTTTGGTAGTGATGGAATAAGGATTGGCCGACGACTCGGTGACTTGCAGACCTTTGCCAATAGAAAACCCGGGAGCCAAGGTGCAGCCGCCCAGCCAAGCGACCGTTAGGGCCAGAACAGGCCAGCGCGCGTACGCAAGCATCAGAGTTAAATTCGATTTCTGGGGCATGGGATTAAAAGTAGCAGAGGACAAAAGTTGAATATATCTGTGTTTAGTGTAGTGACGTGTAACTAAATCCCCGCAAGGATTGACAAACGCAAGGGCCATGAACCGCAGAGAACACGGCACTAAACACAAGGCATGCAGGCTACCGCAGTGTTTTTCACCATTTCAGGGTGAAACACAGGGTAAATCTGCAAAATTTGACGACTCTCGGACTGGCAATGCCTCTAAGCAACTACCAAGCCAAGGCTTAAAAATTCAGGCCGCTACCAGTTGGTGATGATCAACACGAACCAACTGCTGGCGACCCATTATTTCGAGAAGCACTGCCACTCGGTAACTGGAAACACTTTTGACAACGCCTTCGAGACCACTCAAGGCTGAGTTACAGAACCGGACCAGATGGCCCGGACGCAAAGCACTCAACTCAGCCACATCCGCCGCATTGCGGACTTGCTCAAGCTGCCGGATGGCGTCGAGCGTGTCAGGGCGAATGGTGGCAAATTCAGAACCAAAACTGACTATTTGCGTCACGCCACGGGTTGAGCGGACAGGGGCAATTGATTGGGCAAGCGACGTTGTCCTGAAAAATACATAACGCGAAAACATAGGCTCAAAAACAGCCTGCATGCTTGCGTCGATTTTTTTCAGTCGTTTGTAAAGTGGAAGATACACATCGAAACCCTGTTGCTGCAGATTTTGCAACGCGACAGTTTCAAGACGTGGACGAGTGTGAGCTAAAAACCACAAAGATTCAGAATCGGTAGAGGCTGGATCAGGGTTGGCAGTTCGATTATCAAACTTGGAACTCATTGAAAACTCACTTTTCAGATGCAGTAAATCTATCTTTTTTAGGACTTTGACACCGAAAAACTCAGTTCGCCAGATTGTGCGATTGCAGCAATTTTAACGATGCCACACAGATTTCCAACAAAAAAAACAATTTTTGACAATCCTGACTGTGCCAAATTTATGTAATTTTTAACGTGTTTTGAATTTTCAATGCATTTTTGATGCACCAACAATGCACAGAAAATCATCTATTTCATTTGGAAATGGCCCCCAAGAATGCTTGGGGAAAACCTGGCCTGGCTCGAATCGGGTTACCTATCGAAGGCTTTTTAATCTCACATTAGTTACCCTGTGTAACTTTAAACGAGATTTGCACGGGTAGGTGCACCAATTTGGGTAACCAACAGCTTGTCAATCCGCTTGCCGTCCAGATCAACAATCTCAAACATCCATCCCGCGCACTTGATGCGCTCGCCAGTGACAGGAAGGTGTCCGGAAACCGACATCAGCAACCCGGCAACGGTGTTGTAGCGCCCACGGTCTTCTTCCGGCAACTCCCTGATGTCAAGCCGGGCCTTGAGTTCCGACACAGGCATGAGGCCGTCAATCAGCCAGCTGCCATCTTCGCGCCGGGTAGCCCATGCATCCAGGGTGGTGCCGGTTTGCAGTTCGCCAGTGATGGCCTCCAGCATGTCCATGGGCGTCATGAGCCCCTGCACCACGCCATATTCATCAACCACCAGCAGGATGCGGGTGGAACGGGCGCGGAACTGCTCCAGCAACTCCATGCCGGTCAAGGTTTCTGGCACGAACACGGCCGGAACGGCATACGGACCGATGCGGTCTGCCACCGTGGGAATGGAGCCTGCAGGATTGCCATGCGATGCCGGTTGAATCTGGCCGCGCAAGGCGAGCAACTTGGCAACATTGACCACGCCGACCACATCGTCGAGGCTGCCCCGGCAGACCGGATACCAGGAATGTCCGGTGGCCCCTGCCTTGTCGATGGCATCGGCCACCGTGGCAGAGGCGTCCAGCCACTCGATGCTGGCGCGCGGCAGCATCATGGAGGTCAACAGCCGGTCGTCAAGCAAAAATACGTTTTGCACCATCTGGTGCTCATGCTCCTCGATCAGCCCGGCATCAACGCCCTCTTCCAGGCTGGCGGCAATTTCCTCTTCAGTCACGGCCCGGCCGGCACTGTTGTCAACCCGAAGCAATTTGAGCACGGCATGGGTGCTGACGGACAACAGCCAGACAAAGGGCTTGGCGCCGGCAGCCACCCACATCATGGGCCGCGACACCAGGCGCGCCACGGTTTCAGGGTAAAGCTGGCCAATGCGCTTGGGCACCAGTTCGCCAAACACGATGGTCACATAGGTAATGCTGGCCACCACGATGGCCGTGGCGGAGATGTCGGCAGCGCCTAGCGAGACCCCAAAAGTTTGCAGCCACAGGGAGACGCCACCACTGAATGCCGCCTCTCCAATAATGCCGTTCAGCATGCCAATCGAGGTAATGCCCACCTGCACCGACGACAAAAACTGCGTGGGATTGCCGAGCAAGTCGAGCGCGGCCCGGGAGCCCTTGTCGCCTGATTCGGCCATGGCATTCAGGCGTGCCTTGCGGCTTGAGGCCAGCGCCAGTTCGGACATGGAAAAAACGCCATTGAGCAGCGTTAAAAAAACAATGAGGAGGAAATCCATGGATCCAAGGGCAGAATAAAGAGCATGTCACTTTACTGTATCGGCGACCTGCAGGGCTGCAGCGCACCATTTCACCGGCTGCTGGAGAAAATTGATTTTTCCCCGAGCCGCGACACCTTGTACCTTTTGGGCGATCTGGTGAACCGGGGACCGGATTCGCTGGGCACCTTGCGCAGCCTGATGGAGCTGGGCGATGCGGCGCAGTGCCTGCTCGGCAACCATGATCTGCACCTGCTGGCGCTGTGGCAAGGCGTGCGCAAGCCGGGCCGCCACGACACGGTGAACGACCTGCTGCAGGCACCGGACCGCGAAGGGCTGCTGGACTGGCTTCGCCACCGCGCCATGGCGATGCACCGCCATGGCTGGCTGATGGTGCATGCGGGCGTGTTGCCGCAGTGGAGCACCGCGCAGACCCTGATGCTGGCGGCCGAGGTGGAATCCGCTTTGCGCGGACCCGACCTGAAAGGCTTTTTGACTGCCATGTACGGCAACACGCCCTGCCAGTGGCAAGGCGGCCTCGAAGGTGCGGACCGGTTGCGGGTCATCGTGAATGCGCTGACGCGCCTGCGGTTTTGCACCGCGCAAGGCAAGATGGAGTTCAGCAGCAGCGAGGGCGCCCATGGCGCGCCTGTTGGCTACATGCCGTGGTTTGAAGTGCCGGGACGGGCCACCCAGGACACGCCCATTGCTTTCGGGCACTGGTCCACCCTGGTGACTGACGCCCGCCAGCATACGGGCTTGCGAAACAATGTCCTGCCGCTGGACACGGGTTGCGTCTGGGGCGGCTGCCTGACGGCGGCCAGATTAGGTGCGGCCGGTGTGCTTGAGTTGATCCAGGTGCCTTGCGAGCAGGCGCAGAAACCGGGCAAGTAGCTTGCTGGCGATTTTGGGCCACGCCTGCTTTGCGGGCAGGGATGCCTACGCAGTCAACACAGACGAAACCTTGTGCTCATCAGCCAACGCAGCCTCGTCAGCCCACGCACGCGCCATGCTTGCCGCGAGCAGCAGCACACCGGACGAGAAATAAATCCACATCAGGATGACGACCAGCGAGCCTGCCGCGCCATAGGCCGACACGACGGCAGCGGTGGACAGGTAATAGGCCATCAGGTACTTGCCGACCTGAAACAAAATCGCCCCGGCCACGGAGCCCATCACCAGGAAACGCAAGGCGGGCTTGGGGCCGGAACTCATTCTCATGAGGCCCAAAAACAGTGCAACGCAAAAGGCGATGGAAACCAACTCGTTGAGCACCCACACGACTTTGTCAATCGGCAAATAAGTGCCTGCCCAGCCTGACAGAAAGCTGGACAACGTTGATACGGCCAGCGACACCAGCAGCAAAAAGCCCAAGGCCAGGATGTAGCCAACGCCGCGCAGGCGCAGGCTGGCGCTGTACCACCATTTCTGCCTGGGAGTTTCACCGCTGCCCTGCCGCCACAGGCGCTCAAAAGCGTCCTGCAGTTCGGCAAACACCCCGGTCGCGCCGGAAAGCAGCAGCCCGAATGCAAACAGCGATGCCGTGATGCCTTCCGAGGGTTGCTTGGCGCTGGTCATGGCTTGCTGCACGACCTGCGCGCCTTGCTCGCCGATGACGCCTCGAATCTGCGCCACCAGGCTGCTTTCAATAAAACTGCGGTCCAGCCACCAGCCCATCACCGCCACCAGCAGCACCAGCAGCGGCGCCAGGCTGAGAACGCCGTAAAACGACATGGCCGCGCTCATGCGCATCCCGTCGGCGGCTATCCACTGGTTGACGGCGCGCCACAAGGGCAGGTAAATTTTCTGAAGCCGGGAATGACCGGCCGGTGCCAGGGTGAGAGGTCTTGGTGCGGGTGTGGCCATCATGCCGATAGCCTACAGGGCTTATGCGAAGGAATAAGCAGACAGCCGCGCTACGTACCGTAGGCAGAGGCTGACGACAGCCAGCCTGCGAATTCCGGAGGAATCAATCAAACGCCAAGTCAGGAAGACTTGAACAGCGCGGCGATCTTCTTCTTGGGCTTGATGTTGGCCGACACACCGTTGCGCCCAGGATTGGCCTTGGCCGACGCTTCCCAGGAAGGCAGGGATTGCGCCGGGATGCCGGGCTCGTAAGGCCGGTCAAAAAACGGATCGCGCGAGGCTGCCGGCTGGCGATGCGGCGTGTATTCGCGGCGCTCACGGCGCTCGGTAGTGCGTTCGCGGGGTGGGCGTGACTCTGCTGGCGCGCCGCCCTCCTCGCCTTCGCGGTACATGCGCCGGCCGTCGTTGATGCGGCCCTGCTCGCTGATGCGCGGGGTGTCTTCCTCGAACTCCATGGGCTCGATCTCGATCTTGGTCTTGATGAGCTTTTCAATGTCGGCCACCAGACGCTGGTCGCTGCTGGCGACAAAGCTCACGGCCAGGCCCGAGGCGCCGGCGCGGCCGGTGCGGCCGATGCGGTGGACATAGTCTTCGGCGTTGAAGGGAACGTCGAAGTTGAACACCGCCGGCACGTCCTTGATGTCCAGCCCGCGCGCCGCCACGTCGGTGCAGACCAGCAAATCGACTTCGCCGCTTTTGAACGATTCGAGGGCTTTCAGCCGCTCGTCCTGGCTCTTGTCGCCGTGCAGCGCGGTGGTCTTGAGGCCTTCGCGCTCCAGCGAGCGCGCCAGGCGCGCGCAACCGAGCTTGCTGTTGACAAAGACAAACGCCTGCTTCAGATCGCGCGCCTTCAGGATCTGGTGCAGCGCGCGGCGCTTGTCGTCGGCGCCCACGCTGTAGAAATGCTGCTCGACCGTGGCAGCGGTGGCGTTGGAACGCGCCACTTCGATCGTCACCGGGTCTTGCAGGAAGCTGGCCGCCAGGCGCTTGATCTCGGGCGAGAAGGTGGCCGAGAACAGCAACGTAATGCGCTGCTTGGGCAGGTAGCTCAGGATGCGCTGCAGGTCGGGCAGAAAGCCGATGTCGAGCATGCGGTCGGCTTCGTCGAGCACCACGTATTCGACCTGGTTCAGCACCGTGTTCTTGGCTTCGATGTGATCAAGCAGGCGGCCCGGCGTGGCGACCAGCACCTCAACGCCTTTTTTAAGCTCCAGCGTCTGCGGCTTCATGTCCATGCCGCCAAACACCACCGCGCTGTTCAGGTTGGTGTATTTGGCGTAGAGCTTGACCTGCTCGGCCACCTGGACCGCCAGTTCGCGGGTCGGCAGCAGCACCAGCGCCCGCACCGGATGGCGCGCCGGCGAGGTCGAAGCGTTCTCGTGCTTCATCATCCGCTGCAGCAGCGGAAGCGCAAAGGCAGCGGTTTTGCCGGTGCCGGTCTGGGCTGCGCCCATCACGTCTTTGCCCTGCAGAACGACCGGAATGGCCTGTTCCTGGATGGGGGTCATGGTTTCGTAGCCCATTTCGGCTACGGCGCGTGCCAGCGGTTCGGCCAGCGAAAGATTGGAAAAAGAAGAGGTCATTTAGCTTTATATTGTCGCACTTTGGGTGAGAAAAGCCTTTTGGGCTGATTCACAAGGCTGCTGCTGGCGGTTCAAGCCGCTCAACAGGCTCATCAAACAACATGGTTTCGCTATATATTTTATAGCTAACCATGCCCACTGGCTATGCGCAGAAGGCTTAAATAACCATTTATTTCAAGTTGAAGCCGCCGCCATGGCGGCCTTCAGCTTCGCAAACCGCACAAACCATCGCTGACGGTCGGATAGCGCAGCGCCAGCCCGAGTTCCTTCTTCATCCGCTGATTGTCCAGCCGGCGCGACTCGCTCATGAAGCTCAGCAGCATCAGCGGCAACTGCTCGTTCGCGGTGCTGCGTCCGACGCGGGGCGGCCGGGGCAGGTGGTAAAGGTCGGCCGCCAGATCAAAATAGTCGCCCATCAGCAACTGCGTGTCGTCGCAGACGTTGCTGATGCGCTGCGGCTTGCCGCGCCACAGGGCGGCCAGGCAAGCCCGGGCCAGGTCGTCGGCATGGATATGGCTGGTGTACACATCGTCTTCACGGCGCAGCACCGGCGTGCCCCTGAGCAGCCGCGCGCGCGGCGTGCCGCCCTCGCGGTCGGTGGCATAGATGCCGGGAATGCGCAACACATGCACCGGTGTTGCGCTGGCGCGGCCGAACAGCCGCACCTGGCCTTCGGCATGCACCCGGCGCTGCGAGCGCGGCGTGTGCGGGCTCAGGCGCCAGGTTTCATCGACCCGCTCGCCGCCGCAATCGCCATACACGCCGCTGGTCGAGCCATACACCAGCGATTGCGGCAGGCCGCGCAGGCGCAGAGCGCGCAGCAAGGCCTGCGTGCGCGGGTCATCGCGCCAGTTCGGGTCGTGGCCGGGCGGCGGCGCCAGATGCACCACGCGCGTGGCCAGTCCGGCCAGCCGGCGCAGCGTTGCCGCATCGTCCAGATTGCCCAGCAGCGGCGTGATGTGATCCCGGCGCAAGGCCGGCATGCGCTCGGCGGACGAAGTCAGCGCGATGACCTTGAGCCGGGGCGGCAGCTGGCGGGCCACGCGCAGGCCGACATCGCCGCAGCCGATGATGAGCACGCGCTGGCGACGAAAGCGCGCGGGCAGCGCGCCTAGGGGATTGAGGTTTGAAGGCAAAATTGGGTGTTGCGGGCAGACCAGCCCGGTCGAGTCGTAAAACCCTCAAGGATAACAATATGAGTTTCAACGTAAGCATTCTGCCCAGCGGCCGCAGCTTTACCGCCAACGCCGGCGAGCCCTTGCTGGCCGCCGCCATTCGCCAGGGCATCGGCCTCCCCTACGGCTGCAAGGACGGGGCCTGCGGTTCGTGCAAATGCAAAAAGCTCGAAGGCACGGTGGCCCACGGCGCCCACCAGCTCAAAGCCCTGTCGGCCGAAGAGCAAGCCAGCGGCTTCATCCTGACCTGCTGCGCCGTGGCGCAGTCCGACGTGGTGCTCGAATCGCGCCAGGTGACCGACGAAAGCGCGTTTCCGGTCCGGAAAATGCCGGTGCGCGTGACCAGCATGACGCGCGCCTCGCCCGACGTGATGGTCATTCGCCTGCAGCTTCCCGCCAGCGACATGCTGAAATACCACGCCGGCCAGTACGTCGAGTTTTTGCTGCGTGATGGCGACCGGCGTTCGTATTCGATGGCCAATGCGCCCTATACCCAGGTCGAGACGCCGGGCGTGGAGTTGCACATTCGCCACATGCCGGGCGGCAAATTCACCGACCACGTCTTTGGCGCAATGAAGGAAAAGGAAATCCAGCGCATTGAAGGGCCTTACGGCAGCTTCTTCCTGCGCGAAGACAGCGACAAGCCGCTGGTGCTGCTGGCCTCGGGCACCGGCTTTGCGCCCCTCAAGGCGCTGATCGAGCACATGCAGTACAAGAACATCACGCGCCCCGCCGTGCTGTACTGGGGCGGACGCCGCCCGGCCGACCTGTACATGCACGACTGGATGCTGGCCAAGGTGGCAGAAATGCCAAGCCTGCGTTACATCCCGGTGATTTCCAACGCCCTGCCGGAAGACGGCTGGACCGGCCGGACAGGCTTTGTCCACAAAGCCGTGCTCGAAGATGTTTCCGACCTGTCGGGCCATCAGGTCTATGCCTGCGGCGCGCCGATTGTGGTGGAGTCGGCGCGTGACGAGTACAGCGCCGTGGCGGGCCTGCCCACTGAAGAGTTTTTTGCCGACCCGTTCACCAGCGAAGCTGACAAGGCCAAGGCTGCATAAAACGCGACGCAGTATTAAATCAATAGCAAACAGTGCAGGCAGCTCTATCGCAAACGGCACTTTTCATACTGGAAACCGATGAAAATCACTCCCCATCTTTTCAGCCCATGGCGCCGAAAGTCACTGCTTGCCACCGGCACGCTGGCGCTCAGCGCGGTCATGCTGGCCGTCGCGTCCCCTGGCGCGCTGGCACAACCGGCCATGCCACCCGGCAAGGTCATGCGTCTCATCGTTCCCTATGCGCCCGGCGGTCCGATTGACGTGACGGCCCGGCTGATGGCCGACAGCGTGAAGCATTCGCTGGGCACGGTGATCATTGAAAACCGGCCCGGCGCCGGCGGCAACATCGGCGTCGATGCGATTGCCAAGGCCGCGCCCGACGGGCTGACGATTGGCATCGCGGCGGTCGCCACGCATGCCATCAACCCATGGCTCTACAGCAGGATGCCTTACGACGCGGCCAGCGACTTTGCCGCCATCACGCAAATGGTGCGGGTGCCCAATGTGCTGGTGATGAACGCCGACACGGCGCGCCGGCTGAACATCAATTCGCTGGCCGACCTCATCAAATACGCCAAGGCCAATCCGGCCAAGCTCAATTACGCCAGCGGCGGCAATGGCAGCGCGGGCCATCTGGCCGGCGAGCTGTTCAAGTCGCAGGCTGGCATTTTTGCGCTGCATATTCCGTACAACGGCGGCAACCCGGCCCAGCTGGCGCTGCTGAGCGGCCAGGTCGATTTCAATTTCGACAACCTGGCGACGGCGTCAAGCAACATCAAGGCCGGCAAGCTCAAGGCATTGGCCGTCACCACGGCCAGGCGCAGCGCCTTCCTGCCCGATGTGCCGGCCGTGGCGGAAACGCTCAAAGGGTTCGAGATCGACACCTGGTGGGGGCTGGTGGCGCCGGCGGCCACGCCCCGGGACGTGGTCGCCAGGCTCAACCAGGCGTTTGTCGCCGCGCTGAATGCGCCCGACACCAAAGCCCGCTTCAGCACCCTGATGGCCGAACCGGTTGCCAGTTCGCCCGAGCAGTTCGCGGCCTTCATGAAAAGCGAACGGGCGAAGTACGAAAAAGTGGTGGAGGCTTCGGGCGCCCGGGTGGATTGATTCTTGATGCCTTTCAGGGCTTTTGCGCTTTATCCATATGCACTGTTTGCTACTTAATTGATAGTCAACAGGGCATTGCGCAAGCCGCCCGAATCAGGAAGAAAATCACTCGCCCAGGTAAGCGGCCCGGACCCGGGGATCAGTGAGCAGCGCCTTCGCCTCGCCATTCATCGTGATATTGCCCGACTCCATGACATAGCCCCGGTTGGCAATGCCCAGCGCGCGGCTGGCGTTCTGCTCGACCAGCAGCACCGTCATGCCCAGCGCCGACACATCGCGCACCACCTCGAAGATCTTGTCAACCATGATCGGCGACAGGCCCATCGACGGCTCGTCGAGCAGCAGCACCTTGGGCCGGCTCATCAGCGCGCGGCCCATGGCCAGCATCTGCTGCTCGCCGCCCGACATGGTGCCGGCCAGCTGGTCCTTGCGCTCGCGCAGGCGCGGGAACAGCACGAACATCTTCTCGATGTCGGCGGCAATTCCGGCGTTGTCGCTGCGGATGTAGGCGCCCATCTGCAGGTTCTCGGTGATGGTCATGCGCGCGAACACGCCGCGCCCCTCGGGCACCATCGCCAGGCCTTCCTTCACCAGGTCCCAGGCGCCGCGCCCCTTGATGCTCTTGCCCAGGTATTCAATGTCGCCGGCCAGCATCGGCAGGCTGCCGGTGATGGCCTTCATGGTGGTGGTCTTGCCGGCGCCGTTGGAGCCGATCAGCGTGACCAGCTCGCCCTCGCGGACCTCGAAGTCAACGCCCTTGACGGCCTGGATGCCGCCGTAGGCCACCTTGAGACCGGTCACCTTGAGAAGTGTATTTGCCATAGTCGTCGTTCCCTTCAATGACCTGCGCCCAGATAGGCGGTGATCACTTTTTCGTTTTTCTGCACCTCGGCCGGCAGGCCCTCGGCGATCTGCTTGCCGTAGTCCAGCACCGTCACGCGGTCGCACAGGCCCATGACCAGCTTCACGTCATGCTCGATCAGCAAGATCGTGCGATTGTCCTTGCGGATCCGGTCGATCAGTTCGCGCAGCTGGACTTTTTCAGTGGCGTTCATGCCGGCGGCGGGTTCGTCGAGCGCGATCAGCTGCGGGTCGGTCGCCAGCGCGCGGGCGATTTCCAGCCGGCGCTGGTCGCCGTAGCTCAGGGTGCGGGCTTTGAAGTCGGCGTATTTGCCGATGCCCACGTAGTCGAGCAGCTCCTGCGAGCGCTGGGCGATTTCAGCCTCTTCACGCTTGAAGCCGGGCGTGCGGAAGATCGCTCCGATCAGGCCCGAATGGGTGCGCACATGGCGGCCGACCATGACGTTTTCGAGCGCCGTCATGTCGGCGAACAGGCGGATGTTCTGGAAGGTGCGGGCAATGCCGGCCTTGGCGACTTCATGCACCGCCGTCGGCTTGTAGGGTTTGCCGGCCAGCTCGAAGGTGCCGCTGTCGGGCGTGTACAGCCCGGTCAGCACATTGAAAAAGGTCGTCTTGCCGGCGCCGTTGGGGCCGATCAGGCCATAGACCTGGCCGCGTTCGATCTTGATGCCGACATCGCTCAGGGCCTGCAGGCCGCCAAAGCGCTTGGAAACACCCGAGACATTCAGAATGGTTTCGCTCATGTCCATGCTCCTTAAGGGTTGATGGACTGGATGGGGTCTTTGCCGGCGCGCTTGTTCAGCGACTCGCCGTGCTCGGCCGAGGGCCAGAGCCCGCGCGGGCGCATCAGCATCACGGTGATCATGGCCAGCGCAATCAAGAGCTGGCGCAGGATGGCCGAGTCCAGCCGGCCCTCGGTCATGGCCTGCAGCGGCCCGGCCACATGGCGCAAGACTTCGGGCAGCGCGGCCAGCAGCAGCGCGCCCAGAATAACGCCGGGCAAATGCCCGATGCCGCCCAGCACCACCATGGCGACGATCATGACCGACTCCATCAGGCTGAACGATTCGGGCGAGACAAAACCCTGGAAGGAAGCGAACATCGAGCCCGACACGCCGCCAAAGGTCGCGCCCATGCCGAAGGCCAGCAGCTTCATGTTGCGGGTGTTGATGCCCATCGCCTTGGCGGCGATCTCGTCCTCGCGAATCGCCATCCAGGCGCGGCCGATGCGGGAATTTTGCAGCCGGTGGCAAAGAATGACCGAAAAAATCACCAGTGCCAGAAACAGGTAGTAATACATCGAGACCGAGGTGAACTCGATGCCGAAAAAGGTATGCGATTTGCCCAGGTCAAAGCCGAAAAACTTCATCGAATCGATCTGGCTGATGCCCTTGGGTCCGTTGGTCAGGTTGATCGGGCGGTCCAGGTTGTTCAGAAACACCCGGATGATTTCGCCAAAGCCCAGCGTGACGATGGCCAGGTAGTCACCGCGCAGCTTGAGCGTCGGCGCGCCCAGCAGCACGCCAAACAAGCCGGCCAGCGCGGCGGCCGCCGGAATGGTGGCCCAGATCGGCAGGTGCAGGCCCTCGGGGAAATTCGCGGCGATCCATGGAAAGGCCTCGGCCAGATGCGGCGAGCCGAGCAGCGCGAACATGTAGGCACCGACCGCGAAGAAGGCGACATAGCCCAGGTCCAGCAGGCCGGCATAGCCGACCACGATGTTCAGTCCGAGCGCCAGCAGCACGTACAGCAGCGCCATATCGACGATGCGCACCCAGGCGTTGCCGCCTTGCTGCAGCAGCAAAGGCAGCACCAGCAAGGCCAGCGCGGCGATCAGGAAAGTGGCCAGTTTTTTGGTTTTCATCAGAATTTCTCCTTGTGTGCCGGTTAATTGACGGGCCTTACGCCCGGTCCGCCACACGTTCGCCCAGCAGGCCCGAGGGGCGCAGCGTGAGCACGAAAATCAGCACGATAAAGGCAAAGATGTCGGAGTATTGGCTGCCCAGCACGCCGCCGGTCAGCGGTCCGATGTAGCCCGCGCCAATCGCTTCGATCAGGCCCAGCAGGATGCCACCCAGCACCGCTCCGCCCAGGTTGCCAATGCCGCCAAACACGGCGGCGGTAAAGGCCTTCAGGCCGGGCAAAAAGCCCATGGTGTGCTGGACGGTGCCGTAGTTGGACGCATACATCACGCCGGCCAGCGCGGCCAGGATGGCGCCGATGATGAAGGTGGCGGAAATGACGGTATCGGGCCGCACGCCCATCAAGGCCGCAACGCGCGGGTTTTCGGCGGTGGCCCGCATGGCGCGGCCCAGCTTGGTGTAATGCACCAGCCACATCAGCACCGACAGCGACACCGCCGTGGTGCCCAGGATGAACAACTGCGTCACGGTGATCACGGCGCCGCCAATCTGGAAGGGCTCGGCCGGCAGCAGCGTCGGGTAGGACTTGTAATTGGGCTTCCAGATGATCATGGCCAGCGTCTGCAGCAGCAGCGACATGCCGATGGCGGTGATCAAGGGGGCCAGCTTGGGTGAGTTTCGCAGCGGCCGGTAGGCGACTTTTTCGATGGTGAAGTTCAGCGCGGCGCACACCACAAAAGCGATCAAGAGGGAAATCAGCAGAACCAGCCAGCCGGGCGCGCCGGGCATCGCCTCCTGCATCCAGCCGATGATGGTCCAGCTGGTCAGCGCGCCAACCATCAAGACTTCTCCATGCGCAAAATTGATCAGGTTGATGATCCCGTACACCATGGTGTAACCCAGGGCGATCAGGGCATACATGCTGCCCAGGACCAGTCCGTTGATGATTTGCTGTAGCAAAACTTCCATATCCGCTCCGTTTATTTGAATGAGCCAACTCTGCTTGCGCCATGCCTGCATGGGATCACCATGAAGACACGCGAGTTAACAAAAAGCCCGCCTGTCTCCAGTCCGATAACTGGTGAAGGTGGCGAGCTAGTGCGCAAATTGTAGCCACAGGCCTCTAGCGAGAATCGCGCCACTGCTTGCGTTTTCGCCGGGTTTACCCTTGAGAAATTGAACTTTTACGGCTGATACAGGCCTTATCAGCGGGTTTTCTGATTCATCAGTTTTTCTGATGGTTTTTTGCCTTCAACTCATTCAACTTATCGGCGATCTTGATCTCCAGACCCCGGTTGACCGGACGGTAAAAGCCCGGATCGGCCATGCCTTGCGGAAAATAGTTTTCTCCGGCCGCAAACCCGCCTTCCTCGTCATGCGCATAGCGGTAGTTCTTGCCGTAGTCGAGTTCTTTCATGAGCTTTGTTGGTGCATTGCGCAAATGCAGCGGCACCGGACGGGTGCCATCCTTCTTGATGAAGGCCTTGGCTTCGTTGAAGGCCTGGTACACCGCGTTCGACTTGGGCGCGACCGCCAGGTACACCACGCATTGCGCCAGCGCCAACTCCCCTTCTGGCGAGCCCAGGCGTTCATAAACCTCGGCCGCGTCGAGCGCCAGGCGCAACGCGCGCGGGTCGGCCAGCCCGATGTCTTCGCTGGCCATGCGGATCAGGCGGCGCGCCATGTAGCGCGGCTCGGCACCGCCATCGAGCATGCGCATGAACCAGTAGAGTGCGGCGTTGGGGTCGGAGCCGCGCACCGACTTGTGCAGGGCCGAAATGGTGTCGTAAAACTGCTCCCCGCCCTTGTCGTAGCGGCGCAGGCGCTCACCCAGCACCTTGAGCAGCCAGGCATCGGTCACGTCGCTGATTTTTTCGGCCCTGGCCGCGACGCTCAGCGATTCGAGCGTGTTGAGCAGGCGCCGGGCATCGCCGTCGGCATAAGCAACGAGCCGGTCAACGGCTTCAACTGCTATTGTTTCAATAGCTGGCAGCGCCCGTTCAGCAAGGACTTTGGCTATTATTTGCTTAAGATCGTCCTCCGTCAGCGGCTGCAGCACGTACACCACGGCGCGCGACAGCAGGGCCGAGTTCACCTCGAACGAAGGGTTTTCGGTGGTGGCGCCAATGAAGGTGAACAGGCCGCTTTCGACATGCGGCAAGAAGGCATCCTGCTGGCTTTTGTTGAAGCGGTGCACTTCATCGACAAACACGATGGTGCGCCGGCCGCCCTGCCCTTGCCAGATGGTGGCCTGCTCGACCGCTTCGCGAATGTCCTTGACGCCGCCAAGCACGGCGGAAATGGTGATGAAATGCGCATCGAAGCTGCTGGCCATCAGCCGGGCGATGGTGGTCTTGCCCACGCCGGGCGGCCCCCACAGAATGCAGCTGTGCGGCTCGCCCGACTCGAACGCGATGCGCAGCGGCAGGCCAACGCCCAGCAAGTGCTGCTGGCCGATGACTTCGCCGAGATTTTTGGGACGCAGCCGCTCGGCCAGGGGTGGGTGGGAAGCGGGCTTGGCCATGAGAAAGTGCGCTGCGCTGTCGTGGGCGACGCAGTCTGGTTGTTGTTACTGCCGGATCACATCCGCGCCCTTGGGCGTGATGAACTGGAAGGCGTCCTTGGGCAGGGCCGGGTTGACTTCCACCTTGCTGAAGCTCAGCACCGAGCGCTGGCCGAAGCTGTCGAGGATTTCGAGTGCCGCAAGCTCGCTCGATTTGTCGGCCAGTTTCTGACCAGCGCGAAAGCCGACGCGCACGGCCTGCAACTGGCCGTCTTTTGCCTTGGGCGTGGCCACGACCCATTCGAGGCCGTCCTTTTCAGGCGCGGCGGCCAGGGTGAAATCGGCCTGCAGCGCACGCAGATCGGGCGCGGCGGCAATCAGGGCAGCCGGCGTCGAGCCCAGCGCTGCGGATTGCTTGCGCGCTGTGACCTGGTTCAGGTCGGCGTCATAGAGCCACAAGGTCTGGCCGTCGGCTACGATGCTTTGCTCGAACGGCTTTTTATAGAGAAACTTAAAACGGTTCGGCCGGGAGAACTCGAAAGTGCCGCTGGAGGTTTTGCTGCGGGCGGCCTGGCCCTCCTTGGCGGGCGCGGTCACGACCTGGGTGAAGTCGGCGCGGCCGCTGCTCACGGTCTTGACGAAGTTTTCAAGGCTTTCCAGGCCATTTGCGCATGCTGCATGGGCAGATGCAGCTATTAAAACAGTAGCAAAAAAACATTTCAGTTTCATCAAGTTCACTCCGTGCGTGCAGGCACCAAAATTTCGCGCTGGCCGCTGCCACTCATGGCGCTGACCAGTCCGGCGTTTTCCATGTCCTCGACCAGCCGCGCGGCGCGGTTGTAGCCGATCTTGAGGTGACGCTGCACCAGCGAAATGCTGGCCTTGCGATTCTTGAGAACCACTTCCACGGCCTGGTCGTACATCGGGTCTTTCTCGCCGCCCGCATCGCCGCCCGTCAGGTCGCCGCCCTCGCCATCGACCGTTCCGCCTTCCAGCACGCCGTCAATGTAGTTGGGCGTGCCGTGCTGCTTGAGGTAGGCCACGACCCGGTGCACTTCATCGTCACTCACAAACGCACCATGCACCCGAATTGGAAAGCCTGTACCACTCGGCATGTAAAGCATGTCACCCATGCCCAGCAAGGCCTCGGCGCCCATCTGGTCAAGAATGGTGCGGCTGTCGATCTTGCTGCTGACCTGAAAGGACAGCCGCGTCGGGATGTTGGCCTTGATCAGGCCGGTGATCACATCGACGCTGGGGCGCTGCGTGGCCAGGATCAAATGGATGCCGGCGGCGCGGGCTTTTTGCGCCAGGCGCGCAATCAGCTCCTCGATCTTCTTGCCGACCACCATCATCAGGTCGGCCAGTTCGTCGATCACCACGACGATATAAGGCAGGCGCTCCAGCGGCTCGGGCTCGTCGGGCGTCAGGCTGAAGGGGTTGTAGATGAACTCCTCGCTGGCATTGGCTTCATCAATCTTGGTGTTGTAGCCCGCCAGGTTGCGCACGCCCAGCTTGCTCATCAGCTTGTAGCGCTTTTCCATTTCGGCCACGCACCAGTTCAGGCCATGGGCAGCCTGTCGCATGTCGGTGACCACCGGCGCCAGCAGGTGCGGAATGCCTTCATAAACGCTCATCTCCAGCATCTTGGGGTCGATCAGCAGCAGCCGCACATCGCGCGGATCGGCCTTGAAGAGCAGGCTCAGAATCATCGCGTTGATGCCCACTGACTTGCCCGAGCCGGTGGTTCCGGCCACCAGGCAATGCGGCATCTTGGCCAGGTCGGCGACGACGGCATGGCCGGCAATGTCCTTGCCCAGGCCCATGGTGAGCAGCGAGGTCGCGTCGTTGTACACCTGCGAGCCCAGAATTTCGCTGAGCTTGATCATCTGCCGCTTGGCGTTGGGCAACTCCAGCGCCATGTAGTTTTTACCCGGAATGGTTTCAATCACGCGAATGGACACCAGGCTCAGGGCACGCGCCAGATCCTTGGCCAGGGTAACGACCTGCGAGCCCTTGACACCGGTGGCCGGCTCGATTTCATAGCGGGTAATCACCGGGCCGGGCGCTGCGGCAACGACGCGCACCTCGACGCCGAAATCCTTGAGCTTTTTCTCGATCAGCCGCGAGGTCATTTCCAGGGTTTCGGAGGCGACGCTTTCCTGCCGCAGCAAGGCGGTGTCCAGCAGGCTGACCTGCGGCAGGCGGGAGTCGGAAAGGGATGGCAATGCGGATGCCGCCGGTGCAATTGACGCGGCTGGTGTCGTCTTCAAGGAAGGTGCCGGTGACGACGGCACCGATGGCGCGGCAGGCGACGACAGTACCGATGGCGCAGCAACTGGCGCGGCGGGCGACGCCTGCGGCCGGATTTTGACAGCCCGCTCGCTTTTTGGCGGCTCCGCCGCTGGCGGCTTGATGATGACCGGCACCGGATGCTGCTCTTCAATCTCGATGCGTTCGCCGGTCAGTGTTTCCTCGCGCTCGCGGGCGGCTTTCTTGCCGACCGCCAGATCTTCGGCAACCTCGCGTTGTTCACGGCGCAAGGCAATGACGCTGTCAATCCTGGCGCCCAGCACCAAGGCCACGCGCGCCCAGGAAAAATTAAAGACGCCGGCCACGGCGATCACGCCTAAGGCGATGAGGAGCAGGCCCGAGCCGGCGAATCCCAGCCACTTGACGCCCAGGTTGCCCAGCACATAACCGATCACGCCGCCGGCATGTCCCGGCAGCCTGAACTCGAACCGGTACAGGCGAGACCACTCCAGCGCCGCACTGGCCGCCAGCAGCAGCAGCAGGCTTAGCCAGAACTGGAGGCGGCTGGCGGAATGCTCCGGCGACAGCGAATCACCGCGCAGCCCACGCGTCACCGACCGCAGCCAGGCCCAGCAACCCGCCACCAGCGCCCACCAGACGGAAAACCCCAGCAAAAAGTAGCTGGCGTCGGCGACCCAGGCGCCCAGGTGGCCGCCCCAGTTTCGGGCTGCCACCACGGTGCTGCTGGCAGCCTCCGGATTGCCGGAGGTTGACCAGGCGGCGTCCTGCGGCGAGTAGCTCAGCAGAGCGGCCAGCCAGAGGATCAGGCCAACCAGTCCCAAAATCAGGCCGACTTCGCGGGCGAAACGTTTGAAGCCGCCGGGCGCGCCCGCAGCAGGAGAATTTCTGGAGTTCAGGGTATCTAGCGAGTAAGTCATAAACGGGTCTCAGAGCTTAACGTAGTTGGGTCAGGCTTTGAGGTCAAGCGCAGCCGAGAACTGTAAGCGCTTGGCAAGTCAGCCCAGCGAATGCAGGTGATGCGTCACCAGCAAAGAGCCGTCGCCCTGCGTTTCGATGAAACCGCGCTCTTCAAGATCCTTCATGACCCGGCTGACCATCTCGCGCGAGGCGCCGACCATTTTCGCCATGTCCTGGCGCGAGACCTTGCCAGGGATCACGGCATTGCCTGCGGCGCACCGCATACTTTCTCCGGCGAACTCCAGCAGCACCCCGGCCACCCGGCCATAGACATCCATCAGGGCCAGGGACTCGATTTTGCGATCTGCCTGGCGCAGGCGCTGCACCAGTCCCTTGAGCACCGCATAAGCCATGGAGTCGATGTCGGGCAGGCAGCGCGCAAACTCCGGCTGGCCCAGAATCAACACATCCGTCTGCACCTCTGCCAGAACCGAGGCTGAGTGGGGCGCCTGGTCGATCAGGCTCATCTCACCCACGTAATCACCCGAATGCATGGTTGCCAGAATCACCTCGCGCCCTCGCACATCGGTGCTGACGACGCGGGCGCGGCCGGTCAGAAGAATGGTCAGGGCATTGGATCTCTTGCCCTGCTCGACGATGGTTTCACCGCGCTTGTAACGACGCTTGACCACGGCATCGGCTACCGAAGCCGCCTGGCTGGCGGTCAACATTGAAAAAAGAGGCACGCGGCGAATCAGTTCGAGCCTGGAAACCATGGTGGGGGTCATTGCCATGCCCTCCAGACCACACCGCCGACAACTGCCGCGTGATTTCTTACAATGGCCGCGCTTTCGCAAAAAACAGATGCTGTCAAAGTTTCACCTTGCTGGGACACATACATACGCGAATACGCGACCTGACTCTACATGAGTTCCAACACTTCCATCGGGTTCTTCACCATGAAACATTCCAGAGTTCTCATTCTCGGCTCAGGCCCCGCAGGCTATACGGCAGCCGTGTATGCAGCGCGCGCCAACCTCAACCCGGTACTGATTACCGGTATGGCCCAGGGCGGCCAGCTCATGACGACCACCGATGTGGACAACTGGCCGGCCGACGTTGACGGCGTCCAGGGACCGGAGTTGATGCAGCGCTTTCTGGCCCACGCCGAGCGCTTCAAGACCGAAATTATTTTTGACCATATCAACCAGGTTGACCTGAGCCAGCGGCCTTTCACGCTGACCGGCGACAGCGGCACCTACACCTGCGATACCCTGATCATTGCCACGGGCGCGTCGGCCAAATACCTGGGACTGGAATCGGAAACCGCCTTCATGGGCCGCGGCGTTTCCGGCTGCGCCACCTGCGACGGCTTCTTTTACCGGGGGCAGGAAGTCTGCGTGGTGGGCGGCGGCAATACGGCTGTTGAAGAGGCGCTGTATTTGTCGAACATTGCCAGCAAGGTCACGCTGGTGCATCGCCGCGACACCTTCAAGGCCGAAGCCATCCTGATCGACAAACTGCATGAAAAAGTCGCCAGCGGCAAGATTGAACTGCAACTGCACCAAACCCTTGAGCAGGTGCTGGGCGACGCTTCCGGCGTGACCGGCGTGCGCCTGAGAAGCACCAAGACCGATAGCACACAGGACATCGCCCTCACAGGCTGTTTCATCGCCATTGGCCATCAGCCCAACACCGACATTTTTGCCGGCCAGCTGGAGATGAAAGACGGCTACATCATCACCCGGACCGGCCTGCAGGGCATGGCCACCATGACCAGCATTCCGGGCGTGTTTGCCGCAGGCGACGTGCAGGACAATATTTACCGCCAGGCGATTACCAGCGCAGGCACCGGCTGCATGGCGGCGCTGGACGCCCAGCGTTTTCTGGAGCAAAGCGACTAAAAGTCCTCTCGACGCAGTCGCACTTCACTTGCTCAAGTCCCCATCTGCAGGGTTTGCCAAAGTCCTGATTTCTGATATTTTTGTTTTCGGGCTATAATTTATGGCTTAGCTGAGCATTCGTAGGGTCTGTCCAGCACGGACCCACTGGGTTTTTCAGCATCCTATTTCTAATTTTTTACGGAGAGTGCGCTCATGGCACGCGTCTGTCAGGTAACGGGCAAAGGCCCGATGGTGGGAAACAATGTTTCTCACGCAAACAACAAAACCAAGCGTCGGTTCATGCCCAACCTGCAGTACCGCCGTATTTGGGTCGAGAGCGAAAACCGCTGGGTGCGCCTGCGCATCACTGCAGCCGGTCTGCGTTTGATTGATAAAAACGGCATTGACGCAGTCCTGGTGGACCTTCGTGCCCGCGGTGAAGTTTAAGGAGAACTACCATGGCTAAAGGCGGACGCGAAAAAATCAAGCTGCAATCGACAGCTGGCACCGGTCACTTCTACACGACCGACAAAAACAAGAAAACCACACCTGAAAAAATGCTGATCATGAAATTTGATCCTAAAGCACGCAAGCATGTGGAATACAAGGAAATCAAACTGAAGTAATTCAGCCTGATACCTGCAACGCCTTCTGGCGCTGCCCAAAAAAACCCGCTGGTTTCCAGTGGGTTTTTTTATGCCTGACCTGATTGTGGTGAAGTTGAGCCCAACAGGAACCGAGAGGAAAAGCAAGCGGCCTTGCCTTTCATGGCTACTCCAATCTGGTTTCCATTGCGCCAATAAAAAAGCCGCCGCAGCGACTCAACGCTACGGCGGCTTTAGCTTTGGCTTCAGCGCTGAATCAGGCGCGCGCGGCACGCAATTTCATCGAAAACTCGCGAAGCGCTGCAATACCGCTTTCTTCCGCCCGATGGCACCAGCCCTGCAGGTCGGCGGCCAGTTGCTCGCGCGATGCCGAGGTGCTCAGCCACATCTGGCGAAGCTCTTCGCGCATCGTGACCATCTTGTCGAGGACAGGATGCTCGGCACGAATCTGGGCAATTTGCGGCCTGGCGGCGGCCGGCACCTTGTCCTCATCGCGGTGCAGCCAGCGATTGGCCAGCTTCAACCCGGAAACATCGGCTTTTTTGGCTTCCAGCAAAGCCAGCTCGGCTTTACCGGCGCGGCGCAGCTCGCGGGCAAAACCGGCCATCACTTCGTAGCGATGCGCAATCAGGGCTTCAAGCGTCTTCTCATCGGCCACCGGCTGAATGGCACCCAGCCGAAGCCGTGGTGGAACCTTCTTCACGGACGCCAGGCCCATGATTTCCATGGCGCGGATGTAACCCCAGCCGATGTCGAATTCATAAGGCTTGACCGAAAACTTGGCCGACGTGGGATAGGTGTGATGGTTGTTGTGCAGTTCTTCCCCGCCGATGATAATGCCCCAGGGCGACACATTGGTGCTGGCGTCAGGCGCTTCAAAGTTGCGGTAGCCCCAGTAGTGGCCAATGCCGTTGATGATGCCGGCCGCCGTGATTGGAATCCACATCATCTGAACCGCCCACACGCTCAGGCCGGCCACGCCGAACAGGGCCAGGTTGATGATCAGCATCAGGCCGACGCCCTGCCAGCTGAAGCGGGTGTAGAGGTTGCGCTCGATCCAGTCATCGGGCGTGCCCCGGCCAAACTTGGCCAAGGTTTCCTTGTTTTTGGTCTCGGCGCGGTACAGCTCAGCACCGGTGTAAAGCACGGTCTTGATGCCGTGGGCATGCGGGCTGTGCGGGTCTTCCATGGTTTCGCACTTGGCGTGGTGCTTGCGGTGCACGCCCACCCATTCCTTGGTGACCTGGCCGGTTGTCAGCCACAGCCAGAAGCGAAAGAAATGAGATGGTAAAGCGTGCAGGTCGAGCGCGCGGTGCGCCTGATGGCGGTGCAGGTACAGGGTGACGCTGAGGATGGTGATATGGGTCACCGCCAGGGTGTACAGCACGATTTGCCACCAGCTTGCAGCAAACAGGCCATGAGCCAGCCAGTCAAGGGCGGCATCCAACAAAATCATAGAAGTCCTTTATACAATCCGCATCCGCCACACATTCCAAACTTGTCTCCAAGGCGGCTGCAGACAACTTTTGATTATAAATTGCCCGGCCCTAAACGCAAAGCCCCTTCAGCAAGGCTGCCGTGCTTTCAAGCCCTTTGGATTCGCTCGGGAATTTGCGCGGGAAGCGGCAGGAATCCAGACGGTTTCTAGGCTTTTGGCGCTGGAAAGATCAGGCCTTTTGCCAGACGGCTGCAAAGAACCCATCGGTCTGGTGCAGGTAAGGCCAGAGCCGCAGATACGGTCCACGGCAGAGTTTGTCCGCATGCTCGACCCCGATATGCGTCAGCAGCGGTGCCGCTTCCACAACCTGGAAGTCTGGATTCGCAGCGCTGAAAGCCTCGGCAATCGCCTCGTTTTCCTCGCGCAGGATGCTGCAGGTGGCATACACCAGCCGTCCGCCCGGCTTCACCAGGCGCGCGGCGCTCTGCAAAATGGCGGTCTGCTTGGCGGTCAGCTCTTCAATCGCCTTCGGATTGTGGCGCCATTTCAGGTCCGGGTTGCGCCGCAGCGTACCCAGGCCCGAGCACGGCGCATCGACCAGCACCCGGTCGATCTTGCCGGCCAAGCGCTTGATTCGGTCATCGCGTTCATGCGCAATGGCGACTGGATGCACGTTCGACAGCCCGCTGCGCGCCAGGCGCGGCTTGAGCGCGGCCAGCCGGTGGGCCGACGTGTCAAAAGCATACAGCCGGCCGGTCGTGCGCATGGAAGCGCCCAGCGCCAGGGTTTTTCCGCCGGCGCCGGCGCAAAAGTCCACCACCATCTCGCCGCGCTTGGCATCAACCAGCAGGGCCAGCAGTTGCGAGCCTTCGTCCTGCACTTCAATCGCGCCGCGCTTGAAAGCATCGACATTGGCCAGCTGCGGCTTGTCCGCCAGGCGCAAGCCCCACGGCGAATACGGCGTTGCTACGGTTTTGATACCGGCTTTCGCAAGCTCCTTCTGCACTTCAGCCCGTTTATCCTTCAGGGTATTGACGCGCAGGTCAAGACCGGCCGGGGCATTGAGGCTTTCGACCAGCGGCCAGAAATCTTCCCCCAACTGGCTTTTTAGCGGTTCGACCAGCCACTGCGGCAGGTTGTGGCGGTGCAACTCCATCAGGTCGGCGGGCTTGACCTGGTCGCAGCGCGAGAGCCAGTCCTCTTCCTGCTCGGTCAGCGCGCCATACAGAAAATCACGCGGGGCGGCGAAACCCAGAATCGCCAGCCGCCGCTCGGGCACGCCACTGCCGTGCTGGGCAAGGTAGGTGTAGAGATTTTTCTTGCGCAGCACGCCGTAGATGGTTTCAGCCACGGTGGCCCGCTCGCGGGGGCCAAGCCGCATTTCGCGGAAATAGCGTGACACCACCATGTCGGCGGGATGGTCAAATTTAAGAACCTGCTTGAGAAGCTCGGTACAACAGTCGAGTAAGGCGTTAGGATGCATGCCCCCATTGTCCCACTGCCGCCGCCCGGCTTTTACATTCAGCGTTGATTGACCATGCCCGAACACCTTCCGCCGCTGATCGAAACCCCGCCCGGGCGCTACCGCCATTACAAGGGCATGGCCTACGAAGTCGTTGGCACGGTGCGCCACAGCGAAACCCTGGAGCCGATGACGCTGTACCGCGCGCTGTATGGCGAGCACGGCCTGTGGGTGCGGCCGGCGGCGATGTTCAATGAAGAAGTGGTGATCGGCGGCGTTCGCCAGCCACGTTTTACTCGCCTGCCCGATGAAGGGCTATGAAGAACTCAAGCTTGTCTTCATAAGAACAACGGCCACAGCGTGGAGCCGCCCTTTTTCACCAGCCGGGGCCGCGGAACCGGCTTTGCCGGGCCGCAGGCGCAGCAGCCCCCTCCGGGGGCAGCGCATTACACGAAGTGAAAAGCGTGGGGGCGATGGCCTGCAGTGAAAAGCGTGGGGGCCATACCACCTCGCCGATAATCACGGGTTATGTCCGAAAACACTGAAATCGCCACCCAAGTCAAGCGCCGCCGCACGTTTGCCATCATTTCCCACCCCGACGCGGGTAAAACCACGCTGACTGAAAAGCTGCTGCTATTCTCGGGCGCCATCCAGATTGCCGGCAGCGTCAAGGCGCGCAAGGCCGCGCGCCACGCGACCAGCGACTGGATGGAAATCGAAAAGCAGCGCGGCATTTCCGTCGCATCCTCGGTCATGCAGATGGAATACCGCGACTGCGTGATCAACCTGTTAGATACCCCCGGCCACCAAGACTTCTCCGAAGACACCTACCGCGTGCTGACCGCCGTCGATGCGGCGCTGATGGTGATCGACGCGGCCAACGGCGTCGAGCCGCAGACCCGCCGCCTACTGCAGGTCTGCCGCGCGCGCGGCACGCCGATTCTGACCTTCGTCAACAAGATGGACCGCGAGGTGCAAGACCCGATGAGCGTCATGGACGAGATCGAGCGCGAACTCGGCATGGCCGTGGTGCCCTTCACCTGGCCGGTCGGCATGGGCAAGCTGTTCCACGGCGTCTATGACCGGCGCGAAGAGCGCATGCGCGTCTTCAGCCCCGGCGAGGACAAGGCCGGCGGCGACGATGAAATCCTCTCCGGCCTGGACAACGCCGAAGCGACGAAACGCTTTGGCGCCGAATTCACGCAGGCGCAGGACGAACTCGAACTGCTCGAAGGCGCCTCGCCCGAATTCAACCGCGAGGAATTCCTGGCCGGCCGCCAGACGCCGATGTTCTTCGGCTCGGCGATCAACAACTTCGGCGTGCAGGAAGTGCTCGACGCGCTGGTCGATCTGGCGCCGGCCCCCGCCGACCGCCCGGCCATGCAGCGCATCGTGCATCCGGACGAGAAGAAATTCTCCGGCGTGGTGTTCAAGATCCAGGCCAACATGGACCCGGCGCACCGCGACCGGATTGCCTTTTTGCGCGTGGCCAGCGGCGAATTCACGCGCGGCATGAAACTCAAGGTGGTGCGCAGCGGCAAGGAAATCCGGCCGAACACGGTGGTCAGCTTCATGAGCCAGCGCCGCGAACTGCTCGACACTGCGTTTGCCGGCGACATCATCGGCATCCCGAACCACGGCGTGCTGCAACTCGGCGACACGCTGACCGAAGGCGAGGCGCTGCAGTTCACCGGCCTGCCCTTCTTCGCGCCGGAAATGTTCCGCGCCGTCGAAGTGGCCGATCCGCTGCGCAGCAAGCAGCTGCGCGCCGGCCTCACGCAGCTCGGCGAAGAAGGCGCGATCCAGGTGTTCCGGCCGATTGCTGGGTCATTGCTGCTGCTGGGCGCCGTCGGCCAGTTGCAATTCGAGGTCGTGGCGCACCGGCTGGAGCATGAATACGGCGTGAAGGCGCGCATCCTGCAGAGCAACTTCAACCTGGCGCGCTGGGTGACTTGTGACGATGCCAACGAGCTGAAGAAATTCATGGATGCCAACGCGCACCGCGTGGCGCTCGACGCGGTTGATGCGCCGACGCTGCTGGTCGATCACAGCGCCACGCTGCGCGCCGTCGAACAGCAGTGGCCGAAGATCAAGTTCCATGCGCTGCGCGAGCACGCCGGGCTGGTTTTTCAGGCAAAAATGTAGTGTTTTATGGCTCTTGCGCACGCTCCATAAGCGCAAGTAGCTATTATTTTTATAGCAAACGCTGGTTGCCGCGTCAAGGCGCAATCTGCAAGGTCCCGGGGTCAAGCAGCAGAAAATGGGCGCAGCGCCCTTCCTTTCGGTTGCCGTCATCGCTGACGATGACGATTTTCGGCGCGCCGTCAATGACAGCCGGGCACACCCCTTCCGCGTTCCCGAAACCCTGCAAGCCGGGAACCGTGACACGGCGCGCCGGCGCACCGGCTTGCCCGCTCCAGAACCAGAGCTTGAATTCGCCCTCGCGCGAGACGGGGCCGCCGATGACCAGGTAGCCATCAAGCGCGGCCATATGGCACATGCCGCGAATCCCCTGCCCTTCCAGGTCCAGCGTCTGCAGGGTGCCAGATACCTGCGGCGCTGCGTCTTCCTCAAACACTGCGCAAAGATTTTCAACGCTGGCAATCAGGGCATGACCGTCCCGCAGCGGACTGCGAAAGCCGATCAGCAGCCGCTGCTGGTCCGGGCTGATGGCCAGGCCCTCGATGTTGAGCCCGCCGCCGGCTTTGACATTCTTGATCCGCGCAGCGGCTGCGAGCAGCGGGTGCGCCGCCATCAGCGCAGGCTTCAGTCCCTTAGCCACCCTGGGCTCGACGACGCGGTTTGCATCGACCCGGAACCGGACCAGCCGGTCGCGCGGCTTCTTTTCCATGCCGTCGTCGTCTCGCGAATGCGACGTGACCGCGTAGAGACAGCCCGCTGTGTCGATGGCGAGACCTTCCAGGTCCTCCAGCTTCCAGAAGTCCTTGTTGCCCCAGTCAAACCATCCCGGACCCAGCGGCGTGCTGTTGACCGGCCCGCTGGCGCTGATCTCGACCAAGCTGAAGGCATGGCCCTGCTCATCCTCAACCACCAGAAAGCGCCCGTCCGCAAGCTGCTGGACACCAGAAGGCTCATAAAGACCTGTCAAAGGCAGGAACGAAGGAGTGGGGTTCTGTGTCATGAGGAGCATTGTGTCTTGCGCCGCGTGTTTGGGATAGCCGACGAACTCCCGGCTAAGCCGCCGGCAAGGGCAAGGCGGTCTTGTAGCGCACCTGCTTGAGCGCAAAGCTGGAGCGGATCTTGTCGATGCCCGGAATCGGCGTGAGCTGCTCCAGGATGAATTTTTCGAGCGCGCCGATGTCGGCCACCGCCACGCGGATCAGGTAGTCGCTGTCGCCGGTCATCAAATAGCACTCCATCACCTCGTCGTGCTCGATGATGCGCCGCTCGAATTCCCCCAGCGAGTCCTTGTTCTGCGAGCGCAGGCTGATCGAGATGAACACCGTCAGCCCCAGCCCCAGCGCCGCCGCGCTGGCAATCGCCACGTAGCGGTCGATGACCCCGGCGGCCTCCAGCGCCTTGACCCGCGCCAGGCATGGCGAGGAACTCAGGTGCACGCGCCGGGCCAGTTCCACATTGGACAGCGCGCCGTTGCGCTGAAGCTCATCAAGAATCCGTAAATCGATTTTATCCAGCTTAATCATCTTTGAATTTAGTAAATCTAAGAATTTTATGCTTCAAATAACTTTTTTAACGGCTTATTACGACAACAAATTTCGACCCGATCACCGTATATTCAATCCCCATGAATGCTTCCCTGCCCCTTCACGCCTTGTCCCCATCCGACAGCCATGCGCCGGATGCCGATCCCCAGGAAACGGCCGAATGGCGCGACGCTTTCCTGGCGCTGTCCGCCTCGCAAGGCCCCGAACGTGCCCGCTACCTGCTCGATGCGCTGGCCCGGCTGGCGCGGGAACAGCGCATCGGCTGGAAGCCCGAACTGTCAACGCCCTACGTCAACACGGTCGGCGTCAACGAGCAGCCGGTCTTTCCCGGCGACCTGGCGGTCGAGGAACGGCTGGCCTCATTGATGCGCTGGAATGCGCTGGCGATGGTGGTGCGCGCTAACCAGGCCGAGTCGGGCGGCTCCAGCGAACTGGGCGGCCACATCGCCAGCTATGCCAGCGCGGCCGACCTGTTTGAAACCGGCTACAACCACTTCTTTCACGCCCGCGAAGGCCTGGGCGACGGGCAGCATCGCGGCGACCTGGTGTTCTTCCAGCCGCACAGCGCGCCCGGCGTGTATGCGCGCGCCTACCTCGAAGGCCGGCTCAGCGAAAAAGACCTGGGCTTTTACCGCCAAGAACTAACGGCGCCCGCGCAAAGCGGCGGCCAGGCGCGCGGCCTGTGCAGCTACCCACACCCCTACCTGATGCCCGATTTCTGGCAGTTCCCCACCGGCTCGATGGGCATCGGCCCGATCAGCTCGATCTACCACGCGCGCTTCATGCGCTACCTCACGCACCGCCGCCTGCTCGACTGCGCCGGCCGCAAGGTGTGGGGCGTGTTCGGCGACGGCGAGATGGACGAGCCCGAATCAATGAGCGCCTTGACGCTGGCCGCACGCGAGGGCCTGGACAACCTGGTCTGGGTGGTCAACTGCAACCTGCAGCGGCTCGACGGCCCGGTGCGCGGCAACGGCCGCATCATCGACGAGCTGGAAAAACTGTTTGCCGGCGCGGGCTGGAACGTCATCAAGCTGGTCTGGGGCAGCGACTGGGACGGACTGTTTGCGCGCGACCTGACCGGGGCCTTGAGCCAGGTTTTTGCCCAGACCGTCGATGGCCAGATGCAGACCTTTGCCGCCAAGGACGGGCGCTTCAACCGCGACAATTTCTTCGGCCAGAACGAGGAACTGGCGCGTCTGGCGCAGGGCATGACCGACGAGCAGATCGACCGCCTCAAGCGCGGCGGCCACGACCTGGTGAAGATCCACGCGGCCTATGCAGCCGCCGCCAACCATAAAGGGCAGCCGACGGTGGTCCTGGCGCACACCAAGAAAGGCTACGGCTTGGGGCAAGCCGGTCAGGGCAAGATGACCACGCATTCGCACAAGAAGTTCGACGAAACCGACCTGCTGGAGTTTCGCAACCGCTTCAACCTGCCGCTGAGCGAGGAGCAGGCCCGGCAGATGGCGTTCTACAAGCCGGCCGACGACAGCCCGGAAATGCAATATCTGCACCAGCGGCGAACGGCGCTGGGCGGCTACCTGCCCAAGCGCGACACTACGGCGGAAAAAATTGACGTACCGGCCCTGCCCGCTTACGGACAGTTCGCGCTGGCAACAAGCGGCAAGGAGATGAGCACGACCATGGCGTTTGTGCGCATGCTGGGCGGCCTGCTGAAAGATTCAGCCCTGGGGCCGAGGATCGTTCCCATCGTCGCCGACGAGGCGCGCACCTTCGGCATGGCCAACCTGTTCAAGCAGGTCGGCATCTACTCCAGCGTCGGCCAGCGCTATGCGCCCGAGGACATCGGCTCGGTGCTGAGCTACCGCGAGGCGCTGGACGGCCAGATCCTGGAAGAAGGCATTAGCGAAGCCGGCGCGCTGGCCAGCTGGACGGCGGCGGCCACCAGCTACAGCGTGCATGGGCTGGCGATGCTGCCGTTTTATATCTATTACTCGATGTTCGGCTTCCAGCGCGTCGGCGACCAGATCTGGGCAGCGGCCGACCAGCGGGCGCGTGGTTTCCTGCTGGGTGCCACGTCGGGCCGGACCACGCTGGGCGGCGAAGGCCTGCAGCACCAGGACGGCACCAGCCACCTGATCGCCGCGACCATTCCCAACTGCAAGTCCTACGACCCGGCTTTTGCCTGTGAACTGGCAGTCATCATCGACCAGGGCATCCGCGAGATGATGGCCCTGCAGCTCGACGTGTTTTATTACGTCACGCTGATGAACGAGAACTACGCCCAGCCCGACCTGCAGCCCGGCTCGGAAGCCGGCATTGTTCGTGGATGCTACTTATTCGATAGCTACCCGTGCAAGCCGGATATGCGAAAAGGCACTGAAACACCTAAAAATTCGACTTCCGAAGTAACGCTGATGGGTTCGGGCGCCATCCTGACCGAGGTCATCAAGGCAGCGCAGCAACTGGCAGCGTGCGGCATCCGCGCCACGGTGTACAGCGTGACCAGCTGGAGCGAGCTGGCCCGCGATGGCGCGGCGTGCCAGCAGCGCAGGCTGGACGGCGATGCCACCGAAGAGCAAGCCTTCATCACGCAACTGCTGCAGGCCAGCCTTGGGCCGGTGATTGCCGCCACCGACTACGTGCGCGCCGTGCCCGAGAGCATTCGCGCGTTCATGCCGCAAGGCCGCGCCTACCTGACGCTGGGCACCGATGGTTTTGGCCGCAGCGACACGCGGGCCGCGTTGCGCCAGTTTTTCGGCGTCAACGCGCAAAGCATCGTCAACGCGGCGCTGCTGCAACTCAAGCACAGCTAAATCGGCAAAAAGCCTGCGTGCAGTGGAACCGCACGCAGGCTTCTGGAAAAAACCCGGCAAAGCCTCACGCGCCAGGCGCATGAGGCTTCAATTTGCCTGTTGCTTACTTTGGCAACAGTACCTTGTCCACAACGTGGATCACGCCGTTGGACTGCATCACGTCGGCGATGGCGACGGTGGCCGAGCCGCCTTTTTCATCCATCACCATGACTTTGCCGCCCTTTGCGGTGGCGGTCAGGTTGCCGCCGGCCACGGTCTTGAGCATCGCCTTGCCCTTGCCAGCGGCAATCGCCTGGGTCAGCGCCGCGGCGTCCATCTTGCCGGCCACGACGTGGTAGGTCAGGATGCCGGACAGCATGGCCTTGTTTTCGGGCTTGAGCAGCGTATCGACCGTGCCTGCGGGCAGCGCGTCAAAGGCGGCGTTGGTCGGTGCAAACACGGTGAAGGGGCCGGGGCCTTTCAGCGTTTCCACCAGTCCGGCAGCCGTGACGGCCGCGACCAGCGTGGTGTGGTCCTTGGAGTTGACGGCGTTGTCGATGATGTCCTTGGTCGGCAGCATCGAAGCACCGCCAACCATGACCTGCGCAAAAGAGGACGCAGCCGAAAGCGACAGGGCCATTGCCAGGCCGATGGACGCCAGTTTGTATTTTGTCTGCATGTGAAATCCTTGAAATGAAGTTGAGGTGAGTTGAGCTTCCTCGCCCGCCGCAATCAAGATGGATTCACGGCAGGCTGTCATGAATACGGCAGCATTCGTCCACCGGATTCAAAGCCTTACTCCTTGCAACAACTCGCCTCAGACCTGCCAGCCTCGAATCAAGGACGCCCTGCCCGCTTAATGCTGGCCGCGCGCAAAGAAAGCGCGCACGGCCTGCGGATAAATCAGGTGCTCTTGCGTCAGGATGCGGGCGGCCAGCGTGTCGGCGGTATCGCCGGGCAGCACCGGCACCACGGCCTGCGCCAGGATCTCGCCGTGGTCCAGCTCGGCCGTCACCTGGTGCACGGTAGTGCCCGCCACCTTGCAGCCCATGTCGATGGCGCGCTGGTGCGTGTGCAGGCCGGTAAAGGCCGGCAGCAGCGACGGGTGGATGTTGATCAGCCGGCCCGCGTAGTGCTCGACAAAACCGGGCGTCAGGATGCGCATGAAGCCGGCCAACACCACCAACTGCGGCGCATGCGCCTCGATGCGCGCCAGCAGCGCGGCGTCAAACGCCTCGCGCGACGCGAAATCGCGGTGCGACAGCACATCGGTGGCAATGCCGAAATCCCTGGCCAGCGCCAGCCCCCTGGCGTCGGGCTTGTTGCTGATGACGGCGGCAACGCGGACGCCGAGTTTGTCCGGCCAGTGCTCTTTTTGCGCGGTGCGGGCAATGGCGGCCATGTTGGAGCCGCTGCCTGAAATCAAAATGACGATGTTTTTCATTGTTCTAAGATTATCCCCATGAGACAACTTACCCCCCACGAAGCCCGCGTACTGGCCACCCTGATGGAAAAAGCCCGCACCGTTCCCGACAGCTATCCGCTGTCGCTCAATACCCTGGTGCTCGGCTGCAACCAGAAAACCAGCCGCGATCCGGTGATGGACCTGACCGAATCGCAGGCGCAGGCCGCCATTGACACGCTGAAGAAGCAAAGCCTGGTGTTCGAGGCCAGTTCCAGCCGCGTTCCGCGCTTCGAGCACAATTTCCAGCGCGGCTTTGGCGTGAGCGAGCCGCAGGCGGTGCTGCTCGGCCTCCTGATGCTGCGCGGCCCGCAGACGCCGGGCGAGTTGCGGCTGAACAGCGAGCGCTGGTACAAATTCGCCGACATCGCCAGCGTCGAGGACGCATTGGCCGAACTCAAGGCGCGCGGCGACGACAGCGGCGCGCTGATGGTGGTGCAGCTGGCCCGCGCCGCCGGCATGCGCGAGCAGCGATGGGCGCACCTGCTGTGCGGCGAGTCGCTGCTGATGCCCTACCAGCAGGCCGGTTCGGGGGATGAGGTCATCAATCGGGAAACGGAGCCGGTTTCCCTGGGCCAGGCCGAACGATTGCAGCAACGCATTGATGCGCTTGAACACCAGGTGGCGCACCTGTATAAAGAGTTGGGGCTGTCACAGGCCTGACAGGGCGGCGTGGTCGCCCGTGCTAAAAATCAAGCCACTGGAGACACACAACATGGATTTAGCGTTCACCCCCGAAGAGCAGGCCTTTCGCGAAGACATTCGCGCCTGGGTCCAGGCCAATTTGCCGGCCGATATCTCGCACAAGGTCCACAACGCCCTGCGCCTGTCACGCGGCGACATGCAGCGCTGGGCGAAAATCCTGGGCAAAAAAGGCTGGCTCGGCCACGGCTGGCCCAAGGAATTCGGCGGCCCGGGCTGGAACGCCGTGCAAAAACACCTGTTCGAGGAAGAATGCGCGCTGGCCGGCGCGCCGCGCGTGGTGCCGTTCGGCCCGGTGATGGTGGCGCCCGTCATCATGGCCTTCGGCACGCCCGAGCAGCAGCAGCGCTTTTTGCCCGGCATCGCCAGCGGCGATGTCTGGTGGAGCCAAGGCTACAGCGAGCCCGGCGCGGGCTCGGACCTGGCCTCGGTCAAATGCAAGGCTGAAAGAAAAACAATCCCAGGCCAGGGCGACCACTACATCGTCAACGGCCAGAAGACCTGGACCACGCTGGGCCAGTACGGCGAATGGATTTTCTGCCTGGTGCGCACCAGCAACGAAGGCAAGCCGCAAACCGGCATTTCCTTTTTGCTGATCGACATGAAGTCGCCCGGCGTGACCGTGCGCCCGATCAAGCTGCTCGACGGCGAATGCGAGGTCAATGAAGTCTGGTTCGACAACGTCGAGGTGCCGGCGGGCAACCTGATCGGCGAGGAAAACAAGGGCTGGACCTACGCCAAGCATTTGCTCAGCCACGAGCGCACCAACATCGCCGACGTGAATCGCTCCAAGCGCGAGCTGGAGCGCCTCAAGCGCATCGCCAAAACCGAAAGCGTTTATGACGACCTGCGCTTCCGCGACGAAATCGCCAAGCTCGAAGTCGATGTGGTGGCGCTTGAAATGCTGGTGCTGCGCGTGCTGTCGGCCGAGAAATCGGGCAAGAACTCGCTCGACATCGCCGGCCTGCTGAAGATTCGCGGCAGCGAAATCCAGCAGCGCTACAGCGAACTCATGATGCTGGCCGCCGGCCCGTTCAGCCTGCCCTTCATCGAGGAAGCCATGGAAGCCGGCTGGCAGGGGGACTTCCCCGGCGGCGCGCCAGCCAATGCGCCGCTGGCATCGAGCTACTTCAACCTGCGCAAGACGACGATTTACGGTGGCTCCAACGAGGTGCAGCGCAACATCGTCTCGCAGTTCGTGCTCGGCTGAAGAACCAAGATTTAAAGGACTAAACAATCATGGATTTTGATTTCACCTCCGATCAGGAATCGCTGCGCGACGCGACCCGCAAGTGGGTTGAGAAAGGCTACGACTTCGCGCGGCGCGCCAGCATTGTGAAAGCAGGCGGGTTTTCACGCGAAGCCTATGGCGAGCTGGCCGGCCTGGGCCTGCCTGCCCTCTATATTTCCGAGGAGGACGGCGGGCTGGGCATGGGGCCGGTCGAGGGCATGGTGGTGATGGAAGAACTCGGGCGCGGCATGGTGCTGGAGCCGTTTGTCCAGACCCTGATCGCCAGCGGCGTGCTCTCCGGCCATGCGCCACAAGCCATCAAATCTGCCTGGCTGCCAAAAATCGCGTCGGGCGAAAGCCTGGTCGTGCTGGCCTACCAGGAACGCGCCGCGCGCTACCATTTTGAAAAATGTGAAGCAAAAGCGGCTTCTGCGCAAGGTGGATGGGCACTGACAGCTATCAAAAGCATAGTACCGGCTGGCGACCAGGCCGACGCCTTCATCGTTCCCGCGCTGGCCGACGGCCAGATGGCGCTGTTTCTGGTGGAGCGCTCGGCAGCCGGCGTCACGACGCGCGGCTACGTGACACAGGACGGCGCGCGCGCCGCCGAAGTCACGCTGGACAATGCGCCCGCCGTGCTGGTCACGCTGGACGGCTTGACGGCGCTGGAGCATGCCATCGACATCGGCATCGCCGCCACCTGCGCCGAAGCCGTCGGCGTGATGGACCAGGCGCTGGCGGTCACGGTCGAGTACATGAACACGCGCAAGCAGTTCGGCGTGGCCATCAGCAGCTTTCAGGCGCTGCGCCACCGCATCGCCGACATGAAGATGCAGCTGGAGCTGGCGCGCTCGATGAGCTACTACGCCTCGCTCAAGCTCAATGCGCCGGCTGAAGAGCGCCGCCGGGCGCTGGCCCGGGCCAAGTACCAGCTGGGCGTTTCCATGCGCTTTGTCGGCCAGCAGGCGGTGCAGCTGCATGGCGGCATCGGCGTGACCGACGAGTACATCGTGAGCCACTATTTCAAGAAGCTCACGCAACTGGAGATGACCTTTGGCGACACGCTGCACCACCTGGGCGAGGTATCTAGCCGCATGCAGGACACGGCGGGCGTGTTCGCCTGACGGCTCAGGTCAGGCAGTGGTTGACCGGCGCCAGGCTGGGATGCAGCACCGGCTCGCCCAGCGATTCGAGCAGGTTGACTTCAATCGCCCGGCACAGCGTGTCGAGCGGCAAATCGTTGGCCTCCAGGCCGAAGGGCTCCTCGATTTCATCGCCCAGCGCATCCAGGCCAAAGAAGGTGTAGGCGACGATGGCGACCACGAACGGCGTCATGAAGCCAATCGTATCGACCAGGCCGAAGGGCAGCAAAAAGCAGTACAGGTAGGCCGTGCGGTGCAGCAGCAGCGTGTAGGAAAAGGGAATCGGCGTGCCCTTGATGCGCTCGCACGCTGCTGCGGCGGCCGTCATGGCCGACAGCGTGGTGTCGATGCTCACGGCCAGGCAGGGTTCGATCCAGCCCTTGCGCTGGCATTGCCCCAGTTCCTTGCCCAATTCCAGCATCAGCGCATCGTGCTTGCTCGAAGCCGTTTGCAAACGGGGCCACTCGGCCTCAGGCGCCCAGCGATTGAGTTCGCCACAGTCGCTGCGGTCGCGCAGTTGCAGGCGCAAGGCATGCACAAAACCGATGGCGCGGTAAATCATGCGACGGCGCGCCGCCTCTATATCGGGCGCCTGCCCGGGAAACTCCGGGGGCGGCTGGATGAAGCTCTGGCATTGCCTGGACAGCGAGCGGCAGCGCAGCACCAGTTCGCCCCACAGCTTGCGCCCTTCCCAGTAGCGGTCATAGGCCGTCGAATTGCGAAAGCCGAGAAAAATCGCCAGCGGCAGGCCGATCAGGGTGAACGGAATCGTCGTCAGCGTGATTTTCAGTGCGAAAAAATTACCATGCAAGAGGGTGACCAGAATCGCGCTGAGCGTATTGACCAGCAGGGTGAGCCGAATCCGCTTCAGGATCGAGCCGCGCACCACAAAAAACAACCGGATGCCGGAAGGCCGATCACGAACGATCATGGTAACAATGAGTAAGGGTAAACCCTTATTGGAACACAGGCCAGGCGCAAAAACCGCCCCGGCTGATCACGGCGGCGCGTCAACTGAGCAGGCGCGACGACTTGGGAACGTGGGCCATCAAAAACTCCATCTGGTCGGCCAGGATGCGGCGGTTGCGCAAGATGAAGTCTTCCCAGAGGCTGGGAACATAGGGCGTGTAGAGCAGCGGCATGTTGGCCTGCTCGGGCGTGCGGTTGCTTTTGCGGTGGTTGCAGGCGCGGCAGGCGGTGACCACGTTCATCCAGCTGTCAACGCCGCGCTGCCCCAGCGGGATGATGTGCTCGCGCGTCAGCTCTTCCTCGCCCACATGGTCGGCGCAGTAGGCGCACACATTGCGGTCGCGGATGAACAGCTTGCTGTTGGTCAGCCCCGGCACGAGGTCGAACGGATTGATGCTGGGCACGCCCTTGGTGCCGATGATGCTGTTGACATGGATGATCGACTGCTCACCGGTGATGGCGTTGTGCCCGCCATGGAAGGTGGCGATGCGCGCGCCCATCTCCCAGCGCACTTCATCGGCCGCGTAATGCAACACGGCCAATTCAAGGCTGATCCAGGCTTGGGGCAATCCCTGGGCTGAGAGTTTCAGGACCTTCAAAACGAACCTCCATCAAGATGGAAACACAATGTCGAACTGTCAATGGATCAATATACAGTGAAATCGTGAAATCGGTGTGAAAACTGCTTTCTCTGCTGTTTCCTGCCTTTCAACGCCAGCCAGCCGGGCCGTGGCACCATAAAAACGATAATCAGTCGCATGAAAATTTTCCGTGGCTACCAACACCCTCAGCTGGCGCCCGAGTGCGCCCTGACCATTGGCAATTTCGACGGTGTCCACCGGGGCCATCAGGCCATGCTGGCGCTGCTGAAAAACGAAGCCCAGCACCGGGGCGTTCCGAGTTGCGCCGTGACTTTCGAGCCACACCCGCGCGACTATTTCGCCGCCCTCGCCCGCAAGCCCGAACTGGCGCCCGCACGCATTGCCACCCTGCGCGACAAGCTCGGCGAACTCGACCACTGCGGCATTGACCAGTGCGTGATCCTGCCCTTCAACGCGCACCTGGCATCGCAGTCGCCCGACGCCTTCATCCAGGAAGTGCTGCTGAAAGGCCTGGGCGCGCGCTACGTGCTGGTGGGCGACGACTTTCGCTTTGGCGCCCGGCGCGCCGGCGACTACGCCATGCTGGACGCTGCCGGCGTGCGACTGGGGTTTGACGTGGCGCGCATGAACAGCTACGAAGTCAGCAATAGCCGCGTTTCCAGCTCGGCCGTGCGCGAAGCGCTGTCGCAGGGCGACATGGTCCGTGTGGCGGCGCTGCTGGGCCGGCCCTACAGCATCTCGGGCCATGTGGTGCATGGGCGCAAGCTGGGGCGCGAGTTGGGTTTTCGCACGCTTAACCTGCGGTTTTCGCACTGGAAACCGGCGGCCAGCGGCATTTTTGCGGTGCTGGTGCATGGCCTGGCCGGGCAGCCCGTGCCGGGCGTCGCCAATCTGGGCATCCGCCCTTCGATTGATCCCGACGATGTCAACGGCGGCCGCGTGCTGCTGGAAACGCATTGCCTGGACTGGCCCGCCAGCCTGGGCGCGCAAGAGGCATACGGTAAAATCATCCGCGTGGAACTGCTACACAAACTGCACGACGAACTGAAATACGACGGTCTGGAAAGCCTGAAAACAGGCATTGCCAAAGACTGTGACGACGCCCGGGCGTTTTTCACCCAGTCGTTTTCAGCGTCGATGCACACGGAAACCAGCCGCCAGACCACGCGCGACCGAATTTAGACGATCTCGTCGCCTCTGCCTTCGCCCCCTCCCCGTGCGAACGGCTTCCATTTACGCCCCAGTCCAGCGGCTTCGCCCTTCGGGCCGCCTCCCCCAAAGCGCCATCAAAGTACCCCATGTCCGACACAAAACCCGATTACCGCAGCACCCTGAACCTGCCCGACACGCCTTTCCCGATGCGCGGCGACCTGCCCAAGCGCGAGGCCGGCTGGACCCAGGAATGGGAAGACAAAGGCATTTACAAAAAACTGCGCGCCGCCCGCTGCGGTGCGGAAAAGTTCGTGCTGCACGACGGCCCACCGTATGCCAACGGCCAGATCCACATCGGCCACGCCGTCAACAAGATTTTGAAGGACATGATTGTCAAGGCGCGCCAGCTCAAGGGGCTGGACGCGATTTACGTTCCAGGCTGGGACTGCCACGGCCTGCCGATTGAAAACGCGATTGAAAAGCTGCACGGCCGCAGCCTGCCGCGCGACGAGGTGCAGGCCAAGAGCCGCGCCTTCGCCACCGAGCAGATCGCCGGCCAGATGGCCGACTTCAAGCGCCTGGGCGTGCTCGGCGAATGGGACAACCCGTACCGAACGATGGATTTCGGCAATGAAGCGCAGGAAATCCGCGCGCTCAAGCGCATCATGGAGCGCGGCTTTGTGTACCGGGGCCTCAAGCCCGTGTACTGGTGTTTCGATTGCGGCTCGTCGCTGGCCGAGTTCGAGATCGAATACGCCGACAAGAAATCGCAGACGCTGGATGTCGGCTTCAAATGCGCCGAGCCTGAAAAGCTTGCCGCCGCGTTTGGCTTGGAAACACTGGCCAAGGACGCTTTCGCCGTCATCTGGACCACCACCGCCTGGACCATCCCGGCCAACCAGGCGCTGAACCTGAACCCCGAGCTGGACTACGCGCTGGTCGATACCGAGCGCGGCATCCTGCTGCTGGCGTCCGTGCTGGTCGAAAAATGCCTGGCACGCTTTCAGCTCAGCGGCACCGTGCTGGCAACGACGCAGGGCAAGAACCTGGCGCTGCTCAATTTCATGCATCCGTTTCATGACGTCGATGCGGGCTACCAGCGCCTGAGCCCGGTCTTCCTCGCCGACTACGCCACCGCCGACGACGGCACCGGCATCGTGCATTCCTCGCCCGCCTACGGCGTAGAGGATTTCAACTCCTGCGTCGCCAACGGCATCGCCTACGACGACATCCTGAACCCGGTGCAGGGCAACGGCCGCTATGTCGATGAGCTGCCGCTGTTCGGCGGACTGAACATCTGGAAGGCCGCGCCGCTGGTGATCGAGAGGCTAGCGGAACACGGCCGGCTGTTCGCCACCGAAACCATCACGCACAGCTACCCGCACTGCTGGCGCCACAAGACGCCGGTCATCTACCGCGCCGCCGCCCAGTGGTTCATCCGCATGGACGCCGAAACCGCCGGCACGCAAGGCGTGTTCGCCAGCGACAAGGCCGAAAAGACGCTGCGCCAGCTGGCCCTGGCGGCCATCGACGAAACCCGCTTCTACCCCGAAAACGGCAAGCTGCGCCTGCAAAGCATGATTGCCGGCCGGCCCGACTGGTGCATCAGCCGCCAGCGCAACTGGGGCGTGCCACTGCCCTTCTTCATCCACACCGCCACGGGCGAGCTGCACCCGCGCACCATGGAAATCATGGACCAGGCCGCCGACATGGTGCAGGCCGGCGGCATCGAGGCCTGGAGCAAGGCCAGCGCCGAATCCATCATCGGCGCGGACGCCCCCGACTACCTCAAGAGCACCGACATCCTCGACGTGTGGTTCGACTCGGGCACGACGCACGACCATGTGCTGCGCCACAGCCATGCGGCGCAGTCAAGCTGGCCGGCCGACCTGTACCTCGAAGGCCACGACCAGCACCGGGGCTGGTTCCATTCATCGCTGCTCACCGCCTGCGCCATGTACGACCACGCGCCCTACAAGGGCCTGCTGACGCACGGCTTCACGGTCGATGGCAAGGGCCGCAAGATGAGCAAGAGCGAAGGCAACGTCGTCGCGCCGCAAGCCGTCAGCGGCAAGCTGGGCGCCGAGATCATCCGCCTGTGGTGCGCCTCGACCGATTATTCGGGCGATTTGGCGATTGACGACAAGATCCTGGCGCGCGTGGTCGATGCCTACCGCCGCATCCGCAACACGCTGCGCTTCTTGATGGCCAACGTCAGCGACTTTGACCCGACGCTGGATGCCGTGCCGTTTGGCGAAATGCTGGAGATCGACCGCTACGCGCTGAGCCGCGCTTCGCAGCTGCAGGCCGACATCCTGGCGCATTACGAGGTCTATGAATTTCACCCGGTGGTCTCGAAGCTGCAGATTTACTGCAGCGAAGACCTGGGTTCGTTCTACCTCGACATCCTGAAGGACCGGCTCTACACCACCGGCCCCAAGTCGCTGGCCCGGCGCAGCGCCCAGACTGCGCTGCACGCCATCACGCATGCGATGCTGCGCTGGATGGCGCCGTTCCTGAGCTTTACCGCTGAAGAAGCATGGAAGATTTTCGGCACGTCGGAATCGATCTTCATCGAAACCTACTCCGAACTTCCGGCGCCTGACGAAGCACTGCTGGCCAAGTGGTCGCGCATCCGCGAACTGCGCGACGCGGTCAACAAGGACATCGAAGCCTTGCGCGCCGACGGCAAGGTTGGCTCGTCCCTGCAGGCCAATGTGGCGCTTCAGGTCAACGCAGACGACCATGCGCTGCTCGCCAGCCTGGGCGATGACCTGAAGTTTGCCTTCATCACATCTGCTATTGATTTAGTAGCTGGTAGTGCAATACAGGCAAGCGTAAGCACCAGTTCTGACACCAAATGCGAACGCTGCTGGCATTACCGCGATGACGTGGGCATTGACCCGGAGCATCCAACGATTTGCGGGCGCTGCACCAGCAACCTGTTTGGCCTTGGCGAAGACAGGAAGTTCGCATAATGGCCACCAAGACGGTCGCCAGAGCGGGCGCAAAAACAAGCTTCAAAAAAACCTCCTCCAGCACCAGCACGGCCATGCTGCCCTGGCTCGGGCTGGCCTTGATTCTGCTGATGGCCGACCAGTTCACCAAGGTGCTGATCCTGGGCTATTACCGGCTGGGCGACGCGACTTACATCACCAGCTTTTTCAATGTGGTCCGGGTCCACAACACCGGCGCGGCTTTTTCATTCCTGGCGTCGGAATCGGGCTGGCAGCGCTGGTTCTTCACCGGCATCGGCGCGCTGGCGGCCGTGTTCATCATCTGGATGCTGAAGTCGCATCCGGGGCAAAAGCTGTTTTCGCTGGCCATGGCCTGCATCCTGGGCGGCGCCATCGGCAACGTCATTGACCGCACGCTGCACGGCTACGTGGTTGATTTCCTGGATTTTCACTATGGCAACTGGCACTTTCCAGCTTTCAACATTGCCGACAGCGCCATCACCATCGGCGCCATCTGCCTGATCCTGGACGAGGTTCTGCGGGTACGGCGCAGCCGCTAACCGTCGGCCCCCAAGGCAAACTACACCTGGCTAGGTTTGCCGGCCCCCCGGCTTCAAGGTTTCAGCCGCTCGGCAAAACGAATGCGCACGCGTATAGTGAACTGAACAATCCATGAAGCATTTGTTAAATCTATTGGCGGCCATTGCGCTGCTGGTCTGGGGAACCCACCTGGTTCGCACCGGCATCCTGCGGGTTTTTGGCGCCAACCTGCGCTACGTTCTTGCGCGCAGCATCAGCAACCGCTTCACCGCAGCCCTCTCGGGCGTTGGCGTCACCGCGCTGGTGCAGTCCAGCACCGCCACGTCGCTGATCGTTTCCTCCTTCGTCGGCCAGGGCCTGGTGGCGCTGCCGCTGGCGCTGGCCGTCATGCTGGGCGCGGACATCGGCACCAGCCTGATGGCGGTGGTGTTTTCGTTTGACTTGTCCTGGCTGTCGCCGCTGTGCATTTTCGTCGGCGTGGTGCTGTTCATCTCCCGGCCTGAAACCAATGCCGGCCGCTTTGGCCGCACGCTCATTGGCCTGGGCCTGATGCTGATGGCGCTGAAACTGGTCAGCGCGTCCACCCAGGTATTGACCCAGGCGCCTGCCGTGAAAGCCCTGCTGGAGTCCCTGGGCAGCGACCTGCTGCTTGAAATCACCGTGGGCGCCTTTCTGTCGGTGGTGTCGTATTCCAGCCTGGCGGTGGTGCTGCTGACGGCCACGCTGGTCGGCACCAGCGTGATTCCGAGCGATGTCGCCCTGGGCCTGGTGCTGGGCGCCAATCTGGGCAGCGGCCTACTGGCGGTGATCACCACGGCGCGCTCGGCCATCGAGGTGCGGCAGGTGCCGCTGGGCAACCTGCTGTTCAAGGCGCTGGGGATTGTCGTGGCCGCGCCCTTCGTCAGCCTGTGGCTGCGCCATGTCCGCCCGTATCTGGGCGAGCCGGCCACGGTGGTCGTGATGTTTCACCTGACCTTCAATGTGCTGGTGGGCCTGGTGTTCATCGGCTGGACGCAGGTGATTGCGCGCTGGGTTGAAAAGCTGCTGCCCAAGCCCGAAAAAAACAACGCCAGCGGCCGGCAGCACCATCTGGACCCGTCGGCGCTGGCGACGCCTTCGCTGGCCATTTCATGCGCGGCGCGCGAAGCGCTGCACCAGGCCGACGTGGTCGAAACCATGCTGGGCGGCATGCTTGAAGTCATCAGGAAAGACGACCTGCGGCTGGCCGAAAGCCTGTGCAAGATGGACGACACGGTCGATGAACTTTATTCGTCGATCAAGTACTACCTCACGAAGATTTCCCGCGAGTCGCTGGACGATCAAGAAAGCCGCCGCTGGACCGACATCATCAGCTTCACCATCAACATGGAGCAGATTGGCGACATCATCGAGCGCGTGCTGATCGACATCGAGGACAAGAAGATCAAGCCCGGCCGTCATTTTTCCGAAGCCGGCATGGCCGAAATCACCGAACTGCATGAACGCCTGCGGGACAACCTGCGCCTGGGCATGAGCGTGTTCCTGAACGGCAATGTGCGCGACGCCCAGAAGCTGCTCGAAGAAAAAGCCCGCTTTCGCGACCTTGAGCACACCTACGCCCGCACGCACCTGGGCCGGCTGTCGGCCAACACGCTGCAAAGCCAGGAAACCAGTTCGCTGCACATCGACCTGATCAGCGAACTCAAGCGCATCAACTCGCACATCTGCTCGATTGCCTACCCGATCCTGGACTCTGCCGGCGCGCTGGCCCCCAACCGCCTGCGCTCGCCCGCGCTGGTCGAAAAGACCTGAAGATGCTTCTTTTTTAATAGCACTCTGCTCTTATCCTGATTGCGCAACAGGGCTATTTGATCAAGAAATTGGCGCGCCGGCAAGCAACTACAGCGTCAGGATGGTGCAGCCCGTGGTCTTGCGCGCTTCCAGCGTGCGGTGCGCCTCGGCCACATCGGCCAGCGCAAAACGCTGGTCGATGCGGATCACGACCTTGCCGCTGGTGACCATGCCGAACAAATCGTCGGCCATCTCCTGCGTGGTTTCGCGCGTGGTGATGTGGCTGAACAGCGTCTGGCGCGTCAGGTAGAGCGATCCCTTGGCCGCCAGCATGCCGGGCGCCACAGGGGGCACCGGGCCGGAGGCGTTGCCAAAGCTGGCCATCAGCCCGAACGGGCGCAGGCAGTCGAGCGAACGCTCGAAGGTGTCCTTGCCGACCGAGTCATAGACCACCTTGACGCCCTGGCCGCCGGTGATTTCCTTGACGCGCGCGACGAAATCCTCGGTAGCGTAGTTGATGACGAAAGCCGCGCCATTGGCCTTGGCCAGCGCGCATTTCTCGTCCGATCCGGCCGTGCCGATCAGCTGCAGGCCCATGGCCTTGGCCCACTGGCAGGCAATCAGGCCGACGCCGCCGGCCGCTGCGTGAAACAGCACGAAGTCGCCCGGCATCAAGCCGCCCTGGGGCTGGACGCGGCGCAGCAGGTATTGCGCGGTCAGGCCCTTGAGCATCATGGCCGCGCCGGTCTCGAACGAAATCGCATCGGGCAGCCTGCAGACGCACTTGGCGGGCATGACGCGCACTTCGCAGTAACTACCCGGCGGCTGGCTGGCGTAGGCGGCGCGGTCGCCGGGCTGCAGGTGCGTCACGCCCTCGCCCACGGCTTCGACAATGCCCGAGGCCTCCATGCCGAGCTGCAGCGGCATGCTCATCGGGTACAGGCCGCTGCGCTGGTACACGTCGATGAAGTTCAGGCCGATGGCCTTGTGGCGGATGCGGATCTGGCCCGGGCCGGGCTCGCCGACCTGGACCTCCACCAGCTTGAGTTCTTCGGGGCCGCCGTGCTGGTCAATGCGTACGGCTTGGGAGGTCATCACGGTCATCGGTGTTTCCTTGGGTGCTGTCAGTGGATCAATGAAAGACGGGGCCGCCATGGTGCCATGAATCGGGGCAGGCTGCTGCCGGCCAGCCGACGCAAAGACCCGCCCCGATGGGAAGCCGGGGCGGCTTGTTACAGTGACGCCCATGAATCAACGCCTGACCCCTGCCACCGCCCTGCTGCTGACGCTGCCTCCCCTGCTCTGGGCCGGCAATGCGGTGGTCGGCCGCGTCGTGCACGAGCTGATTCCGCCGATGACGCTGAACTTTTTGCGCTGGTTGCTGGCGTTTGTCATTCTCTTGCCACTGGCCTGGCGGGTGCTTCGCCCGGACAGCGCCATGTGGAGCCACTGGAAGCGCTTTTCGCTGCTCGGCCTGTTCGGCATCGGCTGCTACAACGCGCTTCAATACCTGGCGCTGCAGACCTCGACGCCGCTCAATGTGACGCTGGTGGCGTCCAGCATTCCGGTCTGGATGCTGATGGTGGGCGCGCTGTGCTTCGGCAGGCCGGTGTCGCGCCGGCAGGTGGCCGGCGCGCTGCTGTCGATTGCCGGCGTGCTGGTGGTGCTGTCGCGCGGACGGTGGGAGCTGCTGGTGCAGGTGCGGCTGGTGCCGGGCGATCTGTATGTCCTGCTGGCCACGCTGGCCTGGGCGTTTTACAGCTGGCTGCTGTCGCAACCCAAGGAGCCGCCTGAACTTCGCCGCGACTGGGCGGCCTTCCTGATGGCGCAGATTGTCTTTGGCCTGGGCTGGTCGGGCCTGTTTGCCGGCGGCGAATGGGCGCTGGCCGATCAGCACATCAGCTGGGGCTGGCCGCTGGCCACGGCATTGCTGTACATCGCCGTCGGCCCGGCGGTGATGGCCTATCGCTGCTGGGGCATGGGCGTGCAGCGCGTCGGCCCGGCGATTGCGGGCTTTTTCTCCAACCTCACGCCGCTGTTTGCCGCGCTGCTGTCGGCGGCCTTCCTGGGCGAGTTGCCGCACCTGTACCACGCGCTGGCGTTCGGCCTGATCGTGGGCGGCATCGTGGTGTCGTCGCGGCGCTGAAGCGCAGCGAAAGCCCAGCTACGGGGAAAATCATGCCGCAGTTCTCCTGCGCCTGATGAAGTTGTATCGGCCTGGGCGTTTAGCATTGGATCTCACAACAAGAAAGATGCATCGTGGGATTTGAAAACGCACAACTCGCAACAATTGCCGATATCCAGCACACCTATCACCTTCAAATACCCGAGTACCAGCGCGGCTATGCATGGGTCCAGGCCCAATGGGAAGACCTGTGGAATGACCTGATCAACGTGGCGAGTCGCCCAAGCGGCGACCATTACGCCGGCACCCTGATGTTCAGGCCGCTGGGCGCCTCGCCCCATGGCCGGGAGGGCGTCGAGGTGGTGGACGGCCAGCAGCGGCTGACCACCATTTCCTTGCTGTTGCGGTCACTCGTACAAACAGGCATTGCCATCGAGTTCCAGAACAACGAGCCGCTGCAAACCTACTTTGATTACTTCACGGCATCCAGGCCCGACCTGGCACCGCGCCTGGGGCAGTTTGTTTCTTTCTACGGCAAGAACATTGAAAACGCCGCCGGTTTTTTTGCCGAAAAAGTTGCCGTGCTGGACGACACCGCGCGTAAGCAACTGGCCGATGCGCTGCTGGGCAGGTTCAAACTTTTCATTCTGACGATCAAGCCAGGCTTTGATGTCCATGTGGCGTTTGAAACCATCAACAACCGGGGCAAGCCGCTGACGATCCTGGAGAAGCTGAAGAACCGACTCATCTATCTGAGCAGCATTGCGTCAGACCAGCAGGCCGGCCAACATGCGGCAGCCGAAATTCACCGGAGCTGGAAAGGCATTTACCACTGGCTTGGCAAGGGGCCGTTGCTGCTTGACGATGACAATTTCTTGCGTGCGCATTCGATGGGTTGGTTCCGTCATGAGAACAATGCTGAATGGCTGAGCACCCAACTGTTTGACGAGGTTTTTTCATCCTCGCCCACTTGCGCAAACCCCGCGTACATCGCCACGTACGTCAGGAGCCTTGAGACGGCCGCAGCCTGGTGGTTTCACCTCAACCACCCAAGCCGGCTTCCTCCAGAAGTGCAGCGCCAGCTTCAGTCTTTTAAACGCACAGCGTTTGCCTCTGTACGCCCCCTGCTGCTGTGGTCGCTGATTCGGCTGGGGTCGCTCGATGTGCGCCTGGTATCGGAACCCGCCCAGCGCAGCGACTGGTGCGCGCCTTTTATATCGCTGCTCCAGCAGGCCGAGCGGTTTGCGGTGCTGGTGCTGATGGCCAACGACCGCCGCTCCAATATTGGCCAGAATGACCTGAACCGGTCTGCGTACTGCTTGGCCAATCCGGGAGAACGGCTTTACCCCAACAGCACTGCCACGCATCCGGCCGATGCCATCGGGGCTGTCGAGTTTTCCCGTGACCATCTCAAGTCACTGGTTGACAACTGGCAGATAGGAGATGCTTTGAAAAGCTACGCGGACGACCGGTTTGAATGGAGCGGCTATTTTGATGATGTCAAGGTTTGCAATGCCGCCGCAGACCGGCTCCGGTCGGGAAACGGGTTTTACAGCTGGAGCTTTGGAAAACTCATCATTCATGAGTGGGAACAGCAACTGCGCGGCGACAAGGGCCTGCCCGATAAAAAGCCCTGGGACAAATTCTCCTGGGATCAGTCGGTGGAGCACATCTACCCACAAAACCCAGCGGCCAGTGACTGGAGCGAGGCCATCACCTTTGATGGACGAACTTCCAGCGCTCTGAAAAATTCAGTCGTCAACTCGCTGGGAAATCTGCTTTTGCTGTCCGGCTCGCGCAACTCTTCGCTGTCAAACCGGCCTTACCGTGGCGGCGCAGAACCCGACAAGGCCAAGGCCCTCCGCTACCAGGCGGGCAGTTATTCTGAATGGCAAGTGGCGCATGTCTGCCCCGACTGGAACGTGGCCGCCATTGCCGCGCGCGGCATCGCCATGATGCGATTTGCCGAAAAGCGCTGGGGCTTTCAACTGGTCAGCCCGGAAGATAAGCTGACGGCCTGGTTGCCCATTCTCTTCGGGGATCAGGCCGACAGCATCAAGGAAGGAAAAGCCAGCGGCGGCCACGCGGTGGATGGCCGAACCTTGAGAAGGCTTGTCGAGCGGTTTGAAACCGAACGCCCGCGCTGAAACCTGGCAAGCGGCATGCTTTCTCCCTCAAGCCGCCTTATCCAGTGCGAACTGCTGCCTGAAGGATGAACAAAACTCATCCGTTCCGCTGAGCAGCAGCGTTACGGTATGGCGCGGTTTTCCGGGCGATGCGGCTTGCACGGCCAGCCGCTGGGTTGCCGCGTCGTAGCCGATCTGCTCGGGCACGGTGTATTCGCGCAGGCCGTGCAGGTCGTAGTCCCACTCGCCGCCCTCGCCCACCGCGCCGCGCTGGCCGGGAAAAGCTTGGTGCGCCCAGTCCAGCACCGCCACAATTTCAGCGTGGACCGCCGCTACCCGCTCCGGCCAGACCGATGCCACGGCCTCGAACACACCCGTGCCCTCGGTGTCTTCACTGTAGTCGAAGGCCAGGTAGTCCAGCCGCATCGCGCCGTTCATCAAAACGTCCCCGGATAGGCTCCGCCGTCGGCGAGCACGTTCTGGCCGGTCATGTAGGCGGCCTGCGCGCTGCACAGGAAAGCGCAGATGGCGCCGAACTCGCCGGGCGTTCCGTAGCGGCCGGCGGGGATTTGCGCCTGTTGCGCGCGGCGGATCTCTTCGATGCTCTTGCCGGATTTTTCAGCGCTGGCGCGCACCGTGGTGGCGATGCGGTCGGTGTCGAACTTGCCGGGCAGCAGGTTGTTGATGGTGACGCCTTGCGCCGCCAGTTGGGTGCGCGCCACGCCGGCGACAAAACCGGTCAGGCCGCTGCGCGCGCCGTTGGACAGGCCCAGGATGTCAATCGGCGACTTGACCGAGCTGGAGGTGATGTTGACGATGCGGCCAAAGCCGCGCGCGGCCATGCCATCGACCGTGGCCTTAATGAGTTCTATCGGCGTGAGCATGTTGGCATCGACGGCCTTGATCCAGTCGTCCCGTTCCCAGTCGCGAAAGTCGCCCGGCGGCGGGCCGCCGGCGTTGGTGACCACGATGTCGAAATCCCGGCGCACAGCGAACACGGCGGCCCGGCCTTCGGCGGTGGTGATGTCTGCGGCAACAAATTGCACTGTTGCGCTTGCTGGTCGGGCACTGTCAGCTATTAGTTTTCTAGCAGAGGCTTGCAGCACTTCAGCGCCGCGCGCCACGATGAGCACATGCACGCCTTCGCGCACCAGCGCCTGCGCGCAGCCAAAGCCCAGCCCTTTGCTGGCGCCGCACACCAGCGCCCATTTACCGGCAATGCCCAGATCCATGTTGATTCCTTCAAAAATCGCGATCACGCAAAACGCCCATCATAGGGATTCCGGTGACTACAGCTTTCGGCCTGCACCCAGGCGCGGCCATAAGAATTTACTTATTTTTTCAAGCTTTCTTCACAGGGCGATGGATTTTCCGGTATGGTTTCTTATGTGTAAAATTTTGTTTCTCAGCCCGAACCATAGCGTCAAAAAATGCACCCGCAACGCTTCAACGCAAAGCCATGTGCTGAGCTTGATTCTGACCGGATGCCTGGGCCTGAGCGCCTGCAGCCAAGCCGCCCCGGCGACTGACAGCCTGCGTCCTGCAGACAGTCGCCCGCCGGCAGCTGCAAACCCGAACCGGGGCCAGCCCTTGCGCGTCATCGTCAGATTCCGCCAGCCTGTTGCCTACCGTGCGCCGGCCTTCCTGCAGGGCATGGGCGAAAAAATCCACGCGCCCGTGGCTTACGTCAGCAGCGTATCGCCGGACACTCATGTTTATCAAATCGATGCCAAGCCAGGCCAGAATCGCGCGGACATCCTTCGGTCGCTTGGAAATGTTCCAGAAGTCCTTTCGGTGGAGGCAGACGCTGCAGCCAAACCCTTCTGAGTCCAGGCAAGGTCATGCGGCACCGCAGATGCCCTGTCCGAGACGCGCCATGACCAGCCTTTTTGCATTCCCATGCTTTCCTTGCACGTCAACCCTGAAAATAACTATGAAAATCAAGCCCCAACATTTTGCTGTCACAGCCCTGACGCTTTGCATTGCCACCCTCGCCGCCGTGTCCACGGCCCAGATGGCGCCGCAGGGCAAGGGGTTTTCCACGGCGCATTCCTCGGCCTTTGCCGGGCCGCTGCAAACCGAGCATCGGTTTGATCGCCTGATTGTCCGGTTCAAGGACGGAGCCGTCACGCGCGCGGGCGTGTTTGACTTCAACGCAGCCCGCAGCCAGGTGGCCCTCCTTCAGGCCGGTACGGCGCCGAAGTTGCCTGGCCCGCCTGCCGCCAGCTTGGCGTACCTGAAGTCGATCACTGCCGAAACCCATGTGGTCATCAGCGGCCAGAAGCTGAACCGCGCTGAATTGTTTGCCTTTGCCAAGCAACTCGAGCAAGACCCCCGAGTGGTCTATGCGGAGATCGATGAAATAGCCCAGCCACTGTTCACACCGAACGACCCGGCCTATCCGGGCCAGCAGTGGCATTACCAGAGCCCAGCCGTTTTCCCTGGCGGCCTCAACCTGCCGGGCGCCTGGGATCGCTCCACGGGCAAGGGTGTCGTCGTGGCAGTCATCGACACAGGCGTGCGGCCGCATGTGGATCTGGCCGCAAACCTGCTGCCCGGCTATGACTTTGTCAGCGACCTGGCCATGGCCAACGATGGCGATGGACGCGATGGCAATGCGTCAGACCCTGGAACCTGGAACCTGGCCGGCGCCTGCGGCACAGGCTCGCCCGCGACCCGCAGCACCTGGCATGGAACCCATGTGGCGGGCACCATCGCGGCAGTCACCAACAATGGCACAGGCGGGGCGGGTGTGGCGTTTGGCGCCAAAGTCCTGCCGGTGCGGGTGCTCGGGGTCTGTGGCGGCTTCGGATCGGACATTGCCGCCGGCATGCGGTGGGCGGCAGGCCTGAGCGTGCCCGGCGTTCCGGACAATCCCAACAAGGCCAAGGTATTGAATCTGAGCCTGGGCAGCAGCGGAACGTGCGGCCAGACCTTTCAGGATGCCGTCAATGCCCTGAAAAATGTCGGCAGCGTGGTGGTGGCCGCCACCGGCAACGATGGCCAGATCGGCATCGGCCAGCCGGCCAATTGCGCCGGCGTCATTGCGGTGACGGCCCATACCAAACTGGGTGACAATGCCGACTACGCCAACATTGGTGCGGGCACTACCCTGAGCGGCCCCGGCGGCGGATATGGCTCGAATATTGCTGGCGACGGCGCCGGCATCTATTCCACTCTGAACACGGGCGCCACCTCTCCCGGAGCCGACAGCTACGCCAGCTCCCAAGGCACCAGCATGGCCGCACCGCATGTGGCCGGCCTCGCCGCGCTGCTGGCCAGCGTGCAGCCGGCGATTACACCCGACGCCCTGCGTTCGGTCCTGATCAGTTCCGCCCGACCCCATCCGGCAGGCACCTTCTGCGAAAAGCGCAGCGACTGCGGCGCAGGCCTGGCCGATGCCAAGGCAGCCCTTGACCGCCTCGATTCGCTGGCTCCCAGCGTGGCCGCCTCCGTTGCCCAGGCTGGCGTGCAGCGCACCGGCGCCACCGTCACCTTCAACGCGGCAGCTTCAGCGGGCAGCAGCGGCAGCGCCATCTCCAGCTATGAATGGAGCCAGCTCACAGGCCCGGCTGTCAGACTGAGCAGCACGACAGCCGCCAGCACTTCGTTTGTGGCCCCCGCACCCGGGGCCAGCTACACATTCCAGGTAAAAGTGACCGATGGCCTGGGCCTGACGGCTGCCAATCAGGTCAGCGTCACCTCCAATACGGCGCCGGTTCTCAATCCCATTGCAGCCCAGACGGTGTTGCACGGCAGCAATCTGAGCTTTACCGCTTCAGCGACCGACGCAGAAAACAATTCCGTGGTTTTTGTGGCGAACAATCTTCCTGCGGGCTCGAGCCTGAATCCGGCCAGCGGCGTATTCACCTGGAACGCGGCCGGCCCCGCCGCAAACTACAGCTTTACGATTACCCCCAGCGACGGCACGTTCAGCGGCGCGCCGCAAACGGTGTCGGTTGCGGTCACTGCGCCGCCGCCGGTCAGCGGTGGCGGTGGCGGATCGATGGACTGGCTCGATGTGCTGGCCCTGCTCTCACTGGCGACGCTCAGTGTGTATTTTGGGCGCCGCCACGGCACGCCACGCTAAAGCCATAACTACCAGGCCGATGCCGCCGAGCGCGCCGGCGCAGTGGGCGGGCTGGTACACGGGAAAACTCCATCGGCCCGGCGCGCCCTCAAACGCACCGCCCGACTGCAGCCAGAGCTTCAAGGCCATGGCGCCCAGCAGGGCAGCTCCAAGGCCGAGCCTCCAGCGTGGCGATGGTGCATCGAGCGAATGGCCGCCCTCGCCCGCAGGCCGGCGCAAGGGGCGGACCGCAAAGGCCAGGCTCACCGCATTGCCGGCCAACAGCCCATGCAATGCCCCGGAAGCTCCCGCGTAATAGCTGCAATCGGGGTCCAGCGCCACCACGGCCGCCACCCCGGCATAGCCGCCGAGCAGCGCCAGCATTTGCAGCGGCCAGCGAACCCAGTAACTGCTGGCAACAACGATCAGCGCAAAGGCAAGCGCATTGCCGCTTGCGTGCCAGGCGCCCAAATGCACCCACTGCGCGGTCAGCGGCTGCCAGAAGGCGCCCTGCGCATAGCTGGGCCGGGAAAACCGCAGCAGCTCGGAGGCCCCCGGCCATAGTTGCAAGCCCAGCGTGACCAGTACAAAAAGAACGGCCAGGCAGTCCGGCATTGCCGGCCGGCAGGCAGCGAACAGCGGTCGAACTGGCGGGCCGGACATTTCAGCGCCCCGCTCGCGTGAACACAAAAATTCCGGCAATCACCAGCACGGTGCCGGCGGCCACCCAGGCGGTGAACGGCTCGCCCAGGATCACCACGCCCATCAGGATGGTTGAAAGCGGGCCGATCATGCCGGTCTGCGCTGCCAGGCTGGCGCCTATGCGCTCAATCGCCATCATCACCATCAGCACCGGCACGGCGGTGCACAGCGTCGCATTGAGCACCGACAGCCAGATCACCTCCGGCGCGACGGCAGCGGCGCTCAGGGGCCGCAACAGCACGAACTGCAGCAGGCAGCACAGGCAGGCCACGGTGGTGGCCAGGCCGACCAGCCGCATCGAGCCCAGGCGCTTGACCATCTCGCCGCTGTACACCAGGTACAGCGCATAGCTGACGGCACTGCCAAACACCAGCAGCGCACCCCAGGCGGCATGGCTGCCCTGCAGCGTGATCTCATGGCCGAACACCAGCGCCACGCCCGAGTAGCTGATGGCCATGCCGACGATGTGCGGCATGGCAATACGGCGCTGGTACAGCACCAGGCCGAGCAGCAGCACCAGCGTCGGGTTGAGGTACAAAATCAGCCGCTCCAGCGAGGCGCTGATGTGCGCCAGGCCGGCAAAGTCCAGGAAACTGGCCAGGTAGTAGCCGGTAAAGCCAAGCCAGAGCACGCCCAGCCAGTCGCGGCGCGAGAGCGGCGCCTTGCCCCGGCTGGCCCACCAGGCCATGAGCGCAAAAATCGGCAACGCAAACAGCATGCGGTACATGATCAGCGTGACCGCATCCACGCCATGCCGGTACGCCAGCTTGACGATGATCGCCTTGCCGCTGAAGGCAATCGCTCCACAACTGGCCAGCAGCAGGCCAGCCGCTATGCTTTTAGGAGCTGCTTGCGCTTGCTCCGCTTGCGCAGGAGGCCTGTTTGATTCAGAAATGGTGTTCAAGGTGCTTCCCGGGCGCCACGGCCGGGCCGATTGCGACATCCTGCGTTGTTCATGCCGGCAAGTTTGACACGGGCAGCCAGGCAGGGGCCATCGAACATTTGCGCGGCGCTCCCCGTCATTGCAGACGGCCGGGCTGTGGCCAGCGGCATGGCGCGGCACATCTGCATCGCCCATAAAAAAACGGCACCCGAAGGTGCCGTTTTTGGCAAGGCCGGTCAAAGCCTCGGCGTCACTCTTCGACGAAGGCTTCTTCGCGCTTGTTCTTCACGGCAGGCAGCAGCACGATGATGATCATCAGTGCCGCGGCAGCCAGCAGGCCGGCGGACAGCGGACGGGTCACGAACACGCTCCAGTCGCCGCGCGACAGCAGCAGCGCACGGCGCAGGTTTTCTTCCATCATCGGGCCCAGGATGAAGCCGAGCAGCAGCGGCGCCGGTTCACAGCCCAGCTTGACGAAGCTGTAGCCAATGATGCCGAACAGGCCCACCATCCACACGTCCCAGGTGTTGTTGTTAGTGGAGTACACGCCAATCGCGCAGAACAGCACGATGGCCGGGAACAGGTAGCGGTAAGGCACGGTCAGCAGCTTGATCCAGATGCCGATCAGCGGCAGGTTCAAAATCACCAGCATCGCATTGCCGATCCACATCGAGGCGATCAGGCCCCAGAACAGTTCGGGGTTGCTGGTCATGACCTGCGGGCCGGGCTGGATGTTGTGAATCGTCATGGCGCCCACCATCAGGGCCATCACGGCGTTGGGCGGAATGCCCAGCGTCAGCAGCGGAATGAAGGAGGTTTGCGATCCGGCATTGTTGGCCGACTCGGGAGACGCCACGCCGCGGATGTTGCCCTGGCCGAAGGGGACTTCGCCCGGCTTCATCTTCATTTTCTTTTCCAGCGCGTACGCTGCAAACGCCGCCAGCAAGGCACCGCCGCCAGGCAGGATGCCCAGCGCAGAGCCCAGGAAAGTGCCGCGCAGCACGGCCGGCGTCATGTCCTTGAAATCCTGCTTGGTGGGAAACAGGCCCGACACGCCGGCGGTGAACACTTCACGTTCATGCTCGGGCTGGGCCAGGTTGCTGATGATCTCGCCGTAGCCGAACACGCCCATGGCAATCACCACGAAGCCGATGCCGTCGGTCAGTTCTGGAATGTCAAAGCTGAAGCGCGCCACACCCGAGTTCACGTCGGTGCCGACCAGGCCAAGCAGCAGGCCCAGCACGATCATCGCAATCGCCTTGAGCAGGGAGCCCGAAGCCAGCACCACGGCGCCGATCAGGCCCAGGGTCATCAGCGCAAAATACTCGGCCGGGCCGAACTTGAAGGCCAGTTCGGTCAGCGGAGGCGCAAACGCCGCCAGGATCAGGGTGCCGACGCAGCCGGCGAAGAACGAACCCAGACCGGCGGCAGCCAGTGCCGGCCCCGCTCGCCCTTTTCTGGCCATCTGGTAGCCGTCAATACAGGTGACCACCGAGGACGATTCTCCCGGCAGGTTCACCAAAATAGCCGTGGTCGAGCCGCCGTACTGCGCGCCGTAGTAAATGCCGGCCAGCATGATCAGGGCCGACACCGGGGGCAAGGCATACGTGGCGGGCAGCAGCATGGCGATGGTGGCGACCGGGCCGATGCCGGGCAACACGCCAATCAGCGTTCCCAAAATGCAACCCACCAGGCAGTACAGCAGGTTGATCGGCGTGAAGGCCACGCCGAAACCCAGCGACAAGTGTTCAATCAATTCCATTTTTTTATCTCCTTAGCCGGTGATGAACGTGGGCCATACCGGGAACTGCAGCTTGAGCGCCAGGACGAAAGCGACATAACTGCCCGCCGCCAGGATCGTGGCCAGGATGAAGGTGTTCTTCACCTTCCAGCCGGCTTCGGCCATGCTGGCAATGAAAGTCAGCGCGTAAATGGCCACGATCAGGCCCATGGCGGGAAGGCCAAAGTACGGCAGGCCAGCCAGCAGCGCACCAAACACCAGGTTGGCCAGAATAATCAGGCACAGCGGCTTCCAGGCCCATTTGCCAATCTTGTCGCCACCCACGGTTTCAACCACCAGCGCCGTCAGGGTAATGCCCGCGCCAAGTATCGTCATCAGAACGCCCAGGTACAGCGGAAAATAGCCCGGTCCCATGCGCGCGCCGTTGCCCACGTTGTAGGTCGTTGCCCCCCAGGCAAACGCCACCCCGACGCCCATGAACATGAGCCCGGAAAAAAAGTCTTTTTGACTCTTGATATTCACGGTTTTTTCTCCTTTATAAAGAATGAATCGCTGGATTGTGCAGTCAAAGGCCGAGCCGAACTATGTGGCTTTCACTACTTAGGGCTTACCCTATGCGCCATTTCTGGCACTGCATCCTGCCCGTGAATATCAGCCGCAGACAGACTCTTTAACAGTACGCGGGATCAGGACAAGGGCGGCGTGGTGGCCAGGATTTCTTCCAGCGTGGTCAAGCCTTCAGCCACTTTCAGGGCTCCGGCAGCCGCAGCGGACGCATGCCTTCGCTGATGGCCTGGCGGCGCAGCGCGTCCATGTTGGGCTCTTTCGAAACCTTCTCCTTGAAGGCTTCGGTCACCGTCAGCAATTCATACAGCCCCATCCGTCCCCGAAAACCGGTCATGCGGCAATCGACGCAGCCCACCGGCTTGTAAGGCCGGTAGCTGCCGGTGATCTGCCAGGGCCTGACCAGTTCGGCCAGCGTTTCGCGTCTGGCGCTTTCATCCGGCTGGCGGCAACTGCCGCACAGGGTGCGCACCAGCCGCTGGGCCAGCACGCCGAGCAGGGTCGCGTTGATCAGGTAGTTCGGCACGCCCAACTCCATCAGCCGCGAGACCGCCGATGGCGCATCGTTGGTGTGCAGCGTGCTGAACACCAGGTGGCCGGTCAGCGCGGCCTGCACGGCCATTTCTGCGGTCTGCAAATCGCGGATTTCGCCCACCATGATGATGTCCGGGTCCTGCCGCATCAAGGAGCGCAGGCCTTCGGGAAAGCCGAAGTTCAGCATCGGCTGGACCTGCGTCTGGTTGAAGGCCGGCTCGATCATTTCAATCGGGTCTTCAATCGTGTTGATGTTGACCTCTTCGGTCGCCAGCCGCTTGAGCGTCGAATACAGCGTGGTGGTCTTGCCCGAGCCGGTCGGGCCGGTCACCAGCACGATGCCGTGCGGGCGCTTGACGAGCTGCTCCCAGCGCTCGGCGTCGTGCCGTGAAAACCCCAGCGCGTCGAGGTTCTTGACCGTGGTGTCGGGGTCGAAAATCCGCATCACCATCTTTTCGCCAAAGGCCGTCGGCAGCGTGGACAGGCGCATCTCGACTTCATCGCCGCGCGGGTTGCGCGTCTTGATGCGGCCATCCTGCGGCCGGCGTTTTTCAACCACATCCATGCGGCCCAGCAGCTTGATGCGCGCCGTCATGGCGTTGTGAACGCTCATCGGCAACTGGTACACCGGATGCAGCACGCCGTCGATGCGAAAGCGGATCACGCCCTGCTCGCGCCGGGGCTCCAGGTGGATGTCGCTGGCGCGCTGGTCAAAGGCGTACTGCCAGAGCCAGTCCACCACCTGCACCACGCCCTGGTCGTTGGCGTCCAGCTGCCGGTTGCTCTTGTTGAGTTCCACCAGTTGTTCGAAGCTGGCCGTGCTGGAGCCGCCGCTCGACTTGAGCGCGGCCTTGACCGATTTGGCGAGCGCGAAAAATTCGGCCGTGAACTTGCTGATCTCCAGCGGATTGGCCACCACCAGACGCACGCTGCGCTTGGACTGGCGCTCGACCTCCGGCACCCAGTCGGTGACGAACGGGTCGGAGGTGGCAATCACCAGCTCGTGCGCCGTGACCTGCACCGGCAGCACCTTGTGGCGCTCGGCATACACGGCCGACATGGAATCGGCCACCTTGCCCACATCGACCTTGAGCGGGTCGATGCGCAAATACTGCAGGCCCGCGCAGCCGGCCAGCCACTGGCTGATGGTTTCCACATCCAGCGGCTTGCCGTCGGCCACGCGCGTCATGCCGATGCTCGCCAGCCTGACGATGGGGTGCTGGGCGCTTTGCACCTGCGCGCAGCGGGCAATGGTGCGCTGCGCGTCAACGGCGCTGATGATGCCGTCTTCCCCCAGCCATTCGACCAGCTTGCGCCAGTCGAGCGGGCCGGCATGCCGCCTGTGAGCGGGAGAATTCAGGGGTGGTTTGGGGGGCATGACGGCGCTCATGGAAGGCACTTTAAAGGACAGGCTGTTTTAAAAATGAAGCGTTACACCACCGGCTTGAAAAGCCGCAGCCACTTTTTGGCCGGCAAGTCCCAGCGCGATTCGATCACGCCAGCGCGCTGGAGCAGCTCGGCGCGCTCCGGCCGCGTCGGCTCGAACTGGGCCATGACCACCGTGTTGCCTTCGCGCGTCGGCCTGAAGGCCCAGATCGACTCCGGGCCAAAGGCCTCGGCCATCTTGGTCAGCGACTCCTCGAAGCTCGAATCCCGGCCGAACAGGTTGACGGTCATGATGCCGTCCTCGGTCAGCAGGCTGCGGCAGTTCGCATAAAAATCGGCATCGTCGAGCACCGGCGCGGCCGCTTCATGGTCGTACAGGTCCACATGCAGCAAATCAACCGTGCCGTGGTGCGCCGGCTTCCTGATTTCATCGGCCGCATCGGCTTCGATGACATGCAGCCTGGCATCGTCGCGCGGTAGCTTGAACCAGATCCGGCAGGCGCTGACGACCTGCGGGTTGATCTCGATGGCGGTGGTTTTCATGCGCAGCTTCTTGTAGCAGAACTTGGTCAGCGCGGCCGACCCCAGCCCGAGCTGCATGGCGTGCTTTTTGGCGACCGTTTCGGCGTCGAGGAACAAGAGGCCGGCCATCATGCGCTGCACATACTCCAGTTCGATGTCATAGGGCGCGTCGCGCAGCATCGAGCCCTGCACCCATTCGGTGCCCAGGTGCAGGAAGCGCACATCGCCGTAATCCGAAAAGTTGACTTCGGGCAGGTTCGAAGGAGGGGTCGCGTTGTCTTTTTTTGCCATGGGCTTGATCCTGATTCTGGTGATGGGCCTTGTGGCACAGCCCGCTATTTTCGCCTTATGGCTGTTGACCGGCGGAATCAGGCGCGTCGCTGGCATGCACATGTTTGCGCAGGCGCAATAAAGCCTGCGCCTCGCGCAGCCCGGCGCGCGCCAGTATCTCGTCCTCGGGCAGGCCGGCGTCCAGCCAGCGAACGATGCACGAGTTGCGCAGCGTCATCGGCCCGGCATGGGCGAGCACGGTGTCGGGGTAGCGCGGCCCCAGCGTGCTGCTGACATGGCGGTTGGCCAGGTGGAACAGCGCGCGCGGCGTCAGCCGGCCGGCCTTTTTGCGCGAGACGAACAGCGGCGTGCCAGCGTCCTGCGGCAGCGGCAGCGTGGCGCGCACCGTCAGCCAGGCCAGCACGGCGGCGCTGGCTTCTTCGGACAGGCTGATGCGCCGGTCCTGCGCCTTGCGGGCGCCGCTGAGGTCGAGCATGACGGCCGCGTCAGTCAGACCGGGTTCGGCTTCCCCGGCAGGAAACAACTCGCCCACGCCATGGCTGGAAGCCAGCCGGGGATGCCGCACGTCGCCGATGTCCAGCCCCGCCAGCTCGGCCACGGTCAGTGCAGCCTGCATCATCAGCCGCAAGATGGCCTGGTCGCGCACCTCCAGCCACGGCTGGTCCTGCGGCGGCGGGTCGATGGGCGGCGGCACGGCCTGCAGCAGCGCATCCCAGTCGATGGCGTGAAAGACCAGCGAATCCATCTGCTCGGTCGGCGACACCGACGCGCCGGCATCGACCGGGTTGTCTTCAACCCACTGCTGCGCCTGGGCAAAGGCATAGATCTTTTTCAGCACCCGGTAGTAGCGGCGCTGCGTCACGGTGCTGACATGCAGCATGCCGCGCGCCTGCCCGCGCGGGCTCAGCGCTTCGAGGTAGGCGCGCACATCGGGCGATTTGGCCTGGCTCCAGGCCAGCGGGCCGTGCGCCAGCAAGAACTCGGTCCAGCCGGCCCAGAGCGAATGGTAGGAAGCCAGCGAGCGCGGCGACAGGCCGCCCCTGCGCTGCGCGGCGCGCTCAAGCGCCCAGGCCTTGAAGACACCCTCGGCGCTGGAAGGAAGCGGCAATGTGCTCATTGATTCAGACCAATCCATGTTTCTCGAAAACCTCGCGCCACGCGGCGAGCTTGCGTTCAAACGACCAGGACGCATTCGCCGGACTGGTCGAGGGGAGCCGATACACCGGCAGGCCCAGCAATTCGGTATGGCGCGCATGCTTGAAGCTCTCGCCGCCGTTGTGCGCAATCGCCTGCAGTTCGGGGCACCAGCGCAGCAGCTGCGCAAAATCATTGACCACCGGCTTGCGGATGCTGCTGTCCAGGCTGCCTTCGCGCTCGCAGGCCGCATACACGTCCCACACGCCCAAGCCCCTCGCCAACAGCCATTCGCTACGAATTTTATAGCTATTGGCGCCCGTGGGCATTGCGCAAGATGGCCAAATGGCTTGCAAAATTCGCCAGAACTGGTTTTGCTGATGGCCGTAGTACTGCTGCGCCGCCAGGGACGCCGCACCCGGAAAGCTGCCCAGGATCAGCAGCCGCGTATTGCTGGAGACCAGCGGCGCCAGGCCGGTCAGCACGGCAGCAGCCCCCTGAGCTTGGGAAAAGCCTGCAGCGCATTGGCCGTGGTGGCCAGCGCCAGCGCGTCGGCCGGCATGCCACGAAGCTGCGCCAGCACGCCGGCGATGCGCGGCAGTTCGCCCGGCTCGTTGCGGCCCTGGCCTTGCCCGTCTTCCCGCTGCCGGGCGGTGCGGTAAAGCCAGTGCGGCGCAATGTCGGGCGAGTCGGTTTCCATCACCAGCGCGTCCAGCGGCAACCCACTGGCCAGGCGCCTGATCTGCAGGGCCGAATCAAAGGTGACGTTGCCGCCAAAGCCGAGTTTCAGCCCCAGCTTGATGAATTCCGCTGCCTGTTGCTCGCTGCCGTTGAAGGCGTGGCCGATGCCGCTCCAGCCGCCTTCGGGCCTGAGTTCGCGCAGGTGCTTGAGCAGCTTGTCGGCCGAGCGCCGCACATGCAGCATCACCGGCAGGCCGTGCTTGCGTGCCAGCTTGAGCTGCTCGCGGTAAAAAAATTCCTGGCGCTCGCGCATCGGGCTTTGCTTGAGCGCCGGCTCGAAATAATCAAGGCCGATTTCGCCGACCGCCACCAGTCGCGGGTCGTCTTTTCGCAGGGCCAGTTCCGCATCCAGCGCCTGCAAATCGGCGTCCCGGGCCTCGGGCACGCACAGCGGGTGAATGCCCAGCGCGTAGCTGTCCGAGAACCGATGCGCCAGCAGCCGGACCGCCTCGAAGTTGCCCACCGCCACGGCCGGTAGCACGCAATGCATCACGCCGCCAGCCGCCGCCCGCGCCCGGACATCGGCCAGGTCGGCGGAAAACTCGGCAGCGTCGAGATGGCAGTGCGTGTCGATCCAGAAGGTCATGAAATAAACAAAAGAGAAGTCATCGGCCGTTTTCGGAACATTGAAACACAAGTGAATATGGCACGGCCACGCCTTGCGTTCAGGCCGCCAGCCGCGCCTGCGTCAAAGCCATTGCCGCAGCCAGCCTGCTCGGGTCATGGCACGAATTGAAACAAACCGAAAGCATTTGTTACAGCCGGCCTTCGCGGATTTTCCAGGGGGTGCAGCAAACCGGAAATCGTGATACGGTGCATTCCTTGTCCCGTCAGTTCTTGACATTACCCTTACAGGTGAACGGATGCGAAGGCCTGCCCTTTACAGTAGCTCCAGCCGTAGCGGCCACGCGCTGGCTGATGCTGCGGACGCGTCCCCAACGGCCCCGGCTTCAAGCACATCCGGAAACGGCGCACCGCCCCCGCCCAGCCCGGCCAAACCTCCTTCACGCGCCACGCGCTTCATGCGCCATGTTGCGGCGCACAACATCCGCCTGCTCTGGTCGGTGGTCGCACTGCTGGCCTTGATGCTGGCCATCAGCCTGTCTTTCTCGCTGCACCCGCCCGGCCACAAGCTGACCCAGAAGGACATCAACGCAGCGGTGCTGAAAACCCTGGAAACCACGGTCCTTCCTTCGCCGGCGGCCAAGGCTTACGACGCCATCATTCCTTCGGTCGTGCGCGTGGTGGGGCTGGGCAAACCCGTCAAGAGCAAGGATGGCGACGAGCATTCAGACCGCAGCGTCGGCACCGGCGTGGTCATCGTGGACAAGGGCATCATCCTGACCAACCTGCATGTGGTGCAGGGTGCAGAAACCATCAAGGTCACCTTTTCCGATGGCCTGGAGTCCACCGCCAGCATCACCGGCGTGCAGCCGGAAAACGACCTGGCGGTGCTGCAGGCGCACAAGATTCCCGACGACATGATTGCCGCCACGCTGCGCTCCACCGCCGACCTGGCGCCCGGCGACCAGGTGGTGGCGGTGGGCTATCCCTTCGGCATCGGCCCTTCGGCTTCCAGCGGCGTCATCTCGGGGCTGGGGCGCACCTTCCGCTCGCCCGAGGGCAAGCAGCAACTCACCAACCTGATCCAGTTCGATGCGGCCGCCAATCCCGGCAACTCGGGCGGCCCGCTGGTCACCATGGACGGCGAGGTGATCGGCATCGTGACGGCCATCTACAACCCCAACCAGCAGCGCTCCTTTGTCGGCATCGGATTTGCCGTGCCGATTGAAAACGCCGCCTCGGCAGCCGGCGTGCCTCCTTTCTGAAAGGCTTTTTTCATGGATTCCAACCGCTTTGAGCAGCCGCCCGCCGGCCACGACACCGCGCAGCTGATGGAGCAAATCCTCTACGAGGTCAAGCGCGTGGTGGTCGGGCAGGACCGCTTCCTGGAGCGCGTCATGGTCGCCATCCTGGCGCAGGGCCACCTGCTGGTCGAAGGCGTTCCCGGGCTGGCCAAGACGCTGACGGTCAAGACCCTGGCCAACACCATTCGCGGCGACTTCAAGCGCATCCAGTTCACGCCCGACCTGGTGCCGGCCGACCTGGTGGGCACGCGCATCTACAACCAGAAGACCGGCGATTTCAGCACCTCGCTGGGGCCGGTGTTCACCAATTTGCTGCTGGCCGACGAGATCAACCGCGCGCCGGCCAAGGTGCAAAGCGCGCTGCTCGAAGTGATGCAGGAGCGCCAGGTGACGATTGCCGGCATCAGCCACAAGGTGCCCTCGCCTTTCCTCGTCATGGCAACGCAGAACCCGATTGAAACCGAAGGCACCTACCCGCTGCCCGAAGCGCAGGTGGACCGCTTCATGATGAAGGTGCTGGTCGATTACCCGAGCGACGAGGAAGAGTTCGTCATCGTCCAGCGCGTCACCGGCCCGGCGGTGGCGGTGGCGGCGGTGGCGACCACCGAGCAGCTGGCCGCGCTGCAGGCCGAATGCCGGTGCATCTATGTCGATCCGTCGCTGGTGCAGTACGCGGTGCGGCTGGTCTCGGCGACACGCGACCCGGCAAAACATGGACTCGATGAGCTGGCCCGCTTCATCACCTTTGGCGCCAGCCCGCGCGCCACCATCAACCTGACCGAAGGCGCCCGGGCGCTGGCCATGCTGCGCGGGCGCAGCTATGCGCTGCCCGAAGACATGACGGACCTGATCCCCGACGTGCTGCGCCACCGGCTGGTGTTGTCTTATGAAGCGCTGTCCGAAGGCTTTTCAGCCGACCAGATCGTCGGAAAGATCATGGCCCGAATCCCGCCCCCTGCCAAACCATTAGCCCATGAAAAACTCGCTGCGTAGTAGAGCCTCCACGCTCCCCACTTCGTGTGGTTCGCTGCCCCCCGAGGGGGCCGCCCCGCCTGCGGCCTGGCAAAGCCAGTTCCGCGGCCGGTACTTGGACGACCGGGGAATGCGCCATGCCTAAGCTTTCACAAGTTGTACAGACGCCGGCCTCCTCAACCCCTGCCGAAAGCGCGGACCAGTTGCTGCGCCGGCTCGAATGGACAGTGCTGCGCCGCCTCGACGGCCTGCTGCAGGGCGACTACCGCACGCTGCTGCGCGGCACCGGCATGGACCTGGCCGACCTGCGCGAATACCAGTACCACGACGACGTGCGGCATATCGACTGGAACGTGACGGCGCGGCTGCAAGCACCCCATGTGCGCGTGTTCACCGAAGACCGCGAGATGAGCGCCTGGTTCCTGCTCGACCTGAGCCCGTCGATGGATTTCGGCTCCGGCGAGCAGCGCAAGCGCCAAGTGTCCACAGACTTCGTCGCCGTGCTGGCGCGCATGCTGACGAAGCGCGGCAACCGCGTGGGCGCCCTGCTCTACGGAGCCGGCGTGGATGCGGCCATCCCTGCGCGCGGCGGGCGCCAGCATGTGCTGCACCTGTTGCACACCCTGCGCACGCGCCCCGAAACCGCCAGCGTCGGCCCGACCCGCTTGCATGAATTGCTGGAGTCGGCCGCCAAGCTGGTGCACCGGCGCTCCACGCTGTTCGTGGTGTCCGACTTCATCACCGAGGCCGGCTGGGAAAAGCCCCTGGGACTGCTGGCCCAGCGGCACGAGGTCGTCGCCGTGCGCCTGCTCGACCCGCTGGAGCTGGAATTGCCCGACCTGGGCCTGATTCCGATCACGGACGCCGAAACCGGCGAGCAGTTGCTCGTCGATACCCATGACGCCGGCTTTCGCAGGCGCTTTGCGCGCATCGCGGCCCAGCGCGAAGCCGAGTTGCGCCAAGCCCTGGCGCGGGCGGGCGTGGACACGCTCGAACTCTCGACCGATGACGACCTGGCAGGCGCCATCATGCGTTTTACCGACCTGCGCAAACAGCGCAGCCGTTTATCCGGTGCCCATGCGGCGGCAGGCAGGCTGCCGGCCCACCTGGCGCGCGCCGGCTGAACCCTGCGTGAAGGAACTGCCATGACCGTTCCCGTCAACTTCCTCTGGCCCCAGTTCCTGTGGCTGCTGCTGGCGCTGCCGCTGCTGGTGGCGGCGTATGTGTGGCTGCTGCGGCGCAAGAAAAAGATGGCCCTGCGCTACGCCAGCCTGTCCATCGTGCGCGAAGCCATGGGCAGCGGCCAGAGCATTCGCCGGCACATTCCGCCGCTGCTGTTCCTGCTGTCGCTGGCGGCCATGCTGGTGGCCGCTTCGCGCCCGCTGGCCGTCATCACCCTGCCCTCGCAAAACGAAACCATCATCCTGGCCATGGATGTGTCGGGCAGCATGCGCGCCACCGATGTCCTGCCCAACCGGCTGGTGGCCTCGCAAAATGCCGCCAAGGCTTTCCTGGCCGATCTGCCGCGCAATGTGCGGGTTGGCGTGGTGGCCTTTGCCGGAACCGCCGCCGTGGTGCAGCCGCCCACCGTGAACCGCGAAGACCTGACGGCGGCGATTGACAAGTTCCAGCTGCAGCGCGGCACGGCCATTGGCAACGGGATCATCGTGTCGCTGGCCGAACTGTTCCCCGAAGCCGGCATTGACCTGGAGTCGATGGAAACCGGCCGGGAACGCAAGCACGGCGTGTCGCTGGACCAGGCCGCAAAGGACGACGGGAACGGCAAGAAAGCCTTCACCCCGGTCGCGCCCGGCTCCTACACCTCGGCCGCGATCATCCTGCTGACCGACGGCCAGCGCACCACCGGCATCGATTCGCTCGACGCCGCCAAGGTGGCCGCGGACCGGGGCATCCGGGTCTATACCGTGGGCGTGGGCACGGTGGAAGGCGAAACCATCGGTTTTGAAGGCTGGTCGATGCGCGTCAAGCTCGACGAGGAAACCCTCAAGGGCATTGCCCGCGCCACCCAGGCCGAATACTTTTATGCCGGCACGGCAAACGATCTGAAAAAGGTTTACCAAACCCTGAGTTCGCGGCTGACGGTGGAAAAAAAGGAAACCGAGATATCGGGGCTGCTGGCACTGGCCGCCGCCGTCCTCGGCCTGCTGTCGGCCAGCCTGTCGCTGCTGTGGTTCAACCGGATTCTTTGACTCCACGGACGGCGTCAGGATTGCAGGGCCGGCAGGCGGTTTTTATGACAAAAACAGCCTTTTGAGCAATACCAGCGTGCGTGTATAGCTACTGTTTTTATAGCAAATCACTTCCTGGTGGTTTTTCTCTTGCGTGGCGCGGCAGCCGTGGGCGCTTTAGGCATCAGCGCATCGGTCCAGGCCTTGGTCATCTCTTTGGTGTTTTTGGCCGCTTCCCGCTTGACGGCGGCCGTGGCCTGCGCGCGGGCCGCTCCGGCGATCTTGTTGGCACCGCTCAGGAACATGCTCATAAATGGATTTTTCATGACAGAACTCCTTTCAAAAAAAGTCTATTTCGACGAAAACAAATCCGCCAGCGCTAATAAAACAATTCGGCCAGATCAACCGTCGAACGCCTGCCGATCTCGCCATGGTTCGCCTCCAGCCAGCCCCTGGCCCGCTCGCGGCCCAGGTTTCTCAGCAGTTCAAAAAACTGCATGTTCGCCGCCAGCTTGGTTTCGGTCTTGAACTCGTTCATCTGCTCCGGGGCGTCAATCACATGAAAGTTCGTCTGGACAAGGCGCCGTTCAAAGCGCCCGATGCGAAAAAACGATTCCTTTGCATACTCGCGCGCATGGGCAAACATGCGCATTTCCCGCAAAAAGGTGGAATTGAAGGCCAGTTCCAGCACCCGGTCCTTGATTTCCTGGGCGCTGTGCGGCGTTCCCTTGTGCTTCATGGGGGTGAGCAGCACCATCAGGATATCGCTGCTCTTGCATTCGTAGAACAGCGGATAGACCGCCGGATTGGCGGCATAGCCCCCGTCCCAGTAGGGCTCTCCGTCGATTTCGACCGGCCGCGCCATGGTCGGCAGGCAGGCCGAGGCCAGGATGGCGTCGGCGCTGATCTCGGGCGAGCGGAACAGCCGCACCTTGCCGGAATTCGCATTGGTGGCGGCAATGAACAGCTTGACCGGGCTGTCGCCCCGCAGGCGCTCGAAATCGACCTGCGCCAAAAGAATGTCGCGCAAGGGGTTGAGATCGAAAGGGTTGAGCTGGTGCGGCGAGAAATAGTGCGCCCAGTGCATCATCATTTTCAGGGCGGGAAGCAGGCTGACGTTCTGGCCATCCAGGGACGGCACGGCCACCTCGAACGGCAGGCTGTCCGCCACCGAGGTCCAGAACCTGTGCAGCGCAGCGCGTGCGCCATCGCGGCCGCCATCATTCAAGCCGTGGGCCAGAACGACGGCATTCATGGCGCCGGCACTGGTGCCGCTGACGCCCTCGAAGTCGGTGCGGCCGTCTTCGAGCAGGTGATCGAGCACCCCCCAGGTGAATGCACCGTGGGCGCCGCCGCCTTGCAGGGCCAGGCTGATGGGCTGTGGGCTACGTCTTTCAAAAAGCAAAGGCGCCTCCTGTCTGTCGTTATTCAATGCAATGGATGGGCAAGCCCTTGGCTTGGGGCAAAGTATTCATGTCTCGGCACCAGGGCTTGAGGCAGCACCTTCGGCATGCCGGCCGCTCTTAACGCCTGGCTGATTCATGAATATGTTGCAGTGCAGCATAACATTGGAAGCACCGAGCAGGCATGTCAGGAAATGTCCTGACAGGTCGAGAGGCAAGCGCTCAGCAGACGCAGCGCCGGTTCACGTCGTCACATGGCATTCGCGCCGCAGCAGGGCCAGCGCATCCTTGAGCGCATAGGTTGAATCGCTTTGCAGCGTGGACTGGGCCTCGTCCATGAAGTCGGCCCACAGCTGGAGGTAGGCGTCCTGGTGCTGGACCGGGGCATGCTCCAGGATGTACTGGCGGGCCAGTTCCGGGTTGAAGGCGGCCTTGGCGCCCGGCTTTTGGATCTTGCGGACCAGGGCGGTTGCGGCTTTTTCGCTCAGGATGGTCTTGGGCGCGGCACCGGCCGCGACGCAGACCATCAGCGTCAGCAGCGAGCCGTCGTCGCAGTTTCCGCCGGTCACCTTGTCCCACGCCTGGGAAACGGAGCGTTCATGGTGCTCCATCTCGCTGGCGATGTCCTCGACCCAGAAATAGCGGCCCAGCAGCGGCGGATGATGGTCTTCGCTGTCGTTGGCGAACAACGCCCTGGCGGTCAGCGCGCTGTCCAGGATCTGCGGCAGGTCGGCCTGCACCGATTGCAGCACGGCCTGCACCACGTCCCTGAATTCATCGGGCAGGTTCGCGGGCAGCGCGAGGGATACCGTCAGCGACCGGGCGCTGGCGCTGCTGGTTTTTCCGGCCTGCGCGGCGCTGCGAGTCTTGGCCGCGCGGTACTTCTTGCGCAGCGCGGCGACCATTTTTTCAAACTCGACCCAATCGGGCATCTCGGTGCGCCGGGTGGCCATCGCCAGCAGCGCGGTGCGGATCACCGCCTCGGCGTGAGTGTGGGCCTCTTCGAGTTCCTCGGCGTCCATGCCCAGTTCCCCGGCCAGCCAGACGGCGGCGTCTTTTTCCTGCTGCAGCGGCCTGCGCCTGGCGAGTTCGGCCTGGTAATCGGCAAAGCTCTTCAGCGACCACTCGGCCAGCCCTTTGGGCGGGCCGCCGGCCTCGGCGCCGCTGTCCAGGCTGGCATGAAAGACAGTGCTCTCGGGCAAGGCCAGCAAGGCCTTGAGCAGGTCCGAGCCGCCCTTGGAGCGCGACAAAAACGAATGGTCGCGCAGCGATTCAGCGGCCTGCCGCAAGTCGCCGCCACAGCTGCTTTGCAGGTACAGGCTGACCAGGTTGACGATGCGATCCTTCGCTTTTTCAAGGTCGGGCCGCAGGAACTCGTTGCCGAAGTAGCGCGCAATCTGCACCATGCCCTTGGGCGCATCGGCGCGGATGGCGTCAAGTTTTTCGCGGTCGATGATGCCGTTTTGCACGCCGAAGCGCAGCGCCTTTTCAAAGAACGGGCGCGCATCGTAGAGCGAGACCGAAGCGGGCGAAGTGGGCGAAGCAGTCGGAGCGGTGGCTGAAGGGTGCATGGGCATCGTGAAATAGGGTTGCGGTGCGGGCCGGGCCGGCCTCAGATGGCCGATTCCTCGTCCGACTCGCGGGCCGCCGGCGTAGCCCGGCCCCGGTCGGTGTCGCCGGTCTCGACCTTGCCGTCGTCGTCCTGCATCTCGTCGTCCTCTTCCTCGTCAAGGCCGGCATCGTGCGCGCGCGCCTTGGCCCGCAGCACGGTGAGCATTTCGATGAACAGGTCCGGGATTTCGTAGCGCAGCAGCCAGGCCAGCTCCATCCAGTCATGGTCGGAAATCTCGTCCTGCTCGACACGCGGTTTTTCATAGGCCACCGCCTGCAGGTCGGCCTTGGAGCGCAGCTCGCCGGTGTCCTTCATCGCATCGAAGGTGCCGTTGCAGGCAAAGGCCTCGATGCGGTCCCATTTCTCGGTGAAGTAGTCGGCCAGCGCCTCGCTGCCGCCTTCGAGGTCGCCGATGGCCGTCAAAAACTCCAGCGGATAGGCGTCTTCGCGAAAAATGATGGCGTTCATCATGCCGCGCAGGTGGGTGCGCGTCAGATCCTTGTACTGCTTTTCAATCACCACCGCGCGCGCGAACTGCTCGGGCGTGACCAGCAGGTTGACGATGGATTCCTTCGAGTTGTCGTATTCGCGGATGACCGCCAGGATGTCCTTGGGTGGCAGCAGGTCCAGCACCACCATCAGCGCGGCATCGCCCTCGGTGTCGGCCAGTTCGACCAGGGCGGACTCGGCGCCCACGATGTCGCCGGCGGCAATCAAGGTCTGGGTTTTTTCAATCAGGGCTAAATGGTTCATAAGGGCTTGAAGTCGCTTGGTTTGATTTTTTGGCGGTACATCTGCCGGTCAGTCTTTGCGGTCAAAGCCATGCCCTTCGAGCCAGCTGGCGCCAGCCGCGTCGCGGTCGCGGGCGTCGCCGCGCACCTCATCGCTTTCGTGATCGTCGAAATCGTCCGGCCCATCGGTGTCGTCGTCATCGCTGTCTTCGCTGTCTTCGCTGTCTTCGTCGCCCTGCCCGGCGAACGCCGCCACCGGCTTGCCAGCCATGTAGTGCAGGCCCGCCGCCAGCGTCAAAAACCATTCGCCTTTTGGCGCCTGCAGGATGACCTGGACCAGTTCGCGCGTCCACGGCGCCAGTTCGATGCCGCCCGACAGGCTACTCCATTCGGGGAATTCATCGGCTTCGTGGCTGAGCAGGTGGTCCATGGCGGCAGGCTGGCTGAAGGCAAAGCCCTGGTGAAAGATGACCGCCACCATCTCGGGGCTGAGTTCCATCATCTGCACCAGGAAGCCGATTTCCTTGCGTTTGGCGGCCAGCCGCTGGGGCAGCACGTCGCGGCCGTCGGAGTCAAAGGTCAGGTCATCCATTTCAGCCTGGTAGGCCGAATGCAGGTTGATAAAAAAGGGGGAAATGTTCATAAGGCCGGGGGTTTTCATGTCATGGGCTTTGCGCTGGCCCAGCGATCAGATCAAGGATCAGAGCAGTTGGTTGAAATAAGGGGTCCAGATTTCCCGCGCCGTCTCCAGCGGACTGTCGAGCAGGTTGCGGCGGCGGTTGTCGTCATAGGCCTGGCGCCTGTCGGCATCGGACAGCACTTCATAAGCCTGCTGCACCGCCCGAAAGCGTGCCGGCGCATCGGCTGCCGCGTTTTTGTCGGGATGCCAGAAGGACGCTTTCTGGCGAAATGCTTTTTTGACATCAGCCAGCGTCGCCGCGCTGTTGAGCCCCAGTGTGGTGTAGTGATCGGTCATGCGTGAGTGTGGCGTTGTTCTGAAAGCGAAGGCGATGGTCAGGAGCAGCTTGATGACAGGCTGGCTTCAACCCTGGAGGAGCCCACCGAAATGCGCAAGGCGCCGGGCCGGTGATTATGCTTGACCAGCGCTCGCTGGCCTGTTTGAAATGAAATCGCCGCACGCTGCGCCGGCCTTCAAGTTGCAACGCCATGTAAGCATGGTCAACTGATGGCTACCCTGCCTCGTTAATAGCTTGTATGTAACGAAATCGTTGCATCAATTAATTTAACCTAAAGGCTTTTATGAACAAGTTGCTCGCTACCCTGATCGCCGGTCTGTTTGTTTCGGGCGCATTTGCCCAGGCGCCTGCGGCTCCAGCCGTTACGCCTGCTACGCCTGCAGTCGTGAAAGCTGAAGCCAAGGCCGACAATGCAACCGCCAAAGCCGGCGCAGCCGAAGCCAAGGTCGATGCCAAGGCCGACACCAAGGTGGAAAAAGCCGAAGTGACCGCTGCCAAAACCAAGGTCAAGGCAAAAACCAAAGCGCACAAGGCCAAGTCAAAAGCCCATGCAAAAGCCGTGAAAGCCGAGCCGCAAGACAAGGTCGCGGCTGAAGCCAAGGCTGAAAAAGTCGATGTCAAGGCCGATGCCAAAGCCGACAAGGCCGTCGTCAACGCCACCGCCAAGGCCGACAAGGTCAAGGTTGACGCCAAAGCCGAAAAAGTGAATGCGGCAACCGCCACCACGGCAGTCAAGGCCGAAGGCAAGGCTGATGTGAAAGCTGCCACCGGCAAGTAAAAAAGATTCTTGCGCTTCCCTGAAAAGACAGGCCCTGGCCTGTCTTTTTTCATGGCTTGTATTTCATAGCGCCCAGAATATGCTGGGTCACAGCGATTGCGGTGGCCTCCCCCAGCAATTCAGTATGTTCGCAGGGTACGCCAATGCAGGCCAGCCCACCGGCATAAGGCCCCCATCCAAGATCATCAGGCACGCCGCCCCGATGAAGCTCCTTGGTGGCGACAAGCACCGTGACAGTGCCCGGAAAATAGCCAGGCTGCCAGTTGCGTGCGTGATGAATTACCAGCGCATCCATCAGCATATTTTTCTGATCAGGCACATTTTCCGATCCTGAAAATTTTTGCCCACCAGCGGATAGTTTTTTAAGCATCGATGGCGACAGCAGGCGCAGCACGGCAACAGCTTTCTTTTTCAACTGGAGCCGTTCACGCCCCGTCATGATTTGCATCATTTGCCAGCCTCGTTTTTGCAAACGAGCCGGCCAGCTTTTTTGATAAAAAGCCGGCCCCATATCGCCAGCAATCAGCGCGCCCACCGCAACGCCTGCGGCAACCAGCTGGCAAGCAGCGTCAAAAGCAATACGGGCACCGAAAGAAAGGCCCAGTAAATGCACCGGACCGGCTGCCGGCTGCTTCTTTATGTAGGCGGCAACCGTCGCGCCCAGCGTCTGTATGAAGCTGGCGGACACAGCCTCTTCATACACCAGCGGCAGCGGCACTATCTGCACCTGGATGCTCTTTGGCAGGCTGGCAGAAAAACCGGCCAGCCAGGGAAAGCTGGAACTGCCAGGGCGAACCACCACATAAAGCCTGGTCCTGGGCATGTCGGGCACCATCAGGGCCTGCACCAGACCTTCGAATGTCTGCTTGCCATGCACAAGGCCCACTTCCAGCGAACGCGCAAGCGTCTTTTCCAGCAACACCAGCAAGCTCATGGCAGCCAGGGAATCCCCCCCTTGATCGGCAAAGGAAACGATGGGATCAATGAAACCCTGACGCTGCAACGCTTCATTCCAGCAGGCAGCCAAGCTGTGCCGGATCTCCAGGGAACTGTCGTCACCGTGCAACGCATCACCTGGGTGTTCGGGTTCTTCGAGCGGACTGGTTTTCGGCAAGAGCCGTTTCAACGCAGCCAGGTCAGTTTTGAAATTGGGGAGTCTCGGAATGCGCTCCAGCCAGTGAAAGTTCGCAGGAATGGAAGCGGCGGGCAGCCTGCCCTGCAACAGTTCGCGCAGTGATTCCTGCGTCATCTTGTTGCCGCACAGCCAGGCGCTCAACTCAGGCGCCACGGCGGTTCCCGTCAGCACCACCGCAGCATCCTCTACGCCAGGAAGACTTCGCAGCTCAGCCTCAACGGCGCCGGGCTCCACGCGGTGGCCACGAATTTTGACCTGGGCATCCTTGCGTCCAACAAACTCCAGCAGGCCGTCGGCTCGTTCCCGCGCCAGATCGCCTGTCATGAAACGGCGCCAGGCCGGACGCTCCGGATCTTCGCGAAAAGCCTGCCGGGACAATTCCGGGTTGCGCCAGTAGCCACGGGCAACAAAGGGACTGCAAACCTCCACCTCGCCAACCTCACCCCTTGCAACCGCTTGGCCCTTCGTGTCCAGCAGTCGGGTCTCGCGCTCCTGCACCGGGTAACCGGCGGGCACCACCGCGCTATCGAATTGACGGTCAACGCCAAGAAACCAGTGCCGATACAGCGTGGCGCATTCTGTCGAGCCAATTCCGTTGTAAATCAGGCAACGGTGGGGAAAGTGCTCATAAAACATGTCCACATCACTGGAAAAAAACCTGTCGCCCGCGACATAGGCCAGCCGCACCGACACCAGGTTCTCAGGCTTAGGCCCACTTTGCAAAAAGGCCCGCAACAGTGCAGGAATGGCATGAAAAACGGTAATGCCGCACTGCGCGACCCGCCGGCCCAAGCCACCCAGGCCCACGTCACGGATGTTGATCGACACCAGCGTGGCGCCATTGAGCAGCGCTGCGTAAATGTCGCGAATCGCTCCATTGACACTGGGTGAATAGAGCCACGTCAGGCGATCACCCGGATGAAGATGAATGGCGTGGCTGTACTGATAGACATCGTGAAGCAGGCCTCGCTGGTCCTGATAGACGCCTTTGGGCTGCCCTGTGCTGCCCGAGGTGTAGATGATGTAGGCAATGCTTTCAGCACAGCCCGCCAGCCCCGAGGGAAGGCATTCGTCCAGCGCATTGAAATCGACCAGTGGTGGCATGCCGGGTGTTGACGCCATCAATGCCTGCCCGGCCGCGTCACTGATCAGGCAGCCAGCGCCCGCCTGCTCCAGGATCAGGCGGTTGCGTTCCGGCGGAAATGCCGGATCGAGTGGCACATAAGGACGGCCGACGGCCAATGCTCCCAGGAAAACGGCGGCAAGCGGAGCCCCCATGGGCAGCAATACGGCAATTGGAGAAGGCGCATCCTGCTCGATACAGGCAGCGACCCGCAGCGCCAGCCGGTAAAGATCGCCATAGCTCCAGGTACGCCCGGCTTCAATGACCGCTGGATGGTCTGGCTGCTGGCGCGCAAAAGCGGCGAAACGGGCAAACACAGGTTCATCAAGCGCGCCGCGCGCCCAAGGCGTGAATGGACTGTTCACCGGCCCCCCATGATCAAGCAGTCGTTCAGTGGACATGATTGATATTCTTTATCCACGAAGCGATGCGTTCATCGGGAACCGCCAGCGGCACGACGCAGGGAGCTGTTAACAGTGCGCCCTGCTGCCCAAAGCGCGACAGGGCCGTGCTGATGGCCTGCCTTAAATGACCCGGATCATCCCAGACCTCCAGAGGCAAACCGATGGCGGCAGGACAGCGGCTCATGGCCCGGTAAGTCTCTGGCGACGGATTGTCAGGCCCTAACTCATAGTGAGTCATCCAGTTCCCGTCCGTGGGCGTCCCATCGAAATGAATCGGCGAGCCGTGAATATGCAAAATATTTCCTTCAAAATATTCACAGGCCGCCATCACCCGATCATCACTATCCCAGCCATGCTGCCGGTAAATTTCACGCGAAAGCGTATTTGTTGATAAATGCTGGGCGGCAAGATAGATCCCGGTGACGCCGACAGCGTGGTAGGCCGCGATCAATCGCTCAGTGCCGTAAGTCAATCGTTGCAGCCCGGTGCGGACCAGGTCTGGCGATGATTGCAAATGTTCAAGCAGCCGCTCAGGGCCAGCCAGCATCAGCGCTTGAGTCAGAGGCGTAAAGACGGTTGCCAGCAGCGGCACTTGCGGCCCCAGCGACCGGGACAGGCTTTGGGCCGCGGCGACCATCTCCTGCTCCAGCGGCGTTAACTGGTCATCCAGCGTCAACCAGTCTTGGGGGCGATTGACAGCCCTGTCCAGAAAAGTTCGTCGTCCCAGCGGATCGCCGCACCAGTCGGCATGAGCGCCCCGATCCGCCACCTGGTAATTGCCCGCTGGCGTCAGCTTGACCAGACACCCTTGGGTGGCGCGATGAAAAGCCAGGGTGGCGGCAACCAGCGTCCTGGCGGACTGATCGGCAACCGGATGGTGTTTCCAAAAAGCGCCGGCCACTCGCTCACCGGGCAAACGCCTGTCAGAGAGCAATGTCTTGAAGGCTGCGCTTGCACGGAATGAAGAGGGCAAAATTCTTGACATGAAACTGATTGATGTTTTTGATGGCAATGCATCATTTTCTTACAACTCAGTTTTTCACCGTCAACGCTCGCTTTCAAGCTTTTTCTGCTTACCTGGCCGCCTCCGACAGCTTGCCCAGCACCAGCCGCAGCTGCCGCCCGCAGCGCGCAGCCAGCGCTTCGTCGTGCGTCACCATCACGAACGCCGTACCGTGCTCGCGGGCGAGTTGGAGCATCAGCTGGAAGACGCCGTCGGCGGTGACCCGGTCCAGGTTGCCGGTGGGCTCGTCGGCCAGCACGCAGGCCGGCTGCGTGACCAGGGCGCGGGCGATGGCCACGCGCTGGCGTTCGCCGCCCGACAACTCCGCCGGGCGGTGGTGAATGCGGTCTTCCAGGCCCACGCTGGCCAGCATTTTTGTCGCGATCCGCGCGCATTCATCGCGCGGCAGGCGGCGAATCCACAGCGGCATGGCGACGTTGTCGAGCGCGCTGAACTCGGGCAGCAAATGGTGGAACTGATAGACAAAGCCGAGGTGCCGGTTGCGCAATTCACCTTGGCTAGCAGGCGACAGGCTGGACAGGAGTTGCCCTTTCAGCTCGACCTGTCCACTGGTCGGCGCATCGAGTCCGCCCATCAAATGCAGCAGCGTGCTTTTGCCCGAACCCGAGGTGCCGACGATGGCCAGGGTTTCGCCGCGATGCACCTGCAGGTCCACGCCCTGCAGCACGGTCACGTCCAGCCGGCCTTCGGTGAAGCGCTTGGTCAGGGCGCTGGCGCGCAGCACGACTTCGCCTTGCGGTTGGGCGGGTTCGGGGAGGCCCCCATCCCGGCCTTCCCCCAGCGGGGGAAGGAGTAATTCGGATTCAGCCTCGTCTCCTTGCCAGTCAGGGCCGCAGGACCGGCTTTGCCGGACTGCAGGCGCAGCGGCCCCCTCGGGGGGCAGCGAACCACACGAAGTGGGGAGCGTGGGGGTCATATCATCATTCATAGCGCAGGGCCTCCGCCGGGTTCACGCGGCTGGCGCGCCAGCTGGGATAAATGGTTGCCAGGAAAGCCAGCACCAGCGAGATCACGACAATCGGCATGATGTCGGCGTACTGCGGCTCGCTGGGCATGCGGCTGATGAGGTAGATGTCTTTCGGCAAGAAGCTGGCGTTCAGCAGCCGCTCCAGCGCCGGAACGATCACGTCGATATTGAAAGCGACGCCCAACCCCAGCAGCAGGCCCGACAGCGTGCCGATCACGCCGACCATCGCGCCCTGCACCATGAACACGCCCATGATGCTTTTCGGGCTCGCGCCCAGCGTGCGCAGGATGGCGATGTCGGCGCGCTTGTCGGTCACCGTCATGACCAGCGTGCTGACCAGGTTGAAGGCGGCCACTGCGACGATCAGCGTCAGGATGATGAACATCATGCGTTTTTCCAGCTCGACGGCGGCAAACCAGGTCTTGTTCTGCCGCGTCCAGTCGCGGATCAGGAGGTCGCCGCTCAGGGTTTGCGACAGCGCCAGCGCCACCTGCCGCGCCTGGTGCAGGTCCTTGAGCTTGATGCGGATGCCGGTCGGCCCTTCAAGCCGGAAAATCTTGGCGGCGTCGTCCTGGTGCATCATGACCAGCGCCGAGTCGTATTCAAAATGGCCCGAATCGAAGGTGCCGACCACGGTCATGGTTTTCAGGCGCGGCACGACGCCGGCCGGCGTCACTTGGCCGCTGGGCGCAATCAAGGTAACGGTATCGCCCTCGCGAACGCCCATGGCGCGCGCCAGTTCGCCGCCCAGCACCACGCCGAACTCGCCGCTGACGAGCTTGGGAAAAGCGGTTTTCCCCAGTTCCACGGCCAGGTCGGTGACCTGGCCTTCGAGCGCCGGATCAATGCCCCGAACCATGGTGCCTTTCATGTCCTCTCCGCGCGCCAGCAATGCCTGGGCAGCTATGAAAGTTGCAGCACCGACGACATTTGGGTTGGCCCGTATCTCGGCCAGCGTTTTCTGCGGGTCCAGCAGCGCGCCGCCGCCCGGCGCGAACACCTCGATGTGCGAGATCACGCCCAGCATGCGGTCGCGGACTTCCTTTTGAAAGCCGTTCATCACGCTCAGCACGATGATCAGCGCGGCCACGCCGAGCGCAATGCCGAGCATGGAAACGCCGGAAATAAAGGAAATAAAACCGTTGCGCCGGGTGGCGCGGCCGGCGCGGGTGTAGCGCCAGCCCAAAATCAGCTCATAGGGAATTTGCATGGCAGCGATTGTGGCATCCCGGACAATAGGGCGATGCGCGCCCATTCGACCTCCCGTTCAACCTCCCATTTGCTGATCCCTTTTGCCGCCTGCAGCGCTGAGGCCTGGCTGCCGACCCTGCACGCCCTGCCGCCGGACAGCTTCAAAAGCCTCGGCCAGTTGCTGCAGGGCATGAAGCTGGTAGAAAACGACACCCAAAACCCGGAATCGCTGTCGCCGCCCCACGAACGCGCACTGGCCCGCGCCTTGGGCTTGGCCACGCTGCAAACCCCGGACGGCCTGATGCCCTGGGCCGCGAGCGACGCGGCGCAACAACTGCAGGCCGGCCATGACAAGGCCTGGGCCTGGATCACGCCCTGCCACTGGGCGATGGGACATCTGCATGCCACCCTGAGCGACCCGGCGGTGCTGCAATTGCCGGAAAGCGCATCGCGCGCCCTGCTGGCGATCATGCAGCCCTACTTTGAAACCGACGGCATCACGCTGCACTACCTGGCCGCCGGCCGCTGGCTGGCCGAGGGCGAGCTGTTTCGGGGCCTGCCGACCGCCTCGCTCGACCGGGTGATGGCGCGCAATGTCGATGCGTGGCTGCCGGGCAGCGCGCAGGCCAGGCCGCTGCGCCGGCTGCAAAACGAAATCCAGATGCTGCTGTACATCCACCCGTTCAACGACGCACGGGAGATGCAGCGCCAGTTGCTGGTCAATTCCTTCTGGATCAGCGGCACCGGCGCCTTGCCCGCCAAATTCGGGGAGGCCCTCACTCCAACCCTCTCCCAGGGGGAGAGGGCGCAAGTCAGCGCACCGCGCAGCCTGGCGCAGGCGGTTTTCAAGGAAGACTGGGCCGGCTACGCGCAGGCCTGGGCAACGCTGGACGCTGGTGAAATCGCCGGATTGCTGGCCCGGCAGCGCGCCGGCGAAACTGTGCGGCTGACGCTGTGCGGCGAGCACAGCGCGCAGACCTTCGAGACCCACCGGGCCGGCCTGTGGACCCGGATTTCAAGCCTTTTAAGCCCTTTGCGCACGCTGGACGTGCTCAAGCAGCTATGAAAATCATAGTAATCATCACAAACCCAATCATCACATCATGAAAATCCAGGTACGCGACGTGCCCCCGCGCAGCCTCTGGGCGCTGCAGCAGGCCGGCATCCACCCTTTGCTGGCGCAGTTGTATGCTGCGCGCGGCGTTCATGCGGCCGCAGAACTGGACGACGGGCTGGCCCGGCTGCTGCCGCCGTCTTCAATGAAAGGCACGCGCGAAGCCGCCTTCCTGCTGGCCGATGCCATGGCCGCAGGCAAGCATATCTGCGTGGTCGCCGACTACGACTGCGACGGCGCCACCGCCTGCGCCGTCGCGTTGCGCGGCCTGAAGCTGCTGGGCGCCACAAACGTCGGCTACCTCGTTCCCGACCGGGTGGTGGACGGCTACGGCCTGACCGCGCCGATTGCCGAGCGCGTCAAGGCGACCGGCGCCGACGTGCTGGTCACGGTGGACAACGGCATCGCCAGCATCGACGGCGTGGCGCGGGCCAAGGCGCTGGGCCTGCAAGTGCTGGTGACCGACCACCATCTGCCCGCGCTGTTCAACGAAAAAATCGGGCTGCCCGACGCCGACGTGATCGTCAACCCCAATCAGCCCGGCTGCAGCTTTGAAAGCAAGTCCATGGCCGGCGTCGGCGTGATGTTCTACGTGCTGCTGGCGCTGCGCGCCGAATTGCGCGAGCGCGGCGTGTTCGACGCAGCCCATCAGCCCAAGCTCGACACGCTGCTGCCGCTGGTCGCGCTGGGCACCGTGGCCGATGTCGTCAAGTTAGATGCCAACAACCGCCGCCTGGTCGCGCAGGGCCTCAAGCGAATCCGGGCCGGCGCCCTGCCCGCTGGCATTGCCAGCCTGTTCAAGGCCGCCGGCCGCCAGGCGCCCGTCGCAACGACCTTCGATTTCGGCTTTGCGCTCGGCCCGCGCATCAATGCCGCCGGCCGGCTGGCCGACATGCGGCTGGGCATCGAATGCCTGCTGACCGACGATGCGGCGCGGGCCGACGAGCTGGCGCAGATGCTCGACGGCATCAACCGCGAACGCCGCCAGATCGAGTCCGGCATGCGCGACCAGGCGCAACTGGCCGCCGACGCGATGATTGACGAGGACGAGGAACCGCCGCCAGCGATTGCGATTTTCGACCCGGAATTCCACGAAGGCGTGGTCGGCATCGTCGCCTCGCGCATCAAGGACAAGCTGCACCGGCCGACCTTTGTGTTTGCCGCCAGCCAGGCGCCGGGCAAGGAGCATGAACTCAAGGGCTCGGGCCGCTCGATTCCGGGCTTTCACCTGCGCGATGCGCTCGACCTGGTCGCCAAGCGCCATCCGGGCGTGCTGCTGCGCTTCGGCGGCCATGCGATGGCGGCCGGCTGCACGATTGCCGAGGAAAATTTCGAGCAGTTTGAATACGGCCTGCAGCAGGTGGCTAGAGAATGGCTGGATGCCGCCACCCTGACACGGCGCCTGGAAACCGACGGCCCGCTGGCACCCGAATACCGGCGCGCCGACCTGGTCGATACGCTGCACAAGGAAGTCTGGGGCCAGGGCTTTGCCGCGCCCACCTTCAGCGAAGAGGTCGAGGTGGTGTCGCAGCGGCTGGTCGGCGACGACAAGCATTTGTCCCTAAAGCTCAAGCACCAGGGAGAGCCGGTGGATGGCATCTGGTTCGGCCACACCGACGCCCTGCCGGCGCGCGTAACGCTGGCGTTCCGGCTCGATACCAATGAGTGGAAAGGCATCCGGCGCGTGCAGTTTCTCATCGAAGCGGCGGAAATTCAGCCGCCAAAGCCGTAGAGGGTTTGTCCGACGGTTTTTGAGTCGGGCTGCCTACAGCCGTTGGCAGGGACTGCGGCCATGATTGGTATTCAGAAGGCGCCCGCATCGGAACGCCCGTCATCCCACAGAGGACATCATCATGAACACCATCATTTACATCGTCGGCCTGGTCGTCATCATCGGCGTGATCCTGTCGTATTTCGGACTGCGTTAAATCAGCCCAAGGAACAGATTTATTGTTGCTACTGATTTAGTAGCTGCTTGCGCATGTCCAGCATGCGCAAAAGCCGTTTTTCATTCACAAATCAGCGGCACAGCCCGGTCACGCGGTCTTGCGGGCTGCAGGCGCTGGGCTTGGCCGCCGTAGCCGCTGCAGCGCTGATGCGGCAACCGGCCAGCCGCTCCTTGACCTTGTCGGAATACTGCCAGCCCGTGGCCACCGGCGGCAGGCTTGATCCGGGCTGCCAGGTCAGCGACTTCCATTTGGCATGGCCGCGCTCCTGCAACACACTGAAATTCGTGCAGAACTGGTCGGCGAAATCCTTGATGTACTGGTTGCGCTGCGGGTCCGCGAAATTGGCGGTGATCAAATAAGAATCCACCGCCAGCGACGGCGACTCGCTGCCCGCGATATTGAGCAGCGGATAACTGCTCTTTTGAATCGCCGCCTTCTGATAGTCCTGCAATACCCTGGCCGCGCCGGGCTGCGCCGGGTCGAACTTGAGCAGCTTCAAGTTGGGCGGCAGGTTTTTCTCCAGCAGGCCGAGCGGCTGCCCGCCCACCAGCACCATGACATCAATCTTCGGGTAGGCCTTGTAGTAAGCCGGGTCACTCAGCGCCATCAGCGCCGAGCGGCGCCGCCTGGTGCCCTCGTCCTCGCCCGTGGCGGTGGTGTTGATGAACGGCTCGACGGCATTGGGCCGCTCCTGGAACAGCTTGCTGTAGATGTTCAGCGCCGTCAGGTAGGTGCCGCTTTTCTCCATGTCCATCCACAGCGGCCGGCCCTTGATCTGGTGGATGAACTCGATGGGGTCGTCCTTGCGCGCCAGGAAGTGGATTTCTTCCTTGTACAGCGGCATGAAGACGCGCAGATTGGCCAGCAGCTGCGCGTATTCGCGGCGCGTTGCCTCGGGAACTTCCTTGGAGTCGCGCAGCTGCACGAACGCCGAATACACGTCCGACTGGACGATGGCCAGCGTCACGCCCTTGGTGCGGCTCATGTCCTCGACGTTGGCCCACGACCCTTTGGAGTCCTTGACTTCCAGCGCCGGGTTCACGAAGTCGCGCAGGTTGCTGCCGATGGCGTAGTAAGTGCCGGTCTTGCCGCCGGTGACGATGCTCTCGGCGCCGGCCGACAGCGCGGCAGCGGCGGCGCAGATGCCGGCCAGAACGCTCAAGCCGCGCGTCCATTTTTTCGGTGACTGGTTCATTTTTGCTAACCCCTGGAGAAATTAAAAGGATTTACTGGGCAGGGCGGCGGCACAGGCCCACGCGCTCGTCGGCTTCCGAACAGTTGCCGGTGACCGGCGGCTGGGCGGCTGGCTCCGCCTTGGGAGGCGTCTGGGGCTGCTCTACAGCCACGGGCGACGCCGGCTCGGGCGCTGGCGCCTTCTTGCCCGACATCAGCGACCAGCCAATGCCGCCCGCGGCCAGCAGCAACACCAGCAGCAGCGCGCCCACGGCCAGCGCCCTGGAATTGCCAGCGCCTTGCGGGCCGGGGTCCGTCAGCAGCAGCGACTTGCCGCATTCGGTGCAGACAAAATCCATCCCGTTCGGGACTTCAACCGTGGTGCGGGCGTCGGCCAGCGAACAGTTGCCAAAGTTTGAACACTTGCCGGATTTGCCGGTGAGAGATGCCATCGCGAAGTTCCTCCTGTTGTTGTGGGGGCATGCAAAAAAGCCAAGGCGAGTCAAGCCGCCTCGCCTTTTAAAATCGCCACCGCGCGCCGCCCGGCGTCCAGAAAGCGGCGGTAAGTTTCGTCCTGGATGTTGCCGCCGCGCGCGGCCTTGACCGCTTCCACCTCGGCCAGAATGGCCCGCTGCACTTCGCTGCGGCGGTCCTGATGCAGATAAGCAGCGCCCGCCAGCATCGCGCCGCACACCGACTTGATGGTGTGCAAGTTCGCCAGGTCAATGCTGTCGGCGCTGGCCATAAAGCTCTTGCCCAGCGCCACCGGGTCATTGTCAAAACCGTCGGCGTCCTTGGTCAGCAACAGCACTTCGTCGGCGCCCGTCGCCGGGTTCCTGCCTTCGTGGATGAAACCCAGCGCCTTGGCCAGCAGCACGTAAGGCAGCGCCTGCAGCTTGACCTCGGCGCTCGACGCCACGAACAGCCTCGGCCAGGCGTTGCCGTCGCCTTCGGTGTGCAGTTCGAGCCGGGCGCGCGCGCCGCCGGTGTCGATGCGGCGGCGGTATTTTTCTTCCAGGAACTTCAGCGGCTTGAGGTAGCGCAGCGGCAGCAGATTGGTGATCGACACCAGCGTGATCTCGTTCAACCGGCCATCGGACTCGATGATCTCCACGTCGCCGGTCTTGGCTTCGCGCAGCGCTTCTTTCAGCACCCGGGAAAACTCGGCCTGTTCCGGCGCCTTCGGCAGGATGACGGTGAACTTGCCCACCGCCGTCGGCACGCCCACCGGAATGCCCGGCGCGGCGCGGTGGATTTCCAGCGGCTCCAGCGCGACAAAATTGCCGGCGCGGCTGACCAGCTCGTTCACATAGCTTTTCAGCTCCTGCGGGTCGGCGCCGTAGCGGTCACGCAGCTTGTCGATGATCGACACGCCCAGCAGCCGCTCCTTGGGGTTTTGCACCAGGTTCTGGTGGGCGATGCGGGCGTTGTCCTCGCACACCGTTTCCAGCACATCGAGAAAAGCCGATTCCGGCACGCGCTGGTTGAACTGCGCAAAGCCTGCATCCGGCCCGATTTTTTCGACCAGCGCGGCGCGCACCCGGCCGCTTTGCGTCTTTTGCTCGGCTTCGTCGAGCACCAGCCGGCGGCTGATGGTCTTGACCTGCACCGGGTCGTAAAAGCGGATCAGATGCTGGCGCAGGTCGCCCGAGCCGGCATCGTTGAGCCGCGCCTGAATGCCGGTTTCGAACTTTTTCAGCGCCTGCTGCAGGGTAGTGGCGACGCGGTCCACCTCGCCCTTCAGGTCGGTGATCTCGGCGATCACCTCGATCAGCAGCGCCTTGGCAAAGCCCCAGCCCTCGGCGCGGGTACGGTACACATACATTTCCTGCAAATGCACGCCATGCGCGTCGAGCAGGCTGTCGGGCGTTCCCAGCAGGTGCTTGGACAGCAGGCTCATGCCCGACCATTTCTGCAGATTGCCCAGCACCCGCGACTGCGCCTGCTCCTCGGCGTTGCGCGCACGCACCACGTTGTCGTCGCAGGCCTTCAGGCGCTCGTCCAGCGTTTCGGTCAGCGCAATCAAGAGCCGCGACACGTCCCATGCCGACTTGGCGCCGACCTTCCATTCGTTGATCAGCTCCTGCTCGATGCGGTTGCGAATCTCGCGCGCCATGTCCTTGCGCGCCTTGAGCTTGGTGCGGTAAAAGCCGCTCACGCCCAGCGTGCGGTAGTCGTCCTGGTAGCGCTTCTCGCACAGCTTGGTCAGCTCGTCGAGCCAGGTGGCACGCTCGCGCTCGCGCACCAGCGACTTGAAATTGGGAATCACCGCCTCCCACTCGCCGGTGAACGATTTCCAGCGCTTGTTCGCGGCGTCCTCGGGCAGGATGCCCAGCGCCAGCGTCAGGTGGTCGTCCGACAGCAGCCAGCGCAGCTGCGTCTCTTTTTGCTGCACGAACTCGTTGAAATCGAGCTTGCGCGGCTCGTCGATGAAGCCGGAGGCCGGCTGCCAGTGGTTGAAGCGCAGCTGCAGCGCCGCCTGCCGGGCAAAGCTGTAGGTCAGGTATTCGCTGATTTCCTCTTCGGGAATCGCCAGCCGCTTGATGCCGAAGGCCAGGAAGCGCTTGGAGCGCTCAGGCATGCGGCCCTGCGGCGCGGTCTCGGGCGAGCCGTCGCCGTTTTCGGCGTTCTCCATGCGACCCAGCGAGGCCCAGTTGACGTTGTTGACCGCGACGATTTTCTGGTACAAAAAGTCGGCGACGATGCCGGGCAAATCCCGGTCCACATCGACCGTCAGCCCGTTTTCGTTCTCGTTGCCGAAGACGTAGCAGCCGTTGAACGGGTCGCTGAGCGTGAGCCGCTGCTTGACGCCGGTCACGTCGTAGGGCTGGTAGCTGCCCACCGACATGGCGTTGAGTTCGGTCAGCGCGGCAAAGCCGTTGGCGTGGTAGTTGCCCGTGTCCCAGTTCGGGTGCGGATAGGCATCGGGCAGCAGCGCGTAAATCAGGATGCGAAAGCGCTTGGAATCGGGGTACAGGTCGCGCAGCTGCGCCACCGCGTCGATCACGCTGCCGCTGCCGGTGCCGCCGGCCAGGCCGACGACGATGTGAAAGGTCACGTCGGTCTCGCCGCTTTGCTGCAGCAGCTTGACCTGCGACTGCACCTGTTCGCGGTACTTGTCCGCCTTGCAGGCAAACAGAAAGCGGCCGAGCCGGCGCTTCTGGCCGCCGAGCGTGGCGCCGACGATGCTGTTGAGGATGTCGCGCCATTCCTGCGGGCTGCCCAGCCAGTGCTTCAGGCCCGGATAGCTGTCCAGGTTATCCAGCCGCGAAGTCAGGTTGGCATCGGTGATGAGCAACTGGCTGGCCTTGGGCAGCTGCACCGAAGTGCCCAGCGTCTTCCAGCTGGGGTCGTCCATGGCCATCATTTCGCTGGAGGAATCGACATACAGATAGCCGATGCCGACGCCGGCTGGCGGCCCGCCGTGGAATTCCTGGTACAGGCTCTTGCGCAGAGCGCGGATGATCTTGCCCCCCGTGCCGCCCAGCCCGATGATGAAGTGATTCATGTGCAGCCAACCCCTTTTTCTTATGGAGAAAGCAAGAATTATGACTTACGCCCCTGCGCCACCAAGGATCAGGAAAGCGCTTTGTTGACTATTAATTTGATAGCTGCTTGCGCACGCCCAGCGTGCGCAAAAGCCTTGTTTTTCTTAATTTTTTGGCAAAACCGGCCTGCACGCCTGCCAGGCCAGAAATTCCGAACGCTTGAGCCGCCAGCGCACCACGCTGCCTTCGTGCAACTGCCTGAGCGCGTCGGTGAGCAGTTGGGCAAACGCTTGCTGGTCTGCGGCCGACGCCAGCTTGGCTGCCAGTTGCGCTACCGTTTGCGGATCAGGCGCCTGCAGCCCCTTGACCACCGACTGCACGGCCTCGATCAAGGCCTCGCGGTACTTGATCTTCAGCGGGTCAGGCTCGATCATGTATTGCGTGATGGCCAGGTAGCGCTGGCATGAGCGCTCGTAAGCCCAGACGAACACATCCTGCAGCAACTCCACCCGGTTGAGTTCATACACGCCCAGCGTGCCTTCCACGTAAGCGCGCTCCGGCACATCAATGAACGACAAGGGACACAGGTTGTGCTTGATCAGCGGGATATTGGCGCCGATGCGCGAGACGCGCTTGTTCACGTCCTCGAACGGCTGCAGGTAAGGCAGCTGCACCATCAGGAAAAACGCTTGTTCAAAAGGATCAGGAATCGCATCGGCCTTTTGCAGCAGCAGCCGAAAGCAGTCTTCCAGCACCTGCGGCATCGCCAGCGGCTGAAACACCGTCCCGGAAATCTCCACCGGCCTGCGGCGCAGGCGCCCGCAGGCGGCCTCTTCGCGCAGCAGGTTTTGCGACAGGACGGCGTGCAGGTTCTGGAAGGTGAAAGCATCAAAGCCCACCTGCTCGGCGTCCTCGATCAGCATTTCAATCGCCGCCTTGTGGTTCAGGATCATCTGCGTTTCCTGCGCGTCCTTTCCCTTGGCGACCTGGCCGAATTCGATCAGGTTTTGCGTGTCCAGACGGCTGTAGGTGTTGCCCTCCAGGCGCGAAGAGGCCCAGGATAAATCCACCAGCAGGCGATTCATGATGTCCCGCGCATAGGTGCCGGCCGGCCGCCCGCCAACCGGCGTGCGCCCCATCTCGTGGAGCTGGGCGCGGATGGATTCGGGCAGATAAAAGGTGACGCCAGGCACGTAAGCTTCGAGGAATTCGCGCTGGTAGCCCACCGGGCGGCGGTGCATCAGCGGCAGCCTTATTCGTTCACGAATCGCGGCGCCCTCGGGGGAAACCGGCACATAGAGTTCAGCTTCTACGCCGGGTTGAGCCTCGGCAACGCTAGCATCAACGCCAGGCAAGGCCGGTTTGTAAACCACGGCAATGCTCTGGCCTTCGGCGACGATTCGCCGGTCTTTGAGCAGGCGCTCCAGACGCCGCTGGAGCGTTCGCCGCTGCACGGCCGCGCCGGTGCGCTGCGCCAGCGCCTTTTCCAGCTCGGCAATTCCGATGCCTTGCAGCTGTTCAGCAATGAGCGATTCAATCAGGGCTAGGTTTTCAGTCTGTGTCATCGATTTCTCCTGCAGGGCGTGGATTTGTCGCGCCTGACTACAAGCGCGACACATTGCGCGACACAATTATGTCGCGCAATGTGTCGCGCCTTGGGTAAAAATGCCTGAGTGCAGAGCGAGTGAAGCAGCTTTCTGGACGGTCAGCCAACTTCAGGCCACGGCGCATTGAGAAGTACTTGCTACAAAAATAAAACTAAACATTGCGGTCGTGGTCGGATAGGATTTAGTCGTCCAATTTGCGCTGGAGAACTATGGCGCTTGATGTTCACAACCTGAATCGTGGAGCTTCAGTTGTCTTTTGCGGAGATCAGGACTGAGTTCTCTAATCGTTCCAGCAAACCGCCTTTCGCCTCCGCTGAACTCAAATAAGCACAGCAGCCTTCATGACACAAGCACCTGCCCTGCCCACCCCCACCACGCTTTACCCAGCCCTGGCGCAGGTGCAGCCCTCCCTGGCCGACGTGCATCCGGCCATCGCGCCCATCAGCGTGCCGGCCGGCACGGTGCTGTTCACTGAAAACACGCCTTGCCAGGGCTTTCCGCTGGTGCTCGATGGCGAAATCAAGGTCTCGCGCAGTTCGGGCGATGGCCGTTCGCTGGAGCTGTACCGGGTGGTTCCCGGCGAGCTGTGCCTGGTGTCGTCAGCGTGTCTGTTTCGCACCCAGCCGCTGTCGGCGCATGGCGTGACGACCAAGGCCAGCACCTTGCTGCTGATCTCGCCCGACGTGTTCAACCGCTGGCTGGAAACGCCGGCCTTTCGCAATGAGGTGCTGGGCCTGTTCGCCGAACGCATGGCCGACCTGACCTGCCTGATCGACGCGGTGGCCTTTCAGCGGCTGGACCAGCGGCTGGCCGCCGCGCTGCTGGGCCGGGGGCAAAACCTCGCGCTGACCCATCAGGCGCTGGCCGATGAGCTGGGCACGGTGCGCGAAATCATCTCGCGCCTGCTGCGCCGCTTCGAGCGCGAAGGCTGGGTCGAACTGGCGCGCGAGCGCATCCACATCCGCGACAGCGCCGCGCTGCGCGCCGTGGCTGCCGGCCTGCCCGCCTGAACCGGGCGTCCGCAAGCACGATGGCTGCGTGACCCAGGTCACAGACTTGGCGCGCGGCAAGGCGTCCAATCAGGCCATCATCCACTTCACCTCAGGGAAAACAGCCATGAAATCCAACGTCGGCGGCATTGACCGCATCCTTCGCATCGCCATCGGCCTGGTGCTGATTGGACTGGCCGCCACCGGCACCGTCGGACTGTGGGGCTGGGTTGGCATCGTGCCGCTGGCGACCGGCCTGATCGGCTGGTGCCCGCCTTACGCACTGCTGGGCTGGAACACCTGTGCGATGAAACGATGAAAAACAGGGCCTGACCGTTTTCATCGCGCACCATCACCGCACCCGGTCCGGCCGATTGCGCACTAAGGCCGTGCAATTTTGTATGCAATCCATGGATTGAACGGTACACGGTGCTGGCACAGGTTTTGCTCAAACCGTGGGCATGAACGCCATCACGCCCACGATACCGTCCAACCAGCACGCTGCGCCACCCGCCGCCATCGAACTGGTCGCCCTGACCAAACGCTATGCGCAAGGCAGCCCGGCGGTGGACAGCATCAACCTGCGCATCACCAGCGGCAGCTACTGCTGCCTGCTGGGGCCGTCGGGCTGCGGCAAAAGCACCACGCTGCGCATGATCGCGGGCCACGAGTCGGTGAGCAGCGGCGACATCCTGCTGGAAAACCGCAACATCACCCACCTGCCCGCCGCCCAGCGCGGCACGGCCATGATGTTCCAGAGCTTTGCGCTGTTTCCGCACCTGTCCGCGCTCGACAACGTGGCCTTCAGCCTGAAGATGAAGGGCGTGGGCAAGGCCGAGCGTCAGGCGCGGGCCAGGGATTTGCTCGACCGGGTCGCCATGGGCGCGCTGGCCGAGCGCAAGCCGGCCGAACTCTCGGGCGGCCAGCAGCAGCGCGTGGCACTGGCGCGGGCGCTCATCACCCAGCCAAAAGTCTTGTTGCTCGACGAGCCGCTGTCGGCGCTGGACCCGTTCCTGCGCATCCAGATGCGCGCCGAGCTGCGCCGCTGGCAAAAGGAACTGGGCCTGACCTTCATCCACGTCACCCATTCGCAGGAAGAAGCGATGGCGCTGGCCGACACCATGGTGGTGATGAACCACGGGCTGATCGAGCAGGTCGGCTCGCCGCACGAGGTCTATAACCGGCCGGCCAGCGAATTCGTGGCGCGCTTCATGGGCGGGCACAACGTGCTGGACACGCCGGCTGGAAAAATCGGCGTGCGCACCGACCACATGCAGCTCACGCCGACCAGCCAGGCCGCGCCCGAAGGCCCGCACAACCAGCGCGCCGTCATCACCGATGTCGAATACCAGGGCACCTATGTGCTGCTGGGGCTGCAAAACCCCGGCATCTCCCAGTCTGTGCAGACCGCGCACACCACGGCCGAGCTGTCGGTGATGGTGTCCGAGGCGGCGTTCGCGGCCCGGCCCTATGCATTGGGTGAAGCCGTCCAGCTGTCATGGGCGCCCGAGGCCGCGCACCGCCTGCAGGCCGAGCGTTGCGCGCCAGTCACCGCCACCGCCTGAACTTTTCGTCCCGTCCTTTTTTATCCACCGCTTCGCAAGAAGATTCACACGCCACCAGGAGTTTTCACCATGTCCGACTCTTTTTCCGATCAAAAAGACGCTGTCACCGGCGTTCAGCGCCGCACCTTGCTCAAGGGCACCGCCGGCATGGCCGGCATCCTGGCCGCCGGCATGGCGCCTGCCGTGCATGCACAGGAAAAAATCGTCCTGCGCTACCTCGGCACCGCCGTGAACCAGGACAAGGCGATTGCCGAGAAGTTTGAAAAAGACACCGGCATCAAAATCCAGTACGTGGCCGTGACCACCGATGACGTGACCAAGCGCGCCGTGACCGCGCCCAACAGTTTCGATTTGATCGACACCGAATACTTCTCGCTGAAGAAAATCGTGCCGACCGGCAACCTCAAGGGCATCGACGTCAAGCGCATCAAGAACGCCGACAAGATCACCCCGCTGTTCACCACCGGCATGGTGGCCGGCAAGGCCGTGGGCGACCAGGGCACCGCGCCCAAGAAGGTGATCTACCTCGAAGGCGAGAAAAGCAAGGTCTTCGCCAAGAGCCCGACGCAGTTCATGTCGCTGATTCCCACCGTGTACAACGCCGACACGCTGGGCATTCGTCCCGACCTGATCAAGCGGCCCATCAATTCGTGGGCCGAGCTGTTGAACCCGGAGTTCAAGGGCAAGGCCGCCATCCTGAACATTCCGTCGATCGGCATCATGGACGCGGCCATGGTGGTCGAGGCCATGGGCATCTACAAATACCCCGACAAGGGCAACATGACCAAGAAGGAAATCGACCTGACGATCAAGACCCTGATCGAAGCCAAGAAGGCCGGCCAGTTCCGCAGCCTGTGGAAAGACTTCAACGAATCGGTCAACCTGATGGCTTCGGGCGAAGTCGTGATCCAGTCGATGTGGTCGCCGGCCGTGACTGCCGTGCGCACCAAGGGCATTGCCTGCAACTTCCAGCCGCTGAAAGAAGGTTATCGCGCCTGGGCCGCCGGCTTCGGCCTGCCCGCCACGCTCTCGGGCCGCAAGCTCGACGGCGCCTATGAGTTCATCAACTGGTTCCTCGACGGCTGGGCCGGTGCCTACCTGAACCGCCAGGGCTATTACAGCGCCGTGCTGGACACCGCCAAGAGCAAGATGGAAGCCTACGAATGGGCTTACTGGATGGAAGGCAAGCCCGCCAGCCAAGACATCAAGAGCCCCAACGGCGACGTGCTGGCCAAGCTAGGTGCGGTGCGCGACGGCGGCAGCTACGAGGCGCGCATGGGCGGCATTGCCTGCTGGAACGCGTTGATGGACGAGAACAACTACATGGTCCAGAAATGGAATGAGTTTGTCGCTGCATGACCCGCTTTAAGGATACGGTTAGCAATAACTTCCTGCGTCATACCCGCGAAGGCGGGTATCCAGACTCGTTTTAGCGTTTCAGCCCGTGTTACTGGATTCCCGCCTTCGCGGGAATGACGGACGGGAAGTTGTTATTTGCCAAATCCTAACTGGAGTGAGATATTCATGAGTTCCAGCCCTTCAAGCTCACTTCCGGTCGCTACCCGGGCGCCAGGCCGCAGCCTGGCCGCCTGGTGGCAGGCGCTGCCGCTGACGGCGGTGTTCGTGCTGTTTTTTTTGATCCCGCTGGCGCTGATCCTGATGGTCAGCTTCTGGGATTTCAACGAGTACGAGCTGCTGCCCGGCTTCACGCTGAAGAATTACGTGTCGATCTTCGAGGGCTGCGGCAACACGTCCGAGTTGTGCGTCACTTTCAAGACCTATCTTTCGACCTTCAAGTTCAGCGCTCTGGTCTGGCTGATCACGCTGGTGACCGGCTTTGCGGTGTCGTACTTTTTGGCCTTTCATGTGCGCTCGTCCGGTGTGCAGACGCTGCTGTTCGTGCTGTGCACGATTCCGTTCTGGACCTCGAACGTGATTCGCATGATTTCCTGGGTGCCGCTGCTGGGCCGCAATGGCCTGGTCAACCAGAGCCTGGTCGGCCTGGGCGTGGTCAACCAGCCGATTGAATGGCTGCTGTTTTCCGATTTTTCCGTGGTGCTGGCCTTTGTCCACCTCTACACCATGTTCATGATCGTGCCGATTTTCAATTCGATGATGCGCATCGACCGCAGCCTGATCGAGGCGGCCAACGACAGCGGGGCCTCTGGCTGGCAGACGCTGTGGAACGTCATCATTCCCTTGTGCCGCACCGGCATCATCATCGGTTCGATCTTCGTCATCACCATCGTCATGGGCGACTTCGTGACCATCGGCGTGATGGGTGGCCAGCAGATCGCGTCCATCGGCAAGATCATCCAGGTGCAGACCTCTTACCTGCAGTTTCCGCTGGCGGCGGCCAATGCGGTCATCCTGCTGGCGCTGGTGCTGATGATCATCTGGGCACTGACCCGGCTGGTTGACATTCGCAAGGAACTCTAGAAATGACCCGCGACAAACGCCCCGCCGCTTTCTGGTTCCTGGCGCTGTTCTTTGCGCTGTTCGTGCTGTTTTTGTACGGTCCGATGCTGGTCATCGTGGTGCTGAGCTTTCAGGGGCCGGAAGGTGGCCTGACCTTCCCGCTGCGCGGCGTGTCGCTGCACTGGTTCTACAAGCTGGCCGAAGGGCTGGGCGTGGTCGATATCGGCGCGGCGCTCATGCGTTCGCTGGGCCTGGGGCTGGCGGTGATGGTGTTTACCGTGGTGTTCTCGGTGCTGGCCGGACTGGCGTTTCGCAAGAAGCTGGCGGGCGGCAACCTGCTGTTCCTGGTGGTCGTGGCCAGCCTGATCATGCCGTCCATCATCGTCTCGCTGGGCATCGGGCTGGAGTTCCGGCTGCTGGACACTGGCATCAAGCAGTTGCTTGAAACCCTGGGCATGACCGGCACGCTGGAAGGCTACGGCACGGCGCTGGGCCTCTTTACCTCGGCGCTCGGCGCGCACCTGACCTGGACGCTGCCGTTTGGTCTTCTGATCATGTTCGCGATCTTCAACCGCTTCAACCCGGCCTATGAAGAGGCGGCGCGCGACCTCGGCGCCACGCCGTGGCAGGGCTTTCGCCATGTGGTGCTGCCGCTGATCGCGCCGTCGGTGGTGGGCATAGCCATGTTCGGCTTCACCCTGAGCTGGGATGAAATCGCCCGCACCTCGCAGGCGATTGGCGATGTCAACACCCTGCCGCTGGAATTGCAGGGCCTGACCAGCACCGTCACCACCCCGTCCATTTACGCGCTGGGCACGGTCACCACCGTGGTGTCGCTGCTGGTGATGGCTCTGGCCATCAGCCTGGCCTGGTGGCTGGGCCGCCGGCAAAAGAAAGGTGCGCGATGAGCGAAGCAGCCGCCCTGCCGCTGACCGACGGCGACATCTACGAGCGCGTGGTTTCGGCCATCCTAGACCATCGCCTGCCGCCGGGAACCAGGCTGGGGGAGGACAAGCTGGCTGCGGCCTTCGGCGTGTCGCGCACGCGCATCCGGCCCGTGCTGGTGCGCCTGGCCAACGAACAGGTGGTCACGCTCACGCCCCATCGCGGCGCCACCATCACCCAGCCCACCGAGCAGGAAGCGCGCGAGGTGTTCGAGGTGCGCCGGATGATTGAGCCGACGCTGGTGGCGCTGTTCATTGCCAACGCCAGCGATGCCGACATGGCGCAGCTCAAGCGCTGCATCGACGACGAAGAAGCCGCGCGCCTGGCCGGCGACATGCGCCGCGCCATCCGGCTGTCGGGCGACTTTCACCTGCAGATTGCCGAGCGCGCCAGCCAGCAGACGCTGGGCCGCATCCTGCGCGAGCTGATTTCGCGCACTTCGCTCATCTTGATGGCTTACAGCCCCCCGCATGAGCGCAACCGCGAAGACGCCACGGCCTGCGGCTGCCGCGAACACCGCGCGCTGCTCGATGCGATTCGCCTGCGCGATGCGGTCGAAGCCGGACGCCGCATGCGCGAGCACTTGACGCGGCTGGAATCGCAGTTGCAATTCACGCCGCCGGTGGATGCTGTTCCCGACCTGGCCACCCTGTTCGCCGTGGCGGCATGAACCTCATGCGCAAGCTCCTGGTCATCAACCCCAACACCTCGGCCTCGGTGAGCCGCCTGCTGCAGACCCATGTGCAGACCGCCAGCGGGCTGCATGTGCAGGTGCGCACCGTCACCTCCCGTTTTGGCGCGCCCTATATTTCCGACGAAGCCAGCTATGCCGTGGCCGCCCATGCCACGCTGGACGCCTGGGCTGCCGCACTTAGCGGGCCGGACGGCGCGCAGCTGGAAGCACCCGATGCGGTGCTGATCGGCTGCTTTGGCGACCCGGGCTTGCTGGCGCTGCGCGAAAGCAGCCCGGTGCCGGTCACCGGACTGGCCGAGGCCGCCTTCATCGAGGCGGCGCGCCACGGCCGTTTTGCCATCGTCACCGGCGGCGAACGCTGGGGGCCGATGCTGCAGCGGCTGGCGCAGTCGCTCGGCCATGCGCCGCTGCTGGCCGGCATCCACACCGTGGCGCCCACCGGCGCGCAACTCGCCGCCGACCCGGTCGCCGCGCGCGCCCTGCTCAGCCAGGCCTGCCGCGACGCGGTGCGCCAGCTCGGCGCGCAAACCGTGATTCTGGGCGGCGCGGGGCTGGCCGGCATGGCGGCAAGCATCCAGCCCGGCCTCGGCGTGCCCATCATCGACAGCGTGCTGGCCGGCGCCCAATGGGCCTTGCGCACCCACGCGCCGCCGCCCCGGCGCCGCACGCCCGGTTTTGACGTACCCTGGGATCATCTTTCGCCCGAACTCACCGCGCTGGGGCTGCAGCGCAACTGACGCCCGGCGCCGTCAGGGGCATACCGCCAGCCGCAGCGCCGCCGGGTCAGAAAGCCTAAAATCGTTCCGTGAAACCTCAAAACATCCTGAACGCCGACCTGCATTGCCATTCGGTTGTATCCGACGGCACCCTGACCCCTGAAGCACTGGCGGAGCGCGCCAAGAACAACGGCGTCGAGTTGTGGGCGCTGACCGACCATGATGAAATCGGCGGCCAGCACCGGGCGGCAGCGGCAGCGAAGGCGCAAGGCATGGCCTACCTCACCGGCACCGAGATTTCCGTGACCTTTGCCGGCGAAACCGTTCACATCGTGGGACTGGGTTTTGATCCTGACGATGCAGCCCTGAAGCAGGGCCTGCACAACACCCGCAACGGCCGCGAGCAGCGGGCCATGGAAATGTCCGATTCGCTGGCCAAGGTCGGCATCCACGGCGCTTTTGAAGGCGCCCTGAAATTTGTCGGCAATCCCGAACTGATCTCGCGTACCCACTTTGCCCGCTTCCTGGTGGAGTCCGGCGTCTGCAAGGAAACCAATGAAGTCTTTCGCAAATACCTGACCGAAGGCAAGCCCGGCTATGTGCCGCACCGCTGGGCCACCTTGAAGGATGCCGTCACCTGGATCACCCAGGCGCAGGGCATCGCCGTCATTGCGCATCCGGGCCGCTACAACTTCTCGGCTAACGAGGAATACGCACTGTTCACCGAATTCAAGGCGCACGGCGGACGCGGCGTTGAAGTGGTCACCGGCAGCCATACCAAGCAGGAATTCGTGAAATACGCCGAAACCGCCAAGGAGTTCGGCCTGGCAGCCTCGCGCGGCAGCGACTTTCACAGCCCCGACGAAAGCCACACCGACCTGGGTGCCCTGCCCTTCCTGCCGGGCGACCTGACGCCGGTGTGGGAGTTGCTGGCAGATCGCATCCAGGCATGAGCGGCCCGGCCAGAACCGCTCCGAACACGCTGGCGGGGATTGCACTTCTGGTGGCGGCCGTTGCCTGCTTTGCGGTACTCGACACCACCACCAAAATCATCTCGCTGAGCGTTCCGGTGCTGATGGCGCTGTGGTTTCGCTATGCGTTCCAGGCCATTGCCACCACCGTGGCCATGCTGCCTTCGCGCGGCTGGAGCCTTCTGCGAACCGCGCATCCGAAGTTCCAGTGCCTGCGCGGCCTGCTGCTGCTGGCCACCAGCGTTTTTGCATTTTTCAGCCTCAAGCACATGCCGGTGGGCGAATTCACGGCCATCGTGATGATCACACCGCTGGTCATCACGCTGCTGGCTTCGCTCACGCTGGGCGAACGGGTCTCGGTTCTGCGCTGGGCGCTGGTGATTGGCGGCTTCGTGGGCACGCTCATCATCATCCGGCCAGGCGGCGAACAATTCAGCTGGGCCATGCTGCTGCCGCTGGGCCTGGTGATTTCACACGCCTGGTTCCAGATCCTGACCAGCCGGCTGGCGCGGACCGAAGACCCGGTCACCATGCATTTCTACAGCGGCTGGGTCGGCATGCTGCTGGCGTCGCTGGCGCTGCCCTTTGTCTGGACCGCGCTGGATTCGTGGACGCTCTGGGCCGGCCTGGCACTGATGGGCTTCATGGGCACCGTTGGCCATTTCATGATGATCCTGGCCTATGCGCGCGCGCCCGTCTCGACCCTCACGCCCTTTCTTTATGCGCAGATCGGCTTTGCCATGCTGGGCGGCTGGCTGGCGTTTTCACATGTTCCCGATGAGCTGTCGCTGCTTGGCATGTGCATGATCACGGCGTGCGGCGCAACCGGCGCCTGGCTGGCGGTGCGCGAAAGCCGGGTCATCATTCAAGCAGCTGAATCCTGAAAGGTTTGCCATGGCCCAGTTATTTGAAGTCCACCCTCTCAATCCGCATGCCCGCCTGCTCGCTCAGGCGGTGGAACTGATCCAGCGCGGCGGGATTGCCGCCGTGCCGACGGATTCGAGCTACGCGCTGGTCTGCCAGCTCGACGACAAGGCCGCCTCCGACAACCTGCGCCGGATTCGCGGCGTGGACGGCAAGCACCACCTGACCCTGCTGTGCCGCGACCTGAGCGAGTTGGCCAACTATGCACGGGTGGACAACAAGCAGTTCCGCCTGATCAAGGCGGCGACACCCGGCCCCTACACCTTCATCCTCGAAGCCAGCAAGGAAGTGCCGCGCCGCCTCAGCCATCCGTCGCGCAAGACCATTGGCCTGCGCGTTCCGGACCACAAGACGCTGCAGGCCCTGCTTGAACTCCATGGCGGACCCTTGCTGGCCACCACCCTGATTCCGCGCGGCGAAACCGAATCCATCAGCGACCCCCAGGACATCACCGGCCCGCTGGAGCATGAACTGGCGGCCATCATCGACGCCGGCGCCTGCCACAAGGAACCCACGACCGTGGTTGACCTGACAACGATGGCGGACGGCGGCGAGCCGGTCGTCATCCGGCAGGGCCGGGGCGAGCTGGCCGCGCTCGGGCTGTAAAGCGCCGGCTTGCGCGTCTGAGACAATCCGGGCATGGACACTGCCAACCTGATTCAAACCATCGCCCTGTATGCGCTTCCCGTGCTGTTCGCCATCACGGTGCATGAGGCAGCACACGGCTATGTGGCCCGCTATTTTGGCGATAACACGGCTTATCTGGAGGGCAGGCTGACGCTGAACCCGCTCAAGCACATCGACCCGATAGGCACCATCGCCATGCCGCTGCTGCTGTATTTCGCCACCTCGGGGGCCTTCCTGTTCGGCTATGCGAAACCGGTTCCGGTCAACTTCGGCGCGCTGCGCAATCCCAAGCGCGACATGGTCTGGGTGGCGCTGGCCGGCCCGGCTTCCAATTTTGCCCAGGCTATTGTCTGGGCGCTAATGCTGGTGGCGCTGGCGGCCATGAACGTGCAGGAACCGTTCTTCGTCAAGATGGCGCAGGCCGGGATTCTGGTCAACCTGGTGATGTGGGCCTTCAACCTGTTTCCGCTGCCGCCGCTGGACGGCGGCCGCATCCTGGTGGGCCTGCTGCCCTGGAAGCAGGCGCAAATGGTGTCGCGCATTGAACCCTGGGGCTTTTTCATCGTCATGGGCCTGGTGATTGCCGGCGTGGTCGGCGCCTTGTGGCTGCGCCCGCTCATGACCCTGGGCTACGCCTTGATCAATCTCCTGATTTCTCCCCTGGCGTACCTGCTGGGCTAGTTTTTATATCTTTTATCAGCCGGCATCCTTCGCATGAATTCCACCGCTTCCCCATCGCCGCAGCGTTTCCTGACCGGCATCACCACCACCGGAACGCCGCATCTGGGCAACTTTGTCGGCTCCATCCGCCCTTCGGTGGCCGCCAGCCGCCTGCCCGACGTGCAGAGTTTTTATTTTCTGGCCGACTACCACGCCCTGATCAAATGCGATGACCCGGTGCGCATCCAGCGTTCGACGCTGGAAATCGCCGCCAGCTGGCTGGCCGCCGGACTGGACCCGGAGCGCGTCATGTTCTACCGCCAGTCCGACATTTCTGAAATCACCGAACTCACCTGGCTGCTGACCTGCGTGACCGGCAAGGGCGTGCTGAATCGCGCCCACGCCTACAAGGCTTCGGTCGATAAAAACGAAGCCGCCGGCAACGACCCGGACGCCGATGTCACTGCCGGCCTGTTCATGTACCCGGTGCTCATGGGTGCCGACATTCTGATGTTCAAGGCGCACAAGGTGCCGGTCGGGCGCGACCAGATCCAGCACATCGAGATGGCGCGCGACATGGCCCAGCGCTTCAACCACCTCTACGGCGAGCATCTGGTGCTGCCCGAAGCCCAGATCGAGGAATCCGTCGCCCTGCTGCCCGGCCTGGACGGGCGCAAGATGAGCAAGAGCTACGACAACACGATTCCGCTGTTCACCCCGCGCGAGCAGTTGCGCAAGCTGATCGCCGGCATCGTGACCGACTCGCGCGCGCCTGGCGAGGCCAAGGACACCGAAGGTTCGGCGCTGTTCCAGATTTATCAGGCCTTTGCCAGCGAGCCAGAAACCGCTGGTCTGCGCCAGGCCTATGCCGACGGCATTGGCTGGGGCGATGCCAAGCAGATGCTGTTCGAGCGCATCGACCAGGAAGTCGCGCCGATGCGCGAGCAGTACCAGGCGCTGATCAGCCATCCCCAAAAAATCGAAGCGCTGCTTCAGGCCGGCGCGGAAAAAGCACGGGCGGTGGCAACGCCGTTCATGGGCGAGCTGCGGCGCGCGGTGGGCCTGCGCAACCTGGGGTCTGCGGCCCCGGCTGCCGCCAAGGGCAAGGCGGCCAAAACGGCGGCTCCGGCCTTCAAGCAATACCGCGAAAAAGACGGCCGGTTTTATTTCAAGCTGCTCGATGCCGAAGCGCAGTTGCTGCTGCAAAGCCAGGGCTTCGATTCACCCCGGGAAGCTGCCCTCGTCATTGGCCGGTTGCAAAAAGAGGGTTCGGCCGCGCTGGCCGGCCTGCACGACAAATTGGCAACGGTTGCAGGAATCACCGAAAACCAGCTGGACAGCGCCTTGAAGTTTTTTGCACCGGAAGCATCCTGATTCACGCCTTTCAACAGGCAACAAAAAAGCGGCCGGTACTGGACCGGCCGCTTTGATGCAGGTTTCTTCAAACCGTCTTAGATTTTATCGACAGCGTCTTTCAGGACTTCCTTGGCGTCGCCCAGATTTTTCTGGGTTTTGCCTTCGACCTGCTTGACCATGCCCTTGGCCTGCTGTTCGGGGCTGTCAATCAACTCGCCAGTCTTGGACTGGACCTTGCCTGCGGCTTCCTTGAGGGCGCCCTTGACTTGATCGGTGTTCATGATGAATCCTTGAATTCGGGTTAGTGATAAACCCATCGTAATCAGCCCGGCTCGTCAGGCATAGCGGTGCAGAGCGCAAAGAGGCGTGGGTTCGGTCCTACAGCCACCTGACCTCGGCCGCCAGCAAATAGCCTGCGCCATACACCGTGCGAATGGTCGTGGGGTGCTGGGGGTCTGATTCGAGCTTGCGCCGCAGCCTGGACACCCGCACATCGACGCTTCGGTCAAGGGCAGAAAGATCGCGGTCGCCGCACAGTTGCTCGCGGTCAAGAATCCGGTTGGGCCGCTGCAGGAACTGCAGCAGCATGCGCGACTCGCCGGCGCTGAGCGTCCACTCCTGGCCGCCCGGCGACGACAGCAGGTTGCAGTCGGCACGAAAACGCCAGCCGCCGAACTCGGCCAGCTGCGAGCGCATTTCCGGCTGCATCGACGCGCCGGGTGCCTTGTCCCGGCGCCGCAATATGCTGCGCACGCGGGCCACCAGTTCACGCGGCTCGAACGGCTTGACCACATAGTCGTCGGCCCCCAGCTCCAGTCCCATGACCCGGTCGCTGAGGTAACCGCGCCCGGTCAGCACCATCACGCCGCAGGCGTAGCGCGCCTGCAGCTCACGCACCACGTCCATGCCATCGGCATCGGGCAAGCCCAGGTCCACGATGCACAGGTCAGGCACGCGCGCCAGCAAGAGGCGGCGCAGCTCCATGGCGCTGTGGCATTCAAAAGTCTCAAAGCCAAACTCCCGCAGCGTGCTGCTGACCAGGCGGCAAATATCCGGGTCGTCGTCCAGCAGATAGATGCAGCGCGGCCCCTCCGGCTGGCGAAACATGCTGGCAGTCATGCCGTCAAGCCATCGAGCGCATGCTGCAACTCGGCGGCGGTGAACGGTTTTTTCAGCAGCGCAAACCCGGCAGCCTCCCTGGCCGAGGCCGCTTCGCCGTCGGAGTAGCCGCTGATCAGCAAAGCCTTCACATGCGGCGCACGCTGGCTGGCCGCCACGCACAAGGCCCGTCCGTCCATGCCACCAGGCATCACCACGTCAGACACCAGGATGCCCACGGTGGGCACGCTGGTCAGCAGCAGCAAGGCATCGGCCGCATGGTCCGCTTCGATCACCGGATAACCCAGGCCAACCAGTTGCAGCCGGATCACCCGGCGCACGTCGGGGTCGTCTTCCACCAGCAGCACCAGCGGGCGCTGCGCGCCCTGCCGGGCTAAGCGGTGGTGCAGGTCCGGCGGCGGCTCGTCCTCAAGCTCGTTGTCCACGCAGGGCAACACCAGCGTGACCACGCAGCCTTCGCCCAATGCACTCTGGATGCGTATGCCGCCACCGGACTGCTTGGCGAAGCCATACACCATCGACAGCCCCAGGCCGCTTCCTGAGCCAAAGCGCTTGGTGGTGAAAAAAGGCTCGGAGGCGCGCGCCTGCGTGGCGGCATCCATGCCGGTGCCGGTGTCGGACACGCTCAGGGCCACGTAGCAACCGGGGACCACGTCAAAATCCGCCGCCTGCGCCAGGCCCAGCTCCACGCAGCTTGCCCCGATGGTCAACTCTCCCCCCTCCGGCATGGCGTCGCGCGCGTTCAGCGCGAGGTTGAGCAAGGCATTTTCAAGCTGCTGCACGTCGGTGATGGCATGCACGGCTTCGTTCATCGGCGTGGCGCTCACGGTGATGTTCGCCGGCAAGGTGCGCTTGAGCAGGATCATGCTTTCGCTGACCAGTTCGGCGATGTTCACGGACCGCAGCGACAGCGGCTGCTTGCGGGCAAATGCCAGCAGCCGCTTGATCAGGGACGCACCCCGGCGCGAGGCTTTCAGCGCAGGCGCTACATACTCGCCAATGTCCGGGTCGTCGGGGTAGCGCTCATGCAGGCTGACCAGGTTGCCGATCACGACCGTCAGCAGGTTGTTGAAATCGTGCGCCAGCCCGCCGGTCAGCTGCCCGACAGCCTCCATTTTTTGCGCATGCACCAGCGCGGCCTGGGCATTCTTGAGGTCGGTGATGTTGACGGACAGCACAAAACACCCGGCCACGCGGCCCTTGGCGTCCAGCTCGGGCACGAGTTCGCTGCGCGCATACACCACCCGTCCGCCGGGGCGGCGCATGGCGTACTCATAGCTGACGCGCTGGCCCTTCAGCGCCAGATGCACATGCTTTGAAATATCGGTATAGACCTCGTCGCCGACCACGTCGCGAATGGAGTGGCCCAGCATGCCCTCCTTGGCGGCGCCAAACCAGTCGGCGTAGCCTTTGTTGACGTAGCGGTAGATCTCCTGGCGGTCAAAGTAGCCAATCAACGCGGGCACGGTGTCGGTGATCAGGCGCAGGTTTTCCTCGCTGCGCCGCAATGCCTCGGTGATGCGCTGGTTGGCGTCGTCGGCCACGATCAGGCGCCGGTTGGTGGCCTGCAGTTCATGGGTGCGCTCGGCCACCCGCTGCTCCAGCTCGGTGTTCTGCTGCTGGATCTGCTGCTCGTAACGGCGGCTGGCGGTGATGTCGGTGTACAGCGTGACAAAACCGTTGTGCGGCAAGGGCTCGCCGCGCACCGCCAGAATCTGCCCGTCCGGCCGGTCGCGCTCGGTGTAGTGCGGCGTGAAATGGCGCGCCAGGCGCATGCGCTCGGCCACCAGTTCTTCCACGTCGCCCGGCCCGTATTCGCCGCGTTCGGCGTTGTAGCGCATGAAGGACTCGAAGGTGGCGCCGACAAACGCCATGCTTTCAGGGAAGTCCAGCAGGCGCAAAAAGGCCTTGTTCCAGGCCACGAAGTTCAGGTTGGCATCAATCACCGTCAAGCCCTGGTCGAGCAGGTCCAGCCCGGCCTGAAGCAACTCGTGCCGGTAGTGGATTTGCTGGGAATCGGGGGAAAGGTGTGATGACATGAAAGGCGGGCTCCGGCGGATTTGTGCATTCTAGGACGCCGCCGCCACCGGCCGGCAGGCGGCAATCATTCGATACATTTGCCCCGAAATTGCGCAACAGTCGCCTGCCATCATCGGTAGCACAAACGCTGCCCGTGCACTTCAAGCCTGCCGCAGCCACCACGACAAGGAGACTGCCGACATGCCTAAGAATGCCTACGACCAGGGACTGGACCGCAACTGCGCGAACCACACCGCGCTCTCACCGATCAGCTTTCTGGAGCGATCCGCCCGGGTCTATCCCGACCGCGTGTCCCTGATTCATGGCGACACGCGCTTTACCTGGGCACAGACCTACGCCAGATGCCGCCGCCTGGCCAGTGCCCTGACTCAGCGCGGCGTGCGCGTGGGCGACACCGTGGCCGCCATGCTGCCCAACACGCCGCCCATGTTCGAGGCGCATTTCGGCGTCCCCATGCTAGGGGCGGTGCTCAACACCCTGAACACCCGGCTCGATGCGGAAGCCATCGCCTTCATGCTCGACCACGGCGAAGCCAAAGTGCTGCTGACCGACCGCGAGTTCTCGCCCATCATCGAGCGTGCGCTGGGTCTGATGAAAACCCCGCGCCCGCTGGTGATTGACGTCGATGACCCGCTGCACGAAGGCGGCGCCTTGCTCGGCGAGCTGGACTACGAAGCCTTTTTGCTGACCGGCGACGAGCATTACGAATGGACCCTACCGTCCGACGAGTGGAACGCCATCGCGCTGAACTACACCAGCGGCACCACCGGCAACCCCAAGGGCGTGGTCACGCACCACCGGGGCGCCTACCTGAATGCCGTGTCGAACGTGGTGACCTGGGAAATGCCGCGCCACTCGGTGTACCTGTGGACGCTGCCGATGTTCCACTGCAACGGCTGGTGCTTCCCCTGGACGCTGGCGCTGCAGGCGGGCGTCAGCGTGTGTCTGCGCAAGGTCGATCCGGCGCTGATCTTCTCGCTGATCCGTGAGCACCGCGTGACCCATCTGTGCGGCGCACCGATTGTCTATGGCCTGCTGATCAATGCCCCGCAGGTTCTGCGCGCCGGCATCTCGCATCCGATTGCCGGCCTGATTGCCGGCGCCGCGCCACCGGCCGCGATCATCGAAGGCTGCGAGCGCATCGGCATCGACATCACGCATGTCTATGGCCTGACCGAGGTGTACGGCCCGGCCGCCGTCTGCGCCAAGCAGGCGGGCTGGGACAAGCTGCCGATTGGCGAGCGCGCCGCGCTCAATGCGCGCCAGGGCGTGGCTTATCCGATGCAGCAGGCCATCGCCGTGCTCGACCCCGAAACCATGCTGCCCGTTCCCGCCGACGGCGAAACCATGGGCGAGATTTTCTTCCGGGGCAACCTCGTGATGAAGGGCTACCTGAAAAACCCGCAGGCCACCGAAGAGGCTTTTGCCGGCGGCTGGTTCCACACCGGCGACCTGGCGGTGCTGCACCCCGATGGCTACGTCAAGATCAAGGACCGCAGCAAGGACGTGATCATCTCCGGCGGCGAAAACATCTCCAGCCTCGAAGTCGAGGAAGTGCTGTACCGCCACCCGGCCGTGCTGGTGGCGGCCGTGGTCGCCAAGCCCGACGACAAATGGGGCGAAGTGCCGTGCGCCTACCTCGAACTGTGCGATGGGGCCACGGTCACCGAGGCCGAGATCATCGAGCACTGCCGCTCACAGCTGGCGCGCTTCAAGGTGCCCAAGCAGGTGCTGTTCGGCACGCTGCCGAAAACCTCGACCGGAAAAATCCAGAAATTCGTGCTCAGGGAGCAGATGCGTTCGGCATCCAGCATGGAATGAACGGCGCGCGCCCACGGGCGTGAAAACCGCATCCTCCAGGTTCAGAACCCGATTTTGCTCCTGAATTAATAGCTGCTTGCGCACTACCAGCGTGCGCAAAATGCCTTTTTTACTTAAAAATCATGACCCCAGCAGAAATCCTGGCCCAGTACGGCCCCCGAGAAGCGATGGAGTACGACGTGGTCGTGGTCGGCGGCGGCCCGGGCGGGCTGTCGGCGGCCATTCGCCTCAAGCAGCTGGCCAGCGAGCAAGGCACGGAGCTGTCCGTCGTCGTGCTCGAAAAAGGCTCCGAACCCGGCGCGCACATCCTCTCGGGCGCGGTGATGGACCCCAGGGCGCTCACCGAGCTGATCCCCGACTGGAAGGCACTCGGCGCGCCCTTGACGCAGCCCGTGACTGGCGACGAGGTCTTGTTCCTGAGCGAAACCGGCGCCACCCGGACCCCTGATTTCCTCGTGCCCGACTGCTTTCACAACGAAGGCAACTACGTCATCAGCCTGGGCAACGTGACGCGCTGGCTGGCTGGTCAAGCCGAAAGCCTGGGCGTTGAAATCTTTCCCGGCTTTGCCGCCGCCGAGGTGCTGTACAACGACGATGGCTCCGTCAAGGGCGTGGCCACGGGCAACCTCGGTGTCGGCAAGGACGGCGAGCCCACGGGCAACTTCCAGCTCGGCATGGAGCTGCACGGCAAGTACACGGTGTTTGCCGAAGGCGCGCGCGGCCACCTGGGCCGCCAGCTGATCAGCCGCTTCAAGCTCGACGAGGGCAAAGACCCGCAGGCCTACGCGCTGGGCGTGAAGGAACTCTGGGAGATCGACCCGGCCAAACACCAGAGCGGCCTGGTCGTTCACACCGCCGGCTGGCCGATGGACAGCGCTACCTACGGCGGCGGCTTTCTCTACCACCTGGAGGGCAACCAGGTCACGCTGGGCTTTGTCACCGGGCTGGACTACAGCAATCCTTATCTCAGCCCGTTCGAGGAAATGCAGCGCTGGAAGACGCATCCGGCGATCCGCAAGTATCTGGAGGGCGGCAAGCGCATCGGCTACGGCGCGCGGGCCATCACGGCCGGCGGCGCGCTGAGCCTGCCCAAGACCGTGTTTCCCGGCGGCGCGCTGATCGGCTGCGAGGCCGGCTACCTGAACGCCAGCCGCATCAAGGGCAGCCACGCGGCGATCAAGACCGGCATGCTCGCGGCCGAAGCGGCGTATGCCGCAGTGACTTCAGGACGCCAGCATGACGAGCTGAGCAGCTACCCCGAGGCGTACGAAAAAAGCTGGCTGGCCGCCGAACTCAACCAGGCGCGCAACTTCAAGGCCTGGTTCAAGAAGGGCGTGTACGTGGGCTCCTTGATGACCGGCATCGAGCAATGGCTGCTGCCCAAAATCGGCGTCAAGAGCCCGCCGTGGACGATCCACCGCACCCAGCCCGACCACGCGATGCTCAAGCCGGCATCCGAGTGCCAGCCCATCCTTTATCCCAAGCCCGACAACAAGATCACGTTTGACCGCCTGACTTCGGTGTTCATCAGCAACACCAACCACGAGGAACACCAGCCCGCGCATTTGACCCTGAAGGACGCGAGCGTTCCGGTCAGCGTCAACCTGGCGAAATATGCCGGCCCCGAGAGCCGCTACTGCCCGGCCGGCGTCTATGAGTTCGTCAAGAACCCGGACAACACGGACCGCCTGCAGATCAACGCGCAGAACTGCGTGCACTGCAAGACCTGCGACATCAAGGACCCGACCCAGAACATCGTCTGGGTCACGCCCGAGGGCGGCGGCGGGCCGAACTACAGCGGGATGTAAGGATGCGGTCAGCAATAACTTCCCTGCGTCATACCCGCGAAGGCGGGTATCCAGACTCGTTTGAGTGTTTCAGCCCGTGTTGCTGGATTCCCGCCTTCGCGGGAATGACGGACGGGAAGTTATTACTTGCCAGATCCGGTAAGGCCGCGCCAACCCTTCAATCAATCAACCAACAAGACGAGACACTGACATGAACGACCTGAACGGCTACGACATCGAAGACCTGCATGTGGGCATGAGCGCCACCTTTTCCAAAACCATCACCGAAGCCGACATCGTGCTGTTTGCCGGCGTGTCGGGCGACTGCAACGCCATCCATATCAACGAAGAGTACGCGGCCACCACGGCGTTCAAGGGCCGCATTGCCCACGGATTCCTGTCGGCCAGCGTGATCTCGGCGGCGGTCGCCAACCGTTTGCCCGGCCCCGGCGCCATCTACATGGACCAGCACCTGAAGTTCCTGGCCCCGGTGCGCCCCGGCGACACCGTGCATGCCACCGTCAAGGTGCGCGAGGTCATCGCCGAGCGTGGCCGGGTGGTGCTGCAGACCACCTGCAGCGTCAAGGGCGTCATGGTCATTGATGGCGAAGCGCTGGTGAAGGTCGATTCGTCCGCCCGGCGCGCCGTCAAGGCGGCCGCCCTGTCCGCCGCCCAGGCCATCGCCTGAGCCGTTCCTTCATTACTCCACGCCAGAAAGTAAACCATGAGCTACCAAGCCCCCCTCAAAGACATGCTGTTTGCCATGCAGGAACTCGCCGGCCTGTCCCAGGTCAGCACCCTGCCCGGCTTTGAAGACTACGGCATCGACACCGCCCAGGCGGTGCTCGAAGAGTCCGCCAAGTTCTGTGAAAGCGTGGTTGCCCCGCTGAACTGGGAAGGCGACAAAACCCCCAGCAGCTGGAAAGACGGCGCGGTCACCACCACGCCCGGCTTCAAGGAAGCGTTCAAACAGTTTTCCGAAGGCGGCTGGCAAGGCGTGATCCATCCGCCCGAGTTTGGTGGCCAGGGTTTCCCCAAGCTGATCGCCACGCCGTGCGCCGAAATGCTGCACGCCGCCAGCCTGTCGTTCGCGCTGTGCCCGATGCTGACCGATGGCGCCATCGAAGCGCTGCTGGTCGCGGGCAGCGACGAACTCAAGCGCAAGTTTGCCGCCAAGCTCATCAGCGGCGAGTGGACCGGCACCATGAACCTGACCGAGCCGCAGGCCGGCTCCGACCTGGCCGCCGTGCGCTCACGCGCAGAACCGCAGGAAGACGGCAGCTACAAGGTGTTCGGCACCAAGATTTTCATCACCTACGGCGAGCACGACATGACCGGGAACATAGTCCATCTGGTGCTGGCCCGCGTGCCCGGTGCGCCCGAAGGCGTCAAAGGCATCTCGCTGTTTGTCGTTCCCAAGTTCATGGTCAATGACGACGGCAGCCTGGGCGAGCGCAACGACGCCTGGTGCGTGTCCATCGAGCACAAGCTCGGCATCAAGGCCAGCCCGACCGCCGTGCTGCAGTTTGGCGACCATGGCGGCGCGGTCGGTTACCTGGTGGGCCAGGAAAACCGGGGCCTCGAATACATGTTCATCATGATGAACGCCGCGCGCTTTGCCGTGGGCATGCAAGGCATTGCGATTGCCGACCGCGCTTATCAGCAAGCGGTGCGTTTTGCGCATGACCGCGCCCAGAGCCGCGACCTGGCGGGCTCGGCCGGCCCGGTCGCCATCATCAACCATCCCGATGTCAAGCGCATGCTGCTGACCATGCGCAGCCACATCGAGGGCGCGCGCGCCCTGGCCTACGTGGCCGCCGCCGCCAGCGACATGGCGCACCACGCCGCCGACGATGCCACGCGGGTCCAGAACCAGGCGGTGTACGAATACCTCGTTCCCGTGGTCAAGGGCTTTTCGACGGAAATGTCCATCGACATGGCCAGCCTGGGCGTGCAGGTCCATGGCGGCATGGGCTACATCGAGGAAACCGGCGCCGCCCAGCACTACCGCGACGCCCGCATCCTGACCATCTACGAAGGCACCACCGCCATCCAGGCCAACGACATCGTCGGCCGCAAGACCTTGCGCGACAAGGGCGCCGTGGCCAAGGCCCTGTGCGACCGGATCGCCACCACCGAGCAAGACCTCGCCGCCCACGACAACGCGGACTGCAACGCCATGCTAGTCGCGCTGCGGCAGGGCCGGCAGGCGCTGGAAGAAACCATTGACTTCATCGTCGCCAACGGCAAGAGCGAGCCGAAAACGGTGTACGCCGGCGCGGTGAACTACCTCAAGCTGGCTGGCGTGGTGCTGTGCGGCTGGCAAATGGGCCGGGCCATGATGGTCGCGCTGGACAAGATGGACAGCGACCCGGCGTTTTTTACCGCCAAGCTGATCACCGCCCGCTTCTACGCCGAGTCGGTGCTGACGCAGGCCGCAGGCCTGGCGCAAAGCATTCGCCTGGCGGGCGCGACCACCAACCGCATGCCCGTCGAGATGTTCTGAACGTGTGCCGCCGGCCAACGGCAGGTGACTGCAAAAAATTGATTTTGTTTTTTAAAAGGGGATGACGCATGAGCTCTGAAATCTATGCCCGGATTCAAAAGAATCCGAAATTCAAAGAACTGGTTAGCAAGCGCGAGCGCCTGGCCTGGACCTTAACCGGCATCGTCCTGGTGCTTTTTTTCGGCCTGTTCATGACGGTGGCCTTCAACCCCTCCGTGCTGGCGATCAGGCTGGGTGACAGCTATGTCACCACCGGCCTCTTGATTGGACTGGCCCAATTTGTCCTGTTCTGGCTTCTCACGGCGGTTTATGTCCGTCGCGCCAATTCAGAGTTTGATGCGCTGACCGAGCAGTTGCTGCATGAATCCGTGAAAGCAAAAAAATGATGAAAAAAATACTTGCCAACCTGTCCGCCGGACTGGTTTCACTGGGGATGGCCGGCGCCGCGCTGGCCGCACCCGCCGTTGAAATCACCCAGAAGCAGCCGCTGAATGTTCCGGCCATCATCATGTTTGCCATTTTTGTCGGCATGACACTGGCCATCACCTACTGGGCGGCCAGCCGCACCAAAACCGCCTCCGACTTCTACACCGCAGGCGGCGGCATCACCGGCTTTCAAAATGGCCTGGCGATGGCCGGCGACTACATGTCGGCCGCAACGCTGCTCGGTCTGACGGCGATGGTGTACACCAACGGCTACGACGCCTACCTGTTCATGATCGCTTTCTTCGTGGGCTGGCCCATCATCCTGTTCCTGATGGCCGAGCGCCTGCGCAACCTGGGCAAGTTCACCTTTGCCGACATCACCTCCTACCGCCTTGACCAGGGCAAGGTGCGCACGATGGCCGCCATCGGCTCGCTGACCGTGGTGTGCTTTTACCTGATCGTCCAGATGGTGGGCGCGGGTCAGCTGATCAAGCTGCTGTTTGGCCTGGACTACCACATTGCCGTGATCGTGGTCGGCGCCCTGATGGTCGTGTACGTGACCTTCGGCGGCATGGTCGCCACGACCTGGGTGCAGATCATCAAGGCTTGCCTGCTGCTGTTCGGCGGCACGGTCATCACCGTGCTGGCTTTTTCGCAGTTCGGCTTCAGCTTCAACACCCTGGCGGCCAAAACCATCGAGCTGCACAAGCTCAAGGACATGCTGTTCGCGCCCGGCAAACTGCTGCAGGACCCGATCAACGCCATTTCCCTGGCCATGGGCCTGATGTTCGGCCTGGCCGGTCTGCCGCACATCCTGATGCGTTTCTTTACCGTCAACAACGCCAAGGAAGCGCGTAAATCGGTTCTGTACGCAGCCGGTTTTGTGGGCTTTTTCTTCAACGTCATCCTGCTGATGGGCCTGTGCGCGATTGTGATCGTGGGCACCAACCCCGAGTTCTTCGAAGGCGGCACGCTGGGCGGCAAGATCATCGGCGGCGGCAACATGGTGGCGATGCACCTGGCCAAGGCCGTGGGCGGCAACCTGCTGCTGGGCTTTTTGGCGGCGGTGGCTTTCGCAACGATTCTGGCCGTGGTCTCGGGTCTGGCACTGGCTGGCGCCTCCGCCATCTCGCATGACCTGTATGCCCGCGTGATCAAAAAAGGCAATGTGTCCGAAGCGCAGGAAATCAAGGTTTCCAAAATGGCCTCGTTCGGCATCGGCCTGATCGCCGTGGTGCTGGGCATTGCCTTCGAAAAGCAGAACGTGGCCTTCATGGCGGCGCTGGCCTTCGGCATCGCGGCGGCCGGCAACTTCCCGGTGCTGTTCCTGTCGATGTACTGGAAAGACCTGACCACGCGCGGCGCATTGGCTGCGGGTTACGGTGGCTTGATTGCCGCCGTGGTGCTGGTCGTGCTGTCCAAATCCGTCTGGGTGACCGTGTTTGGCTACGCCACGCCGATCTTCCCGTACGACCAGCCCGCCCTGTTTGCCATGCCTCTGGCGTTCTTGCTGGGTTATGTCTTCTCCATCACCGACAAGAGCGAACGCGCCGGCAAAGAGCGCGCCGCTTTTGCCGACCAGTGGGTTCGCGCCCAGACCGGCTTTGGCGCCGATGGCGCGGTCAGCCACTGACAGCTTGCTCTAGACAATGAAAAAGCCCCGAGTTTCGGGGCTTTTTTCATGGTGGCCACTCGGTGGATTAGCTCCAACGGGCTATTGGTCATTGAGCGGGGTGGGACATACGCTACGGCATGTTACGAACATCCTGAAAGATGCAGCAAATGCAACACTTCTATGAACCCATACCCTCTGGCAAGGGAGTGCGCCCACAATGTGGCGAAGTTTCCGCCTGCGTCATCAGCCTTTGGGTGACCTCAAAACGGCAGAAGTGTTTAGTTGGCGTTTTTCGGCAGATAAGCCCATCAATAAGCGATTGAGGGGCTGGACAATGCTACCCTGATCTGTAGCACAACTTGAAGACAGTTGCTCTGTCTGAAAAAGTTCTGCCAAAAACAAAAATTTATAACGATAGAGACACATCATGGCCCAAACCATCAGCACCTATTCCATCAACACAAGCCACAGCCTGCAAGGTCAGCCGCAAACCGAGTACGAAACCAACGCAAATGAATATGGGGATTTGCCGACTGCCGAATTCCTGTTCGTCATTCTCGTCTCCGGCGTCAGCCTTGCCGTATTCCTCGGTAGCCTGATCGGAGCACTGGTTTTTTTCAAGATTATTTAAATAGACAGGAGCCGCTTGGCACAGCCACCGAGCGCTGCGGAGGTGGTAAATCCATCGGTGAAAGCAAAAAACCTGATAATCGCAAGTCATTGATTTGACTAGCTTTTATCAGGTTTTACTATTTGGCGGAGAGGGTGGGATTCGAACCCACGGTACCTTGCGGTACGCCTGATTTCGAGTCAGGTACATTCGGCCACTCTGCCACCTCTCCTATGTATCGAGCCGCAATTCTAGCAGGCTGAAATGCCGTTCAGGCCGCTGGCAGAGAAAGAGTCGTCATGCCGCCCATGTAGGGTTGCAGCACCGCCGGAATATCGACGCCGCCGTCGGCGCGCTGGTAGTTTTCAAGCACCGCCACCAGTGTGCGGCCCACGGCCAAGCCCGAGCCGTTCAGGGTGTGGACAAACTCGTTCTTGCCCTGCGCATTCTTGAACCGGGCCTGCAGGCGGCGGGCCTGGAAGGCTTCGCAGTTGGACACCGAGCTGATCTCGCGGTAGGTGCTCTGCGCCGGCAGCCACACTTCCAGGTCGTAGGTCTTAGTCGCGCCAAAACCCATGTCGCCGGTGCACAGCAGCATCACGCGGTACGGCAGGCCGAGCTTTTGCAGGATGACTTCGGCGTGGCCGGTCATGGCTTCGAGCGCTTCGTAGCTTTTCTCGGGATGCACGATCTGCACCATTTCCACCTTGTCGAACTGGTGCTGGCGGATCATGCCGCGCGTGTCGCGGCCGTAGCTGCCAGCTTCGGAGCGAAAGCACGGCGTATGGGCTGTGAATTTCAGCGGCAGCTGTGCTTCGGCGACGACTTCATCGCGCACAAAATTGGTCAGCGGCACCTCGGACGTGGGAATCAGGTACAGCGCGGCATTCTCGGCCTGGCCTTCCTGCCCGCCTTTCCTGGCCGCGAACAGGTCTTCCTCGAACTTGGGCAACTGGCCGGTGCCGCGCAGCGAATCGCTGTTGACGATGTAGGGCACATAGCATTCGGTGTAGCCATGTTCGGCCGTCTGCACGTCGAGCATGAATTGCGACAGCGCGCGGTGCAGGCGCGCCAGCGGGCCTTTCATGACGGTAAAGCGCGAGCCGGTCAGCTTGGTGCCGAGTTCGAAGTCCAGCCCCAGCGGCTGGCCGACATCGACATGGTCCCTGGGCTCGAAGCTCAAGGCCGCAGGCTCGCCGCCCATGCCTTCGAACGGGCTCCACTTGCGCACCTCGACGTTGCCCGCCTCGCCGCTGCCCTGCGGCACGCTGTCGTGCGGCAGGTTCGGCACGGCCAGCAGCAATGCCTGCATTTCCGTCTGGATCTGCTCAAGGCGCTTGGCCGACGATTCGAGTTCGGCCTTGGAATGGCTGACCAGCGCCATCACGGCGCTGGCGTCTTCGCCCCTGGACTTGAGCTGGCCGATTTGTTTGGACAGGGTGCCGCGCTGGCCTTGCAGCTCTTCGGTCCTGATCTGCACGGCCTTGCGTTCGGCCTCAAGGGTCTGGAAGGCCTCGACGTTGAGGAAGGTTTGCGGACTCTTGCGGGTCTCCAGGCGGGCGATGGCCGAGGGCAGGTCTTTACGGAGCAGGTTGATGTCTAGCATGGGGTCGATTGTATTTTGTGCCGCAATGGCCAGGAATGGGGCGGCGGGTTCAGTTCAGGCTGGCCGGATCGACGTTGGCGCCGCAAATGATCAGGCAGACGGTTTCGTCCGCACGCGGCACATAGCGCCGGCTGTGCAGCGCGGCCAGCGGCAAGGCGGCGGCGGGCTCGACGGCCAGCTTGAGTTCTTGCCACAGCCACAGCTGCGCCGCCCGGATGGATTCGTCGGTCAGCAGCAGCGCATCGCGCACCTGCGCCTGGGTCACGTCCCACGCCAGGCCGCCGATGCGCCGGGCACCGAGCGAATCGGCCGCGATGCCGCTGACAGCCACATCCACCGGCCGGCCGGCTTCACGCGCGCGGTACAGGCTGGGGGCCAGTTCGGGCTCCAGCGCCACGACGCGGCTGCGCTGCCCGAACCAGCTGGCCACGCCGCCGATCAGGCCGCCGCCGCCCACGCTGACCAGCACCGAATGCGGCAGGCCACCTTGCTGTTCGATTTCCAGCGCCAGGGTGCCGGCGCCCACCAGCACTTCGGGCTGGTCATAGGCATGGGTCAGCAGCGCCCCGGTTTCCTGCTGGCGCGCCAGGCAGGCCCGCAGCGCATCGGCGTAGGCCGCGCCGCCGACCACCACGCGGGCGCCCAGGGCGGCGAGCCGGGCGCGCTTGGCCGGGCTGGAGATTTCGGGAACGAAGACTTCGCAGGGCACGCCCAATTCCTTGGCCGCAGCCGCCGTGGCAATGCCCGCATTGCCGCCCGACGCCACGATCACGCCGCTGGGCGGAATCGGGTTGGACAGCAGGCGGTTGAGCATGCCGCGCGCCTTGAAGCTGCCGCCGGTCTGCAGATGCTCCAGCTTGAGCCAGACTTCGGCGCAGTCCACGCCCAGCGCCCCGCCGGGCAGCTTCCAGAGCGGAGTTCGACGGATAAAGTGGCTGTAGCGCTCGCTGAACGTGTGCTGACAGCTCTCGATTTGATAGCGGTTGACTGTCATCGACGGTCAGCTCAGCTGATGAAGCTGGCTGTCGCCGACCTCAAGCTGCTGGCCCTGCGCGTCCAGCTTCAATCCCTTGGGCAAGGGGAACTTGATGGTTTCCTCGACCCCGTCCATCTTGCGGATAGCCACCGCGCCCAGCGCCTTGATGCGGTCGATGACCTGCCTGACCAGCACCTCGGGGGCCGACGCGCCTGCCGTCAGGCCGACACGGCTCTTGCCTTCGAACCAGGCTTCCTGCAGCTCGCTGGCGTCATCGACCATGTAGGCCTCGGTGCCCAGCTTGGCGGCCAGTTCGCGCAGGCGGTTGCTGTTCGAGCTGGTCGGGCTGCCGACCACGATCAGGATATCGACCTGCGGGCTGAGCACCTTGACGGCGTCCTGGCGGTTTTGCGTGGCGTAGCAGATGTCCTGCTGCTTGGGCTTGCGCACCTGCGGAAACCGGGCCACGATGGCGGCGCTGATCTCGGCCGCGTCGTCCACGCTCAGCGTGGTTTGCGTGACGACGGCCAGGCGCTCGGTTTGCAGCGGCGAGATACGCGCCACGTCGGCCACGTCCTCGACCAGGTGGATGCCGCTGTCGAGCTGGCCCATGGTGCCTTCGACCTCAGGGTGGCCCTTGTGGCCGATCATGATGAACTCGTAGCCTTCCTTGTTGAGCTTGGCGACCTCGACATGCACCTTGGTCACCAGCGGGCAGGTGGCATCGAAAATCTGGAAACCCCGCGCCCTGGCTTCTTCCTGCACCGCCCGGCTGACGCCGTGGGCGCTGAACACCAGCGTGGCGCCTGCTGGCACGTCGGACAATTCTTCAATGAAAATCGCGCCCTTGACCTTCAGGTCATTGACTACATAGGTGTTGTGCACGATTTCATGGCGGACATAAATCGGTGCGCCAAACTTGACCAGCGCCCGCTCGACGATTTCAATCGCCCGGTCAACGCCAGCGCAAAAGCCGCGCGGCTCGGCCAGCAGGATTTCTTCAAGTGGTGGATTCGACATGCTCACAGCACCCCGATCACATGCACTTCAAACTCCACCGGCTGGCCGGCCAGCGGATGGTTGAAGTCAAACTGCACCGCCGCGTCGTCGCCGTCCTTGACCTGCTGCACCGCGCCGGCGTACTGGCCCATGCCGTCGGGCGTGGGGAACTGCACCACATCGCCCACGCTGTAGCGCTCGTCGGGGTCGCCCAGCTGGTTGAGCAGCTTGCGCGCGACCCATTGCACCAGCTCCGGGTTGCGCTCGCCAAAAGCCTCGCCGGCGGCCAGCTGGAACGTGGTGCGCGTGCCTTCGGGCAGGCCCAGCAGGCGCTGCTCGATGGCCGGCGACAACTCGCCGTTGCCCAGGCTCAGCGTTGCGGGCTTGCTGTCGAAGGTGTTGATGATGCTGGCGCCGCCCGGCGCGGCCATGCGGTAGTGCAGGGTCAGGAAGGAGCCTGGCTCGACCACCGGGGCGGCATCGGGCTGGGCGGACTGGATGGAGGATTGCAGGGTAGGCATAAAGACTTTCGGGCCACCACGGGTGGTCGGCCGGCAACAGTGACTGAACGGGCTCTATTGTAGAAAGTCGGGCTGGCCTCCGTGCAGCGGCGCGCCATTTCAAGCATTTTTCAGGGCTTCCCGTGCGGATTGACCCCGCTGGCCTGCTGCATACTCCAGTTTCTTTTTTACTTTTGCTTTCAATTTCCAGGCCGCGCCCCTCAATGCTCATCAAAGACCTGCCCGCGGACGCCCGTCCGCGCGAGAAACTGCTGGCCCGTGGCCCTGCGGCGCTCAGCGATGCCGAATTGCTGGCGCTGTTGCTGCGTACCGGCCTGCCCGGCAAGAATGCGCTGCAGATGGGCCAGGAACTGCTCGACAACTTTGGCGGCGTGGCCGGGCTGCTGCACACCGGCCCCGAAGCGCTCAAATGCATCAAGGGGCTGGGGCCGGCCAAGCGCGCCGAAATCGTCGCCGTGCTGGAACTGGCGCGCCGCGCACTCGCCGAGGAGCTGAAGGAAAAGGCGCTGTTCACCACGCCGCAAGCGGTGCGCGACTACCTGCAACTGCAGCTGGGCAACCGGCCGCACGAGATTTTCGCCGTGCTGTTCCTCGACAGCCAGCACCGGCTGATCGCGCTGGAGGAACTGTTTCGGGGCACGCTGACGCAGACCAGCGTCTACCCGCGCGAGGTGGTGATCCGGGCGCTGGCGCTGAATGCGGCCAGCGTGGTGCTGGCGCACAACCACCCGAGCGGCGCGGCGCAGCCCTCGCGCGCCGACGAAATGCTGACCCAGACCCTGAAGACCGCGCTGGCGCTGGTCGATGTGCGGGTGCTCGACCATTTCGTGGTGACCGCCTCCCTGGCGGTGTCGATGGCCGAGATGGGACTGGTTTAGGATGGGTGCCCCAGGCATTTTTTCACCATCGCCACCATGCTGCAGCCCTCCTTCCCCCGCCAAAAAAGCGAAAAAAGCCTGCTGATCCGGGATCTCAAGGATCTCAAGCTGGTCCGCCGCGAGCTGGAAATGCGCGCCCGGCTGGAAGCGCAGCGGCTGGCCGCGCTCCAGGCGGCCGCCGCGCTGGCCCGGGCTGAAAAAGAGCTGTTTTCACGCGCCGTCGGACGCGTCGTGGCCTTGCCGCCGCAGCACCGGCCGGGCCACCGGGCCAGCCTGGAGCGGGCGCGGCCGGCCCCGATTGCCGAACAGCTGCGGCTCGACGAGATGGCTGTGATGCAGGAAGCCCTGTCGGACGAGTTTGATGTCGAGACGCTGCTGCACACCGATGAAACGCTGAGTTTTCGCCGGCCCGGCATCGGCCCTGACGTGGTGCGCAAGCTGCGCCGGGGCAACTGGAGCATTCAGCGCCAGCTCGATTTGCACGGCTTTCGGCGCGAGGATGCGCGCAACGCGCTGGGCGCCTTCATCCGCGAAGCCAACAAGGCCGGCCTGCGCTGCGTGCGCGTGGTGCACGGCAAGGGCCTGGGTTCGCCGGGCAAGATGCCGGTGCTCAAGGGCCGGGTGCAAAGCTGGCTGATCCAGAAGCAGGAAGTGCTGGCCTTCGTGCAGGCGCGCCCCGCCGAGGGCGGCGCGGGGGCGCTGGTGGTGCTTTTGGTGTAGCGGTGAAGAGATCGGGCACCTGAATCTTATTGCTATTATTTCAATAGCTGTATATGCCCGTGCTTAAAGCGAAAAATGCATATTTAAACAAGAAAATGGTCTGAATTCCCGAGGCTTGCGTGATGACAGATCGCCAGCGCGCGCATGACCGCCGCCGTGCGCGTTTCCACGCCCAGCTTCACATAGATATGCTCCAGATGCTTTTGCACGGTGCGCGGGCTGATGGCCAGCAGCGCCGCGATCTCGGCATCCGTCTTGCCGCAGGCCAGCCAGTGCATCACCTCGGCCTCGCGTTGCGTCAGGCCAGTCGCATGGATGCCGGGTGGCAGCGGCAGCGCCGTCCCCTCCTCCTCCGGCGCGACGGCGGCCCGCGCATGGCGTGCGTGGTGGTAAAGAAAGGCAAGATGCGGGCGCAGCAACTCCAGCCGTTCGCGGTCGCGCTCGTCAAAATCAAGGCCGCGCCGCTCAAGCACGATGCTCACCCGCGTTCGGCGGTCGCTGAACAGCGGTACGGCGATGGCGTACTCAAGCCCGATGCGCCGCTCGTCGTCGCCATGCAGGGCGCCGGGCAAGCCCAGCACCTCGCGCTGGCCGGTGCCCAGTTCACGGACCGAGAGCGTCGTCAATTCGGCGGCCACCAAGCCGTTCAGCGCCTGCGCCACCGCCCGCGCAAAGCCGCGCACGCTATCGGCCTGCGCCTCGATTCGCGCCAGCACCTGCAAGGCGCTGGCGAAGTCGTTTTGGGTGAGGTGGTTCATGGCGGCTCCACTGGCTGGTGCCTACGCATTGCTGCGTATTGGCAATACTCCCTGGCGACTTCAGCATGTCGCCATGGGTGCTTCCTTTGCAATCGTGCATTTCAGTATAGGAAGCCCTGCATGCCGGTGCAAGCCCGGCCGCAGGGAGAAGAACACGGTTTCGGCGCACCGCCCAGACGCCGTTGTTTCAATCCACGCCCCTTTCGGGACGAATTTGGAAGAGGTTACCCTCTCCCAAATAAATTCTATCCTCCTGAAGGGGGGAGGTTTCAAACCGGAGTCAGTTCTTGATGAAGCAAACCACTGAAAGGAGCCATCATGTCACGCCAATACATTGATTGCCGCGAATTTCCCAGCACCATGAACTGCAGCGTCGCGCTGTCGGCTGACAGCGACAAGGAACTGCTTGACGCGGCCGTGCAGCATGCAGTCGCCGTGCATGGCCACACCGACTCGCCGGAGTTGCGCCGGCAGTTGGCGTCCATGTTCAAGCCGGGCACGCCGCCGCTGAACGTGGCGCAGGCCAAAGCCCAGACGGCCAGCGCCTGACCGGCTGCCGTCAAAAAAGGATGCCGTCCGGTGGATAGTCTTGGCTGCCTCAACTTTGACGCAGAACGTCCACCGTGCTGCGCAAATGCTGGGTCCAGGCGCGGCGGTCGCGGCCATCGGCCCCTTCGGGTTCGCCGTAATGCACCACGGCCACAATCGGCGGCGCACAAAGGGTGCGCCAGATGGAGCCGAGCAGTGTTTCGTCGCCGATGTAACTGGGCGCGTAGCTGGTTTCGCCGCTGGCCTTGTCCACAAAACGCAGGCCGACCGGCTGGACTGGGGCATTGGCCGATATGGCAGCCTGCAGCAAGTTGGCATGAAAAGGCAGCACCCCCCGCCCATCGCCGGTGGTTCCCTCGGGAAACACCGCCAGCACCTCATTGGCCTTGAGCGCTTCCTGCATGAGATGCACCATCCGCAAGGCATCGCGCCGCGAACTGCGCTCGATGTACAGCGTTCCCGCCGCCGTCGCCAGCGTACCAATGAGCGGCCAGTCCTTCACATCGGATTTGGAGACAAAGCAACAGTGGCGCGCCGCATGCATGACCGGAATGTCGAGCCAGGAAATGTGGTTGGACACCAGCAGCACCGGCCCGGTGATGGGCGGCTGCCCGCGAATTTCCAGCGTGATGCCGGCATGCCCCAGGAATGCCAGCGCCCAGACCTGAACCCGGGCGCTTTGCTGGGACGGCTGCAGGCGCGGCAGGCGCACGGCGGCAATCCACAAACCGGCCAGGATGTGGCCGAGGATGCGCAGCAGACGCCAGCAGGCCCAGATACGCCTCATCGAGCGTCTGCAGGCGTCTTGCCGGCCAGCAGAAAACAGCTGACCCGCATCGCTCAGGCGCGCTCGAACGCGACCTGCCCGCCCACCAGCGTGTAGCGCACGCAGCCGGACAATGCATGGCCCGAAAACGGCGTGTGCTTGCCCTGGCTGCGCAGCGCCGCCGGCTCCACCGTCCATTCGCTGTCCGGATCGAAGATGCAGATATCGGCGACGCCGCCCTTGACCAGCCGGCCCGCGCTGGCCTGCAGCGTGCCCAGCGCATGGCCCAGCACGCGCGCCGGCTCGCTGGTCAGCACGGCCAGCGCCCGGGTCATGCCCGCCTGGCTGTCATTTCCCCATTTGCAGGCCAGGCCCAGCAGCAGTTCCAGCCCGGTCGCGCCCGGCTCGGCCTCGGCGAACGGCAGGGTTTTGGCGTCTTCATCGACCGGCGAGTGGTCGGACACCAGCGCATCAATCGTGCCGTCGGCCAGCCCCTGCCGCAGCGCGTCGCGGTCGCGCTGCTGGCGCAGCGGCGGGTCCAGGCGCATGCGGCTGTCGAAATAGCCTATGTCCACATCGGTCAGATGCAGGCTGTTGATGCTGACATCGCAGGTCACGTTCAAGCCTTCGGCCTTGGCCCCGGCCACCAGCGCCACACCGGCGGCGCTGCTGATCCGGCACAGGTGGACGCGGGCGCCGGTGGCGCGCATCAGCTCGAAAATCGTGTGCAGGGCAATCGTTTCGGCTGCGACCGGCACGCCGCTGAGCCCCAGGCGTGTGGCCAGCGCCCCGCTGGCGGCCACGCCCTTGCCCAGATGCAGCTCCTGCGGACGCAGCCAGATCGAATAGCCGAACGTGGCGGCGTACTGCATCGCGCGCATCAGCACCTGCGTGTTGGCCAGCGGCACCTCGGCCTGGCTGAAAGCCACGCAGCCCGATTCGGTCAGCTGGACCATTTCGGTCAGCGCTTCGCCCTTGAGCCCTCGCGTCAGGGCGCCGAGCGGAAAGACGCGCGACTGATGCATTTTTTCGGCGCGGAACTTGAGCATTTCCACCAGGCCGGGCTCGTCCAGCACCGGGTCGGTGTCGGGCGGGCAGACCAGGCTGGTCACGCCGCCGACCACGGCTGCGGCCAGCTCGCTTTCCAGCATGCCTTCATGTTCATGGCCGGGCTCGCGCAGGCGCGCCGACAGGTCGATCAGGCCGGGGGCGACGATGCAGCCGGTGGCGTCGATGGTTTTATTGGGCGTGAAATCGGTCAGAGACCCGTTCAGCGACACGATGCGGCCGGCGGCAATCGCCAGGTCGCCGACCTGGTCGAAACCGGTGGCGGGGTCGATGACGCGACCATTCTTGATGAGGAGTTTCATTTTATTTTTCCGAAAAAAAGCCGCCGCTGATAGTGGACCAAAGCCAACCCGCCCCAGGGGGCAGCAAGCCACAGGCAGCGGGAAGCGCGGTTGCCTGTCCTTTCAAGTTCCGGCCGCAGGACCGGCTTTGCCGGACTGCAGGCGGGGCGGCCCCCTCGGGGGGCAGCGAACCACACGCAGTGGGGAGCGTGGGGGCTACGTTCATGCTTCATTTCCTGCAACGATGCTCATGACGGCCATGCGAACCGCAATGCCGAATGTGACCTGCGGCAGGATGACGCTCTGCGCGCCATCGACCACGGCCGAGTCGATTTCCACGCCCCGGTTGATCGGGCCGGGATGCATCACGATGGCGTCAGGCTTGGCGAGTTGCAGCTTGTCGGTGGTCAGGCCAAAGCTCTTGGAAAACTCCTGGCTGCTGGGCAGCAGCGCGCCGGTCATGCGCTCGTTCTGCAGCCTGAGCATGATGATCACGTCGGCGCCCCGGATGCCTTCTTCAAGCGTGTTGCACACGCGCACGCCCATCTGCGCCATGTCGGCCGGAACCAAGGTCTTGGGGCCGACCACGCGCACTTCGGCGCAGCCCAGCGTGGTCAGCGCATGGATGTCGGAGCGCGCCACGCGCGAATGCAGCACGTCGCCGACGATGGCGACCGTGAGGTTGCTGAAGTCCTTCTTGTAGTGCCGGATGGTGTACATATCGAGCAGGCCCTGGGTCGGGTGCGCATGCCGGCCATCGCCGGCATTGACGACATGCACATGCGGCGCGACATGCTGGGCGATCAGGTAGGGCGCGCCGGATTCGCCGTGGCGCACCACGAACAGGTCGGCGGCCATGGCGCTCAGGTTGGCGATGGTGTCGAGCAGCGACTCGCCCTTGGACGCCGATGAGCGGGCAATGTCCAGGTTGATCACATCGGCCGACAAGCGGGTGGCGGCAATCTCAAAGGTCGTGCGGGTACGGGTGGAGTTTTCAAAAAACAGGTTGAACACGCTCTTGCCGCGCAGCAGCGGGACTTTTTTGACCTCGCGGCTGCTGACCGAGACAAAGTTGGCGGCGGTGTCCAGAATCTGTGTCAGGATGGCCCTGGACAGGCCTTCGGTGGAGAGCAGATGGATCAGCTCGCCGTTTTTATTGAGTTGGGGGTTTCGTCGGTACAACACGCTGTAAATTCCTCTTGCGCTTTAAATTCAGGCGGGGGTTTGGGTATCCTGCAGGCGGAATCGGAACCGGCCATCGTCGGTGCGGGCCAGTTCCAGCGTTTGCGAAGCCGGCAGGCTCACTCTGGCCACGGCCAGGTCGGCCTGCACCGGCAATTCGCGTCCGCCCCGGTCCACCAGCACCATCAGCCGGACGCTGGCGGGCCGGCCGTAGTCGAACAGTTCATTGAGCACGGCGCGTATCGTGCGGCCGGTGTAGAGCACATCGTCCACCACGATCAGGTGCGCGCCATTGACATCGAATGGCAGCACGGTCTGGCCGCTGGACGCCAGCCCGCGCTGCGAAAAGTCGTCGCGGTGCATGGACGACGACAAAATGCCGATGTCTTCAGCCAGCCCCAGGTCTTTTTGCAGGCGCTGCGCCAGCCAGGCGCCGCCCGAGGCCACGCCCACCAGGCGCGGCGGCTGACTGCAGGCAGCCAGTTGCTGACGCATGCCGCGCAGCAAATCGGCATACAGCGCCTCGGCGTCAAGAACCAGACTACTCATGGGGAAGACTCCTTAAAAATTGTTCAAGAATGATGCAGGCCGACGCGGCATCGGCATCCTTGGCGCCGCTGGCCAGGGCTTCGGTCGTGCTGTAGCGCTCATCGACCTCAAACACCTGCAGGCCAAAGCGGCCACGCAACTGGCGCGCAAACTTTTGCGCGCGCACGGTATTGTCGTGGCTGGCGCCGTCGGGATGAAACGGAATGCCGACCACCAGCGCATCGGGCTGCCATTCCTTGATCCGGGCCTGGATCAGCGGAAAACGGGCGACCCCTTCGGCGGCAATGGTGGCTTGCGGCGTGGCGGTGCGGGTCAGGATATTGCCCGACGCAACGCCGGTGCGCTTGAACCCATAGTCGAAAGCCAGGAAGGTCTGGAAACCCGCCGCCGGATGAGGCGCCGGCGTCAGGCGGTTTTCGGGCCGGGAATGATCAGTATCCGCCAGGCCTTGCGGCTCATCCATGACCGGCGACGGGCGAAATCATCCAGCTTTCAAGGCCCAGCAGCATCAGGGCCTTGTCATAGCGCTCTTCGACCGGGGTGTCAAAAATCACTCCCAGGTCGGCCGCCACCGTCAGCCAGCTGTTGTCGAGCAATTCCGATTCAAGCTGACCTTCGCCCCAGGCCGAATAGCCGAGCGATACAAACACCTTGCGCGGACCGGCCCCGGTTGACAGGGCTTCGAGCACATCCTTGGAGGTGGTCATTTCCAGCCCGCCAGGAATCGACATGGTCGAGGCATAGACCGATTCATTGCCGGGCATCATGGATTCATGCAGCACGAAGCCACGCTCGGTCTGCACCGGGCCGCCCTGGAAAACCGGCGTTTGCATCAGGTCATCGCGGCGCAGGGGCAACTCGACCTTGTCGAACAAGCCCTGGACGTTGATGTCGCTGGGCTTGTTGATGATCAGGCCCAGCGCCCCGCGCTCGCTGTGCTCGCACATATAGATCACGCTTTTTGAAAAGCCTTCATCCTCCAGACCGGGCATGGCAATGAGGAAGTGGTGCGTGAGGTTGATCGAAGATGGGGGTTCCGTGGCCATCGGCAGATTTTACGCGTTAGCGCATCCCCGGCATAACACCTCATTCGCGGGGATCGGCGCTACAGGGCCAATTGCGGTGCAAAGCGATTCAGGCGTCAGGCCCGGATTGTTTTTCACTACCATCGGGCGCATGCACAAAAAATACAGGACAGGACTGATGTGGTTCAGGCGGGATCTGCGGCTCCAGGACAATGCAGCGCTGCACCATGCGCTGAAATCGTGTGAGCAGGTGTTTTGCGCCTTCGTTTTTGACCGGACCATTCTGGATTCGCTGCCAAAAGCCGACCGCCGGGTCGAGTTCATCCGGGAATCCCTGGTGGACCTGAACCGTCAATTGGCAAAACTGGCCTTGCCTGCCGGCCTGCTGATACGACACGGCACCGCTTTGGACGCCCTGCCCGCCTTGGCGTCCAGGCTTTCGGTCGATGCAGTGTTTGCCAACCACGATGACGAGCCTTGCAGCCTGGCGCGCGATGCCGAAGTGCTGGGTTTACTCGAAGGCGCAGACGTGGCTTTTCACACGTTCAAGGACCATGTCATTTTTGAACGACAGGAGGTGCTGACGCTGGCCGGCCAGCCTTATACCGTCTTCACCCCCTACAAGAAGGCCTGGCTGAAAAAGGTCGATGCCTTTTACCTCAAGCCCTATCCGGTTGAGAAGTACGCATCCGCGCTGGCTACCCGACCGGCAGATGAGCGGCAGGATGTGCCCGCGCTGGCCGAACTGGGGTTTGAAAAAACCAACCTGTCAGCGCTCAGGCTACCCACTGGCAGCCAGGGCGGAGAAGCGCTTTTCGACGATTTCCTGGACCGCATGCCGCACTATGCGGACACCCGCGACTTCCCCGCCGTCAAAGGTCCAAGTTATCTGGGCGTGCATTTGCGTTTTGGCACAATTTCGATCAGAAAAATTACATCGAGCGCACTGGCGCAGCAGCAAACGGGCAGCGAAGGCGCCACAACCTGGCTCAGCGAACTGATCTGGCGGGATTTTTATGCCCAGATCCTGGCTAACTTTCCGCATGCGGCCAGCAGCGCGTTCAAGCCCGGCTATGACGCGATTGCATGGGAACAAGGCGAAAAAGCCGAGCTGCTTTTCCAGGCTTGGTGCGAGGGCCGGACCGGCTACCCGCTGGTGGATGCAGCCATGGCCCAACTCAACCAGACCGGCTACATGCATAACCGCCTGCGCATGGTGACAGCCAGCTTTCTGGTCAAGGATCTTGGGATCGACTGGCGCTGGGGCGAGCGTTACTTTGCCGAAAAACTCAATGATTTTGACCTGGCATCGAACAACGGCGGCTGGCAGTGGGCCGCCAGCACGGGCTGCGATGCGCAGCCTTACTTCCGAATTTTCAACCCCGTCAGCCAAAGCGAGAAGTTTGACGCCGACGGAAAGTTCATCCGCAAGTACTTGCCGGTACTGGCAAAACTGCCCAAGGCTGCCTTGCACAGTCCGTGGCTGGCTTCGCCGATGGAACAAGCTGCAGCAGACGTGGCACTGGGCAGCAACTACGCGAGGCCTGTCGTGGCGCATGCCGAGGCGCGTGCGCTGACCTTGCAGCGCTACGCCCTCGTGAAAAAGTCCTGACAGCCTGCTATTTTTTCAATAGCTGCTTGCGCCCGCTCCATCTGCGCAAAAGGCCTTTTTAAGCCATCACAGCAGTTTGCACGGAACAGTATTGCCGGATCAGCCGCAACAACTCATCTTCGGAGTAAGGCTTGCCCAGGTAATGGTTGACACCCAGTTCCACGGCATGCTCGTTGTGCTTGTTGGCGATGCGGGAAGTGATCATGATGATGGGCAGCCCTTTCATGCGCTCATCGGCCCGGATGTTGCGCGCCAGATCGAAACCGTCCATGCGCGGCATTTCAATGTCTGACAGCACCACGGCCGGGATTTCTTCCTGCAGCCGCTCCAGAGCCTGCAGCCCATCGGCCGCCATCGCCACCCGGTAACCGTCACGCATCAACAGGCGCTGGGTGACACGCCGCACCGTGATGGAATCGTCAACCACCAGGATGAGCGGCGTTTTCGGTGCCACTGAAACAGGGAAAATGGTATCGGTATTGCGGCCGGAAACCCGGGCCGCATCCTGAGCAAGATAGTCTTTGCTCCATGCGCGCGCCTGTTCGCCATAGACCGCGGCCAGTGCCACAGGGTTGTAGATCAGCACCACGGCACCTGAAGGCAACATGGACATGCCTGTCAGTCCCGGCAACCCTGACAGCTGGGGTCCGAGGTTTTTAACCACGACCTCGCGGTTGCCAAGCACTTCATCGACGTGCAAGGCAATACGCTGGGCTGCACTGCGGAAAATGACAACCGGCGCGGTTTTCGCAGGAGCTTCTCCACTGAAATGCGAAGCCTGCAACAAGGCGCCTGACCAGAAGAAAGGCACGGTTTCACCACCGACATCGAGCGTGCCGCTGCGGTAGGCCTGTTGCAGATCGGCAGCCGGGATACGCCGCACGTTTTCCACCACATTGGCCGGGATGCCGACCGACATGCTTCCGGCACGAACCATCACCACCTGCGTCACGGCCGTGGTCAGCGGCAGCACGAGGGTGAAAAGTGTACTTTTACCCGCAATGCTGGAGGTTTTAACCCTGCCGCCCAGTGCGATCACATCGGAGCGCACCACATCCAATCCAATACCCCGGCCGGCAAGCTCGGTCACTACTTCGGCCGTTGAAAAGCCCGGAAGGAAAATCAGGTTGGCGGTGGCTTCATCATCCATCGCCTGGTTAGCCTTCATCAGCCCCTGGCTGATACCCCGTTCACGGATGCGGTCCAGGTTCAGACCCGCACCATCATCACCCAGTTCCACGGCAATGTCGTTGCCTTCCTGACGAAGATGGATGGTGATCAAGCCAACCGGATCCTTGCCAGCCCTGGTGCGGGCTTGCGGTGCTTCAATGCCGTGGGTCACGCAGTTGCGCAGCAAATGCTCGAAAGCGGGAATCATGCGGTCCAGCATGCCGCGGTCCATTTCGAGGTTGCCGCCATGCAGATCCAGGCGCACCTGTTTGCCGGTTTCCTTGGATGTTTGCCGGACCACACGATAGAGCCGCTCGGAAACACTTTCAAACTCTACCATCCGGGTGCGCAGCAAATCGCGCTGCAACTCCCGCGTCTGGCGGCCCTGAGCAAGCAGATCGTCTTCCGTGGCTTCGATGGTGCGCTGCAGGGTGCGCTGCACGGTGGCCACGTCGTTGACCGACTCAGCCATCATGCGGGTCAGCTCCTGCACACGGGTAAAGCGGTCGAACTCAAGCGGATCGAAGCCGGCCTGCGCTTCCTTCGCCAGGGCCAGGCGCGACTGCATCTGGGTTTCAGCCTGCAGTTCGATATCTCGCAACTGCTGACGCAAGCGGGTCAAGTTGCCCGTCATGTCATTCAGGGAAACTCGCAGCTGGCCCACTTCAGCTTCAAGGCGTGAGCGGCTGATCATGACTTCACCGGCCTGATTGACCATGCGGTCAAGCAACTGGGTGCGTACCCGTATGGTGGCATGCAGCCTGCCGCAAGGGCTGCATGACCATGGCTTGCGGTGCGGGAATTTCGATTTTTCGAGCATAGGCATTGGCACTTGTAATGACACGGGTGCTGTCGATGACGGAGGGAATCTCCGCATCATTTTCGGGTTGAAAGACATGAATATCCTGCAGATCCGGTTCGATGGTGATAACAGGTACGTCCTCAACCAGGGCCGGCAAGCCCTGGGATGCTATCGCATCGAGACGACGCAGACCTTCAAAGGCATTCTGCATCCCGTCAAAACGGGTCAACAGAAATTCAAACTCCTGGCTGGCGACAGATTCCGAGCCAATGGATGCAATCTCGGACTCGATCCGGTGCGCCATTTCCCCGAGTCGCATCGCCCCGGCAAGGCGCGAACTGCCCTTGAGGGTGTGCAATACACGCAGCACTTCAAGGCGTGGACTCTGATCGGATGGAGTTTTGGCCCACTGGCGCAAGGCCGATCCCAGACGAGGCATGAGTTCTGCGCACTCCTCCTCGAAAATTGGAAACAGGTCAAGGTCAATTGCATCGACAGCATCAATGTCATCGTGGACATCTTCATAAAGCGGCGATGGCGAAGAATTTGTGGGCGCTGAAAATGCGGTCGCAGGAACAGCCTCCGACAATGGGGCGGTGGTGAAAAAGTCGTTATCTTCCGGAGGCTGGGATTGGGCCACTGGCTCGGCTTGTTCCGACGTCTGACGCAAGCTCTCCGACATGGCACCTGAAGTGCCGTCCTGTAGATTCACCAGATCAGCGAAAGCTTCAATATCCTGGTCTTCATAAGCTTCTGGGAAAACGGAATCGGAAAACTCCAGTTCAGTCAAACGCTCAAGGATGTCAGGCTGGGGCTCCTTCAGGAATCCGGCTGCAAACTGATGCAGCAAGCGGCGTATGTCCTCGGAAGCCTCCACAAACAGCTGACCATAGGCCGATGCACCCTGGCTGTGGTGATTGCGGGAATTTTGAAGGGCGTGCTCCAAGGCGCGCGCCATCCCGGACAGGGCCATGAATCCAACGGTTGCAGAGCTTCCTGCCAGTGAATGGGCCAGCGCCACCGTGGAAGCACTGACCGGCTGATGACTTTCAAGCGCCCATTCGGCCACTTCATTGACCAAACGGCGTGACCATTCATCGGCTTCGCTCAAATACACGTTGTAAAGCGGAATGCCTATGCGCAATCCGTCAATCACCTTGATCGCGTCTTCTTCTCTTTCTTCCTGCTCTTCGATGCTGCTGCTCACTGCGGCAACTGCAGCAGTCTCTGGGCCTGCCACGACCTGCGGCAACTCGATCTCCTCTGCAGAATCGGTGGCAGTTGACGGCGCGCTGGCTTCAGAGGGCGGCAGGAACAGGCTGTCGAAGTCCAGGTCTTCCAGCTCGACAGGGGTCGCAACGGCCTGTCCGGAAGCGGGTTCCTGGACAGGCTCTTCATCAAAAATGATGTCGAACTCCATCGGAGCTTCAAAAGCGGCATCAGACTGGGCGGCAGTTTCAGCAGCGTGCACATCCACAGCAGAAGGCGCCTCAAAGGGATCGCCGGCTTGAGGGGACAAGTTGAGCGCCAGGTAGCGCCCTTCAATGCGCATGGCTTCCGCACTGCTGCAAAACGCAACGGCCGACCACACGCCATCCTGGTTTGCTGCAATATCGTCAATCCAGCGTTCGAAACCGGAAATGACCTCAGCGCAGAAAGTGCGAAATTCCTTGGTAGCGGTTTTTTGATCAGCCAGCCAGCTGTTGAGCAGTTGCTCCATTGCCCAGGCGGCTTCGCCAAACTCGTTCAGCCCGACCATCCGGGCACTGCCTTTGAGGGTGTGGAAGGCGCGCCGCAATACCGTCAATTGCTCAGTCTCTTCAGGATGGCTTGCCAGAGTATTGATTGCCTGCACGGCATGGCCAGTGACTTCGCGAGCCTCCTCAAGGAAGATGTCGCGCAAATCATCTTCTTCAAAATCCATGGCGAGCGACGGGTGACCCTGCGCTACTACGGGCATCGGCACTGCAGCAAGAACCATCTCGGTCAATGCTTCGGCTTCAGCAGGAGGCTCAGCAATGGCATCGTGCGCGTCATCATGCGCGGATTGAAGTTCTGCCAACGGCGCGGCGACATCGGTGGAGACCGAAAGCACATCAAACTCGGCGCCGAGCTCTCCATGAGGCGTATCATCTTCTGCGTCATGCGCTGCGAACGCAATTTCAGGCAAAAGCGGCGCAGGCGCAGTATTCACGGTGATGCTTGAAGCAGCGTCGCTGGCGTGTGCCGAGCGCCCCATCATCGATGTGAGCTCGTCTTTTTCCTCGTCGTAAACAAACAGTTTTTTCACCAGCGCAGGCTGGTAATTGAGCATGTCTATCAGGAAACTCAAGACGCCCAGGTTGTTGCCAAGCTGCTCGAATATTCCTTCAGCACGCAATTGCTGCTCATCAATTTCAGTGTCAAGCATTTGCTCAACACGGCCCTTCATGGTCAGGACGGCCCTGGAGGCTTGGTCCAGCCCCAAGACCGACAGTACGCCGCGCATCTGTGACAGCTGTTTTGGCACCAACTGCAAACTTGTCTTGTCTTGCGGATTGCGAAAGAACTTGTCCAGTGAATGCTCAAGCTCAGCCAGTGAAACGCGCAATTCGGTCACCACGCTGCTCATGGTCTGTTTGTCGCTGACCCGGCGATACAACTCCTCCATCCAGCCTTCGAGCGGCTGGGGCTCTCCACCATGGATGACGCCCTGGAGCCGCGCGGCCAGACTGCCGGTCCTTGCCACCAGTTGCGGATCGGCGGGATCAAGGTCGTCGAATACCGCTTCCAGATAAAGCACCGAGGTAGCGACTTCCATCGCCAACGCAATCGCAGGGGTTTTATTCCTGCGTACGGTCGCTTCGATTGCCTGAGTTAGGGCTTGGGCAAGGGGCTCGCTGGCCACATACAGTTTACGCAAGGAGTCAGCCACAAGGCTGAACTGGTCGGCTACCTGTTTGATTTTGGTGTTTTCGCCAGCGCAAAGCGACGACCACGCCTCCTTGGCCAGAACAATACGCTTGCGTGCCTGCGCCAGCAGTGCCGGATCGAAGCGGCCAAACTGCACCAACTCGTAATCCACCGGCTTGAAACGTGTCAACCCATAGGCAAAGCGCACCGCCGAGAGAACAGGCGTGTCACTGGCCCGGTTTGACACGGCCTGAACGCAAAAGAAAAGCAGATCCAGCGTCAGCCGTTCAGAAATGGAAGGGTCGCCTTTGGCCAGTGAGGCATATTGCAACAAAATTCTGGAAGCAGCACGTCTGACATAAAGATCGGAACTGAGCAGATTATGGGCAATGGCTTCAAAATAGCCGGCCGCAATTAGCCAGAAAATCCTGGGTTGCTGTTCGGTTTGAGCGGCTGCAAATCCGAGACTCAAATCCCTGAGGCTGCGGGCGGCTTGGGGGGCCTTGCCTTTCATAAGCTTTAAGACCGACTGATCCAGAAGGGCGCGAGCATCAGCGTCGTAATGACGCGCCTCTGGCGTTACAGACAGTTGCGGCTCCAGCCATCGCCATTCGTAGGACCACAAATCGGCCGGGTGAATACGGTCGGCCCGCACCAACTCCTGAATATTGCGGTATTGAGGAAACAAGGACACCGCAGACACCGGCTTGTCTGCCAGCACGCCTTCGAGATATTCCGTCAGCGCAAAACTGGCGTATTCAATCTTGGCGACCGCATCCTGGCTGCAAAGCTCGGGCTGCTGCACAAACTTTTGCACAGCAGCTTCCATCGCCCGGAGCATCATGGCGGGCTCCGCGAGTCCAACCACTTCCAGCGCACCAACGGCCTGGTGAAGTTGCTGCCGTGCAATGCGCAACTGGCTGGCGTCTATCGCTGCCAGATCGGAACCGCGCGCTGTATCTGCGTCCTTGGCAAAGCGCTTGAGTGCTTTGGTGGCAGCCTCCAGCGACTTGGATATCTCGTTGAGAACCCAAGCCAGCGGGCCCAGGTCATTCACGACGACATCGGGTTCGGCGGTAATTGAATTCGTGACCATGGGGTGCATAAATAACAGGCAGGTTCAGGAATCGGGGTTCGCAGTCAGGGCATCGTGCAGGGAATCAGGCAATCTTGAATCGTGACACCGATTGCCGCAGTTCTTCCGCCATGCGGGAGAGATTACGCACCTGCTGCGCTGTGGAACGGGTACCTTCTCCGGTTTGCTCCGTCACTACAAAAATGTGCTGGATGTTATCCGCCACCACATTGGCCGATGCAGCCTCCCGGGAGGCAGAATCGGAAATCTGTTCAATCAGATCCGCAAGGTGGCGCGACACCTGGTCAATCTCGGACAATGCCGTGCCGGCGCTGTCGGAAAGTTTGGCACCTTCGACCACCCCCTGCGTCGAGCGCTCCATGGCGGCTACCGCATCCTGGGTATCGGTCTGAATGGCCTTTACCAGTGCTGAAATCTGACGGGTTGCATCGGCAGAACGCTCAGCCAGTCGCTGCACTTCTTCGGCCACCACCGAGAAACCTCGTCCGGCTTCACCTGCCGAGGCGGCTTGAATGGCTGCGTTGAGCGCCAGCACGTTGGTTTGCTCGGTGATGTCTGAAATCAGTTCGGTAATTTCACCAATTTCCTGCGACGACTCGCCCAGTCGCTTGATGCGTTTGGAGGTTTCCTGAATCTGGTCACGAATGGAATTCATACCGCCGATGGCGTTTTGCACCGCCTGCAAACCGGACTCGGCAGCCGTCAGCGACTGCCGCGCCACCAGGGATGATTCCTGGGCCTGTGTGGACACTTCGTTGATTCGGACAGCCATGTCAACGACAGACTGACCAGTTTCGCGAATCTCGCGCAACTGCTCGGTCGAGGCGGCAAGCAGTTCCGTGGAGGTGTTTTCCACCTGCGCTGTCGTCTGCGCCACTCGGGTTGCCGTGCTCTGCACGTTACCCACCAGCTGGCGCAACTCCTCCACCGTGTAATTAACCGAGTCGGCAATGGCGCCGGTAATGTCTTCGGTCACCGTTGCTTCCTGGGTCAAATCACCCTCAGCCACTGTCTGCAATTCATTCATCAGGCGCAAAATGGCGGCTTGGTTGGCGTCATTGACGCGTTTGGCATCCTGCTCCTGGCTTTTGGCATCCTGCCGCTGGCCTTCAGCCACGGCCTGACGTTGCTGACTGTCCTTCACCTGCAAGCGGGCCAGGCCCGCTGCGCACAACAGCGCAACAAAGGCAGCGGCGACCAGCGTGGCAAGAGCGCCAGCACCCAGGCCGGTTTGGGAGGACAGCCCTCCCTGCAAGCTCTCAAGATCACGACGCAAAGGTTCGCTGTCTGCAATGATGGAAGCCTGCGCTTCGCGGGCCGAAACCAGCCCCTGCAAATTACCCAGAATGGCGCCGGCCTGCACCCGTGTTTTTTCGTACAGCGCTATCAGGGCTTGCAGGCGCTCACGCGTCTGCGGATCCCTGGATGCGCCCAGACGCAGTTCCGGACTCCCCTCCAGCAGACCCTGGGCGATTTCCTTGAACGAATTCAGATCCTTGCCCAGCAAGAACACGGCTTCGGGACTCACGCCTTCCATGGTCAGGAACTCATTGGCAGACTTGCCGATACGCTGCGTCAGCATCACCAGTTGACCCGATGCGGAAATTTCTGTCGGCGCGGCATTTTGCTGCAGCTTGAGCGAAGAAACCGTTTCAGCAATTTCGAGCAGGTCGGAAGACTGTCGGTTAATGGTGCGCAAAGCTTCTCCGACCTGCAGCAAAATGCCTTGCTGACCCATGACGACGTTGGCGTTCTGCTCGGCCCGCTCAGCCAGGGGAGTGACCTTGTCCACGTCAGGCAGCAGCGCGTTGTTCACTGCCGACAGACGCAGGCTGTCGTCCCCGGATTTCATTCCACGCACTGTTTTAGCCAGTACATCGGCACTTTCGCGTACATCGGGAAACGCCTGTGCGCTACCGACCAAGGCCTGCGACGCAGATTTGGCCAGCCGCTGCGACTGCATCAAGGCCTGTCCGGTTGCAGCTACCTGCTGCGCGACACGATCCGCCTTGCTAAGTGCAAAAACTGTCACAACTGCCAGGACAGCAACTGCGACAGCCAGCACCACCACCAAAATTTTCTGGTGTTCGCCCAGAGGACGCGCACCCAGCACAGGAAGGCTCAGAAGTTCTGTATTGACCAGCGCGCCGTCTTCAGCAATCGCCATGCTGCTAGGTGAAAAAATCTCTTCCTGCGCTTCTGCTTTGGAAATTCGGGCGCGTCCATTCATGGAACTGGCAGCAGAGGAAGCACCCGCCATCCTTGCGGAGGCCATGGCCACACTGTCTTCAGGCTGGGCTGACCTGGTTTTGAGTAGCTTCTGGATAGTTTCAATAACAGACATGAGTGAGCCTTCGGATAAAACGGGTAACGAGGTGCGCTAAGCAGCTATGGTCAAAAAATGAACTTGTTGTGCAAGCAACTGCAGGTTGATTTCCTGCCAGCTTGCACCATTGATATCAACGTACTGGTTTCCAAAAAATGCAGGCGCATCGGGCGCTCGCGCCGAGAAATCGATGAAGGCATCCTGTTTTCGCAATCCTGCCAGCTTGTCGATCAGCAAGACACAATTAACCTCAAGCGCGCTATTGAAAGAAACAAGCCTCGACTCTGTACGGGCAAGTTCATTTCTCGAAACGGATGCCTGGCCGCTCACAAAACCGGCCAGATCGACCACACCATAAAGACCGCCACGCAAGCCGGCCACACCCAAAAACCAGAACTGGGTATAGGAAACCGGCTGGATGCCGATCCAGGGGAAAATTTCCCCGGATTGAGCCAAGGGGAAAAGGTATTTTTTGCTACCGGCTTCAACGGCCAGCCACGAGGGTGCAATGCCTTGCATCTTGGCAAGCTGCAATCGCTCTGCCAGCCGTGTCTGTAGCTCTTTAAGGGCTTGTCTGTTCGCCATGTTGTGGTTTTATGCCAAAACTCAGGAAAGAGCCTTGATTTTGGCCATCAACTCGCCAGCATTGACGGGTTTGGTGATGTAGTCGCGTGCCCCCTGCCGCATGCCCCAAACCCGGTCGGTTTCCTGGTTTTTGCTGGTGCACATCATGATGGGAATATCCGCATACAGCGGATCACGCGCGATGGCGCGGGTCAACTGAAACCCGTTTTGCCCCGGCATGACCACATCCATGAGGATCAACTCGGGCTTTTCTTCAGCCAGCCGGCGAAAAGCATCTTCGGCATTTTCTGCCGTCTTGACGCTAAAGCCATTTTTCACCAGCAAATCGGTCAGGAACATCAACTCGGTCTTCGAGTCATCCACAACCAGTACTTTTTTGATTGACATCACACTTCCTTATGTTTAACGGTGCCCAAAGACTGAACGGTTTGCAGCAACTGATCCTTGGTGAACGGCTTGGTCAGGTAATCCTGCGAGCCCACCATGCGGCCACGTGCCTTGTCGAATACGCCATCCTTGGAGGACAGCATCACAATGGGAACATCCGAAAATCTTGCATTGCGCTTGATGATTGCACAGGTCTGGTAGCCATCAAGGCGCGGCATCAAAATATCGCAAAAAATCAGATCGGGCTGGTAGTCATTCACCTTGGACAGGGCGTCAAAGCCATCTTCTGACAGCAATACCTCATGACCTCCCTGTTTCAGGAAAATCTCGGCGCTGCGCCTGATCGTATTGCTGTCATCGATGACCAACACCTTCAGTCCGGAACTGGGAATGCTCACTGTGTTTACTCCTGTTTTTGCAGCCGCCGAAGCAACTGGATTCACCGCATTCAAGCGCTCCATGGCGCCAGTCGGACTGCTTACATCTGAACCATTTCAAAATCTTCTTTGCGTGCCCCGCACTCGGGGCAGGTCCAGTTCATGGGGACTTGACTCCATGGCGTACCAGCAGCAATCCCGTGTTCGGGGGCGCCTGTCGCTTCGTCGTAAATCCACCCACAAATCAAACACATCCAGGTCATTGATTGAGTCACAGCTTAAATTGCCTTCGAATAGAATGCAACAATTGTATCGAGGCGGCGTTGCTAATTCGCGTACAAGGCAAAATCAAGGCCTATGGCAAACCCCCACACACCTCAACTGGACAGCCGGCAACTCCAGATCGAGGATAGCGATGCATCACCGGCATGCGTCATGACGTTCAATGCCAATGACCCGAGCGGCGCAGGCGGCCTCACGGCGGACATCACCGCCATCACCTCGGCAGGCGCTCATCCGCTGTCCGTCGTGACAGGCACCTATCTGCGTGACACGGCAGAGATTTTTGACCATCTCTCGTTCGACGATGACGCAGTTACCGAGCAGGCACGCGCCGCGCTGGAAGACATGCCGGTGTCAGCCATCAAGGTCGGCTTTGTCGGAAGTCCCGAGAACATCAGCACCATCGCCGAAATCGCCTCCGACTACTCGGACGTGCCGCTGGTGGCCTACATGCCCAGCCTGTCGTGGTGGGATGAAACCGAGATCGACAGCTACCTGGATGCTTTTCGTGAACTGATGCTGCCGCAGGTTACCCTCCTGATTGGCAACCACAGCACCTTGTGGCGCTGGCTGCTGCCAGACTGGTCCACTGAACGCAATCCGTCAGCCCGCGATATTGCCAAGGCTGCTGCCGGTCTGGGCGTACCCTACACGCTGGTCACGGGCATTCCGCTGCCTGACCAGTTCATTGACAATGTGCTGGCCACGCCGCAGGCGGTGCTGTACAGCGAAAAATTCGAACGCTTCGAAGCCGTCTTCGAAGGCGCCGGCGAAACCCTGTCGGCCGCCCTTTGCGCCTTGCTGGCCAATGGCCACGATCTGCAGGCAGCCACGGCCGAAGCGCTGACCTACCTGGACCACAGCCTGGACGCCGGCTTTCATCCGGGCATGGGCCACATCGTGCCGGACCGCCTGTTCTGGGCACAGGCCGAGGACGATGAAGCATCCGATGACGAAGCGGCCGATGCCGAACTCTCCGGCAACGACGATGCCGGCCTGACCTCCAAACCACCTTTTGAATTCCCCCCTAATGGAACAACCAAACACTAAGCCTGTCGCCCCCGCGACATCGCGCAACGCAACCCTGTTCGAACGCGCCCAAAAGCTGATCCCCGGCGGCGTCAATTCGCCGGTCCGCGCTTTCAAGGCGGTTGGCGGGACGCCGCGTTTTATCCAGCGCGCCCAGGGCGCCTATTTCTGGGATGCCGACGGCCAGCGCTACATCGACTACATCGGCTCCTGGGGGCCGATGATCCTGGGCCACGGCCATCCGGCGGTGGTGGAAGCCGTCCAGAAGGCCGTACTCGAAGGTTTTTCCTACGGCGCGCCGACCGAGCGCGAAGTGGAACTGGCCGAGGAAATCGTCAAGCTCGTGCCCTCCATCGAAATGGTGCGGCTGGTGAGTTCGGGCACCGAGGCGACGATGAGCGTGATCCGGCTGGCGCGCGGCGCGACCGGGCGCAGCAAGATCATCAAGTTCGAGGGCTGCTACCACGGCCACTCCGATGCGCTGCTGGTCAAGGCTGGCTCGGGCCTGGCCACCTTCGGCAGCCCGACCAGCGCGGGCGTTCCGCCCGAAGTGGTGCAGCACACGCTGGTGCTGGAATACAACCACATCGCCCAGCTGGAAGAAGCCTTTTCGCTGCACGGCAGGGACATTGCCTGCCTGATGATCGAGCCGATTGCCGGCAACATGAACTTCGTGCGCGCCAGCGTTCCGTTCATCAAGCGCTGCCGCGAACTGTGCACGCAATACGACGCGCTGCTGGTGTTTGACGAGGTGATGACGGGCTTTCGCGTGGCGCTGGGCGGCGCGCAAAGCGTTTATGCCCAGAGCATTCCCGGCTTCAAACCCGACATGACCGCGCTGGGCAAGGTGATTGGCGGCGGCATGCCGATGGCCGCTTTCGGCGGGACGCGCGCGGTGATGGAGCACCTGGCGCCTCTGGGCGGGGTCTATCAGGCCGGCACGCTGTCGGGCAACCCGGTGGCCACCGCCTGCGGCCTGGCCACGTTGCGGGAAATCCAGAAACCCGATTTTTACGATGCACTGGGCGCACGCACGCGCAGCCTGGTTGCAGGCCTGACGCAAGCCGCAACCCATGCGGGCGTGCCTTTTTGCGGCGACAGCGAAGGCGGCATGTTCGGCTTTTTCCTGCTGGGCACATTGCCGCAGAACTATCCCCAGGTCATGAAGACGGACAGTCCGGCCTTCAACCGCTTTTTCCACGCCATGCTCGACAGCGGCGTGTATTACGCCCCGGCGCTCTACGAAGCCGGCTTTGTCAGCGCAGCCCACACGGCCGAAGACATCGAAGCCACGGTGGAGGCGGCAACCCGGTTTTTCGCGGGCCGCTGAACGGGAGCGCAGGCTTGGGTGGAATCATGCAAACGCCTGAGCTTGCTATAAATACAGTAGCTGCTTGCGCATATCCACATTGCGCAAAAGGCTTATTTCTTATAAAAAAAGGTAACTACTAACCTGCTCCCGTTCCGTGCTCACCCTATATGAATCAACAACTTAGAGAGGATGAAGGCGAAAAATGCCCAAAAATTGGACATTTTTTCGTCTAAAACCATCCATTTTTAGCTACACAAGCTAAGGCAGCACTCGTAAGTCATTGATTTATATAGGGTGGAGGGTAGGTTAGTAGTTACAAAAAAAGCGGCCGAGGCCGCTTTTTTTGATTCCGGGCCAGCGATTCGCCGGCGCCAGGATCAGTGCCTGAAATGCCGCACGCCGCTCAACACCATCACCACGCCGCGCTCGTCGGCGGCGGCTATCACTTCCTGGTCGCGCATCGAGCCGCCGGGCTGAATCACGCAGCTCGCGCCCGCATCGACCACCACGTCGAGCCCGTCGCGGAACGGGAAGAAGGCATCGCTCGCCACGGCCGTGCCCGCCAGCGATAGCCCGGCATGCTGGGCCTTGATGCTGGCGATGCGGGCCGAGTCGAGGCGACTCATCTGGCCGGCGCCCACGCCCATGGTCATGCCACCGGCGCAAAACACGATGGCGTTGGACTTGACGTACTTGGCGACCTTCCAGGCGAACAGCAGATCCTGCAGCTGGGCCGGTGTCGGCTGCAGCTTGCTGACGACCTTCAGGTCAGCCAGGGCCAACTCGTGGTTGTCGGCGGTTTGCATCAGCAGGCCCGAGCCGACGCGCTTGACGTCGATCAGGTTGCGGCCCTGCTTCCAGGCGGTGTCACCGCCGGGCGGCAGGTCGATCTGCAGAATCCGCACGTTGACCTTGGTCTTGAAGACTTCCAGCGCCTCTGGCGTGAAGCTGGGCGCCATCAGCACTTCGACGAACTGCTTCGAAATCTGCAGCGCCGCGCGCTCGTCCAGCGGGCAGTTCAGCGCAATGATTCCGCCAAACGCCGAGGTCGGGTCGGTCTTGAAAGCCTTGCTGTAGGCTTCAAGCGCGTCCGCGCCCACGGCCACGCCGCAGGGATTCGCATGCTTGACGATGACGCAGGCCGCTTCGGTGAAGCTCTTGACGCATTCCCAGGCGGCGTCGGCGTCGGCGATGTTGTTGTATGACAGTTCCTTGCCCTGCAGCTGTTTGGCCGTGACCAGCGAGCCCGGCGCGGGGTAGAGGTCGCGGTACAGCGCGGCCTGCTGGTGCGAGTTTTCGCCATAGCGCAAGTCCTGCAGCTTGGTGAACTGGCTGTTGGACTGGCCAGGGAACAGCGCGCGCTCGGGCACATAGGCCGCCGAGAGCTTGTCCGCGTCAAACGCGACTGACGACAGGTAGTCGCTGATGGCGCCGTCGTACTGGCTGATGCGGTTGAACGCGGCCACCGACAGGGCAAATTTGGTGGCGTCGGTCAGCTTGCCGTCGGCGGTGAGTTCAGCCAGCACGCCGGCGTACTGCGACGCATCGGTCAGCACGCCGACATCTTTCCAGTTCTTGGCCGCCGAGCGCACCATCGCCGGGCCGCCGATGTCAATGTTTTCAATCGCGTCTTCGAGCGTGCAGCCGGGCTTGGCCACCGTGGCCTCGAACGGGTAGAGGTTGACCACCAAAAGGTCGATGGTGGCGATGCCGTGCGTTTCAAGCGCCGCCATGTGCTCGGGCAGGTCGCGCCGGGCCAGCAGGCCGCCATGGACTTTCGGGTGCAGCGTCTTGACACGGCCATCGAGCATTTCCGGAAAACCGGTGTGTTCCGCGACTTCGGTCACGGGCAAACCTGCGTCAAGCAAGAGTTTGGCGGTGCCGCCGGTGGACAGCAGCTTGATGCCCAACGCGTGCAGCGCCTGGGCAAATTCGAGGATGCCGGTTTTATCGGAAACGGAAATCAAGGCGTTCATGGGTGTCTTTATAGAAATGCGGGTTCAAATGTAAATAAATGAAGCGGGGTTCGAGTTATTTGATCAGCTTGTGCTCGACCAGCTTTTTGCGCAGGGTGTTGCGGTTCAGGCCCAGCCATTCGGCGGCGCGCGACTGGTGCACTTTTGCTCGGCATGCTGCATGACCACTTCCAGCAGCGGCTTTTCCACCACGCGGACCATCATGTCGTACATGCCATCGGGGGCGATGCCGTCCAGATCCCGGAAATAGCCTTCCAGGCTGTGACGGACGCATTCTTCGAGATTACTTTTGCTCATAGTGCAGCTTCCTCCTCATTTTTATCGTTGTTCATTCGTTCCTGTGCCGAGGCGCCATGGCCCTCTGTGCTGGCCGGGATGCGGTCCATCCGCTCACTTAAGGCCTCAAAATAGTCATTCACCGCCTCAAGCTGCGCCCGGCAATCCTCCAGCCCGTTCATCTGCCCGCGAAATGCTTCTCCGCCCGGCAGGGTCTTCACATACCAGCCAATATGCTTGCGCGCGGTGCGCACGCCGGTAAATTCACCGTACAGCGCGTAATGGTCAAGCAGATGGTCGAGCAGCAGGCGCTTGACATCGGCCACCAGGGGCGGCGCCAGGTGCGTGCCGGTGGTCATGAAATGTGTCAACTCGCGAAAAATCCAGGGCCGGCCCTGTGCGGCGCGGCCGATCATCAGCGCATCGGCGCCGGTGTAGACCAGCACGTCGCGGGCTTTTTCAGGGCTGTCGATGTCGCCATTGGCCACCACCGGAATCCGCAGCGCGGCCTTGACCTCGGCAATCGTGTCGTATTCGGCCAGACCCTTGTAGCCCTGCTCGCGTGTGCGGCCATGCACGGCCAGCATCTGAATGCCGGCGTTTTCGGCGGCGCGTGCAATGCTCAAGGCATTTTTGTGGCTTTGCGCCCAGCCGGTGCGCATCTTGAGCGTCACCGGAACGCCGTGCGGCAGGCAGGCAGCGACCACCGCCTCGATGATCTGCAGCGCCAGGGTTTCGTCCTGCATCAGCGCCGAACCAGCCCACTTGTTGCAGACCTTCTTGGCCGGGCAGCCCATGTTGATGTCGATGATCTGCGCGCCACGGTCCAGGTTGTAGGCGGCGGCTTCGGCCATCATCCGCGCATCGGTGCCGGCGATCTGCACGGCAATCGGCGCGGCTTCGCCTTCATGGTTGGCGCGGCGCGAGGTTTTGAGCGTGTCCCACAGGTCGCGGCGCGAAGTCACCATCTCGCTGACCGCATAGCCCGCCCCCAGCTTTTTGCACAGCTGGCGAAACGGCCGGTCCGTGACGCCGGCCATGGGCGCGACAAACACATTGTTTGCCAAAGCATAAGGACCGATGTTCATGGGGGAGTCAAAACCTGGGGTTGCCGAAAAAGGAGGCACGATTGTAGCTGCCCAAATTTTCAGCAATTGAATCTGGATGTGAATTTGTAAACGCCTGGCTGGCAAGGCGAAGGCACCCTGCTTGCCTATACTCAAGCCCCTATGGAAGCCTGGATACAACACCTGATCGAACTGCTGGCCCTGCCTGAATTTGGACTGAGCACGGTGTTCATCGTCTCCTTTATTTCAGCGACGCTGCTGCCGCTGGGCTCCGAGCCGGTGGTCTTCGGGCTGGTCAAGCTGAATCCGGCGATGTTCTGGCCGGCCGTCATGGTGGCCACCGCCGGCAACACGCTGGGCGGCGCACTTGACTGGTGGATAGGCTACGGCGCGCACAAGGTGGTCGATAAATATCCGCACTCAAGCCATCACGGCCGCGCCGTCCGGTGGCTTGAAAAACTCGGCCCCAAGGCCTGTTTGCTGGCCTGGCTGCCGGTCGTCGGCGACCCGCTGTGCGCCGTGGCCGGCTGGCTCAAGTTTCCGTTCTGGGCCTGCCTGGCCTACATGGCCATCGGCAAGTTCATGCGCTACTTCCTGATGACCGGCAGTTTGATCTGGGCGTTTCCGGGCGTGCTCGGGATTTAGAACCGCTCGTAGGGCATCAAATACCGCCACTGCCCCGGCTGCAGCTGGCTGAGCGGCATGCGGCCGACGCGCAGCCGCTTCATTGCTTCGATCTTGAGTCCGACGCTGTCGCACATGTAGGCAATCTGGCCCGGCACCTCGCCCTTGAGCGCAAAGCGCAGCCGGGTTTCGCTTTGCCAGCTGACCTTGGCCGGCGGCAGCAGCGCGCCCCGGTAGGTAAAGCCGTGGTCGATGCGGTTCAGGCGCTCCAGGCCGCCGGGCTTGATCTCGCCGCTGACCTCGACCACCACCTCATGCTCCAGCACCCGGGCGTCTTCGCGCAGCTTGCGCACGACGCGCCAGTCGCCGGAAAAGACCACCAGGCCGCTGGCCGCCGTGGCCAGCGGCGTGACCAGTTCCGAGCTGGAAAAATGCTTTTTCAGCGGCCGGATGCCCGAACGGTCGTCGGAGGCATGGTTGGCGGCCGTCAGCAACTGGGCGGCGGTCTTGCCGGCGGAGGCGGGGTTTGCGCCCGGCGCGTCACTCGCCTCGTAGCCCGCAGGCTTGTGCAACAAAATGGTCACCGGCGTCAGCGCCAGCAGGCTGGCGTCGGGCGACAGCACGATGGACTCGTTCTGGACGCGGAATTGGGGCTCTTCCACCACCACGCCATCGACAGTGACAAAGCCGCCCTCGATGTACTGTTCGGCCTCGCGGCGTGAGCAGGCCAGCATTTCGGCAAGGCGTTTGGCAAGTCGTACCGGTTCGGTCATGGCTGCATGCGTCCTGGTGAGTCCGGTTGAAATAAAACTTAACGCTATTAAATAAATAGCTGCTTGCGCCCGTGGCTATTGCGCAAACGGCCAATAAGGCTTAAAAAACGGGTCGGCGCCGGGGTTTTCCCCGCACCGCCCGCGAATTCAGGCTCTAGGAGCTGAACAGGAAGTTCATCACGTCGCCATCCTTGACCACGTATTCCTTGCCTTCGGCGCGCATCTTGCCGGCATCCTTGGCGCCCTGCTCACCCTTGAAGGCGATGAAGTCGTCAAACGCGATGGTCTGGGCGCGGATGTAGCCCTTCTCGAAATCGGTGTGGATCACGCCGGCGGCTTGCGGGCCGGTGTCGCCGACATGGATGGTCCAGGCGCGCACTTCCTTCACGCCGGCGGTGAAATAGGTTTGCAGGCCCAGCAGCTTGTAGGCGGCGCGGATTAGGCGGTTCAGGCCGGGTTCGGTCTGGCCGAGTTCTTCGAGGAACATCTGGCGGTCTTCGTCGCTCATCTCGGCCATCTCGGCTTCGAGCTTGGCGCTGATGGCTACCACCGGCGCGTTCTGCGATTCGGCGTAAGCGGTCAGGCGGTCGAGGAAGGGGTTGTTTTCGAAACCGTCCTCGGCCACGTTGGCGACAAACATCGCGGGCTTGGCGGTGATCAGGAAAAACTGCTGCAGCAGCGGCAGCTCGTCCTTGCTGAAATCGAGCGTGCGCACCGGCCGGGCTTCATTCAGCGCGGCCTGGCATTTCTCCAGGATGGCGACCAGCTTGGCCGATTCCTTGTCGCCCGAGCGCGCCAGCTTGCCCACGCGGTGCAGGGCTTTTTCAACCGCTGCCAGGTCGGCCAGGCACAGTTCGGTCTGGATGACCTCGATGTCGTCAATCGGATCAACCTTGCCGGCGACGTGGATCACGTTGTCGTCTTCAAAACAGCGCACCACGTTGACGATGGCGTCGGTTTCGCGGATGTGGGCCAGAAACTTGTTGCCCAGGCCTTCGCCGGTGCTGGCGCCGGCGACCAGGCCGGCGATATCGACGAACTCGACAATCGCGCGCTGCACCTTTTGCGGATTGACGATGGCTGACAGCGCATCGAGCCGCGCGTCAGGCACTTCGACGATGCCCACATTCGGCTCGATGGTGCAAAACGGATAGTTTTCCGCCGCGATGCCCGCTTTGGTCAACGCATTGAACAGGGTGGATTTTCCGACGTTAGGCAAGCCAACGATGCCGCACTTCAAACTCATCAATATTCCTTAGAAATCATTACTCCATTACCTCCGCCCGGCCCCAGGGGATGTCGTGGAGCGGCCCGACGTGGACCAGCAGGAGGCTTCAGGGCTGACAACAACCCCGTCCGGACCCTAAGCTTGCACCCGGCTTTGTACTGGGTTTTGTCCGGAAAGAACTCCGGCGATTGTAATGAGTCGCCAAGCCCGGGTTCACGGGGCGGGCCGCACCGATTCATCGGCTCCGGTCCTGCCGGTCCTCCCAGTCCACCCACGGCACCTGGGTGGCCTTGAGATAGCTGCTGACGGCCTGGCCCAGCGTGGCAAAGAAGCGCTGCTCGCCAAGCGTCGAGAACAGGCCGAAACGCTTGAGCTTGTCCTTGACCGGATCTTTCATTTCAGCAAAGCACAGCTCAATGCCGGCGGCGTGCAAGGTTTCATCGAGTTCTTCCAGCACGTCAGCGGCGGTGACATCCACGCTGGTGACCGGCTCCGCGCTGACGACCAGCCAGCGCACGGGCGTCGGCGACGCGGCCACGGCGCCCAGAACATGCTCCCGAAACAGCTCGGCGTTGGCGAAGAACAGCGGCGCATCCCAGCGGAACAGCACCAGCCCCGCAATGATGCGGGCGTCCGGGTAGCGGCTGATGTCGTGGTAGCCCTTGACGCCATCGACCCGGCCCAGCACCGCGAAGTGCGGGCGCCAGCCGTCCCACAGGAACTCGATGACGGCAATCACAATCGCTAGGCCTATGCCTTCGATGGCCCCGAGCACCGCCACGCCGGCCATGCAGACCATGGACAGCCAGAACTCCCAGCGCTGGATGCGGTAGATGCGGCGCAAGTCCTTGACCTCGATCAGTGCGATGGCCGAAGCAATCACCACGGCGGCCAGCGTGGCGGTGGGCAGGTTCCTGAGCAGGCTGGGCGCCACCATCAGCAGCCCGGCCACGGCGAGCGCCCCGACGATGCCCGCGAGCTGGGTCTTGGCCCCGGCCGCCTCGGCCACCGGTGTGCGCGAAGCACTCGCGCTGATCGGAAAGCCCTGGAAAATGCCCGCCGCCAGGTTCGCCATCCCCAGGCCCACCATTTCCTGATTCGGATCGACGAAGGCGCCAGCGCGTGCGGCGTACACGCGCGACAGCACGCTGGTGTCCGCAAAAGACACCAGCGCCACGGCCAGCCCGCCAAGCAGCACGGGAACGATGTCGTCCGAAGTGATCAAAGGGAAAGCCAGGGCGGGCAGGCCCTGGGGAAGCGAGCCGAGGACCGACACGCCCGCACGCGTGGCCAGGTCCAGCGCGGCGACCGTGACGGTCGCGCCCACCACGGCGATCAAAACGCCCGGCAGCCGTTTGCTGCGCTTGAGCCAAAAAATCACGGCCAGCGTGCCCGCGCCGAGCAGCAGCGCGGTCCAGTTGGTCTTGCCGGCGAGTACCGCCTCGCCAAACGCCAGGATTTTGTCCTGCAAGCCGTCGCCCTTGACCGAGAAACCGAACAGCGCAGGCAGCTGGCTGATCAGCACGGTCAGCGCGATGCCGTTCATGTAGCCGTAGCGGATCGGCTTGGAGAGCAGTTCGGTGACAAAACCCAGGCGCGCCGAGCCGGCCACGACGCACAAGGCGCCGGAAACCACGGCCATCATCCCCGCCAGCGCCAGCGCGCGCTGCGGATCACCCGCCGACAGCGGCAGCACGACGCCCAGGATGAGGGCCACGAGCGAAGAATCCGGGCCAAGCACAAGCACCCGGCTGGGGCCGAACAGCGCGTAGGCCAGCAGCCCGAAGATGGTCGCGTACAGACCCGAAATGGCCGGCAGGCCGGATGCAACCGCGTACGCAATGCCGACCGGCACCAGCACCGTGGTCAACACCAGGCCGGCCACGAGGTCATGGCGCAGCCAGGCCATCTCGTAGTGGCGCAAGGCCAGCAAGCCCGGCAGCCAGCGCATCCAGCCGCTCGCCGGTCCGGCGCGCGTCAAGCGAGCGGGTTCCGGCGGTGCGGACGGTGGGGTGGAATCGCTCATCAATCAAAACGGTAGCTGGCGCCGACGCTCTGGCCGACCCGGAGCAAATGGTCGATGCCCTGCAGCACGATGGCGTTCATGCCGAACGTCACCGCGCCGTTGACGCGCGCATCCTGGCGGTAGCCTTGCAGCAGGTCGCCGACCTCGGGGCTGCTGACGGCGGTGGCCGGGTCGATATTGGGAATCGGGCAGCGCGGACACGGCTTGACGGGCTTGAGCCGAACCGGGCCTTGCTCGGTGGCGATCTGCAGCAGGTCGAGCCGGTCTTCGTCGTGCGGCATCAACTCCAGCCCGCCCGCCGCGTCGCCCAGCACAATGTTGGGCCGAAAGCGCTCCATGCCGACGGCGGCAAAGCCCTGGGCGGCCAGCTTTGCATTGAACTGGACCAGCGACGCTTCGCTGATGACCAGCACCGGATAGCCGTCACTGAACTGGTTCAGTGCCTCAATGCCGCCGGTCCAGCTCAGATTGCTGATGCGTTTGTGCTCTGGGTCAAAGCGCACCAGCCGCGCCGGCACGCCCAGAAAATCGGTGAACCACTGCGCGGCCAGCGGCCCCATGTCGTAAGCCGCCACCTCGTCGCCCCAGACGCGCACCCGCGCTGGCGCCTCGACCTGGTCAAGCGCGATGTGCAGCGCCAGCATGCCGGGCGCGCGCAGGATCATCTCGAAGTGCTTGAGCTGCGGCTTGATGAGCGCCATGCGCGGCAGCTCGCGCTGGGTCAAAAAGCTGCCCTGGCCATCGACCACCATCCAGGCGCGGTCGAATTCCAGCCCGGTATCAAGCAGGATGGCTTGCTCCACCCGGATGCCGGCGCAGGACTTGACCGGATAGACATACAGCCGGGAAACGACTGCCGCCACATCGGAAGGCGCATCGGCCAGGGTTTCGTTTGATGAATCACTCACGTCTTGTCCTGTTCTTGTTGATGGGGATGAAGGAAACCCGGGGTTCCTCAAAATAAGGATTCTGCACTCCCTCCTAAAATGGCTCATGTCCAAAACCTTTGATGTCTGTATTCGCGGCGACGGCGTGGTGGGCCGCACCCTGGCCCTGCTGCTGGCGCGCGAGCGCCTGCGCGTGGCGCTGGTCACCCGGCCCCAGAAAACGCCGGCCGAACCGGCCACGGCCGATGTGCGCGCCTATGCCCTGAACAGCGCGTCGCGCAAAGTGCTGGAAGCCCTGCGCGTCTGGCCCGAGGCGCCGTTTGCCACGCCGGTCACCGAGATGCAGGTCTGGGGCGACGACGGCGGCCAGATTGACTTCACCGCCGGCAGCGTGGCGCAGGACGCGCTGGCCTGGATCGTCGATGTGCCCGCGCTGGAGCAGCAGCTGATCCAGGCGGTGCGCTACCAGCCGCAGATCGAGACCGTGGCGGCGCCGCCCAAGGCCGCGCTGACCGTGATCTGCGAAGGCAAGAAGAGCAGCAGCCGCGATGAGTTCGGCGTGCGCTGGACCGTCAAGCCCTATCCGCAAAAAGCCATTGCCGCCCGGCTTGATGCCGACCAGCCGCACCAGGGCGTGGCGCGCCAGTGGTTTGCGGGCGGCGACATCGTGGCGCTGCTGCCGCTGGGAGGCAGCGAAGGGAACTCTGTGGCGCTGGTCTGGTCTGTCTCTGTGGAGCGCGCCGAGGCGCTGGAGCAGATGCCGCCGGAAACATTCTGCGCCGCGCTGCAAGCGGTCTGCGGACTGGAAGCCGGCAGCCTGCGCTTGACCAGCGAGCGATCCAGCTGGCCGCTGGCGCTGTCCAACGCCGACCACTGGGTCGGCAGTGGCTGGGCGCTGGCGGGCGACGCGGCGCACACGGTGCATCCGCTGTCGGGCCAGGGCCTGAACCTGGGGCTGGCCGATGCGGCCTGTCTGGCCGGCGTGCTGGGGCAGCGCGAATACTGGCGCGCACTGGGCGATGAAAAATTATTGCGCCGCTATGAGCGGGCGCGCAAGGCCGATGTGGCCGCCATGGGCGCGGTGACCGACGGGCTGCACGGCCTGTTCGCCCAGACCGATGACCGCTGGCAGATGCTGCGCAACTGGGGCATGAAGGGGTTTGCGCGCAGCAGCCTGCTCAAGCGCTGGGTGACGCGGCAGGCCGCCGGCCTGTGATTTGAAATTGTCGAAATTTTGTTGAGAAACCGGAACACCATGAAACTATCTACATTGACCGCCGGCTTGAAGCAGGCCGGACTCGCCGGCCTGCTGGCCTGCACCCTGGGTTCGGCCTTTGCGCAGGAGGCGGTCATTCGCAAGAACCTGGCCGAACGGCTGCCAGCGCTTTCCAAGATCGACGAAGTCAGCAAGACGCCGATGAACGGACTGTATGAAATCCGCGTCAATGACAGCGACATTTTCTACACCGATGCCGAAGGGAACTTCCTGCTGCAGGGCAACCTGATCGACACCAAGGCCAAGCGCAACCTGACCGAGGAGCGCGTCGAAAAACTCAGCGCCATCGACTTTGCCGCCCTGCCACTCAAAGACGCCTTCACCCAGGTGCGCGGCAACGGCAAGCGCAAGCTGGCGGTGTTTGAAGACCCGAACTGCGGCTATTGCAAACGCTTCGAGCGCGACCTGCAAAAAGTGAACGATGTGACGATCCACACCTTCTTGATCCCCATCCTGAGCCCGGACTCGGTGGAAAAGTCGAAAAACATCTGGTGCGCCAAGGACAAGGGCAAGGCCTGGCTCGACTGGATGGTGCGCGACCAGGCCGCCGCCAAGGCCAGCTGCGACACGGCCGCGCTGGAGCGCAACCTGGCGTTCAGCAAGAAGTACAAGATCACCGGCACGCCGACGCTTTTCTTTGCCGACGGTACTCGGGTGCCCGGCGCCATCGGGGCCGAGCAGATCGAAAAAACGCTGGCCAGCGCCAAGGCCCCCTAAGTCCGCACCCGCCCTTGCGGCACGGCCATTTATGGGCAAATAATGCCTTTTGCGCAAGCAGGACGTGCGCATCTAGCTCCTTTTTTTATAGCAAAGCCGGAATCTGCTTTGCAGCCAGCCCGGCCTACTCTTTTTTCTTCAATGGCCACCTCTACCCGAAACACCCCTGCCCCGCTTCATTACCGCGTCGAGGTGGGCAACCTGCATGCCCACCTGTTTCGCATCACGCTGACGATTGCAAGCCCTGCGGCGCTGCAGCGGGTGTCGCTGCCGGTGTGGATACCGGGCAGCTACCTGGTGCGCGAGTTTTCAAAAAATTTGCAGGGCCTGCAGGCGCACCAGGGCAGCCGCAGCCCGGCGCCGCTGGCCGTGGAGCAGCTCGACAAATGCAGCTGGCAGATCGCCTGCTCGCCTGAAACGGCCCTGGTGCTGCGCTACGAGGTGTATGCGCACGACAATTCGGTGCGCACCGCCTGGCTGGACGCGAACCGGGGGTTTTTCAACGGCACCAGCGTCTGCCTCAAGGTCGAGGGCCAGGAGGCATTGCCGCATGTGCTGGAACTGCCTGCCTCGAAAGCCATGAGCGGCTGGTCGGTCGCCACCGGCTTGACGCCGCAAAAAATCGACAGCCAGGGTTTTGGCCGCTATGCAGCCGCCGATTACGACGAACTGGTTGATGCCCCGGTCGAAATGGGGCCGTTCTGGAGCGGCAGCTTTACCGCGCGCGGCGTGCCGCACCGTTTCGTGGTGGCGGGCGCGGCGGCCAGCTTTGACGGCGCGCGTCTGCTGGCCGACACGCAAAAGATCTGCGAGACCGAAATCCGCTTCTGGCACGGCAGCAAGAAGCCGCCCTTCACAAATTACCTGTTCATGCTCAACGCCGTGGACGACGGCTACGGCGGGCTGGAGCACCGCAACTCGACCGCGCTGATCTGCACCCGAAAAGACCTTCCGCGCCAGGGCGACCCCAAGACCTCCGACGGCTACGCCACGCTGCGCGGCCTCATCAGCCACGAGTATTTCCACACCTGGAACGTCAAGCGCCTGCGCCCGGCGGAGTTTGAAAGCTATCGCCATGACCGCGAGAACTACACCGAACTGCTGTGGTTTTTTGAAGGTTTCACCAGCTACTACGACGACTTGCTGCTGCGCCGCGCCGGGCTGGTGGACAACGCCGGCTACCTGAAGCTGCTGACCACCGCCATCAACCAGGTGCTGCAGGCGCCCGGCCGGCGGGTGCAGTCGGTGGCCGAGGCGAGTTTTGACGCCTGGGTCAAGTTCTACCGGCCCGATGAAAACACGCCCAACGCGACCATCAGCTACTACGCCAAGGGCGCGCTGGTGGCGCTCTGCCTGGACCTGACGCTGCGCAGCGAAGGCCGCACCACGCACGGCGCCACGCTCGACGATGCGATGCGCGCGCTTTGGAAGCGCTGCAAGGCCGGGGCCATGCGCGAGCTTGACGTGGCCGCCGTGCTGGAAACGCTGGGCCTGCGCTCCTTCGCGCCCGAGCTGGCCAGTTGGGTGCATGGCCGGGACGAGCTGCCGCTGAAGGAATTGCTGGAGCAGCATGGCGTGGCGGTGCTCGAAGAGCCGGCCCAGCTGGCGCAGCGGCTGGGCCTTCGGGTCACCGAAAACCACACCGTCCAGATCAAGACCGTGCTGCGCGGCGCAGCAGCCGAGCAGGCCGGCTTTTCGGCCGGCGACGAATGGCTGGGCCTGGAGCCGACCGGCAAGCTACAGGCGGGTGCGGGCTGGCGCATGAGCCGGCTGGATGATCTGACGCTTTACGCCGGCGATGCAAAAAAGGTCATCGCGCTGGTGTCGCGCGACAAACGGCTGATGCGGCTTGAATTGACCCTGCCGCCGCTGCTGACGACCTGGCGCCTGGCGGTCAAGAACGAGGCGCGCATCAACGAGTGGCTGGAGCCCAAAGCCTGAGCCCAGTGCGGCCCGCAGCCGCCGCTCAGGGGTGGAAAACGGCAATGAACATGGCATGATTCAGCCTTCTACAAGGACCGAACCATGACCTATGAAACGATTGTGACCCGTACCGAAGGCCCGGATTCGCGCCAGGTGGGCATCGTGACCCTGAACCGGCCCAAGCAGCTCAATGCGCTCAACAACGAGTTGATGGACGAGCTGGGCAGCGCGCTGAAAGCCTTTGACGCCGACGACAGCATCGGCTGCATCATCCTGACCGGCAGCGAAAAAGCCTTTGCCGCCGGCGCCGACATTGGCGCCATGGCGCAGTACAGCTTTGCCGACGTGTACAACAACGACTACATCACCCGCAACTGGGAGCAGATCCGCGGCATCCGCAAGCCGGTGATTGCCGCCGTCAGCGGTTTTGCGCTGGGCGGCGGCTGCGAGCTGGCGATGATGTGCGACTTCATCATCGCCGCCGACAACGCCAGGTTCGGCCAGCCCGAGATCAAGCTGGGCATCATTCCGGGCGCAGGCGGAACGCAGCGCCTGCCGCGCGCGGTCGGCAAGGCCAAGGCCATGGACCTGGCGCTGACCGGCCGCATGATGGATGCCGTCGAGGCCGAGCGCGCCGGCCTGGTCAGCCGCGTGGTGCCGCTGGATAAATTGATGGACGAAGCCCTGGGCGCGGCGCTGATGATCTGCAGCTACGGCCAGCCCAGCGTGTTCGCCGCCAAGGAAGCGGTGAACCGCGCCTTTGAAAGCGGCCTGAGCGATGGCGTGATGTTCGAGCGGCGCCTGTTCCACGCCCTGTTCGCCACCGAGGACCAGAAGGAAGGCATGGACGCCTTCGTCAACAAACGCAAGCCCGAGTTCAAGAATCGCTGAAAAAACGCCTGAAAAATTGGCTATAATTTCGCTCTTGAGGTGATATAGCTCAGTTGGTTAGAGCGCAGCATTCATAATGCTGATGTCGGTGGTTCAAATCCACCTATCACCACCAGATTTTTAAAAGCCCCGCAAGTCCATGACTTGCGGGGCTTTTTGCTTGTTTGAGGGCTCAGGCGTGGCAGGCAAACGCTGCCCTGGACAATTTTCATCGCTTCGCGCAGCATGGCGCGGCCATTGAAAGCAACAGGCGCTATGCTGATGGCGAAAATGATGCTCCACTTCACCCATAACTCACCTGCCTGAACACCCATGTACCACGGCGAGCGCTTCAACAGCATCAGCCACCTGATTGGCGCGGCGCTGGCGCTGGCCGGCTCTGCGGTGCTGATCGTGCTGGCAGCCCGCCTGGGCGACCCCTGGAAAATCGTCAGCTTCAGCATCTACGGCGCCATGCTGGTGACGCTTTATGTGTTTTCGACGCTCTACCACAGCGTGCGCGGCCCGGCCAAGAACGTGCTGCGCAAATTCGACCACTGCTCGATTTACCTCTTGATTGCCGGCACCTACACGCCGTTTGCGCTGGTGTCGCTGCGCGGTATCTGGGGCTGGTGGATTTTTGGCGTGATCTGGGGGCTGGCAGTGGTCGGCATCGTGCAGGAAGTCTGGCTGGCCAAAGGCGCGCGCGTCGCCTCGCTGATCATTTATATACTCATGGGATGGCTTGCCATGGTGGCGGTGCTGCCGCTGTGGCATGCTCTGACACCTGCAGGCTTTGCCTGGCTGGCGGCGGGCGGTGCCTGTTACACGCTGGGCATTGCTTTTTATGCCACCGACCATAAAGTTCGCCACGGCCATGGCCTGTGGCACCTGTTTGTGCTTGGCGGCAGCATCTGCCATTTCTTCACCGTGCTGCTTTATGTGGCCTGACTACCCGGACCGAAATGACTGCAACAACTTCTTTTGAACTGCCTCGACCCGTAGGCGCACTGCCGTCCCACCTGGCGCCCGGCGCCACCGCCCCATGAGCGCCGCTTTCAACCCATCGCCTGCCCCGCGCCGCATCATTGTTGCCATCTCGGGCGCCAGCGGTGCCGTGTACGGCGCACGCCTGTTGCAGGTGCTGCGCGAGACACCGGGCATCGAGTCGCACCTGGTGGTGTCAAGCGACGGATGGCGCAATATCGAGCATGAGCTGGGCATGGACCGCGACTTCGTCGAAGACCTGGCCGATCAGGTGCATGACGCCGACGACGTGGGAGCCAGCATTGCCAGCGGCTCCTTTGCCTGCAGCGGCATGGTGATTGCGCCCTGCTGCATGCATACGCTGGCAGCGGTGGCGCACGGCCTGAGCGACAACCTGCTGACGCGCGCGGCCGATGTCATGCTCAAGGAGCGCCGCCGCCTGGTGCTGCTGGTGCGCGAATCGCCGCTGCACCTGACGCACCTGCGCAACATGCTCAGCGTGACCGAGATGGGCGGCATCATCTGCCCGCCCGTGCCCGCGTTCTACCTGCATCCGCAGACCATCGGCGACATCGTCAACGACAGCGTGGCCCGCGCGCTCGACCTGCTCGATGTCCCGCACAATCTGTCGCCACGCTGGCAAGATGCCGAGTTTGCCGAGGCGGCCTGATTGAGTTGACGGCATGTTCCGGTTTCGGCGCCAGGCAAGCGCCACCCCAGGGCCGCGCGCAAAAACCCGGCCTGAGATAATGAGCGGTTTTCATCAACAGCCTCTGGACACACACCATGAACCGCTGCACACCGCAACGCCTCAGCCTCGTCTTCGTTCTGGCCGCATCGGCCATGCTGGCCACCCTGCCCGCCGGCGCGCAGACCAGCACCGAATTCAAACCCGCCATCAGGTCATTTCCGGCTGCCGCCCTGCGCGGCGAGATGGTCGTGACCGCACCGCCGGCCATCACGCTGGATGGCAAGGCCGACCGGCTCACGCCGGGCTCGCGCATTCACGGCCCCGACAACCTGCTGCTCATGTCGGGCGCGCTGGTCAACCAGAAACTGGTGGTCAACTACCTGCGCGAAGGCGCCGGCAGTGTGCATGAGGTCTGGATCCTCAACAGCGAGGAAATCAAGCTGAAACGGCCCAACAGCAAGGCCTCGTGGTTCAGCTTTGGCAGCAGCACGGACGCGCCAGGCACCATCACGGCGACCACCAACGCGCAATGACGCGCGGCCGCGCGCCGGCCAGCCGTCATTTCTCCAAATTTATCAATCAAACAAGCCTTTTGCGCACTGTACACGGGCGCAAGCAGCTATCAATTCAGTAGCTAATCATGTCTAAAAAAGTCTTTATCAAAACCTTCGGCTGCCAGATGAACGAGTACGACTCGGACAAGATGAGCGACGTGCTGCATGCCGCCGAGGGCTACGAGAACACGCAAAACATCGACGAAGCCGACCTGATCTTGTTCAACACCTGCTCGGTGCGCGAAAAGGCGCAGGAAAAGGTCTTCAGCGACCTGGGCCGCGTCAAGCATTTGAAGGCCAAAGGCGTGCTGATCGGCGTCGGCGGCTGCGTCGCCAGCCAGGAAGGCGAGGCCATCATCCAGCGCGCGCCGTATGTCGATGTGGTCTTCGGCCCGCAGACGCTGCACCGCCTGCCGCAGTTGCTGGCCAGCCGCGCCCGGCTGGGCAAGCCGCAGGTCGATATCAGCTTTCCCGAGATCGAGAAGTTCGACCACCTGCCGCCGGCGCGGGTCGAGGGCGCGAGCGCTTTCGTCAGCATCATGGAAGGCTGCTCCAAGTACTGTAGCTACTGCGTCGTGCCCTACACGCGCGGCGAGGAAGTCTCGCGGCCGTTCGAGGACGTGCTGGTCGAGGTCGCTGGCCTGGCCGACCAGGGCGTGAAGGAAGTCACGCTGCTGGGCCAGAACGTCAACGCCTACCGGGGCGCGATGGGCGGCACGGCGGAGATTGCCGACTTCGCGACGCTGCTCGACTATGTCTCCGAGATTCCGGGCATAGAGCGCATCCGCTACGTCACCAGCCATCCGAACGAATTCACCCAGCGCCTGATCGATGCCTACGCCACATTGCCCAAGCTGGTCAACCACCTGCACCTGCCGGTGCAGCACGGCTCGGACCGCATTTTGATGGCGATGAAGCGCGGCTACACGGCCATGGAATACAAGAGCACGATCCGCAAGCTGCGCGCCATCCGGCCCGACCTGGCGATGAGCAGCGACTTCATCGTCGGCTTTCCGGGCGAGACCGAGGACGATTTTGAAAAGCTGATGAGGCTGGTGAACGATGTCGGCTACGACACCTCGTTCAGCTTCATCTTCAGCCCGCGCCCCGGCACGCCGGCCGCCAACCTGCCAGATGACACGCCGCACGAGGTCAAGCTCAAGCGCCTGCAGCGCCTGCAGGCCACGCTCGACGACAGCGTGCGCGCCATCAGCGCCAGCCGGCTCGGCACCCGCCAGCGCATCCTGGTCGAAGGCACGGCGCGCAAGGACGCGAGTGAGCTGATGGGCCGCACCGAGTGCAACCGCGTCGTCATTTTGAAAGGCCAGCCGCGCCTGATCGGCCAGATGGTCGATGTGCGCATTACCGAAGCCAGCCAGCGCTCGCTGCGCGGCGAAGTCCTGACGCAGGACGACACGCTTGCGGCCTGAGCCCGCCGCCTGGCGCCCAACTCACAAGCCCATGCTGCAGCGGTTTTCGTTCCGGCAGCTGCTGGTGATCGCCTTCCTGCTGATTGCCGTGCTGCTGGGCGCCGCGTCGCTGCGCGCGCTGTTCGCGCTGCAGAACCTGACCGTGCAAAGCCGCGACAACGCGGCGCGCGCGCTCGACCTGAGCGGCGCGGCGCAGTCGCTGCGCGAGCGCAGCCTGTCGATGGAGCGCAGCTCGCGGCAGTCGGTGGTGCTCGATGACCGCGTGCTGCGGCAACGCTTCCGGGACGAAGCCCGCGACGCGACCACCATCCTCACCCGCCTGGCCCGCGAAGACATTCCCGCCGCGAAGGAGCGGCCGTGGCGCGCGCACCTGGACACCATGCTGGACCTGCTGACCGGCCCGCTGGACACCGCGCTGGAGCGCGAACACCAGCTGACGCAGGAATTTCGCGAACTCGAAGGCATCAATACCGCGATTGCCATGCAAGTGCAGCAAACCATCCAGCAGCGCAACCAGTCGCTGCAGCAAAAGCTCGAAACCAGCCGCCAGCACCTGGCGCAGCAGGTGACCTGGGCCATCGTGCTGACCGTTTTCATGGCGCTGGTCTTCGGCGTGTGGTTCACCCGGCCCCTGAAGCGGCTGGAAAACGCCATCATCGGCCTGGGTGAAAACCGGCTCGACCAGGTGATTGCCATCCACGGCCCGGCCGACCTGGCGCTGGTCGGCGAGCGGCTGAACTGGCTGCGGCTGCGCCTTAGCGAACTCGACGCCGACAAGTCGCGATTTTTGCGCCACATCTCGCATGAACTCAAAACCCCGCTGGCCTCGCTGCGCGAAGGCGTGTCGCTGCTCGAAGACGGCGTGGCCGGCCCGCTGAGCCACGACCAGCGCGAAATCGCCCAGATCCTCAAGCACAACACCGGCGTGCTGCAAAGCCAGATCGAGGATCTGCTGCGCTTCAACACGGCGGCTTTCGAGGCGCGCCAGTTGCACCGGCAGACGATTGACCTGCTGCAGCTGATCGAAGACCAGGTGGATGCGCAGCGCCTGCAGTGGCGCGCCCGGGAGCTGACGGTCAACATCAGCGGCGAGCCGCTCAAGATGGAAGTGGACCCGGAAAAAATCGGCACCGCGCTGGCCAATCTGCTGTCCAACGCCATCCGCTACTCGCCGCTCAAAGCTACCATTGAACTGGCGCTGAGCCAGCAGCCCGGCCTGGTCCATATCGACATCCGGGACCAGGGCGTCGGGGTTGCACCGGCCGACCGGGAACGAATCTTCGAGCCTTTTTACCGGGGCGAGCGCCAGCCCAGGGATGGCGTTCGCGGCAGCGGCATTGGCCTGTCCATCGTGCATGAATACATTGCCGCGCACGGCGGACGCATAGAACTGTTGCCGCAAGAAACGGGCAGCCATTTCAGAATAGAGTTTCCCCATGTTTATAAAAGCTGATTTTTTTGCGCGCTGCGGCCGGATCGGCCTGATGGCTTCAGGCATCACCCTGGCGGCGGCCTTGCTGGGGGCCTGCACGCTGGTCCAGGCCCCCAGCAGCGCCAAGCCGTCAACGCCCGAAAAACCAGCCCTGCCCGCACCCGCTGCCAGCAGCAGCGCCGCAGCCGCCGCCAGCAACGCCACGCCGTCCTCCGCGCCTTCGGCCGGCACGGCGCCCGCCTCCGACAACACCCCTGTCACCCGGGTACTGGCCTATGCGGACCGGGTCCGCAGCCTGTCCAGCGCCGAGCTGAACCAGGAAGTGGCGCGGCTGGGCAATGCCTACATCCCCGCCAACCAGCTGCAGCTGGCGCTGGCGCTGGCCCAGTTGCGCCAGACGCCGGAGCTGATACGGGCGCAAGAACTGCTGACCCGCCTGCTCGCCAACACCGATGCCGAAGCGCAGGCCCTGCACCCGCTGGCCCGCCTGCTCGCCGCGCGCTATGGCGAACAGCGCCGGCTTGAAGACCAGCTGGACAAACAGAACCAGCAAACGCGCGAGGTCCAGCGCCGGCTGGACCAGACCAATGAAAGGCTGGAGGCGCTCAAGGCGATTGAACGCAGCCTGACCAGCCGCTCGCCTTCACCTGCTTCACCCGCGTCTGCGGCCGCTTCGGCGCCCGCCAGCCGCAACCGCACGCCGGTGCCCGCGCCATGAGCGAAGCCCCCAAGCCGGCAGCGCCCAGCCTGCTGGTCGTCGATGACGACGCCGACATGCTGCGCCTGCTGACCATGCGGCTCACGGCGGCGGGCTACCGCGTCACGGCCGTCACCTCGGCCGAAGCCGCGCTGACCGAACTGCAGCTCAAGCGGCCCCAGCTGGTGCTGAGCGATGTGCGCCTGCCCGGCAAGGACGGGCTGGCGCTGTTCGACGACATCCGCGCCCGCCACCCTTCGCTGCCGGTGATCCTGCTGACCGCGCACGGCACCATTCCCGATGCGGTCGAGGCCACCGAGCGCGGCGTCTTCACCTACCTGACCAAGCCGTTCGACGGCAAGGCGCTACTCGACAAGATTGCCGAAGCACTGTTGCTGAGTGCGCCAGTCAACCCGGCCCGGCAGGGCAGCCCTGAAGCCTGGCAAACCCGCATCATCAGCCGCTCCAGCCGCATGGCCGAGGTGCTGGCCGAAGCGCGCATGGTGGCCAACTCCGACGCCAGCGTGCTGCTGCGCGGCGAAAGCGGCACCGGCAAGGAACTGCTGGCCCAGGCGATTCACCAGGCCAGCGCGCGCGCCGCCAAGCCCTTCATCGCGGTGAACTGCGGCGCCATTCCGGAGGCCCTGCTCGAATCGGAACTGTTCGGCCATGTCAAGGGCGCCTTCACCGACGCGGTCAGCAACCACAAGGGGCTGTTCCAGGCCGCTGACGGCGGCACGCTGCTGCTGGATGAGATCGGCGACATGCCGCCCGCGCTGCAGGTCAAGCTGCTGCGCGTGCTGCAGGAGCATGAGGTCCGGCCGGTGGGCGCCAGCCAGTCGATTGCTGTCGATGTGCGCATCATCTCGGCCACGCACCGCGACCTGGACGCGGCCATGGCGGCCGGGGACTTCCGCGCCGACCTCTACTACCGGCTCAATGTTGTGACCCTGACGCTGCCGCCGCTGTCCGAGCGCCGCGAGGACATTCCCCTGCTGGCCAACCATTTCCTGGTCACGCTGGCGGCCAAGTACGACAAGCGCCTGAGCAGCTTTGCCCCCGAAGCGCTCAAGGCGCTGACCACGGCCGCGTGGCCGGGCAATGTGCGCCAGCTCTACAACGTGGTCGAGCAGGTCTGCGCCCTCTCGACCACGCCGCTGGTGCCGCTGGCGCTGGTGCAGCGCGCGCTGCGCTCGCCCAGCATCCAGGTGCTGACCTTTGCCGAGGCCAAGCAGCGTTTCGAGCGCGATTACCTGGTCGGCCTCTTGAAGCTGACCGACGGCAACGTCGCCGACGCCGCGCGCCTGGCCGACCGCAACCGCACCGAGTTTTACCGCCTGATGCAAAAGCACGGCCTCACCCCGGGCCACTTCAAGGCCGACAGCACACAGCCTTCCGCAGATTGAGTCGCTTTCTGGCGACAAGCTAAGTCATTGATTTCAAAGGATTTTTAAAAATAGACAGGAATGTTGTCGCTGGCTGGCGACAAAACCCGGGGTTTTTGCCCGTTTTACGGCCATTTTTGCCGTAAAAAATCACGCTTAGCTTCCAAACCGTTGATTTAAAAAGGTTTTTTCAAGCTGGCACAGGGTTTGCCCTAGTGATGGCATGCAAGCTTTTTTTTATCGTTTCAAACCTGCCGGCGGGCTGCCCTCGCGGGCATCTTGGGCGTCTTTTTCCGCCCTGGCCTGCGCAGCCGTGCTGGCACTCGGCAGCGGCCAGGCCCTGGCCTGGAATCTGGAGGATGTCGCCAAACTCGCCAGCCAGCGCGCCAAAACCCCTTTCAAGGAAGCTTCACACGCGGTGCCAGCCGAGCTGGCCAAGATGGAATACGACGACTACCGCGACATCCGGTTCAAGCCGGACAGCACGCTGTGGCGCGCCGACAAGCTGGCCTACGAAGCCAACTTTTTTCACGTCGGCCGGCATGGCGACTCGGTTCGCGTCAATGAAATCACGGCGGCGGGCGTCAAGCGCGTGCCGTATGACCCGGCCAAGTTCAACTTCGGCAAAAACAATCTGTCGCCCAAGAGCTGGGGTGACCTGGGCTACGGCGGCGTGCGCTTCTTCAGCAACCTCAATTCACCGACCTACAAGGACGAGCTGATCGTGTTTTCGGGCGCCAGCTACTTCCGCGCGCTGGGCTCCGGACAGCTTTACGGCCTGTCGGCGCGCGGCCTGGCAGTGGACACGGCAGGCCCCAAGGAAGAGTTTCCGCGCTTCACCGACTACTGGCTGGAAAAGCCCGCCACCGAGGGCGCACCGCTGACTGTTTATGCGCTGATGGATTCGGAGCGCATGACCGGCGCCTACCGCTTTGACGTCAAGCCGGGCGAGCAGACCGTGACCGAAGTGCATGCGCGCATCTTCATGCGGCCAAGCGACAAGCCCGTGACCACGCTCGGCCTGGCGCCGCTGACCAGCATGTTTTTCTTTGGCGAGAACCAGCCGCGTCCCGGCGACTTCCGGCCCGAGGTGCATGACTCGGACGGCCTGATGGTCGCCACCGGCGACGGTGAATGGCTCTGGCGCCCGCTGCAAAACCCGGCATCGCCGCTGGTGACCTCGTTCAGCATGAAGAGCCTCAAGGGCTTTGGCCTGATGCAGCGCGACCGGGCTTTTCGCAGCTACGAAGACACCGAAGCGCGCTACGAACAGCGTCCCAGCGCCTGGGTGACGCCGCTGAACGACTTTGGCGCCGGCCGCGTCGAGCTGCTGCAATTTGCCACGCCCGACGAAACCCACGACAACGTGGCCGCTTACTGGGTGCCCGAAAAAATGCCGGCAGTCGGCCAGCCGCTCGACCTGGCCTACCAGATCGCCTGGCAGGGCAAAACCCAGCAGTTGCCGCCCAATGGCTGGGTGACGCAATCGCGCCGGGGCATCGGCTACAGCAAGCCCGGCGCCGACGCGCTGGGCCAGCAGGTCCAGTTTGTCATCGACTTTGCCGGTCCGGCCCTGGATGCCTTGCCTGAAGGCGCCAAGGTCGAGGCCATCACGACCGCTAGCGCCAACGCCCGCGTGGTCGAAAGCCTGGCCTACCGCAATCCGGCCACCGGCGCCTGGCGCATGACCCTGCGGGTCGAGCGGCTCAAACCGGCCAACGCCGCCGAGCCGGTCCAGCCGATTGAACTGCGTGCCTTTCTCCAACACAACAACCAAACCCTGAGCGAAACATGGACCAACCTGATCACCAACTGAATCGGCGCAGCCTGCTGCGTGAAGAACGTCACCCGAATGCCGTCACGGCGCCTCCGGTGCATCGGGGCTCGATGGCGCCGCGCCCGTGGCGGGGGTTCTGGAACAGCCTGGGAACGGCCGCACTGTGGCCGGTGGTGAAACTGAGCGGCCGGGCGTCTCCAAGGCAGGCATCGGCCCATGCCATGGAGCCGTGGCAACACGCGGCCAAGCGCCGCCGGACCGTGTTCATGCTGCTGACCCTCGTCAGCACGGTGCTGGCCACGGCGCTGTTCGCCGACATGCAGCCCGACTACGACAATGCCTTTTTGGAATACGGCCAGCTGGCCCTGTTCGCCCTGCTGTCGGCCTGGGTCGTGACCGGCTTCATGACGGCGATGATGGGTTTTTACGTCACGCTGTTCGGCGACGCGCACACGCTGTCGGCCAAGAAGGTCCAGCACCACACGCTGGACCAGTCCACGCGCACCGCCATCATCATGCCGATCTGCAATGAAGACGTGCGCACCGTGTTCGCCGGCCTGCGCGCGACCTGCGAATCGGTCGCCCTGAGCGGCCATGTGCGGGCTTTCGACGTGTTCGTGCTGTCCGACAGCAACGACCCGGCCATCATCCAGGCCGAACGCGCCGCCTGGGAAGCCCTGCGCGGCCAGCTGGCCAGCAATATCAACCAGTCCAGCGACCAGCCGCAGATCGAGGTCTATTACCGCCTGCGCAAGCGCCGCACCGACCGCAAGGCCGGCAACGTCGCCGACTTCTGCCGCCGCTGGGGCAAGGACTACCGCTATATGGTGGTGCTGGACGCCGACAGCGTGATGAGCGGCGACTGCCTGGTTTCCATGGTCAAGCTGATGGAAGCCAACCCGACCGCCGGCATCATCCAGACCGCCACCCAGGCCATCGGCCATGTGACGCTGCATGCGCGTGCGCAGCAGTTCGGCTCGCGCGTGACCGGGCGCCTGTTCACGCTGGGCATGCAGTTCTGGCAGATGGGCGAGTCGCACTACTGGGGCCACAACGCCATCATCCGCATAGCGCCCTTCATGCAGCATTGCGCGCTGGCGCACATCAAGGGCACGGGCGGCATGGCCGGCAGCATCATGTCGCACGATTTCGTCGAAGCCGCGCTGATGCGCCGCGCCGGCTACCACGTCTGGCTGGTCGCCGACCTGATCGGCAGCTACGAGCAGCAGCCGCCCGACCTGCTGGCCGAGTTGCAGCGCGACCGCCGTTGGTGCCAGGGCAACCTGCAGAACTCGCGCCTGATCGCCGAGCCCGGCATACACCCGGTGCACCGCTCGATGTTTGCCACCGGCGCCATGGCCTACCTGTCGGCGCCGCTGTGGCTGTGCTTCATGACGATGGGCACGGCGCTGTGGCTGTCGGGCTCGCCGATGGTCAGCGACTGGGCCGTGCTGCCCGGCGAGCTGGTGTCGCTCTGGGCCTGGACGCTGTGCATGCTGTTTTTGCCGCGCATCCTGGGCATTGCAGCCATTTTGCTCAATCGCCAGCAGCAGGCCTATGGCGGCACCGCCAGCCTGCTGCGCAGCGCGCTGCTGGAAACCCTGATTGCCCTGCTGCAGGCGCCCATCCGCATGCTGGCGCATTCGCTGTTTGTCGTCGTTGCGCTGACCGGCCTGAAGCTGGACTGGAAATCGCCTCCGCGCGAAGCGGCCGCCGTGCCATGGCGCCATGCGCTGGGGCAACTCGCGCCGATGAGCGGCGTGGTCGTGGCACTGGCCGCCGGCATCGCGATGATCGACGCCAGCGCGCTGGTCTGGCTGCTGCCGGTCGGCCTGCCGCTGCTGCTGTCGATTCCGATGACGGTGCTGACCAGCAAGGTCGGCGTCGGCACCGCGATGCGGGCGCAGAACTACCTGCTGATTCCCGAGGAAACCCGCTCGCCGGCCGTGCTGCGCCGCGCCTGGCTGCACGCCAGCCAGCCCAAGCCGAGGCTCAAAGCCGCCTGATCTGCAGCCAGCACTGAAACGCCGACGGGCGCAAGCGACTATCAAAAAGATAGCTGCTTGCGCCCGTAGTCATTGCGCAAACACCTGTTTTCGCTTAAAAAACCGGCACTTCAGAACTTCGGCATGCCCTTCATGCCGCCCATGCGCTTCATCATTTTCATCATGCCGCTGCCCTTCATCTTTTTCATCATGCCCTGCATCTGCTCAAATTCATTCAGCAGGCGGTTGACTTCCTGAACGTGGACGCCCGAGCCGGCGGCGATGCGGCGTTTGCGCGTCGCCTTGATGAGTTCGGGCTTGCGCCGCTCCAGCGGCGTCATGCTCAAAATGATGCCCTCCTTGCGCTTCATGTCTTTTTCGGCCTTGTCCATGTCGATGGAGCCGGCCTTGGCGGCCATTTGCGTTGGCAGCTTGTCGAGCAGGCTGGACAGGCCGCCCATGCTCTTCATCTGCTGCAGCTGGCTCAGAAAATCGTTGAGGTCAAAGCCGTCGCCGGACTTGATCTTGGCGGCGAGCTTTTGCGCCTCGGCCATGTTCACGCCCGACGCCATCTGCTCGACCAGCGCGACGATGTCGCCCATGCCCAGGATGCGGCCGGCGTGGCGCTCGGCGTCAAACACTTCCAGGCCGTCGAGCTTTTCGCTGGTGCCCGAGAACTTGATCGGCGCGCCGGTGATCTGGCGCACCGACAGCGCCGCGCCGCCGCGCGAGTCGCCGTCGGTCTTGGTCAGGATGATGCCGGTCAGCGGCAGCGCTTCCTTGAAGGCCTTGGCCGTGTTGACCGCATCCTGGCCCTGCATGGCATCGACCACGAACAGCGTCTCAATCGGCTTGAGGATGGCGTGCAGTTCCTTGATTTCATTCATCAAGGCTTCGTCAATCGCCAGCCGCCCAGCGGTATCGACCAGCAGCACGTCGAAGAAATGGCGCTTGGCGTAGTCCAGCGCGGCGCGGGCGATGTCGGCCGGCTTCTGGTCGGGCGTGCTCGGAAACCATTCGGCGCCGGCCTGTTTCGTGACGACTTTCAGCTGCTCGATGGCGGCCGGCCGGTACACGTCGCCAGAAACGGTCAGCACTTTTTTCTTGCGCTTTTCAATCAGGTGCTTGGCCAGCTTGGCCGTCGTGGTGGTCTTGCCCGCGCCCTGCAGGCCGGCCATCAGGATGACGGCGGGCGGCTGCGCGGCCAGGTTGATGTCGCTCACGCCCTCGCCCATGGTGGCGGCCAGCTCCTTGCTGACAATGCCGACCAGCGCCTGGCCCGGCGAGAGCGAGCCCATCACTTCCTGGCCCAGCGCTTTTTCCTTGACGCGGGCGATGAAGTCGCGCACCACCGGCAAGGCCACGTCGGCCTCCAGCAGCGCCATGCGCACTTCGCGCAGCATGTCCTGCACATTGGATTCGGTGATGCGGGCCTGGCCGCGCATTTCCTTGACGAGGCGGGATAACTTGTCGGTAAGGGCTGTAGCCATGAAGTGGTGTCCTGAAACGGGGCGCTGCGGGGAGCCAAAGGCCAGAAAAGACCTGGCCAGGCGCTAAACTCTAGCCATGATTTTAGCTTTCAGCGATGGATGGGGTCTTGCGGCAGCGGCAGGCGCGGCCACAGCCTATGCAGTCCTTGCACTGGCAACTCCCCGTCTGGGCGAGGGCGCGCTGCGCGGCCTGCTGCTGGCCGCCTGGGGGCTGCATGCGGCGACCCTGGTCGAGGCCCTGCTGGGCACGCCGCCGCGCTTTGGCTTTGCGCCCGCGCTGTCGATGACGGTCTGGCTGGTGCTGACCGTGTATGCGGTCGAACGCCGCCTGTTTCCGCAGCTTCAGGCGCACTGGGCGCTGGCCGGACTGGGCAGCGCCGCCGTTATTCTGGCCATGATTTTCCCGGGCACCAGCTACCACGTCATTGCATCGCCCTGGCTGCCGCTGCACTGGGCTCTGGGCATTGCCTCTTACGGCCTGTTCGCGGCGGCGGTCGTGCATGGCTGGCTGATGGTTAGGGCCGAGCGCTCCATCCGGCAGGCCGGACAAAACCATGCCGGGGTTCCCTTGCTCACGCTCGAACGCCTGACTTTCCGGTTTGTCGAGGCCGGTTTTGTGCTGCTTTCAGCCACCTTGCTGGTGGGCTGGCTGTTTGCCGAAACCCTTTACGGCCCTGGCCTGGGCTGGAAGTGGGACCACAAGATCATTTTTTCACTGCTGGCCTGGGCCACCTTCGCGGGCCTGCTGATGGGCCGTGCCAGGCTGGGCTGGCGCGGCCTGAAAGCCGTTCGCGTGCTCTACCTCGGTGCCGCGCTGCTGCTGCTGAGCTATGCCGGTTCGCGCTTTGTGCTTGAAGTCATCCTGAGGCGGGCATGAAGTACCTGCTGGTCATCGCCCTCGTCCTGCTTGTGTTCTGGCTCTGGCGCAGCAACCGGCAGGCGGGCAGAAATGCAGCCCAGCCGCGCCATTCCCCCGGCAAGGCGCCCGCAGGAAAAGAAATCACGGAGATGGTGGCTTGCGGGGTCTGCCATGTGCATCTGCCCAAGTCTGAAGCCCTGATTGGCCGCGACGGCTTTTACTGCAGCGAGGCGCATCGCCGCGAGGCCGGGGCTGAATGAAGCTGCCAGTGTTTTTCTGGCGCCATACCGTGGCAAAAACGGCCGGTGCCTGGGAATCCGAAACCTCACAGGGCTCGTTCGGGCGCCTGTGGGGGGTGTTCATGGATGCCCGCGTCGCCATCGCCGCCGTGCTAGTGATCCTGCAGGGAGCGCTGCAGGCCCTGGGCACGCCGCTGAACCACTGGACGCTGGCGGTATGCATCGCCTACCTGTGCTCGACCCTGGCAGTCCGCCTCTGGGCGCATCCGAGGCCGCCAGGCCGCACCTTTGACAGGCTGTGGATTTTGACCATTGGCGTGGATGTGATTGCGTTCTCGCTGCTTAATTTTTTTCAGGCCAGCAGCCTCAACTACACCCCGCTGTTTGCGCTGCCGGTGCTGCTGGCCTCGATACTCGGGCCGATTTTGCTGGCTTTTGGCACAGCGGCCAGCGTCACGCTGCTGCTGCTGGCCGATGCCTCCTGGACTTCAATGCATGGCGCCGGCGACCTGAATCCGCGCCTTTTGCAGGCAGCCCTGAGCGGTTCCGGATTTTTCCTGGTGGCCCTGCTGGCCAACCAGCTGGCGCTGCGGCTGGCGCGCGAAGAGAAACTCCTCAAGCAAAGCCAGTCCGTGGCCAGCATGCAGATCCAGGTCAATGAACTGGTGGTTGCCACACTGGCCGAAGGCGTGCTGGTGATGGATGCCGGCGGCATCGTGCGTTCGGCCAATCCCGCCGCCAGGCATTTGCTGGGCGCGCCCGATAGCCAGTATCCGGCGCCTTTCAGGCTGGCCGCGCAAACCGCCTGGCAACCCTTGGCCGAGTTGATGCAGCGCACCTTTTCACTGATGTCCGCGCAGGAAGGCCATATCAGCCTGGTCCATCCGGGCCTCAACACCCGAAGACTGCAGGTCCGCTCACGCCTGACGGCTCCGAAGGACGGCCTGCATGAAAGCCTGTGTGTGATGTTTATGGAAGACCTGCGCGAAATGGAAGCGCGTGTGCGCATCGAGAAACTGGCCGCCATGGGGCGCATGTCGGCTGCCGTGGCGCATGAAATCCGCAACCCGCTGGCCGCCATTTCGCAGGCCAATGCACTGCTCGAAGAAGACCTGCATGACGCCGGCCAGCGCCAGCTCTCCAGAATGATTGCGCAAAATGCCCAGCGCCTGGCCAAAATTGTCGATGAAGTGCTGAACATTTCCCGGGCGCAGCAGCAAATTCCGGCACCGCAGACCACGATCCTGCGGCTCGATGAGGCCACCCGGCGCATTGCCAACGACTGGGCCCGGCAAAACGCAGCATCCGCACAACTGCGCATCAGCACCGACACCGGCAACGCGGCAGTCTGCTTTGACGACGACCATTTGCGCCGCCTGATGGTCAACCTGCTGGACAATGCCCTGCGCTACACCAGTGGCTCGGCCCAGGCACTGGAGGTGAGCACCCACCTGGTGGCCCCGGGCCAGGCCAGGCTGGCGGTATGGAGCGATGGACAGCCGCTTGAGGAAACCGTCCAGACGCACCTGTTCGAGCCTTTTTTCTCATCCGAAAGCCGCTCCAGCGGGCTGGGGCTTTATATCTGCCGCGAACTGTGCGAGCGCTACGGCGCCCTGATCGGTTACCAGCGTGTGCTGCGCGAAGACACCCAGGGGAATGAATTTTTCATCATGTTCCGGCCGGCGTCACAGTTCCTGAGTGCCGAGCTGCCCTGCCTGGATAACGTCCTTGTCTGAAAACTCATGAATCCGCAAGCACCTGCATTACTACCTGCCCGCATCCTGATCATTGATGACGAGCCGGACCTGCGCACCCTGTACGAGCTGACCCTGCTGCGGCAAGGCTACCGGGTCGAGGCGGCCGGCGACCTGCAGCAGGCGCGCGAACACCTCAAGGCGCAGCGTTTTGATGCCGTCATCACCGACATGCGCCTGCCCGACGGGCTGGGGCTGGAACTGCTGCGCGACCTGGCGGCACAGCACCGTTCGGAGCGCTGCGTGGTCATCACGGCCCATGGCTCGGCCGAAAATGCGGTGGAGGCGCTCAAGGCAGGCGCGTTTGACTACCTGACCAAGCCGGTTGACCTCAAGCAGTTTCGAAGTGTCGTGGCCTCGGCCATACAGGAAACCACCAATCTCGGTGTGGCTCTGCCGAAGGGCGAAGCCCGCATGGCGATGGCCGGCCCTGGCAAACCGGCCGATGCCGCAACCATGCTGCAAAAGCTGGTCGGCGAATCGCCCGTGATGCGGGCCGTGAAGTCGCGCATCGTCAAGGTGGCCGGCAGCATGGCGCCGGTGCTGATACGCGGCGAGTCCGGCACCGGCAAGGAACTGGTGGCGCGCGCCGTGCATGGCTGCAGCCACCGCGCGGCCAGCCCGTTCGTGGCGGTCAACTGCAGTGCGATTCCCGAAAACCTGCTCGAAGCCGAATTCTTTGGCGCACGCAAAGGCGCTTACACCGGCTCCAGCCAGGACCGGCAGGGCTATTTTCAGGCGGCCAAGGGCGGCACGCTGTTTCTTGACGAGATTGGCGACTTGCCGCTGGCCATGCAGTCCAAGCTGCTGCGGGCCATCCAGGAGCGCACCGTGCGCTCGCTGGGCTCGCCGCAGGAAGAAACCGTCGATGTGCGCATCGTCAGCGCCACCCACAAGGACTTGGCGGCAGGCGTCGAGGCGGGTACCTTTCGCCAGGATTTGTACTACCGGCTCAATGTGATCGAGGTCGTGGTGCCGCCGCTGCGCGAGCGGCTTGACGACCTGCCGGCACTATGCAGTGCCCTGCTGGCAAGAATTTGCAATGAGTCTGGCCTGGACATGCCCGTGCTGAGCCCGGCGGTGATCGCGCAGCTGCGTTCGCTGCCCCTCAACGGCAATGTCCGCGAACTGGAGAACATCCTGCACCGTGCCGTCGCCCTGGGCGAAGACAGCCTGCTGCACCTTGATGCACCGCCCGAGGAGGTGGTGGTGGTTCCCGAAAATCTGCAAAATTTCCTGGACCAGCAGGAGCGAAGCATCCTGACCAAGGTGCTGCAGGAAACCGGCTTCAACCGCACGGCCGCAGCCACCCGGCTGGGCCTGAGCCTGCGCCAGATCCGCTACCGTATTGCGCGTCTGGGAATCACGACACCCGGCCATGACGATGCGGCCGAGACCCTTGATGACTTTGCCTGAGCCAGCCATTTCAGCGGCTTCCAGCTTGTGGCAGGAAGGCGGCTGGTATCGCCATGCGCGCGCACTGGCATCACTCAACTTCGGTCCGCGACCCGCCGGCACGCGGATTGACCTGGTCGTGATTCATTCCATCAGCCTGCCGCCCGGCGAATTTGGCAACGGCAACGTCCAGCGCCTGTTCACCAACCAGCTTGACTGGCAAGCGCATCCCTACTTCCAGGGCATCCGTGGCCTGCAGGTTTCGGCGCATTTTTTTATCACCCGCACCGGCGCGCTGTGGCAATTCGTCGGCTGCGATGACCGTGCCTGGCATGCCGGCCAGTCCGCCTACCGGGGGCGAAGTCAGTGCAACGACGACTCCATCGGCATTGAACTCGAAGGCCTTGAAGGCAGCGCCTTTGAAACGCTCCAGTACGAAACACTGGCCGGCTTGTGCGCAGCCCTCCTTCAGGCCTATCCGGTGGCGCATATTGCCGGGCATGAACACATTGCCCCCGGCCGCAAACTGGACCCGGGAAGCGGATTTGACTGGATTTTGCTGCAAAACTCCCTGGCCTTGCCGGATAGGTATTTCCCTAAAACCTCCTGAAACAACTGCCGAATCAGTTCACATCAGGCACGTCCGTCCAAGCCCCGCAAGCGTTTACAGGCCAAAACCTGCGGCAGGCCGCACCAGTGCTGGATTTTTTTTGCGCAGCCTTGTTTCATCAGGCATAAACGCCGGTTCGCAGAAAAACTGGCGGCCTGAAAGCAACCGTAACAATAATAAAAAAGCCCTCAAAACCGACAGCCGGGCAAGGCAGCGATACACTACCTGTAGTGGCTCCAGCCCCTTCAGGCACTAGCTGTAGTGCCCAAGCATCCATCAGGTTGACACGATCCGGCCACTGTAACGAAGAAAATCCAGTCATTCGAAGAACTTGTTTTCTGCAGAGTCCGAGTCTTCCCTGAGCCCACACAGCCGCTGCCTACCCACAGCTAACTACAAGAGGAAATCATGCAAACAGCACCTTATGCCGTGCCCCTTTCATCCGGCGTTCCGGCCAGCAATTCAATTCACGCCACGCCGGCATCCGGCGCGCTGGCCAACTACCAGATCATTCGCCGCAATGGCTCGGTCGTCGCGTTCGAGCCCAGCAAGATCGCCGTCGCCATGATGAAGGCTTTCCTGGCCGTGCACGGCACCCAGGGCGCAGCCTCAGCCAGCGTGCGCGAAACCGTCGATACCCTGACCCAGGCCGTCGTTCGCGCCCTGATGCGTTCACGCCCCAGTGGCGGCACCTTCCACATCGAGGATGTGCAAGACCAGGTTGAACTTGGCCTGATGCGCGGCGGTCACCACGAAATCGCCCGGGCCTACGTGCTGTACCGCGAAAAGCACAACCAGGAACGCGCCCGGCAGCTGCAGGCCCAGACGCCTGCCCTGCCGCAGCTGCATGTCATGGACGGCGGCAAACGGGTGGCGCTGGATATCCGCAACCTGCAGGCGCTGATCGAGGCCTCATGCGCCAACCTCGGCGCCGATGTCAAGCCCGACCCGATTGTTTCGGAAACCATGCGCAACCTGTACGACGGCGTGCCCATCGAAGAGGTTTACAAGGCGTCCATCCTGGCAGCCCGCACGCTGATCGAAAAAGACCCCGACTACACCTACGCCACCGCGCGCCTCTTGCTGCACACCATCCGCAAGGAAGTCCTGGGCGAGGAAATCAGCCACGAAGCCATGGCCGTCCGCTATGTCACGTATTTCCCTGAATTCATCGCCAAGGGCATCAAAAACGAGCTGCTCGACGAAAAACTCCAGCAGTTCGACCTGGCCCGCCTGGGTGCGGCGCTCAAGCCCGAGCGCGACCTGCAGTTTGACTACCTCGGCCTGCAGACGCTGTTCGACCGCTACTTCTTGCACATCCGCAAGCAGCGCATCGAGTTGCCGCAGGCGTTCTTCATGCGCGTGGCCATGGGCCTGTCGCTGAACGAAACCGACCGCGAAGCACGCGCCATCGAGTTCTACGAAATCCTGTCATCGTTCGACTTCATGTCGAGCACGCCGACGCTGTTCAATGCCGGCACCCTGCGCTCACAGCTGTCGTCCTGCTACCTGACCACCGTGGCCGATGACCTGGGCGGCATTTACGATGCCATCAAGGAAAACGCCCTGCTGTCGAAATTTGCCGGCGGCCTGGGCAACGACTGGACGCCAGTGCGCGCCATGGGCGCCCACATCAAGGGCACCAACGGCGAATCGCAGGGCGTCGTGCCCTTCCTGAAGGTGGTGAATGACACGGCTGTAGCGGTAAATCAAGGTGGAAAACGCAAGGGCGCGGTCTGTGCCTACCTCGAAACCTGGCACCTGGACATCGAGGAATTCCTGGAGCTGCGCAAGAACACCGGCGATGACCGCCGCCGCACGCACGACATGAACACGTCGAACTGGATTCCCGACCTGTTTATGCGCCGCGTCATGGAAAAAGGCAGCTGGACGCTGTTCTCGCCGTCCGACACACCCGACCTGCACGACAAGTTCGGCCAGGACTTTGAAAAGGCCTATGTGGCCTATGAAGCGCGCGCCGAGCGCGGCGAACTCAAGCCATCGCGCAAGCTGCAGGCCACCGACATGTGGCGCAAGATGCTGTCGATGCTGTTTGAAACCGGCCACCCCTGGATCACGTTCAAGGATGCCTGCAACATCCGCTCGCCGCAGCAGCATGCCGGCGTGGTGCATTCGTCTAACTTGTGCACCGAGATCACGCTGAACACCAGCGCGACCGAAACGGCCGTCTGCAACCTCGGCTCGATCAATCTGGTCCAGCATCTGAAAAACGGCGCGCTCGACCACGACAAGCTGAAGAAAACCATCACCACGGCCATGCGCATGCTGGACAACGTGATCGACATCAACTACTACGCCGTGGAAAAGGCACGCCACTCCAACATGCGGCATCGCCCGGTCGGCCTGGGGCTGATGGGCTTCCAGGACTGCCTGTACGAACTGCGCGTGCCTTACGCATCGCAGGCTGCGGTCGAATTCGCCGACACCTCGATGGAAGCGATCTGCTACCACGCTTACTGGGCCTCCACCGAACTGGCCAGGGAACGCGGCCAGTACGAAAGCTACAAGGGTTCGCTCTGGGACCAGGGCATCCTGCCACTCGACACGCTGGACATGCTGGCCAAGGAGCGCGGCGGCTATGTCGAAGTGGACCGTTCCGCGACGCTCGACTGGGACGCCCTGCGCCAGAAAATCGCCACGGACGGCATGCGCAACTCCAACTGCGTCGCGATTGCCCCGACCGCGACGATTTCCAACATCATCGGCGTCGATGCCTGCATCGAACCGTGCTTTGGCAACCTCTCGGTCAAGTCCAACCTGTCGGGCGAATTCACCGTGATCAACCACTACCTGGTACGCGATCTGAAAAAGCTCGGCCTGTGGGACGATGTGATGGTCGTTGACCTGAAGCATTTCGACGGCTCGCTGCGCCCCATCGACCGGGTTCCGAATGACATCAAGGCGCTGTATGCCACGGCATTTGAAATCGAGACCTCGTGGCTGGTCGAAGCCGGATCGCGCCGCCAGAAATGGATAGACCAGGCGCAGTCGCTGAACATCTACATGGCCGGCGCGTCGGGCAAGAAGCTCGACGAGACCTACAAGCTGGCCTGGGTACGCGGCCTGAAAACCACCTATTACCTGCGCACCCAGAGCGCCACGCACGCCGAAAAATCAACCGTTCAGGCGGGCAAGATGAACTCGGTGTCGTCCGCTCCTGCAGCGGCTATGCTGGGCATGAGCGCGATTGACAAGGCCGCCGCTGCAGCGCAGGCCCAGATGAGCGCAACGCCCGCGACCGACATCAAGTTTTGCGCGATTGACGATCCGGGTTGCGAGGCTTGCCAATAAAGAAGCAGTGAATCGCGCGATAGCCATTTTTCGCACGATTCACTGTGCGTTCAATGCAAAAAACCGAGGCATTGAGCCATAAAATTCGTAGCGGTGTGAATGAACGCTTTTCATTTTTCATCGCTGCTTTCATAATCCCGAAGTATTGGAATTCTCTATGTTGACCTGGGACGAAGAAGTCACACCATCGTTGCAGACCCCCCTCCCCAGCGACCTGCCAGCCAGCCGCTCAGCGGACCTTCCGCCGCCCTCTTTTATGACCTCCGCGCCACCGCTGGATACCCACGAAATCCCTGCCAAAGCCAAGCGCGTCAAGGCCTCCGACAAACGCATCATCAACGGCCAGACCGACGTCAACCAGCTGGTGCCGTTCAAGTACAAATGGGCCTGGGAAAAATACCTCGCCTCCTGCGCCAACCACTGGATGCCGCAGGAAGTCAACATGACCCGCGACATCGCGCTGTGGAAAGACCCGAACGGCTTGAGCGACGACGAACGCCGCCTGGTCATGCGCAACCTCGGCTTTTTCGTGACGGCCGATTCACTCGCCGCCAACAACATCGTGCTGGGCACCTACCGCCACATCACCGCGCCCGAATGCCGCCAGTTCCTGCTGCGCCAGGCCTTCGAGGAAGCCATCCACACCCATGCTTACCAGTACATCACCGAGTCGCTGGGCCTGGACGAGGGCGAAATCTTCAACGCCTACAACGAAGTGCAGTCCATCAAGGACAAGGACCAGTTCCTGATCCCGTTCATTGAAGCGATTTCCGACCCCGGCTTCAAGACCGGCACCCTGGAGTCCGACCAGACCCTGCTCAAGTCGCTGATCGTGTTTGCCTGCCTGATGGAAGGCCTGTTCTTCTATGTCGGTTTCACCCAGATCCTGGCGCTGGGCCGGCAAAACAAGATGACCGGCGCGGCCGAGCAGTACCAGTACATCCTGCGTGACGAGTCGATGCACTGCAACTTCGGCATCGACCTGATCAACCAGCTCAAGCTCGAAAATCCGCAGCTCTGGACCGCCGAGTTCAAGGCCGAGATCAACGCCCTGTTCATGAAGGCCGTTGAACTCGAATACCGCTACGCCGAAGACACCATGCCGCGCGGCGTGCTGGGCCTCAACGCATCCATGTTCAAAGGCTACTTGCGCTACATCGCCAACCGCCGCGCCACGCAGATCGGGTTAGAGACGCTGTTCCCGAACGAGGAAAATCCGTTTCCGTGGATGAGCGAGATGATCGACCTGAAAAAAGAACGCAACTTCTTTGAAACCCGTGTGATTGAATACCAGTCTGGCGGCGCCCTCTCCTGGGATTGACAGCGCAAGATTGACAAAAAGCACACAGCCCACATAACAATGATTTTGAAATTCGCAACGCTCCATGCCCGCACCCAAGAGTGCGCAGGGACCGTTGCTCCTGTGTTCGCGGCATGGAGCCCGGTGACCCGAAGGCCCAATGCTGCGAATCGCTTCGCCCACTACACCCCAAGCGAAGTGCTTTTTGCAACCTGATCGAGGAGAAAACCATGGCAACTGCGAAAAAACCAGCGGCAAAAAAAGCCGCTCCTGCGAAAGCACCGGCAAAAAAAGTAACGGCGGCACCAGCATCGGTGGCACCAGCACCGGCTGAAACGGCGGCGGCCCCAAAGCCGGCGGCTGCAAAAACAGCTGCAAAAACAGCTGCAAAAACAGCGGTAAAAGTAGCTGCAAAAGCCCCCGCCAAAGCGCCTGCCAAAAAAGCAGCAGCCCCCAAAGTGGTCGCTGAAAAAGTGACCGCTCCAAAACCGGCAGTCAAGGAAGCCCCGGCCAAAAAGGCGCCCGCCAAAAAAGCAGCAGCAGCTGAAAAGCCAGTCGCTCCAGAAGCAGCCGCCCCACAACCGGCAGCCAAAAAACCAGCCGCTAAAAAGGCCGCGGCCAAGACGACAGCCGACACTGCCAAAGCCGTAAAAAAGCCGGCAGCCAAAAAAGCAGTGAAAGCCGAAAAAGCCGAGAAAAAACCGGCGGCCAAAACGCCCGCAGCAAGCTCGACTCCAACGGCCCAGACCACCATCAATCCGCAAGCCTCCTGGCCCTTCCCAAAAGGCAGCAAGCCTTAAGTCTTGCGCGCGTAATGCATCAAGCCCGATGTCGCAAGATGTCGGGCTTTTTCAATTCAGCCGGGAGTTCGCCTGATCGGCCCACGCACTGCGGGATAAAAAGCCAAATGCTAGCAATTTAATAGCTATCAGTGCCCGCTGGTATTGCGCAAAGCACTGATTTGATCAAAATCCAGCGTGTAATTCTGCCCGCCACGGCTGGCGATCTTGTGCGCGCCCACCCGGTTGCCCAGCACCGCGCAACGGACCAGCGACCAGCCCTGCTCCAGTCCAAACAGCAGCGCACCGCGAAACGCATCGCCGCAGCCCGTTGGATCGACCACCGCCTCGGCCTTGACCGGCGGCACCACGGTTTTTTCGCCATCGACCCAGACCTCGCAGCCTTCGGCGCCCAGCGTCACCACCAGGCCCAGCACACGCTTGGACAATTCGGCGCACGACAGGCCGGTGCGGTCGCACAGCATCCGGCCTTCGTAGTCATTGACCGTCACCCAGGAGGCCAGCTCGACGAAATGCGCCAGTTCGGGGCCGTCGAACATCGGCAGGCCCTGTCCCGGATCAAAGACGAAGGGAATGCCGGCGGCCTTGAACTGTTCGGCATGCTGCAGCATGGCATCGCGGCCATCGGGTGAAATGATGCCCAGCCTGATGTCGCTGCGCGCCTCGATCCGGCTGACATGCGCCTGCATCATCGCGCCGGGGTGAAAAGCCGTGATCTGGTTGTTGTCGCGGTCGGTCATGATCATCGCCTGCGCGGTGTAGAGGTCATCGACTTCGCGCACGAATTCGGTGCTGATGCCTTGCGCCTTCATGCGCGCCAGGTAGTCGGCGCCGTCGCTGCCCACCGTGGCCATCGGCAAGGGCGAGCCGCCGAGTTGCTTGAGGCTGTAGGCAATGTTGCCGGCGCAGCCGCCAAACTCGCGGCGCAGCGCGGGCACCAGAAACGACACGTTCAGGATGTGCAACTGGTCGGGCAATATCTGCTCGGCAAACCGGCCCTCAAAACTCATGATGGTGTCAAAGGCCAGCGAGCCGCAAATTACAGAAGACATTCAGTTCTCGTTTCAGTTTTCAGGGATAAAAAGCCAGGATACGGTAGCCAGCCACCGGCAGGAAGCCGGCTTGCGCTGGCGATGAAGCCCCTTGCGCACCACCGCTGGAGACTTTCAGGGACAAGGCGCCAGCCAGTTCGGCATGCGCCGCCAGTGAGACCCCGGTGGCGCCGAACTGCGCCGGCATCACCACCCGGCGCACCAGCAACTCGTCCTGGCTGTCGATGAGCGTGACTTCGAGCGCGGGGATTTCGATGAGCGCATCGCCGGTATTGCGGAAAACGAAGCTCAGGCGGTAGGCATCGGGGCCGGTCTTGCTGAAGCTGGCATGTTCAATGACCAGCGATTCGATGCGTCGCAAGGGCCGGATTTGGCAGCCCAGCGGTCGGCAAAGCGCCTGAAGCATCGGTGCGAGCCGGGGCTCGTGCGCGGCCAGAACGTCTTTTTGCCGGACCACCCATTGCAGCATCAATGCGGCCAGCAATGCCAGACTCATCAGGCCCAGAAAGGCGCGGACCAGGGGTGATGTCCAGAAGTCGTTTTGCCGCGCTTCGCGTACAAAAGCGACTTCGGGCGTTGCCTCGGGCTCTTCGGCGGGAGAAGGTGGAACTTCAGGCGCTTGCGCCGGAACATCCGCCAGTTCAGTCTCATTCAAGCTGGAACCATAGGCATTGGCGGTGAATACCGGATCTTGCCGTCCCTGCGGTTCTGGCGGCGCATTGATCGGGGTTGCCTGAGCGTCTTTCGCAAAGGGTTGCCAGACGGGTTCCACATGCACCGGCTCCGTCAGGGCATCGCTCGCCTTCGTCAGCGCCTCCTGAACCGGCGCAGGCCCGGACGCATCGGGAGGCACGCCCGGCCCGCCGGCCTCGCCCGGCACCAGGTGCAGGGGAGCTTCAAACACGTCGCCACACTGTCCGCAGCGTACCCAGCCTTGCGCCGCCTTGAGCTGCTCATCAACGACCTTGAACATCGTTGTGCAGGCGGGACAGCGCGTAATCTGGCTCATCGGGCGCAAGGGTGGAAAATAATTTCCGGAAAAACCGGGCGTGAAGCTGCGTTACGCCAGCGCGCTCAAAACTGCGCGGTCATCAGGATCCAGCCTTCTTGCTCGTCCTGGACCTGGAGCTGGCAATAAGGCAGGTACGCAGCCTTCAGCTCATCGGCCTGACGCTCCAGAATGCCCGCCAGCACCAGGTTGCCGCCTGGCTGAACATGCCCGCACAGCAGCGGCGCCAGCACGCGCAAAGGCGTTGCCAGAATGTTGGCCAGCACGGTCTGGTAACTGCCCACGGCCTTGTCGGGCAGGCCGGTCTGCAGTTGCACATGGTTGGCCTGGGCATTGGCGCGGGTCGATTCAACGGCGGCCTCGTCGATATCGACCGCGTCAATCGCCACAGCGCCAAACTTGGCCGCGCCAATCGCCAGGATGCCCGAGCCGCAGCCGTAGTCGAGCACCCGGCCCAGCGACTGGCCTGACGTGCCCCGGGCTGCAATCCAGCGCAGGCACATGCGCGTCGTCGGGTGCGTGCCGGTGCCAAAGGCCAGGCCCGGGTCGAGCCGGATCACCTGTTTTGCCTGCGCCGGCGGCTCATGCCAGGTCGGCACGATCCAGAATTCGGGCGTGATCTCGACCGGCGTGAACTGCGACTGCGTCAGCCTGACCCAGTCCTGCTCGGGCACGGCCTGAATCGCGACCACATGGCAGCCAACAAAGAAATCCTGAGCCTGCAGCAGCGTAGCGGCACCCTTCGCCAGCGCTTCGGTGGCAAACAGCGCCACGATGCGCGAGCGCTCCCAGCCCGCCTTGGGCGGCGGCATGCCGGGCTCGCCGAACAGGGCCTGCTCGGCCGGGGTGTGCGCGTCGGCGTCTTCGACCGAGACGCTGAGCGCATCCAGGGCATCGAGCGCGTCGCTGAGGGTTTCCACCTCATGCACGGGCGCCAGCAAAATCAGTTCAAACAGGCTCATAAATCAGGTCCGGTGCGCTTAGCGTTCACGCTTTGACAGCCACTCTTCAAGGTAGTGGATGTTGGTGCCGCCGTCCATGAACTTGGCGTCCACCATGAGTTCTCGGTGCAGCGCAATGTTGGTGTTGATGCCCTCGACCACGGTCTCGCCCAGAGCGGCGCTCATGCGCGCCAGCGCCTGCTCGCGCGTATCGGCATGCACGATGATCTTGCCGATCATCGAGTCGTAGTTGGGGGGCACGAAATAGTTGGAATAAATATGCGAGTCGACCCGCACGCCCGGCCCGCCGGGCGGGTGCCAGTTGGTGATGCGTCCTGGCGAAGGCGTGAATTTGTACGGATCTTCGGCGTTGATGCGGCACTCGATGGAATGCCCCTTGATCTGGATGTCGCGCTGGGTAAAGGGCAGCCGTTCGCCGGCAGCCACCATGATTTGCGTGCGCACGATATCGATGCCGGTGATCCACTCGGTCACCGGGTGCTCGACCTGGACGCGGGTGTTCATCTCGATGAAGTAGAACTCGCCGTCTTCGTAGAGGAACTCGAACGTGCCGGCGCCACGGTAGCCGAACTTCTTGACCGCCGTCACGCAACGTGCGCCTATGCGTTCGATCAGCTTGCGCGGAATCCCGGGGGCCGGTCCTTCCTCGATGACTTTCTGGTGGCGGCGCTGCATGGAGCAGTCGCGCTCGCCGAGCCAGACCGCGTTCTTGAACTGGTCGGCCAGAATCTGGATCTCGATGTGCCGGGGGTTCTGCAGGAATTTTTCCATGTAAACCTCCGGATTGCCAAAGGCCGCGCCGGCTTCGGCCTTGGTGGTCTGCACGGCATTGAGCAGGGCCGCTTCGGTATGCACCACACGCATGCCGCGTCCGCCGCCGCCGCCGGCGGCCTTGATGATGACCGGGTAGCCGATCTGCTTGGCAATGCGCTTGATGAAGGCCGGATCAGCCGGCAATGCGCCCTCGGAGCCGGGCACGCAGGGCACGCCGGCCTTGAGCATGGTCTGCTTGGCCGAAACCTTGTCGCCCATCAGGCGGATGGACTCGGGCGAGGGACCGATGAACTTGAAGCCGCTTTTTTCAACCCGCTCGGCAAAATCGGCGTTCTCGCTCAGGAAACCATAACCGGGGTGAATCGCCTCGGCGTCGGTCACCTCGGCGGCCGAAATGATGGCCGGCATGTTGAGGTAGCTCAGCGACGAAGGCGCCGGCCCGATGCAGACGGCCTCGTCGGCCAGCTTGATGTATTTGGCCTCGCGGTCGGCTTCGGAATACACCATCACGGCCTTGACGCCGAGTTCCCGGCAGGCCCGCTGTATCCGCAGGGCGATCTCGCCACGGTTGGCGATCAGTATTTTTTTAAACATGCGTCGAAGTACCTGGTCTGGCCGATGGGGCCGGTCGTCTGACCGGTCTGGCAATGGGGGGCGGCAGGCCCGCTCACTCAATCATGAAGAGAGGCTGGCCGTATTCCACGGCCTGGCCGTTTTCGGAAAGAATCTTGGTGACGGTGCCCGACTTGTCGGCTTCGATCTCGTTGAGGATCTTCATCGCCTCGATGATGCAGACCGTGTCGCCTTCCTTGACCACGCTGCCGATTTCGACAAACGGGTTGGAGCCGGGACTCGAAGAGCGGTAAAACGTGCCGACCATGGGCGACTTGACCGCGTGGCCGGCGGGTTGAACAGCGACCGCTTCAGCCACGGCCACTGGCGTGGCCATGGTCGGCGCCGCCGCCATGGCCATGGCGGGCTGGTGCATCATCATCATCGGAACGCCGCTGGCCTTGACAATGCGGACCTTGCCTTCGGCCTCTGTAATCTCAAGTTCAGACACATTGGACTCTGAAACAAGGTCGATCAGGGTTTTGAGTTTTCTTAGATCCATAGATTCTTTCCAACGGAGGTGGATGCTGGCATGCGGTTTTCGGACGCACGGTTTGAACGAAGAGGAAAATGGCGTGCTTGGCCGATCCTCCCTCTTTCTTCGCTTACTTTCTGTTATTTCGCCTTACAGCGTCTATCAGATAATGATTACGCGGCAACGCAAGGCGCCCTGATACAAAAAAACAAAGTGTACCTCAAGGCGAATCCGGCAAGCTCATCAGCGCACACCAGCCCGGGAAAACCCGCCCCGGGGGAAGGAAGCAAACGACCCGTCAAGCGGCAAAACAGCCCCACTTGAGCGAATGCAAAACGGCTGATTTTTACATTCCGCCCGGCATCAGACCAGTTTTGTCCATTGCACCAGTTCTTCGGGCAACACCTTGCCGATCTTGCGGTGCATCAGCACGCCTGAAGGGCTGAAAATCACGGTGAAAGGCAGGCTGCCCGTGATATTTCCCAGCGATTTGCTCAACTCCGTGCCTCCCAGCCCCGCCATGCCGACCGGAAAATTCAGCGGCCGGGTCTTGAGCCAGGTTTGCACCGCGCTCGGCTGATCGACCGCCAGGCCGACCACCTGAAGGTTTTTGTCCTTGTTTTCCTGGTAGAAAAAATCCAGCAAGGGAAGCTCTTCGACGCAGGGCGGGCACCAGGTGGCCCAGAAATTGACCAGCAGCAGCTTGCCGCGAAAACTGCTCATCGGCAGCGGTTTGCCGTCGGGCGTGTCAAAGCTCAGGGTCCAGAAGGATTCGGCCACTTTCGCCACGGCTTCGGGCGTTGCGTCATGCGGCTGAAATTTCCACCAGGCCGCGCCGGCGCCGGCCAGGGCCGCTGCAGCGGCAACGCCGCCATACAGCATGTTTCTGCGATTCACTTTTCAAGCTCCAAAAGGGGTGGACAATAATTTTTGCACGGCAGCCAGGTCGCCGCGCGGCGCACGGCCTTTGGCGTCGGGTCGCAAGGCGCCGCGCAGGTCGTCATGGTCATAGACCATCAGGTGAACGCCAATATTCTCGTTCAGCGCCTGGCACAGGCTACTCAGGCTGAGCGCTTCCACGCTGCCGCCGGTAAAACCGGTCACGGTGCGTGGCTCGTAATCGACGTTGTGCTCGATCAGCGCAATTTCGGCCGATTTCGGATCGTCGCAAAACAGCTGGATATAGATGTCGGACAGCCGGGTTGCCGTGCCATGCCAGACCGCGCCGGCCAGGTAAGGCCGGAAGGCGGCCAGGCGCTGCATCCACACCAGCGCCAACTCGCGCAGCGCGGCCAGTTCGGCCGGCTGGGTTTCGGCGCAGAACAGTTCGATGTACTCGCGCACGGCGTCTTCGAGCGCGTCGTTGTCAGGCAAGGCGGTGCGCGCGGGCAAGGCCAACTGCTTGATCGCGCGGCGCTTGGCCGGGCCGTATTCCAGCCCTTCTTCGACCACCAGCGCAGCGGCGGTGGCGGCAATTTCGGATTTGAGGGTATGCAAGTTCAGGGTCGGCTGGCCTGTGGGGCCAGGAGCGAATGGTCAGGGATTGAAAGTCAGCCCGAAGGCGTTGAAAGCAATTGTGCCCACATTAGGGCCGCGCCTGCGCGCAAAGTTCACGGCAATCTTCACCTGCTATGAAATAAAGAGCTGCTTGCGCACGTCCTTATTGCGCCATAGGCTTATTTTCCTTAAAAAATGGTGGCCTGAAATAGCCTCCCTAAAATACGGGCGATGCACATACATATTCTGGGAATCTGCGGGACTTTCATGGGCGGCCTGGCCGCGCTGGCGCGGGAGGCGGGGCACAAGGTGACGGGTTGCGACACCGGCGTTTATCCACCCATGAGCGACCAGTTGCGAGGCCTGGGCATCGAGCTGATCGAAGGCTACGGCGCCGACCAGATGGCCTTGGCGCCCGATGTGTTCGTGATTGGCAATGTGGTGTCGCGCGCGCGGCTGGCCGACGGAAAGCCCAAATATCCGTTGATGGAAGCCATCCTCAACAGCGGCCAGCCCTACACCAGCGGCCCGCAATGGCTGTCGGGCCATGTGCTGCACCACCCGACGCACCATGCCACCGGCCCGCGCCATGTGCTGGCCGTCGCCGGCACTCACGGCAAGACCACCACGACCGCCATGCTGGCCTGGGTCCTGGAATGCGCTGGCCTGCAGCCCGGTTTTCTGATCGGCGGCGTGCCGCTGAACTTTGGCGTGTCGGCGCGCCTGGGCACGGGAAACGCCTTTGTCATCGAGGCCGATGAATACGACACGGCGTTTTTCGACAAGCGCAGCAAGTTTGTCCACTACCGCCCACGCACGGCGATCTTGAACAACCTGGAATTCGACCACGCCGACATCTTTGACGACCTGGCAGCCATCGAGCGGCAGTTTCATCACCTGGTGCGTACCGTTCCCTCACAGGGCCGGGTGGTTTTCAACGCCAACGAGGACAGCCTGCAGCGCGTGCTGGCCCAGGGCTGCTGGAGCGAGCAGGTGCCGTTTGGCGGCGCCCCCGGTCATGGCGGTTTTACAGCGCAAGGCGAGCCTAACGACTTCAGGGTCTTCAAAGGCGATGAAGCCGTTGCCCGGCTGCAGTGGGACATCAGCGGCATGCACAACCAGCTCAACGCCCTGGCGGCCATCGCTGCCGCAGAGCATCTGGGCGTGGCGCCGGCGCTGGCGGCCGAGGCGCTGGCCTCATTCCAGAACGTCAAGCGGCGCATGGAAGTGCGCGGCGTGGTGCAGCGCGGCGGCGGCCCGATCACGGTGTATGACGATTTCGCCCACCACCCGACCGCCATTCACACCACTATCGACGGCCTGCGCCGCCAGTTGAACAGCGCCGGAAAAAGCGCCGGACGCATCCTGGCAATTTTCGAGCCGCGCAGCAACACCATGAAGCTCGGAGTCATGACGGCGCAACTGCCGTGGAGCCTGGAGCGCGCCGACCTGGCGTTTTGCCATGCCGGCGGACTGGACTGGGACGCCCGCGCCGCGCTGGCCCCGATGGCAGAACGCGCCCAGGTGGCCGACGATCTGGACCAATTGCTGGCGCAGGTCAAGTCCGCCGCCCGGCCGGGCGACCATTTGCTGTGCATGAGCAACGGCGGCTTTGGCGGCATTCATGCCAAATTGCTGGCGGCGCTGACGCAGCCATGATGCCCGGCGGCTTCACCCTCGCCCATAACGCTATATATTTAATAGCTATCAATGCCCGTGGATATTGCGCAAAACGGTTAAAAGACCTGAAATTTCCGCTGCCGGTCAAAAATAATCCGCCTCCCGGCTCATCTTGAGCTGCGCTTTCAGCCAGCGCTTGAAGCCTGCGTCGTCCTGCACCTGCGCAATATCCGCTTCCATGAAAGCCAGCTCTTCCTTCAATTCTTTCGCCTGCAGCTCAAGCTGGCGCCGCAGCGTGGCGGCAGTCGGCATCTGGTAGAACTCCAGATCGAACTCCTCCATGAGGTGGTGCTGCCGGGCAAACAGCTCGTTTTCCAGTTCAGCGGCCTGCTGCTTGAGCAACCGGCTCATGGCGGCGATGCGTTCCTCGGGCTGCTGCAGCAAATCCTGCGCATCGGCCTGGGCAATGCGCAACTGCAGGTGCAGCAGGGCCATCAGGTCTTGCTTGGCGTAGGCGGCGTTGGCTTCACTCATCAGCGCGGTTTTGCGCTGGTGCTCGGCCGGGTCGCGCTCGCGGTCGGGGTGCAGCGCGCTGGCCAGCTGGCGGTACACCTGGCGCAAGACGGTGTCGGCGTCTTCCTGCTCCTGCCCGGCCTTGATCTGGGCCGGTGTGGGATTTTTCTTTTTTCTTCTAGCCTGGGCCGCCTCGCGCTCGGCCTCGTCGGCCTGCATCGCTTCGTGCAGGCCCTCGTGGCCGGCGCGCAGCACGGCTTCGAGCGGGTCCAGCGAATCATCCTGCGCCTGCATGTCGAGCGGCCGGCCCAGAGCGTCTTCCATCATCGAACGCATCATGGCCGCCTGGTCTTGTTCTTTCTGGCGCAAGGTGCGCGCGCTGCGCTGGTCGTGCAGCGCGGCCATGGCCTCATCGCCAAAGGCCGCCAGCGTCTCGCACAGGTCGCAAAGAATTTCAAGGCCGTCGCGCTTTTGGGCTGGGCTCAAGCCCTTGCGCTGCAGCCGCTCGTCCAGGCACAGCGCCATGCGGCGCATCAACGCCCGGTGTTCCCCACGCAGCGGCTCCAGCGTGCTTTGGTAGAGCGGGCGAAAGGCGTCGGCCAGCGTCTTGATTTCCGTGACCTGGCCTTCGAGCTTGTCGATTTTCGCCAGCAGGCGGTTAAAGCGCTGCTGCCCGGCGGACAAACGCGACCCGCCCTTGCCGCCATCGAGCCGCAGGGCGCTGCCGGGCGTTACCGGGTCGGCGGCAGGCGCGGCTTCGGCGAACAGATCGGGTTTGGGTTTGGATTTAGCTTTGGTTTTTTTCATGGCGTTGGCGTCAACAGGCTTGACCATTGAAGAATATCGTCCTGGGTTCGGTAGCGATGTTTTAGCCCTCAAGGCCAATATAAACAAGCGCAGCCAGCTATCGTATCAATAGCAAATTGAAAAGCTTTTCAGTTGTGGCCGTGCGCCGTCAAGCACCGATTCAATAGCTGATGCTCAATGTCGTCACGTCAATATTGACCATCGGCCGGCCCAGGGCCGCCGCCGCCGCGCCGGCAAACGCCCGCGCCCACTGGGCATCGGCAAACTTCACCGGCCCGGCCGCTTCGGCCACCACTACCACCTTGTCGGCGGTCAGCAGCTTGCCGGTGGGCCGCAGGGGCTCGCAGCCCATCTGGGTGAACTGCTCGTCGAGCCAGCGGCGCGCCGCCTCGCTGGGCATGGGCTCCGCGTCGTGCAGCTCAATGCGCACAGGGGCCTGGTTTTTGAAGATGACGCTGACTTCACTACGCATGATGGTTTCCTGAAAAAATGATGATGAATCATGGCGCCGTGTTCAGCGACCCGCCCTTTCGCCGACCCTGGCAGCGCCCTGATACGCCTGCGGCTGCAGATTTATTATTTTGCCCGACGAGCCTCCACGGCGGCTGACAGGGATTCCAGCAGGGCCAGCGAGTCGTTCCAGCCCAGGCAGGCGTCGGTGATGCTCTGGCCATATTCGAGCGCCCGGGCATCGTCCTTGCCGGCCGTGAACTTTTGCGCGCCTGCCTTCAGGTGGCTTTCAACCATCAGGCCAAACACATTGCGCGAGCCGCTAGAGACCTGGTCCGCAATGTCGCGCGCCACGTCCATCTGCTTTTCGTGCTGCTTGTAGCTGTTGGCATGGCTGCAATCGACCATCAAGGTGGCCGGCAGGCCTGCGGCATGCAGTTCCTTGCAGGCAGCGGTCACGCTGGCGGCGTCATAGTTGGGCGCCTTGCCACCGCGCAGGATGACGTGGCAATCCTTGTTGCCCTGGGTCTGCACAATCGCGACCTGGCCGTTTTTATGGACCGACAAAAAGTGGTGGCCGCGCGCCGCCGCCTGGATGGCATCGGTGGCGATGCGGATGTTGCCGTCGGTGCCGTTCTTGAAGCCAATCGGCGCCGACAGGCCCGAAGCCAGTTCGCGGTGTACCTGGCTTTCGGTGGTGCGCGCGCCAATTGCGCCCCAGGAAATCAGGTCGCCGATGTACTGCGGGGAGATCACGTCCAGGAACTCGCTGCCGGCCGGCACGTCCAGGCGGTTGATGTCGATCAGCAACTGGCGGGCAATGCGCAGGCCCTCGTCGATGCGGAAGGTTTCATCCAGGTACGGGTCGTTGATCAAGCCTTTCCAGCCGACGGTGGTGCGGGGCTTTTCAAAGTACACCCGCATCACGATTTCCAGCGTCCCGGCGTATTTCTTGCGCTGCTCGGCCAGGCGGCGGGCATAGTCGAGCGCGGCCATCGGATCGTGGATCGAGCACGGGCCAATCACCACCAGCAGGCGGTCGTCGGTGCCGGCCATGATGTTGTGGATGTTCTGGCGGGTCTGGGTGATCAGCGATTCGACGGCGGTGCCGTTGATCGGGAAGAAGCGGATGAGATGCTCGGGAGGGGGTAGCACGGTGATGTCCTTGATGCGTTTGTCGTCGGTCTGGCTGGTTTTTTCGACGTCCGCATACCAGCTTGGGCTGGCGGGGGTGGCTTTGGCATTCATCACAGGCTTCCTTTTAAAGATTTCAGAACTGATTCAGGGATTTCACGGGATTGGCAAATCGGCAAGGGCAAAAAAAAACCGCCGGGTGGCCGGCGGTTTTTGGAGATTCGTTGCGTTTTTAGTGCTTATGCGAAAGTCTCTCTACCGCCGGAGGCGCTTGAGAGTCCAAAAATAAGCAAAAGAAAATTTCGCGGAATTCATCTGGTGGAATGTAGCACAGGTTAAAAACAATCCTGAATCGACCGGGCTCAGGCGGTGCCGCCCACGGTCAGACCGTCAATGCGCAGCGTCGGCTGGCCGACGCCGACCGGCACGCTCTGGCCTTCCTTGCCGCAGGTGCCCACGCCGCTGTCGAGCTTCATGTCGTTGCCGATCATCGTCACGCGGGTCAGCGCATCGGGGCCGTTGCCGACAATCGTCGCGCCCTTGACCGGGTAGAGGATCTTGCCGTTTTCAACCCAGAACGCTTCGCTGGCCGAGAACACGAACTTGCCCGAGGTGATATCCACCTGGCCGCCGGCGAAGTTGCTGGCGTACAGGCCTTTCTTGATGCTGGCGATGATTTCCTCGGGCGCCTTGTCGCCGCCCAGCATGTAGGTGTTGGTCATGCGCGGCATCGGCACATGGGCATAGCTTTCGCGCCGGCCGTTGCCGGTGGGCTTGACGTTCATCAGGCGCGCATTCATCGAATCCTGGATGTAGCCCTTCAGGATGCCGTCTTCGATCAGCACATTGCGCTGGCTGACATTGCCCTCGTCGTCGATGTTGAGCGAGCCCCGGCGGTCGGCAATCGTGCCATCGTCGAGCACCGTCACGCCCTTGGCGGCCACGCGCTCGCCGATGCGGCCCGAGAACGCGCTGGAGCCCTTGCGGTTGAAGTCGCCTTCCAGCCCGTGGCCGATGGCTTCGTGCAGCAGGATGCCGGGCCAGCCGGAGCCCAGCACCACGGTCATCTGGCCGGCCGGCGCGGGGCGCGCGTCCAGGTTGGTCAGCGCGGCATTCACGGCCGCATCGACGTACTGGGCAATTTGCGTGTCGTCGAAATAGGCCAGGCCGAAACGGCCACCGCCGCCGCTGGAGCCGACTTCGCGCCGGCCTTTTTGCTCGGCGATCACGGTCACGCTCAGGCGCACCAGCGGACGCACATCGGCGGCCAGCGTGCCGTCGGCGCGCGCCACCATCACCACGTCGTATTCGCTGGCCAGCCCGGCCATCACCTGCACGATGCGCGGGTCTTTGGCCTTGGCGAGCTTTTCAACCTTGCCGAGCAACTCGACCTTGGCGGTGCTGTCCAGCGTGGCAATCGGGTCCAGGTCGCGGTAGAGCGAGCGGCTGCTGGCCACCTTGCGGGCCGGCGTCTTGACGCGGCCGGACTTGGCGGTGGCCGAGATGCTGCGCACGGTGCGCGCCGCATCGAGCAGCGAGGCTTCGGAAATATCGTCGGAATAGGCAAAGGCGGTTTTCTCGCCGCTCACGGCACGAACGCCAACGCCCTGGTCGATGCTGAAGGAGCCGGTCTTGACAATGCCCTCTTCCAGACTCCAGCCTTCGCTGCGGGTGTACTGGAAATACAGGTCGGCATCGTCAACGCCATAGGAAGTGATCTCGCCCAGCGCCCGGCTCAGGGCAGCTTCGTCCAGGCCGAAAGGCGCCAGCAGCAGCTTTTGCGCAATGGCCAGCCGCCCGGCGGTGGAATCCTTGGTGGGACGGGCCGGAGGACGCCCGGAGACATTGGTTTGGCGAACGGAGGCGGCGGCGGAATTGAGTGAGGTCATCCGGTCATTGTAGGCAGAGTGTCCCGGCAGCGCTGGTCAAGTCTGCATGAGCCTTTTTGCCTTGGCAATCGACATCAGCATGCCGATGGCCAGGCCCAGCGTCACCATGGCCGTGCCGCCATAACTGATGAAGGGCAAGGGAACGCCGACCACCGGCAAAATGCCGCTGACCATGCCCATGTTGACGAAGGCATAGGTGAAGAAAATCATCGTCAGCGCACCGGCCAGCAGCCGCGAAAACATGCTGGGCGCATCCATCGCAATCGCCAGGCCGCGAAAAATCAGGAACAGAAAGCCCGAGATCAGCAGCAGGTTGCCGATCAGGCCGAATTCCTCGGAATACGCCGCAAAGATGAAGTCGGTGGTGCGCTCGGGAATGAACTCCAGGTGCGTCTGCGTGCCGGCCATGAAGCCCTTGCCGAACACCCCGCCCGAGCCAATCGCGATCATGCCCTGGATGATGTGAAAGCCCTTGCCCAGCGGGTCGCGCGACGGGTCCAGCAGCGTGCAGATGCGCTGCTGCTGGTAGTCGTGCAGCACCGGCCAGCGCATGCCGTCGGCGCACAGTTGCGGTTCAAACCAGACGATCAGCGAAATACCCACCACGCCCAGCAGCACGGGCGGAAGAATCAGCTTCCAGCTCAGCCCGGCAAAAAAAATTACCGCCAAGCCGGCGGCCAGCACCAGCAGCGACGTTCCCAGGTCGGGCTGCTTCATGATCAGGCCGACCGGCAAGGCCAGCAGCACCAGTCCGACAACGAAATCGAGCGGGCGCAACTGGCCTTCGCGCTTCTGGAACCACCAGGCCAGCATCAAGGGCATGGCGATTTTCAGGATTTCGCTGGGCTGGATCACCACGCCGACATTGAGCCAGCGCCTGGCGCCCTTCTTGGTGATGCCAAACGCCAGCACCGCCACCAGCAGGGTCACGCCAGTGACATACAGCGGCACGGCAAAAACCATCAGCCGCTGCGGCGGAACCTGCGCCACCACGAACATGATGGCGCCGGCAATCAGCATGTTGCGGCCATGGTCGGCAAAGCGCGTGCCGTGGTCGTAGCCCGACGAATACATGATCAGCAGGCCGGCGCAGGCCAGCAGGAACACCGCAAAGGCAAGCAGGCCATCAAAACCCTGCAGCACAGGCAGGGTTCGCTGGTAGAGGGAAGGTTTGTCAAAGACGGCGGACATGGGCGCAATTATCAATCAGCCGGCAGCCAGCCCGCAGGCTGAAGGGGCATCAGACAGCCGCTGTTTTACTACTAAAAACATAGCATCATATGCTCGTCCATATTGCGCAAACAGGTTATTTGACTATAAATTTGATCCACCCCCACGCGTTCAGGCGCCCCGGCGGGCTTGGGGTGGCGCGTTTACCATGGGGGCATGCCCATCACCCACTTGCTCTACCTGCACGGCTTTCGCTCCTCGCCCCAATCGGCCAAGGCCCAAAAAATGGCCGCCCTGATGGCTGAACGCCACCCGGCGGTGCGCTGGTGGTGCCCGCAACTGCCGCCCTCGCCGCAACAGGCCATGGCGCTGCTTCAAGCCGGCATCGCGGACTGGCCGGCCGAATCCATGGCGGTCATCGGCTCCTCGCTGGGCGGTTTCTACGCGACAGCGGTGGCCGAGCGCCAGGACTGCAAGGCGGTGCTGCTGAACCCGGCGGTCGATCCGGCGCGTGACCTGGCGAGCTACATCGGCGAGCAAACCACCTGGCAGAACCCCGGCGAGCACTTTTTCTTTGAAGCGCGCTTTGTCGATGAACTGCGCGCGCTGCAGGCCGGGCCGCTGAAGGTTCCGCACAACTACCTGGCCATCATCGCCAGGGGCGACGAAGTGCTCGACTGGCGCGAGATGGCGGCGCGCTACGCGGGCGCTAGAGTGCGCCTGCTCGAAGGCGGCGACCATGCGCTGAGCGACTTCGACGCGCACCTGCCGGCCATCCTGGATTTTCTGGCTTTGGCCTGAAACCAAAACGTCGGCAGACCAGCAGCAAGATCAGCTTGACTACACTAGCCGCACGCCCCGAAAAGGCAATTACCCAGGCTAAAGGATGTCGTTGTGTTTGTATTGTTTGAAGAAACCGGAAAATTTCTGGCCGGCCGGATTTTGTCGGAAGCCGACAGCTCGCTGCAGGTCGAACTCGACTCGGGCAAGCGCGTCAAGGTCAAGTCGGCCAACGCGCTGCTGAAGTTCGAGAAGCCCGCGCCCGCCGAGTTCATCGCCGCCGGCCAGCGCCTGATTGAAGAAATCGACCTGGACCTGGCCTGGGAATTCGCCAGCGACGAGGAATTCGGCTTTGCCGAACTGGCGCGCGACTACTTCAGCGCCGACGCCTCCAAGCCCGCGTCAGCCGAGCAGCAGGCCGCCGCCCTGTTCCGCCTGTACGACGCGCCGCATTATTTCCGCCGCGCCGGCAAGGGCCGCTTCAAGAAAGCGCCGCCCGAAATCCTGCAGCAGGCGCTCGCCGCCATCGAGAAGAAAAAGCAGATCACGGCGCAGATCGCCGCCTGGGCCGAGGAACTCGGACAGGGCCAGTGCCCGGCGCCGATTCGCGACCAGCTCTACAAGATCCTTTTCAAGCCCGACAAGAACAGCGCCGAGTACAAGGCCGTGGTCGATGCCTCGCGCGCCACGCACACCGCGCCGCTCGACTTGCTGCAAAAAGCCGGCGCCATCGCCTCGCCCTACCAGTTCCACTGGAAGCGCTTTTTGTTCGAGAACTTTCCCAAGGGCACGCGCTTTCCGGAATTGCAGGCGCCGCCCATCAAGGACGAGCTGCCGCTGGCCGATGTCAAGGCCTTTTCCATCGACGACTCCAGCACCACCGAGATCGACGATGCGCTGTCGGTTCAAGGTCTGGGCAGCGGCGTCATCACGCTGGGCATCCACATCGCCGCGCCCGGACTGGCCGTGCTGCCAGGCAGCCCGATTGACGCCGTCGGCCGGGCGCGCATGTCCACCGTGTACATGCCCGGCTACAAGCTGACCATGCTGCCCGACGACGTGGTGCAGGCCTACACGCTGCAGGAAGGCCGCAACTGCCCTGCCCTGTCGCTTTACCTGACGATGGACGAAGCCACGCTGGAAATCACCAAGAGCCTGACCCGGCTGGACCAGGTGCCCATCGTCAGCAACCTGCGCCACGACGCGCTGGACAACACCTTCACCGAAGCATTCTTCGAAGCCGCGCAGCTTGCAGCGCCGGTGGATGTGCAGTGGGGCGTGGAAATGACGTTTTTGCACCGCCTGGCCCGGCACCTGAAGGGCCAGCGCGAAATCGTTCGCGGCAAGCCCGAGAACTTCAACCGGCCCGACTACAACTTCAAGCTCGACAACCCCACGGGCGGCGAGCCGCAGGGCGACGAGACGGTCAGCATCAGCACGCGCCAGCGCGGCGCGCCGCTCGATTTGATCGTCGCCGAGGCGATGATCCTGGCCAACAGCACCTGGGGCCAGTGGCTGGCCGAGCATGGCGTTCCGGGCATCTACCGCAGCCAGGCCAGCATGGCGCCGGGCGTGAAGGTGCGCATGGGCACCAAGGCGCTGCCGCATGCCGGCATCGGCGTGAAAAGCTATGCCTGGTGCACCTCGCCGCTGCGCCGCTACACCGACCTGGTCAACCAGTGGCAGATCATTGCCGTCACCAAGCACGGCCGCAGCGCCGCGCTGGTCGCGCCCTTCAAGCCCAAGGATGCGGACCTGTTTTCGGTGATTTCGTGCTTTGACGCCGCCTACAGCGCCTACAACGGCTTCCAGTCGGGCATAGAGCGCTACTGGACGCTCAAATACCTGGAGCAAAACGGCATCACCGAACTGACGGCGACCAGCTTCAAGGACAACCTGGTCCGCGCCGACGAGCTGCCGCTGGTGCTGGCGGCCATGGGCGCGCAGGGCCTGCCGCGCAACGCCAGGGTGCGCGTGCAGCTGGGTGCAATTGACGAGATCACGCTGGACATCTCGGGCACCGTCGTCGAACGGCTCGATACCATGGCCCCGGCGTCGGCGCAAGACCAGGAAACGGACCAGGGGGATGAGGGTGACGAGGGCGAGGATGAACTGGCCGCCGGGCCGATTTCGATTGCGGTCGATATTAGCGAGCCGCAAGCCGATGCCGAAGCCGCTCCTGCTGTGGCAGGCTGAACCCGGCGCGAATGGCCTGAACCTTGTCCACTGGAGCCGCCAGGCATCGCCCCGTGAAGCCGAAACCCCGCCCGCCCGTTGTGAAGTCACCCAGCACCCTGCAGATTGCCCTGGGCGTCTCGCTGGCCGCGCATGCAGCGCTGCTGGCGGTGCGCTTTGTCGATCCGGAACGCTTCAACCGCGTGTTCCAGGACACGCCGCTCGAAGTGATCCTGGTCAACACCAAATCCACCGAGGCGCCCGATGAACACGCCAAGGCGATTGCGCAGGCTTCGCTGGCCGGCGGCGGCGAACTTGAAAAAGGCCGCGCCACCTCGCCGCTGCCGCCCGCCCTGGTGATGAAGACCGGCGATGCGCAGGAAGATGAAAACGAGCGGCGCCAGATCGAATCCATCAAGGAACAGCAGACCCAGCTGCTGCTGCAAACCAAAAAGGAACTGGCCGCCATGCCGCCGCCCGACCTGAGCGTGCCGCCCAACCTGCGCGCGCAGACCGAGCAGGAGGAAAGGCGCAAGCAGCTCATCAAGCTGCTGGCCGAGATTGAACGGCGCATCAACGAAGACGGCGAGCAGCCCGCCAGGCGCTACATCAGCCCGTCCACGCGTGAAGAGGTGTATGCGGTGTATTACGATGCGATGCGCCGCAAGATCGAGAAAAAGGGAACGCTGAACTTTCCGCAAATGGCCGGCAAGAAGCTGTATGGCGAACTGACCATGACGATGACGGTCAATGCCGACGGCAACGTGCTGGCGACCGACGTGGTGCAAAGCTCGGGCAACCCGACGCTTGACCGCTGGGCGCAAAGCCTGGTGCAGGGCGCCGGTCCATTTGAGCCGTTCAGCGAGGCCATGCGCGGCAAGGCCGACCAGATCGTGGTGGTGTCCAGCTTCAACTTCGGACGCGATGACAGCCTGGAAACCAAACTCACCCACCGCTGAGCCCCGGCAACGCGGTGGTACTCACAATTTTTGACAAAGAAGATCAACCCATGACCAGCGATAACGCGGCAATCGACCGCTATTTTGTGCTCGGCAACCCGATTGCCCACAGCCGATCCCCGCAGATCCATGCGCGTTTTGCCGAGCTGACCGGGCAGGCCATCGACTACCAGCGCTGCCTGGTCCCGCTGGACGGGTTTGCGGCCACGCTGGCGCAACTGGTCCAGGACGGCGCGCGCGGCTGCAATGTCACCGTGCCGTTCAAGTTCGAGGCTTTTCAAGCCGCCGACAGCCAAAGCGACCGGGCGCAGCTGGCCCAGGCCGTCAACACCCTGGTGATTGAAAACGGCAGCATCCACGCCGACAACACCGATGGCATCGGGCTGGTGAATGACATCCAGGTGAATGCCGGCGTACCGCTGGCCGGGCGCGACGTGCTCTTGATCGGCGCGGGCGGCGCGGGCGCGGGCGTGCTGGGGCCGCTGCTGGCAGCCGGGCCGCGCCGGCTGGTGCTGGTCAACCGCACACCGGCCAAGGCCGAGGCGCTGGCGGCGCGTCACCGGGCACATGCGTCCCTGCAGACAGTGCTACAAAAAACAGAGCTGCTGGTGCAGGAACTGCAAGCGGTAGAGGGTGATTTCGATGTGATTATCAATGCCAGCGCCAGCAGCCTTGCAGGCAGCGCCGTGCCGGTGGACAGCAGCGTACTCAAGCCCGGCGCGCTGGCTTACGACATGATGTACGGCCCGTCGGCGGCCGGCTTCATGGCCTGGGCGCACGCGCACGGCGCCAGCCCGCGCGACGGCCTGGGCATGCTGGTCGAGCAGGCGGCCGAATCGTTTGCCCTGTGGCGCGGCGTGCGTCCGCCGGCGGCGCAGGTGCTGCAGGAACTGCGCTTGCTGCTGGCATGAAGGCACTCGGGCGCCTGCTGGTCCTGGCCTTGCTGGCCGGCCTGGCGCTGCAGCTTTATTTCGTGGCACGCATCGCGCTGATGGCCGTCGTGAATCCCGAGTCCACCGCCTTTGAGCGCTCGGAAGCCTGGCAGGTCGCCAGCAACACCGGCACGCTCAAATGGCGCCAGCAATGGGTGCCCTACGCGCAGGTATCAAGCCACCTCAAGCGCGCCATCATTGCCTCGGAAGACGCCAGCTTCACCGTGCACGAGGGCGTTGACATGGACGCGCTGGAAAAAGCCTGGGAGAAAAACACCCAGGCCGAGGAACGCGCCGCGCAATCCATGAGCCGGCTGGCTGAGGGCAAATCCAAAGCGCCGCCCGCCCGGCCGCCAAAAATATTCGGCGGCTCCACCATCACCCAGCAACTGGCCAAGAATCTGTTCCTGTCCGGCGAGCGCACGCTGCTGCGCAAGGGCCAGGAGCTGCTGCTGACGCTGATGCTCGAAGCCCTGCTCAGCAAGCAGCGCATTCTTGAGATTTACCTCAACAATGTCGAGTGGGGCGAAGGCGTTTTTGGCGCCGAGGCCGCCGCCCAGCATTACTACCGCAAGCCGGCCGCGCGCCTGAACGCCGTCGAGGCCGCCCGGCTGGCGGTGATGCTGCCCCGGCCCAAGTATTTCGAGACCCACACCGGCTCGGGCTACCTGGCCTCGCGCGCCCGGACCATCACGGCGCGCATGGGCGGCGTGGAACTGCCATGAGCGCCGGTTTTTTCATCCTTTTACAAGACATTTCGTGCTCTTGCGCAATACCCGCTTGCACAACTAGCTACTGAATTCATAGCAAATGCATATATTGGGAATCGATCCGGGCTTGCTGATCACCGGCTTTGGCGTGGTGGACATGGACGGCCCACACCTGCGCTACGTGGCCAGCGGCACCATCAAGACCGCGCACCTGGACAAAAAGGATTTACCGGGCCGCCTGAAGGTGCTGTTCGACGGCGTGCGCGAGGTCGTGCAGCGCTACCAGCCCGAGGTTGCTTCGGTCGAGATCGTGTTTGTCAACGTCAATCCGCAGGCCACACTGCTGCTCGGACAGGCGCGTGGCGCCTGCATCACGGCGCTGGTGTCCAGCGACCTGGCGGTGGCCGAATACACCGCGCTGCAAATGAAAAAAGCCGTGGCCGGCTATGGCAAGGCCGGCAAGGCCGAGGTGCAGCAAATGGTCATGCGCCTGTTGAAGCTGCCGTCGCTGCCGGGCAAGGATGCCGCCGATGCGCTGGGGCTGGCGATTACCCATGCGCATGTCGGCACGGCGATGGCGCGGCTGGCGCTGGCCAGCGAAGCCGGCGGCAAGATGGACGGCAACTACCGCGCCGGGCGCAGCCGGTGACGGGCGGCTACGCCACCCGCTCCAGGATCAGCACGCCAAAAAATCCGAAGGCGGCAATCAAGGCCCACTTCAGCACCACCCAGCCGTAGTGCCTGAAGCGCAGCTGCCCGGTGCCAGCGTAGAACATGAAGCACACCAGGGCGGCCAGTAGCGCGAACAACAGCATCCAGCGAAAAAGCAGCATGGACTGAACTCCCGGGGTGCCGGTGGCGGCGCCTTACCAGGCGCGCGGCAGGGTTGAAAAACCCTTGGGAGCGCTTTTTTCGTCGTCGAAGGTGACGATTTCATAGGCCTCGGGATGGGCCTGCAACTCGCGCAGCAGCTTGTTGTTCATGGCGTGGCCCGAACGAAACGCGCTGTAGGCGGCCAGCAGCGGCTTGCCCAGCAGGTACAGGTCGCCCATGGCGTCGAGTATCTTGTGCTTGACGAATTCGTCGTTGTAGCGCAGGCCTTCGCTGTTGAGCACCTTGTAGTCGTCCATGACGATGGCGTTGTCGAGCCCGCCGCCCAGCGCCAGGCCGTTGGCCCGCATCATTTCGACATCCTTGGTGAAGCCGAAGGTGCGCGCCCGGGCAATGTCCCGGCTGTAGCCGCCCGAGCCCATGTCGAACTCGACGCGCTGGCCGGTGGAGTCCACCGCAGGATGGTCGAAGTCGATTTCAAAGCTCAGCTTGTAGCCCTCGTAAGGGGTCAGGCGCGCCCACTTCACATTGGCGCCCTCGCCCTCGCGGACCTCGACGGGCTTGAGGATGCGCACAAAACGCTTGGGCGCGGCCTGCAGTTCGATGCCGGCGGACTGCAGCAAAAACACGAATGAAGACGCCGAGCCATCCAGAATCGGCACCTCTTCGGCGGTGATGTCGATGATCAGGTTGTCGATGCCCAGGCCGGCGCAGGCGGACATCAGGTGCTCGACGGTCAGCACCTTGGCGCTGCCGCTGGAAATGGTCGATGCCAGCCGGGTGTCGGTCACGGCTTCGGGCGAGATGACGATATCGACCGGCTCAGGCAAATCGACGCGCCGGAACACGATGCCGCTATCGGGAGGCGCTGGCCGCAGGGTCAATTCAACCCGCTGGCCGCTGTGCAGCCCGACGCCAACCGCCTTGGTCAGGGATTTGAGAGTTCTTTGAGCGAGCATGGGGTATTTTAATTTGTGCTGCGTTCAGGACGGGGCAAAACCGGCCCAAGCCCGTGCAACACGCCGGGCGTCAGAGGATGGCAACCCGAAAATGGCAGGCTATGCCCCAGGCCTGCCGGGGCAGGCCTGGGCTAACGCATGCACGCTCAGTCAGCCTGGCGGCGCAGAAAGGCAGGAATTTCAAAGTCATCCATGCCGCCTGACGCCAGCGCATCAATCTTGGCGGCCGCCTGGGTGCGGTTGCTTCCCCACACGCTGGGCCGGGCCATGTTGCCGTAATCGGGTTGCTTCAGGCCCGGTACGCCAGCGGCGTTCTGGCCGGCGCCGCGAAGAACCTGCAGCGGCGCGACGTTGCCGCGGGCTTCCTGGCCCTGGCGGCTCAGGCCGGTCGCCACCACGGTGACACGGATGTCCTCGCCCAGTTCGTCGTCGTAGGCCGTGCCGTAAATCACATGCGCATCGGGCGATGCGTAGGCGCGAACGGTGTTCATGGCGAGCTTGGATTCGTTCAGCTTGAGCGAACCCTTGGCCGCCGAGATCAGCACCAGCACGCCCTTGGCGCCCGACAGGTCGATGCCTTCGAGCAAGGGGCAGGCCACGGCCTGCTCGGCGGCGATGCGGGCGCGGTCAGGACCGCTGGCCCGGGCCGTTCCCATCATGGCCTTGCCGGGCTCGCCCATCACGGTGCGCACGTCTTCGAAGTCAACATTGACATGGCCGGGCACATTGATGATTTCGGCGATGCCGCCAACGGCATTTTTCAGCACGTCGTTGGCATGCGCGAAAGCCTCGTCCTGCGTCACATCGTCGCCCAGCACTTCGAGCAGCTTTTCGTTGAGCACCACGATCAGCGAATCGACGTTGGCTTCCAGTTCGGCCAGGCCGATGTCGGCATTGGTCATGCGGCGGCCGCCCTCGAAGTCGAACGGCTTGGTCACCACGCCGACGGTCAAAATGCCCATTTCCTTGGCCACGCGCGCAATCACCGGGGCAGCGCCGGTGCCGGTGCCGCCGCCCATGCCGGCGGTGATGAAGAGCATGTGCGCGCCGCTGATGGCGCTGCGGATGTCCTCGACGGCCAGCTCGGCCGCGTCACGCCCTTTTTCGGGCTTGCTGCCGGCGCCCAGCCCGCTGGAGCCCAGCTGGATGTTCTTGTGCGCGCTGCCGCGGTTCAGTGCCTGCGCGTCGGTGTTGGCGCAGATGAATTCAACGCCCTGCACACCGCAGTGAATCATGTGGCCGACCGCGTTGCCGCCGCCGCCGCCGACCCCGATCACCTTGATTTGCGTGCCCTGGTTGAACTCCTGGATTTCAATCATTTCTATAGTCATTGGGAACCTCGTCCTCAGTAAGTTGTGTTGATAAAGTTTTTCAAAATTTTTTCGCGAAACATGGCTGGTCAGGCCGGTGGATCGGCTCCTCCTGAATAGGTTCGGAGCCAGGGGCAGCCGAAGAAGCGGGGCATTGTGGTCATCAGAAGTTCCCCACGAACCAGTCTTTGACCCGGCCAAAGGCGCTGTGCATGCTGCCGGCTTTTTGTGACACCTTGAAACCGCGAATGCGGGCCAGCCGGGCTTCTTCAAGCAACCCCATCACAGTGGCCGCCCGGGTCTGGGCCACCATGTCCGACAGCGCGCCGGAATAGCGCGGCAGGCCGCGCCGCACCGGCTTGAGAAAAATGTCTTCGCCGAGTTCGATCATGCCGGGCATCATCGCGCTGCCACCGGTGATCACGATGCCCGAGGACAGCACCTCTTCATAGCCTGATTCACGGATCACCTGCTGCACCAGCAGGTAAATTTCCTCGACACGCGGTTCAATCACGCCGGCCAGCGCCTGCTTGCTCAGCATGCGTGGGCTGCGGTCGCCCAGGCCCGGCACTTCGACCTGGGTGTCGGGGTCGGCCAGCAGCTGTTTGGCGCAACCGTTTTCAACCTTGATGTCCTCGGCGTCCTTGGTGGGCGTGCGCAGCGCCATGGCGATGTCGCTGGTGATCAGGTCGCCGGCAATCGGGATCACGGCGGTGTGCCGGATGGCGCCGCCGGTAAAAATCGCCACATCGGTGGTGCCGGCGCCGATATCGACCATCGCCACGCCCAGTTCCTGCTCGTCCTGCGTCAGCACCGACTGGCTGGACGCCAGCGGGTTGAGCATCAGCTGGTCCACTTCCAGGCCGCAGCGGCGCACGCACTTGATGATGTTTTCAGCCGCGCTTTGGGCGCCGGTCACGATATGCACCTTGGCCTCCAGGCGCAGTCCGCTCATGCCGATAGGCTCGCGCACATCCTGGCCGTCAATCACGAATTCCTGCGGCTCGACCAGCAGCAGGCGCTGGTCGGTCGAGATGTTGATGGCCTTGGCGGTTTCGATGACGCGGGTCACATCGGCCTGCGTGACTTCCTTGTCCTTCACCGCCACCATGCCGCTGGAGTTGATGCCCCGGATATGGCTGCCGGTGATGCCGGTGAAGACGCGGCCGATCTTGCAGTCAGCCATCAACTCGGCCTCTTTCAGCGCCTGCTGGATGCTGTGCACGGTGGCGTCGATGTTGACCACCACGCCGCGTTTCAGACCCTGGCTGGCGGCAATGCCCAGACCGGCCAGCTTGAGCTGGCCGCCGGGCATGACTTCGGCGACCACGACCATGATCTTGCTCGTCCCGATGTCCAGCCCTACCACCAGATCTTTGTATTCTTTGGCCATTGATTTACCTTTTCTTTTTTTTCTCGTCTTTGTCACCGATCTCGCCGGTGGTGACGCCTCGGAGCTTGAGCGCATAGCCGCTGCCATAACGCAGGTCGGCTGACTCCACATCGCGTCCAAACCGCGACGCCACCTGCGTCGCCGTGTCAATAAACCGCCGTGTACGCGCCTGGACTTCAGCCAGCGAGCCATGCCCCAGCTCAATCACGGCGCCACTGTCGAGTTGCGCGCGCCAGTTGCCCAGTTCGCTCAGCTGCAACTGCTCCAGCACCGCATCCATCTCTTCGAACAGAGGGAGTAGCGTCTGATAAGCCTGCAACACCTGCGGCGCCTGGCCCTTGGGTCCGCTGAGCATCGGCAACTCCTCGGTTTCGACGTCGCCCGGGTTGGCCTCGAACACTTCGCCCTGGTTATTGACCAGCCGGGCATCGCCCTCGGGGCCCCAGTACGCAACCGCCTTGTGCTCATACAGCAAAACCTTCAGGCGATTTGGAAATTCGCGCTGCACCACGGCCCGGCGAACCCAGGGCACGGTCTCGAAGGCTGCGCGAGTGGCTTCCAGATCGACCGTGAGGAAATTGCCAGCCAGCTTGGGCGCCACGTTGGCGCGCAAAGTGACGGCGTTGTTGTGCGCCAGTTCACCGCCGACCCGGATGGCGCTCAGGTTGAATGCCGGCTGGTGTACCAGCCAGGCCATGCCCAGCGACAGCACCATGGCGGCAAAACCCAGGCACAGAAGCACCGACACGGTGTTCATGAGCCTGACGTCTGGCGGCAGGGGGGCTGGCAGTGGCATGGTGCGGCTCACGGCAGTGTTCCATCCCGGGGCTGGTGGTCGAGCACTGCGGTTTTCAGCACTTCAACGCACAGCGCTTCATAGGAAATGCCGGCCGCCCGTGCCGACATCGGCACCAGCGAATGCCCGGTCATGCCGGGCGAGGTATTGATTTCGAGCAGGTAGGGCTTGCGCGTGGCCTGGTCAATCATCACGTCGGCGCGTGCCCAGCCACGGCAGTTGAGCGTGCGAAAAGCCTGCAGCACCAGTTGCTGGATGGCGGCTTCCTCGCCGGCGGGCAGCCCGCAGGGCACCAGGTATTGCGTGGTGTCGGTGAAGTATTTGTTCTGGTAGTCGTAGTTGCCTTCAGGCGCCACGATGCGGATCACCGGCAGCGCCCGCGCCTGCTCGCCGGTGCCCAGCACCGGGCAGGTCACTTCGTCGCCGCTGATGAACTGCTCGCAGAGAATGTCGGCATCCATCTTTTCAGCCAGAGCCACGGCCTTGGCCATTTCGGCGCGCTCAAGAACCTTGCTCAAACCCAGCGATGAGCCTTCGCGCGCGGGCTTGACGATCAGCGGCAGGCCCAGCGTATCGACGATGGCATCGACCTGTTCCGGGCTGTAGCCGCCCCGGCGCAGCAGCACATAGCGCGGCGTGGGCAGGCTTTCGGACAGCAGCAGGCGCTTGGTCATGACCTTGTCAATCGCCATGCTCGACGCCATGACGCCCGAGCCGGTGTAGGGAATGCCGAGCAGTTCGAGCGCGCCCTGCACCGTGCCGTCTTCGCCGAAGCGGCCATGCAGCGCGATGAAACAGCGCGCAAAGCCGCCCGTTTTCAGCTCGCCCAGGTCGCGCTCGGCCGGATCGAAGGCATGGGCATCAATGCCTTGCGAGCGCAGCGCCTGCACCACGCCGCTTCCCGACATCAGAGAAATTTCACGCTCGGCGGAGCGCCCGCCCATGAGGACGGCGACCTTGCCAAAACTGGAGGGATTCGGGCTCATGCGCATTGTCCTTCCAGCACGTTGACTTCCTGAAACTGCAGCATGGCAACGACTTTGGCCGGCACCAGCCCGATGGAGCCGGCGCCCATGCACATGACGATGTCGCCGTCCTGCGCCGCATCCACGATCGCCTGGGGCATGTCATGGATGCTGTCCACGAAAACCGGCTCGACCTTGCCAGCGACACGCAGGGCACGCGCCAGGGAGCGGCCGTCGGCAGCCACGATGGGCGCTTCGCCGGCGGCATACACCTCGGCCAGCAAGACCGCATCGGCATGGCTGCTGATGACCTTGACGAAATCCTCGAAACAATCGCGGGTGCGGCTGTAACGGTGAGGCTGAAAAGCCAGCACCAGCCGCCGCCCCGGAAACGCACCGCGCGCGGCCGACAGCGTGGCGGCGACTTCGACCGGGTGATGGCCGTAATCTTCAATCACCGTGAACTGGCCGCCGTCCCGGGCAGGCAGATCGCCGTAGCTCTGGAAGCGCCGGCCCACCCCGGTAAAATCGGAAAGCGCCTTTTGCACGGCGGCGTCCGGCACGCTTAGCTCGACCGCAACGGCGATGGCCGCCAGGGCGTTGAGCACGTTGTGCTGCCCGGCCAAATTAAGCACCACGTCCAGGTCGGGCAGCTTGACGCCATTGCGCCGCTGCGCGGTGAAATGCATTTGCGCACCGACGGCACGCACGTTGATGGCGCGCACCTGGGCTTCTTCGTTCAAGCCATAGCTGGTGATGGGGCAGGACATCTCGGGAACGATCTGGCGAACCACCGGATCGTCGGTGCACAAAATTGCCGTGCCGTAGAAAGGCATGCGGCGCAGGAAATCGACAAAGGCTTTCTTGAGGTTGCCAAAGTCGTGCCCATAGGTTTCCATGTGGTCGGCGTCGATATTGGTCACCACCGCCATGACGGGCAGCAGGTTCAGGAAGGACGCATCCGACTCATCGGCCTCGACCACGATGTAATCGCCCGAACCCAGCTTGGCATTGGCGCCGGCGCTGTTGAGCCGGCCACCGATCACGAACGTCGGGTCCAGGCCACCTTCGGCCAGCACGCTGGCCACCAGGCTGGTGGTGGTGGTTTTTCCGTGGGTTCCGGCAATCGCAATGCCCTGCTTGAAGCGCATCAGCTCGGCCAGCATCAGCGCGCGCGGCACCACGGGAATGTGTTTTTCGCGCGCGGCCAGCACTTCGGGGTTGTCGGCATGCACCGCCGTGGAAGTCACCACCGCATCGACATCGACCAGGTTGGCTGCCGCATGGCCAACAAAGGTCTGGATGCCCAGGCCGGCCAGGCGCTGCAGCGTGGCGCTGTCGGACAGGTCAGAGCCGGATATGACATAGCCCAGGTTGTGCAGGACTTCGGCAATGCCGGACATGCCCGCGCCGCCCAGGCCGATGAAATGGATGTGCTTGATGGCGTGTTTCATGGCGCAAGCTCCTCGCAGGCGGCGACCAGATGGGAAGTGGCATCGATTTTTTGCATGGTTTTGGCTTGTAGCGCAGACTGCACAAGCGCAAGGCGCTCTGTTTTTTGTAGCATTGTGGCAAGAATTGAAGGGGTAAGGTCACGCTGCTGCACCAGCCAGCCACCGCCATGCGCAACCAGAAATTTCGCATTGACGGTCTGGTGGTCATCCACGGCAGAGGGAAAGGGAACAAACAGCGCCGCGGCGCCGACGGCGGCAATCTCGGTCACCGTGCTGGCGCCGGCGCGGCAGATGATGAGGTCGGCATCGGCGAAGGCCTGGGCGGTGTCTTCGATGAATGGCGTGAGTTCGGCCGGTACGCCAGCTGCCTGGTAGTTGGCGCGCAGCGCTTCAAGCTGGCGGGCGCCGCTTTGATGGGTGACCTGGGGACGGCTTGCCGCCGGAATCAGGGCCAGGGCCTTGGGAACCAGCTCATTCAGGGCGGTAGCGCCCAGGCTGCCGCCGACCACCAGCAGTTTGAGCGGCCCGCGCCTCTGGGCAAAGCGGACAGCCGGGTCAGGCTGCCGGGTAAAGGCCGGGCGCAGCGGATTGCCCACCCACTCGGCTTTTTTAAGCACGTCTGGAAAGGCGGTAAAGACACGGTCCGCCACGCTGGCCAGCACCTTGTTGACCATGCCGGCGACCGAATTTTGTTCATGCAGCACCAGCGGCTTGCCCAGCAGAACGCTCATCATGCCGGCCGGAAAGGCGATGTACCCACCCAGGCCCACCACCACATCGGGCTTGACGCGGCGGATGACCTGCACGCTCTGCCAGAAGGCCTTGAGCAGGCGCAGGGGCAACAGCGCCAGCGTGACCGGACCTTTGCCGCGCACGCCGGAAAAGTCGATGGTCTCGAAGGAAAATCCGCGCGGCGGCACCAGCTGGCTTTCCATGCTGGGGCGGCCTGCGCTGCCCTTGCCACCCAGCCAATGCACGCGCCAGCCGCGCTCTCGCAAGGCTTCAGCCACGGCCAGGCCGGGAAAGATATGGCCGCCGGTTCCGCCGGCCATCACCAGAGCGCAGCGCTGCCGGCTCATACGCGGCCTCCGCGCATCAGAACGCGGTTCTCGTAGTCGATCCTGAGCACCACACCCAGCGCAATCAGATTCATCACGATGGCCGATCCGCCGTAGCTCATCAGCGGCAGCGTCAGGCCCTTGGTGGGCAAGGCACCCAGGTTCACGCCGATGTTGATGAAGGTCTGAAAACCCATCCAGATGCCGACACCCTGGGCCACCAGCCCGGAGAACAGCCGGTCAAGCGCGATGGACTGGCGGCCAATGTGGATGATGCGGCGAATCATCCACAGGAACAGGCCAATCACCACCAGCACGCCAATGAGTCCAAACTCTTCGCCGATCACGGCCATCAGGAAGTCGGTATGCGCTTCAGGCAGCCAGTGCAGTTTTTCGATGCTGCCACCCAGGCCAACGCCAAAGATTTCACCCCGGCCAAAGGCAATCAGCGAATGCGAAAGCTGGTAGCCCTTGCCCATGGAGTATTTTTCGTTCCACGGGTCCATATAGGCAAAAATCCGCTCGCGCCGCCATTCACTGAGCATCACCATCATGCCAAAAGCCACCACCACCACGGCTGAAATGACAAAGAACATCCGGGCATTGACGCCGCCCAGAAAGAGAATCCCCATGGCAATGACCGAAATCACCATGAAAGCACCCATGTCAGGTTCGGCCAGCAGCAGCACGCCAACAATACCGACCGCAAAGGCCATCGGCAGCACAGCGCGAAAGAAGCGTTCCTTGACGTCCATCTTGCGCACCATGTAATTGGCGGCATACAGAAGCACGGCGAATTTCGCCAGTTCCGAGGGCTGGAAGTTCATGAACCCCAGGGGAATCCAGCGCCGCGCGCCATTGACGCCCTTGCCGATAAAGGGAACCAGCACCAGCACCAGCAGCACCAGGGAAGCCAGAAACAGCCAGGGAGCGTACTTTTCCCAGGTTGACATCGGTATCTGAAACGCCAGATAGGCCGCGAGCGCAGCCATGACCAGCGAAAACACATGCCGTGTCAGGAAAAAGGTATGGGCATAGCGCGCAAACTTGGGGTTGTCAGGCATGGCCACCGAGGCCGAATACACCATGATCAGTCCCGACAGCAGCAAGGCCACCGTGACCCAGACCAGCGCCCAGTCCAGGCCTGCCAGGCGAACCGGCGTTGCCAGCTTGACGGGAAGGCTGCGACCGCCCAGGCGGACCGGCAAGGCATCCGAAGCGGCCTTGCCGAAACCTGAAAACCAGCCGGATCTCCAGTTGGAAGGACGTGTTTTGGCGGTCACAGCACAGCCCCCTGTTCCACAGCCAGTTCCTGCACCGCATCGCAAAAGACCCGGGCGCGGTGCTCATAGTTGTCGAACATGTCAAAACTGGCGCAGGCCGGCGACATCAGCACCGCGTCGCCCGGCCGGGCCTGGGCAGCCGCCAGGCTGACCGCGTCCTGCATGGACGCGGCGTCCAGCAGTTCTGTCCGGCTGCCTTGCAGTGCGGCCCGGATAAGCGGCGCGTCACGGCCTATCAGCACCACGGCACGGACATAACGCGCCACCGGATCGGCCAGCGGCGAAAAATCCTGTCCCTTGCCTTCGCCGCCCAGAATCAGCACCAGCTTGCGCTCGCTGCCCAGGCCGGCCAGCGCCGCGACCGTGGCGCCGACATTGGTGCCCTTGCTGTCGTCAAAATACTCAATCCCCTCCAGCACGGCCACGGATTCAACCCGGTGCGGCTCGCCCCGGTATTCGCGCAGGCCATGCAGCATGGGCGCCAGCGGACAACCCACGGCAACCGCCAGGCCGAGCGCGGCCAGCGCATTGGTGGCGTTGTGGCGGCCCTGGATACGCAGGGCTTCGAGTGGCATCAGGCGCTGGATGTGCAGCACCAGCTCTTCAGCCTTGCGGCGCTTGATGGTTTCATCGGCCTCGGCCGCCCGCACCAGCCAGGCCATGCCGTTGACGGTTTCAATCCCGTAGTCGCCGGGACGCTTGGGCGCATCGCCGCCAAACGTCAGGTAGCTGCGGCCTGGTTTGCCCTTCACCAGTGCGGGCACTGCCGTCATCACCAGGGGATCATTGCGATTGAGCAGCATGAGTCCACCGCGGCCATAGACATGCGACTTGGCAGCGGCATAAGCCGACAGGGTTTCATGCCAGTCCAAGTGATCCTGGGTGATGTTCAGGACCGTTGCCACGTCAGGCTCGAAGTTCGTCACACCATCCAGCTGGAAGCTGGACAGCTCCAGCACCCAGAATTCAGGCAGTGCCGCCGACTGATCACGGGCATGCTCGTCAAGCTTGTCGGTCAGGGTGTCCAGCAGCGTCGGGCCGATATTGCCGGCGACCGCCACCGATTTCCCGGCGCGCTCAATGAGCTGGCCGGTCAGCGAGGTCACCGTGGTTTTGCCATTGGTGCCGGTGATGCCGATCACCTTCGGCGCATAAGCCTGGTCTTCCTTCAAGTCGGCCAGTGCCTGTGCAAACAGGCTGAGTTCATTGCCGCAAGGAATGCCTTGCGCCTGGGCTGCCGCCACCACACCGCTGATGGAGGCAGGCGACAGGCCAGGGCTTTTCAAAACCAGATCGAAGGCAGTGCCAGCCAGCAGCGCCTCGTCCATCGGGGAAGTCACAAATCTGGCCGCTGGCACACCGGCTTGCAAGGACGCCAGCTGCGGCGGCGCGGGCCGCGTATCGGCCACGGTGACATGCGCGCCGCAGCGGGCGCACCAGCGCGCCAGCGCCAAGCCCGAAGCACCCAGCCCCAGGACAAGAATGTTTTGATGCGCCAGGTTTTTCATCTGAGCTTGAGCGTTGAAAGGCCCACCAGGCACAGCAGCATGGTGATGATCCAGAAACGGACAACCACCTGGGTTTCCTTCCAGCCGCATTTTTCAAAATGATGATGCAGCGGTGCCATCTGGAAAAGCCGTCGGCCCTGCCCGTAGCGCCGCTTGGTGTATTTGAACCAGGTCACTTGCAACATGACTGACAGGGCCTCGACGACAAAAATCCCGCCCATGATGGCCAGCACGATTTCCTGGCGCACGATGACGGCGATGGTGCCCAGCGCCGCACCCAGCGCCAGCGCGCCCACGTCGCCCATGAAGACCTGTGCCGGATGGGTGTTGAACCACAAGAATGCCAGCCCGGAACCGGCCATGGCGGCACAAAAAATCAGCAGTTCGCCCGAGCCCGGAATGTGCGGGAACAACAGGTATTTGGAATAGACCGAGCTGCCGGTCACATAGGCAAACACGCCCAGCGACGAGCCGACCATGACCACCGGCATGATGGCCAGCCCATCGAGTCCGTCGGTCAGGTTGACGGCATTGCTGGAGCCGACGATCACCAGATAGGTCAGGATCACAAACCCGAACACGCCCAGCGGATAGCTGATCTCCTTCATGAAGGGCACCAGCAAACCGGCCTTGGGCGGCAGATTGACATCCAGCCCCGAGCGCACCCAGTTCATGAACAACTCCAGCACCCGAAGATTGGAACTCTCGGAGATGCTGAACACGAGGTACAGGGCGGCAATCAGCCCAACGACCGATTGCCAGAGATATTTTTCACGCGAACGCATGCCTTCCGGATCCTTGAGCACCACCTTGCGCCAGTCATCGACCCAGCCGATGGCGCCGAAACCCAGGGTGACCAGCAGCACGATCCAGACAAAGCGGTTGGACAGGTCGAACCACAGCAGGGTCGAGATGCCGATGGCCAGCAAAATCAGCACGCCGCCCATGGTTGGCGTGCCGCTCTTGCTCAAATGCGTCTGCATCGCGTATTCGCGGATCGGCTGGCCAATCTTGAGTGAAATAAGCCGGCGAATGACGAAAGGGCCGGCCAGCAGGCCAATCAGCAGCGCCGTCATGGCAGCCATCAAGGCACGAAAGGTCAGGTACTGGAATACCCGCAGGAATCCCAGTTCAGGGGAAATGGTCTGGAGCCATTGGGCCAGGCTAAGCAGCATGAGGCTCTTTCTTCTCGTATGGTTGTAAATCGCTACCGGCGGCCACGACGGCCTGAACGATGCTTTCCATCTTCATGAATCGCGAACCCTTTACCAATACGCTGGCGATATAAGGAAGCTCTGCCAGCACGGCGGCGGTCAGTTCTGCCATGTCGCTGCAATGGCGGCCTTCGCCAAAAGCGGCGCTTGCGCCTTGCGACTGCTCGCCCAGCGTGAAAAGTTTTTCAATGCCCAGTGCATGGGCGTTGCGGCCGGCTTCGTCGTGAAATTGCGGACCCTGGCTGCCGACTTCGCCCATGTCGCCCATGACCAGCAGGCGCGGCCCGGGCAACTCGGCCAGAACCTGGATGGCCACCTGCATGGAGTCGGGATTGGCGTTGTAGGTGTCGTCGATCAGGGTCAGGCTGCGCCCCTGCAGCGGGACCGACAGGGCGCGCGAGCGGCCCTTGACCGGCACAAACGCTGACAGGCCGGCGGCGATGAAAGACAGCGGCACACCGGCCGCAAGTGCGCTGGCGGTTGCGGCCAATGCATTTTTGACGTTGTGCCGCCCTGCGATATGCAGTGAAAATTCAATCGAACCAGAAGGAGTTTGAGCTTCTACCTGCCAGCCATCGCCTTCCCAGCGAGCGCTGGCAGTCACATCGGCTGGCGCAGCAAGCGCAAAAGTCAGCACCTGCCGCTCTCCCGCCAGACGGCGCCAGACAGCGGTGTAAACGTCGTCCGCCGGAAAAACTGCAATCCCGTCCGCATCAAGCGACGCCAGCACGGAACCGTTTTCCTGGGCAACCGCTTCCACCGTTGCCATGAACTCAAGGTGTTCCCGCTGGGCGTTGTTGACCAGCGCCACCGAGGGCCTGGCCAAATTGGCCAGATAGGCGATTTCGCCGGGATGGTTCATTCCCAGCTCGATCACGCCGATCTGGTGCGAAGCGCGCAGGCGCAGCAGCGTCAGCGGCACGCCGATGTCATTGTTGAGGTTGCCCTCGGTCGCAAAGGCTGCGTCCGGTTTCCAGGCCCGCAAAATGGCCGCGATCATCTGCGTCACGGTGGTTTTCCCGTTACTTCCGGTGACGGCAATCAGCGGCAGGCCGAATTGCGAACGCCAGCCGGCGGCAAGCTGGCCCAACGCCAGCCGGGTGTCCGCGACTTCGAGACCGGGCAACCCGGCCTCCCGCAAACCATGCTGGGCGATGGCAGCCACGGCGCCCAGCGCCCTGGCTTGCGGCAGAAATTCATGCGCATCGAAATGCTCGCCCTTGAGCGCCACGAACAGGTCGCCGGGCTGCAGGCTGCGCGTGTCGGTATGAACCCGCAGGGGCACGACATGGCCATCGCCCACCAGCCGGGCCGACGGCAAGCAGCCCAGGGCTTGCTGCAAGCTCATCATGCGGCCTCCTCCGCCTGGCGCGTTCCCGCCAAGGCATCCAGGATGGCTTGCGCCTGGTCCCGGTCAGAAAATGCAAACTTCACTCCCTTGATCTCCTGATAGTTTTCATGTCCTTTGCCCGCCAGCAGGACGACATCCTGCGGCTGGGCGAGTTGCAGCGCATGGGCTATGGCGGCACGCCGGTCTTCCTGCACATGCGCGGCCTGTGGCCGGCTCAGCCCCTTGAGCATCTGCCCGATGATGGTCATGGGGTCTTCACTGCGCGGGTTGTCGCTGGTGATCACCAGCTGATCTGCATTTTTTTCCGCCGCCGCCGCCATCAAGGCGCGTTTGCCGGTATCACGGTCACCGCCGCAGCCAAAAACACACCAGAGCCGGCCGCCCCGGCCCTGTGCAACCGGGTTGAGCGCCGTCAGCACTTTTTCAAGTGCATCGGGCGTGTGCGCGTAATCAATGACAACCAAGGGCAGACCGGGAACTGCCAGGGTTTCGGTGCGACCGGGCACGGGCAACAGGTCGGCACAGGCCGCCACGGCGTCGGCCAGCGGCACATCCATTGCCCGCAGGCTGGCCATGACGCCAAGCAAATTCGACACGTTGTAGAGGCCGACCATGGGGGTTGAAATTTTGTGGCGCTCGCCGCCTTCAACCACGTCAAAGCTCAAGTCATGCGCGCCCTGGCAGATGGCCTGAGCCTGAAGCCGTGCAGGACCGGCGCACGACAAGGTCCAGATATCCAGCGAAGTACCCGCCAGCGCAGCGCTCAGTTCCAGGCCCCGGCTATCGTCCACATTGATGACAGCCACGCGCAGGCCGGGCCAGTTGAACAGCATCTGCTTGGCGCGCCAGTAGTCCGGCATGGACGCGTGGTAGTCGAGATGGTCCTGGGTGAAATTGGTGAAAACAGCAATCTGTATGTGTGTTCCATCCAGGCGCCCCTCTTCAAGGCCAATCGAAGAGGCTTCAAGGGCACAAGCGGCGAAGCCTTCATCCGCAAAACGCCGCAGTTGCTGCTGCAGCAGCACAGGGTCAGGCGTTGTCAGCCCGTTGGCCACCATGGCGCCGGGCTCACCAATACCCAGCGTTCCGACAATGCCGCATTTGCGGCCCAGCCGGCCGAGGGCCTGCGCCAGCCACCAGGCTGTGGAGGTCTTGCCATTGGTGCCGGTGATGGCCGTTACCTGCAACTGCTCGCTGGGTGCCCCAAAATAAGCAGCAGCCATCGAGCCGGTTGCCGCCTTGAGTCCTGCATAAGTTGCAACCCGCTCATCATTGAAACCGTAAGCCTGCGCGCCCGCATGTTCGACCAGGCAGGCGCTTGCTCCGGCAGCCAGGGCGGCATTGACATAGTTGCGGCCATCGGTGGCCGCACCCGGCCAGGCAATGAAGCCGTCGCCCTTGCCCGCCTTGCGGCTGTCGGCCGAGAGCGTACCTGTGACGCGCTCATGCAGCCAGCGGGCGGCTTGCTCAGGGGTGTGAAGTTGCATGGCGGTCAAAACGACTCCTCCACCGTCTGCGTGATGATTTGCGGTTTCACGCTCACGTCGGGCTGCACGCCCATCATGCGCAGCGTTTGCTGAACCACTTCGCTGAACACCGGCGCGGCGGCAATGCCGCCGAAGTATTTTCCATCGCTCGGCTCGTCGATCATGACGCCGACGATGATGCGCGGCGATTCAATCGGTGCCATGCCGGTAAACCAGGCGCGGTATTTGTTGCTTGCATAGCCTTTGCCGACCTGCTTGTGCGCCGTGCCCGACTTGCCGCCGACCGAGTAGCCGACGGTCTGGGCAAGCTGGCCCGTGCCGCCTGGTGCTGCCGCCATCTGGAGCATCCGGCGCACGGCGCGCGCATTTTCTGGAGAAAATACCTTGACGCCGACAGCGGGCTCACTTCTCTTGAGCATGGTGGCCGGAATGATCTGGCCGTCGTGGGCAAAAGAGGTGTAGGAATGCGCCATCTGGAACAGCGACGCCGACAGTCCGTAGCCATAAGCCATGGTGGCCTGCTCAACCGGCCGCCAGGTCTTCCAGGGCCGCAGCCGGCCCGACACCGCACCGGGAAACTCGATCTTTGGTTTCTGGCCGTAGCCGAGGGCCACATAGGTATCCCACATCTCGTGCGGCGTCATCTTCTGCGCGATTTTCAGCGCGCCAACATTGCTGGACTTCTGGATCACACCCTCGACGGTCAAGGTGCCGTAGTTGTGGGTGTCGCTGATGGTGAAGCCACCGATGCTAAAGCGGCCGGGGCCGGTTTCAATCAGGGTCTGCGGCTTGATGCGGCCAGCCTCCAGCGCCATGGCCACGGTGATCGGCTTCATCGTTGAGCCGGGCTCGAAGGTGTCAGTCACCGCCCGGTTGCGCAGTTGCTCGCCGGTCAGGTTCTGGCGCTTGTCAGGCACATAGCTTGGATAATTGGCCAGCGCCAGCACTTCGCCAGTGATCGTGTCGATCACCACCACGCTGCCGGCCTTGGCCTTGCGCGCGATCACCGCATCACGCAACTTCTGATAGGCAAAAAACTGCACCTTGCTGTCAACGCTGAGCTGGATGTCTTTTCCGTCAACCGGCGGAACCTGCTCGCCAACGCCCTCGACCACACGGCCCAGCCGGTCCTTGATGACGCGCCGTGAGCCGGCCTTGCCTGAAAGCTCTTTATTGAAGGTCAGCTCGATGCCTTCCTGTCCCTTGTCTTCCACATTGGTGAACCCGACGATGTGCGCGATGGTTTCACCTTCGGGATATTTGCGCTTGTATTCCTTGCGCTGGTAAATGCCGGGAATGCCGAGCGCATGGATTTTCTGGGCCACCGGCTCATCGAGCTGGCGTTTGACCCAGACAAAAGTCTTGTCCTCGTCGCCGAGCTTCTTGTTCAGCTCGGCCAGGGGCATTTCAAGCAATTTGGCGAGGTCGGCAAGCTGGGCGGGACTGGCCTTGACATCTTCAGGGATGGCCCAGATGCTGGAGGCGGGGACGCTGGAGGCCAGAATCAGCCCATTGCGGTCCAGGATGCGGCCCCGGTTGGCGGGCAACTCCAGGGTCCGTGCAAACCGCACCTGGCCCTGCCGCTGGAAAAACGCGTTGGCATACACCTGGATATAGGCTGCCCTGACGGCCAGGCCTGTAAACGCCAGCGCAATCAATGCCACGATGAGCTTGCTGCGCCAGACAGGCGTTTTGCTGGCCAGCAACGGGCTTGAGGTGTAGAGAACGCTTTTGCTGCTCATGGCTGCGCCTTCTGCCCGGCAGCCGACGCCACATCGGCCGCGGACTTGTACTTGACGTACTCGGTAATGGCAGGGGTGGTCGTACGCATCTGCAGACGATCCCTGGCCAGTTTCTCGATTTTCAAAGGAGTCGCTTCAGAACGCTTTTCCACCTGCAGTCGCTCACTCTCGGTTTCTATCTTGCGGCTCTGCGCGGCGGCCTTTTCAAGCTCCACGTAAAGACGCCGCGACTCATACTGGGTCTGCACCAGATACAGCGCGCTGACCAGTACGGCCAGCAACAGCACAAAATTCAGGCGACCCATGGCCGGCTCTCGCAGGTGACTGCAAAAAGATCGTTCCCGCCAGCAATGCAAAGCCTCAAGCTGTTCATGCGGCTTCTCCCGTACGCTCGGCGACCCGCATCACGGCGCTGCGCGAGCGTGGATTGCCGGCAACTTCCTCTTCGCTTGCCTTGGTGCGCCCCAGCGCCTTGAGTTGCATGACTTTGGGCGCGGCAAAGGGCGCACGCCGGTCATACACTTCGCGCGAATGCGCTGCGATAAATTGCTTGACGATACGGTCTTCCAGCGAATGAAAGCTGATCACCACCAGGCGGCCGCCCGGCTGCAGCACCTTGAGCGAAGCCTGCAGCGCCTGCTGCAGTTCTTCGAGTTCTGCGTTGATGAAAATCCGCAGTGCCTGGAAGGTGCGCGTTGCCGGATCCTTGCCCGGCTCGCGGGTCTTGACCGCACTGGCCACGACGTCAGCCAGTTCGGCGGTGGTCTGAAGCGGACCATGTTCCTGCCGGCGCCTGTCAATCGCCTTGGCCACCAGACTGGCAAAGCGCTCTTCGCCATAGTCGCGGATCACCTCTGTCATGGCTTCGATGGACGCATCCTGCAGCCACTCGGCCACGCTCTGGCCGCGCGTGGTGTCCATGCGCATGTCCAGGGGGCCTTCATTGCGGAAGGAAAAACCGCGTTCCGGGTTGTCAATCTGGGGTGAACTCACGCCCAGGTCCATCAGCACGCCCGCTACGCTGGCCTGCGGCATCTGGTTCAGATGCATGAAACCCTGATGGCGGATTGAAAACCTCGGGTCGTCGATGGATTGGGCCTCTGCAATAGCGTCAAGATCCTTGTCAAAGGCCGTCACGCGGCCGAACGCCGACAGTTGCGACAGCAGCAGGCGTGAATGTCCTCCGCGACCAAAAGTCGCGTCGATGTAATGACCGTCCGGGTTGACCTGAAGCGCCGTGATGGCTTCGTTCAACAGGACGGTGCGGTGTGTCCATGTGCCCTTCACCATCTACTTTCAAAAAGAAAAATCTTTAAAGACATCGGGCATTTCGCCCTTCATCTGCTCGGCCTCCTGCGCCGCATAGGTTGCAGCGTCCCAGAGTTCAAAATAATTGCCCATGCCCAGCAAAACCGCATCCTTGCTGATGCCGGCGGCCTTGCGCAGTTCAGGCGAAACCAGGATGCGACCGGTCGCATCCATCTCGGCATCCATGGCATTTCCCAAAAAAATCCGTTTCCACCACTGAGCCTGCATGGGCAGTGAAGCGATACGCTCGCGAAATTTTTCCCATTCGACCAAGGGAAAAATCATGAGGCAGCCGTGCGGGTGTTTGGTGATGGTGAATTGGCCAGAATGACTTGTGCCCAACGCGTCCCGGTGACGGGCAGGCACGGAAAGCCGGCCTTTTGCATCGAGAGCCAGAAATGACGCACCTTGAAACACTCTTGAAAACCCTCTATCGAACACTTTTCACCACCAAACTGCACATTTTCCCACTGTATCAGGGAACCCCCTGCCAGCCCGGAATCTGACACAAATTCTTTCAATGAAATCAATAACTTAGAGGGGTATGTGAATGCTGCTCAGGGTTCTAAAGTTGTTTAATATGAATTACTTGAGGTCAATACCTAAAGTTAAGCATGAAGAATGTCGCGCACAGGAAAACCAGTCAAAAGGCGATGCGAGCAGGTCTTTTGCGCATTTTGATCACGTCGGTCGTTTCTGGTTCAGGATGAGGATATCAGCATCGCAAACCGGCCTAAACAGCTTGCCTGGCGCCCTTGAGCCACCAGCATCAGGAGCTAGCAAAAATGTAGCATGCAGTCACAGCAGCAAGCTTGAACATGCTTTTTTACTCGCTGTCGAGATGCAAACCCCCGTTCGATGATTTTGGAGCAAGGAAAAATAAATCCGAAAAGGGCTTTCTCGGTCAAAAATCGCTACAAAGTGTTTTACTTGCAACAAATGATTAACATTTTTTAGCCGCAAACCATGCCAAAAATGGATTCAAAAAAATATCTGATGCTGCCGGGCAGCCCATCCATCTCAGTCGTTGCGAGCCACCACCCTGGCGTACTCGATGATTCCAATCACATTGAAAAAAGCGGCAACCAGTCGATTAACTTCGGAAAACTCAACGACCCGATTTTCGGCTTGCCGGGCAGCCACCCAATTGAGCAGCATGCCGGCAGCAGAAAAATCGACGCGGATCAGCTTGCCGCAGCAAATCTGCATTCTGTCTGCACCTACCAGACTAGCCTCCAGCCGGTCCATCACGGCAACCGCATCGCCTTGAATCTGGCCGGAGAGGTCCACTGACAAAAATCGGACAGGGGGGCTGGTGGTACGGAAATCCAGCACGGAATCTGGCTCCAATTGCAGCAGGCTGGAATAGACGGTTTCGCTGGTAGGCGCTCCGATAATGGTGGCCCGGCCCCTGGCGTCGCCATATTCATCGAGTGATTTGTAATCGCATTGAGCGATTTCCCATGCTGGCGGGGACACTTCGTAGGTGATGCAGAAATCAAGCGCCGCGAGTTCAAAATCATCAGGCCGATGAATGACGCGCAATACTTCCAGGCGCAATAGCCACCATTTCTGATCAGTACCGCGCTCACCGGAAGGCGTTGCCTTGAGCAGCACTTCGCGCAGTTGTTCATCGCCCATGAAACGCAACTGCACAGACTGGGCCGCCCAGCCACTGAATAATTTATGCAGGAGGTCAAGGGCGGAAGCCTCAATCGTCTTGAGGTTGCTCCAGTCCAGGCGCCACGGCATGGCAGAACGGCCAATAGCCGCATTCAGTACGCCGACCGACTGCATTCCCAATGACGAAGGGCAAATCCAGTCTGCAGACGCGTCTGCCTGACTTTCCTGGTCTGCAGGCTGGGCAAGCGCCTTGACCATCTCGGGCAATGAAAACCATTGAGGCGCCGACCGGCTGAAGCGTTCGGCGAATTCAACCGCCGCCGCTTCGAACTTGTCCTGCTCCCCGGTAGCGCGGTACAGGTCAAACAGCGTCAGCCAGGTATAGGCATGGTTGGCGCGCAGGGCGCCAGGCGCCAGAATTTCCAGCAAACCGGCTTCAGCGCCTGCGTCATCGCCATTGGCAAACAAGATGGCGGCTTCTTCAAGCTCGGCATCATGCACGATCGCTTCATGTTCCTGTTCCAGAAGGGGCATGAGATCCGAACTCATGGAAGCCATCAAGTCCACCGTGCTGCTTTCCCGCGATTTGTCAATACTGGGCGCCGCTGCCTGGAACGGGCGCTGTTGAGACAGGCCTTGCAGAAGATCGCCCAGCAAGGGGGCTTGCGCGGACAGATCCGCAGGATGTCCCAAATCCATTGCGCCAGCCGGCATCGTCGGCTGATACTCCAAAGGCTGCAGACTGTCCAGTGGAGCCTGCTCCGCGTGCTCTTTCGGGATGTGCAACGGCGCCGGCTCGGTCTTGGCACTTGAGGCGGTCTGATTCTTGGTTTTCCACCACTGCATCGACATCTGCGCCTCGATCTCATCGATCTTCTTGAGCGTCGATGCACGGTCGTCCACATGGGAGGTGAGGCTGCTTTGGAAAAATGAGGGGGTGCTGCCCAGGTCTGGCGAGGTTTCAGCCAGCGCTTCAAGCTTTCGCAACTTTCGCAACATGTCGAATTCACGCTTGCGCACAAAATCGTTGCGCCGTTTGCGCTCGATCATCTCGTTGAGCAATTGCTTGTTGACGGAGTCGTCCTTGTTGCCGTCAACGGAATCGAGTTCCGTCCAGTTGGTGGCCGGATTGCGGACAAACTTGACCAGCTTGGACAACAAGCCTGAAGCGGTATCGTCTTTGGACATGTTGGGAAGTAAAAAAGAGGACGCTGGAATTACAGCTTCAGTCGCCGAACATTTTTTGCTTGAGTTCACGCCGCTGCTGCGCTTCGAGCGACAGATTGGCCGTTGGGCGGGCAATCAGGCGGCCGACACCGATGGCTTCGCCGGTTTCGTCGCAGTAGCCATAGTCGCCCGAATCGATGCGGGCAATCGATTGCTCGATTTTCTTGAGCAGCTTGCGTTCGCGGTCGCGGGTACGTAGTTCAAGCGCATGCTCTTCTTCAATCGTGGCACGGTCTGCAGGATCTGGAACGATGGCAGCATCTTCGCGCAGGTGCTCGGTGGTCTGGCCGGCGCTGTTGTGGATTTCCTGCTTGAGCACCGACAGCCTGTGGCGGAAAAAAGCCAGCTGGACTTCGTTCATGTACTCGGAATCAGGCATCGCCTTGATTTCCTGGTCGCTCAACTGGTTGGCCGGCTTGGTTTTCCAGTTGTCGGCAAGTTGAGGATCCTTGGGAGCGGCCGCGTGGACGGGCGGCGCAATTACGCGTTCAGTCATGGTGGAGTAGCTGGCTTTGGCTGCGTCGGGCGCATGGGTGGGCACCATCGGTGCGGGCGTGGGAGTCTGGATGGCGGTACGGGCCGAACTTCTGCGGCCGGGTTTCAAGGGCGCGGAGTCCATGCGCACAGGCGCGGCAACCGGCACCGTGAGGACGGACCTGACGGTCTTGCCGTCTTTCGCTGCCGGCTTGGCGACAGCGCTGGCTGCTGGCTTGACCGGGGTGGTCGGTGCAGACGTCTTGATTTTCTTCTCTGGGGTGTTCACTGAGTCTCTCCTCTGGGAAGCGGCCCGGGGTAATGTTCCAAACCGCTTCTTTGCCTGATTGCCGTCGGGCATTCAGGCCCTATCTGGTGCCAGATGATCTGGTGTGTCTGCGCCGATCCAGCCAATGAGGCCACTTTAACGCGGCGTTCAGCCCATGGGGTGAGCTGGTCTTTCTCTGGCTGGCTTCCCGATTCGGTTTTCCGGGTATTTTGGTCGGCGCGCGATTGTAACGGCTCGCTGGCCCGGAGCATTGAATTGAAAAATAATCCCGGGAGAATCGACACCTTCATTCGCTCTTTTCATCCTTTTCACTGGATTCAGGCTTCACACCCCGTCAGTCTGCCTCAAACCAGGCACTGCTCCAGGCCCTGCACGAAAATATCTTTCGGCAGGTCGATGCCGATGAACACCATCTTGCTGGTTTTTTTCTCGCCCTCTGCCCAGGCCGGCCCCAGATCGCTGCCCATGAGCTGGTGCACGCCCTGGAAAATCACCTTGCGCTCGGTGCCCTCCATGTTCAGCACGCCCTTGTAGCGCAGCATGCGCGGGCCGTAGATATTGACCACCGCGCCCAGGAAATCTTCGAGCTTGGCCGGGCTGAAAGGCTTGTCGGAGCGGAACACAAAGCTTTTGACATCGTCGTCATGGTGATGGTGGCTGCCCTGCTCCGCCGCATGCGAAGGATGGTCGCAATGCTCGCCGTGTTCATGGTCGTGATGATCATGGTCGTGCGGCTCGTCGGCCTTGAGGAAGTCGGGGTCGATGTCGAGCTTGGCGTTGAGGTTGAAGCCGCGCAGGTCAAACACGTCGGCAATCGCCACCTCGCCGAAATGCACGGCTTTTTGCGGCGCGCGCGGGTTCATGTGCCTCAAGCGATGCATCAGCGCCTGCACTTCGTCCTCTGCCACCAGGTCGGTCTTGCTGATGAAAATCTGGTCGGCAAAACCGATCTGGCGGCGCGCTTCCTGGCGGTCATCGAGCTGGGTTTGCGCATGCTTGGCATCGACCAGCGTCAGGATGGAGTCGAGCAGATACTGCTCGGCGATTTCCTCGTCCATGAAAAAGGTCTGCGCCACCGGGCCGGGGTCGGCCAGGCCGGTGGTTTCAATCACCACGCGGTCAAACGCCAGCAGGCCCTTGCGCTTCTTGGCGGCCAGCAGTTGCAGCGTTTCGCGCAGGTCTTCGCGAATCGAGCAGCAAATACAGCCGTTGTTCATCTGGATGATGTTTTCCTGCGTGTCATTGACCAGGATTTCGTTGTCGATGTTTTCCTCGCCAAACTCGTTCTCGATGATGGCAATCTTCTGGCCGTGGGCCTCGGTCAGGATGCGCTTCAAGAGCGTGGTTTTGCCCGAACCCAGAAAGCCGGTGAGGATGGTGACGGGAATCAAGCTCATGGTATTTACCTAATCTAAAAAAACGTGGGAACTGGAAAAATCTGCAACCAACTGCGCGCCAGGCGAAACAAGCAAGATGGGGACTTTAGCCTTCCCTTCAAGACCCCGAAGGATCGTGTGGTCAATGCCGGCCCGGCTGTGCAAGTGAGGCAAAGGCATCCATGCTTGCTATGATTTATATAGCTGCCTGCGCCCGCCTGCTGTGCGCAAAATGCCGATTTGACCATTGAAAAGCTAGTTTGAAGGCCTTTTGACCAGCACCAGCCCCTTGAGGTACTCGCCTTCCGGAAAAGCGACCGTCATCGGATGGTCGGGCGCGCCGCCCATGCGTTCGCAAATGAAGGCGTCCACACCCGCGTCGGTGCCGGCCGAGGCGACGATCTTGTGGAACAGGTCGGCGCTGATGCCGCCCGAGCACGAGTAGGTGAACAGCACGCCGCCGGGCGCCAGGAGGGACAGCGCCAGCCGGTTGATGTCCTTATAGGCGCGGGCGGCCCGCTCGGCATGCGTGACGGTCGGCGCGAACTTGGGCGGGTCGAGCACGATGGCGTCGAAAGTCCGGCCGTCCTTCACATACTGGCGCAACATGGCATTCACGTCGGCATCAAGCATCGTGGTGCGGCCGGCGTCGAAACCGTTCAGGGCGACGTTGGCTTTGGCGCGCTCGATGGCCGGGCCGGACGAGTCAATCGACGTGACGTGTTCCGCGCCGCCGGCCAGCGCCGCCACCGTGAAGCCGCCGGTGTAGCAGTAGCAATTCAGCACGTCCTTGAACCGAAGCCGGCGCGCGTAGGCGGAAAACTTCTGCCGGCTGTCGCGCTGGTCGAGGTAAAAGCCGGTCTTGTGGCCTTCGGCGACATCCAGGCTCAGTTTCCAGTCGTGCTCGGTGATGGTGATGCCGGTGTCGCCTGATCCAGCCAGCCAGCCGGTGGCTTCGGGCAGGCCTTCGAGCGTGCGCACGCTGGCGTCCGAACGTTCGTAAAGGCGCGTCAGGCCGGTTTGCGCCAGCAGCGCCTCGACGATGACTTGCTTCCATTTCTCCGTGCCGCAGCTGGAGAACTGCGCCACCAGCGTGTCGCCGTAGCGGTCAACGACCAGGCCGGGCAGGCCGTCGGATTCGCCGTGGACCAGGCGCAATCCATCGCTTTTGATATCAAAAAGGCTTCTTGCGCTGATGGCCTGTGCGATACGTGCTATGAAAAAAGAAGCATCAATGCGCTGCGCCTCGTTGAAGCTCCAGACCCGGGCGCGGATTTTGGAACTCGGGCTGAACGCGGCCCAGCCCAGGAACTGGCCGGCGTGGCTTTCAATGCGCACCGTTTCACCGGAATCCCCGCCGCCGCTGGCGATGGCGCCATCAAAAACCCAGGGGTGGCGGCGCAGCAAAGAGCGTTCCCTGCCGTCTTTCAGTCGAATTATGTTCATGGCGCTATTGTCGCGGCTGCGTGCCCGCCGCCCGCCGGGGGCAAGGGCGGACCGGGCTACTTCGGGCTGCGCGGGTCTGGAAGCTCTGGCGGCGCCTTGGCCTTAGCGCCTGCACCATCCGACATCGCCCTCGGATGCGCGGCGTCGTAAATCTTGGCCAGATGCTGGAAATCGAGCCGCGTGTAGGCCTGCGTGGTCGTGATGCTGGCGTGGCCCAGCAACTCCTGCACCGCGCGCAGGTCGCCGCTGGACTGCAGCACATGGCTGGCGAACGAGTGGCGCAGCATGTGCGGATGCACCGGCGTGGCGAGGCCAGCCTGCTGCGAGCGCTGCTTCAGGCGCACGCGGATGTGCTGCGGCGTGAGCCGGCTGCCGCGCTGGTTGATGAACAGCGCCTCGCCGCCTTCAGCGCCGGGCCGCGCCCACAGGCTGCGCGCCTCGATCCACTTGTGCAGCGACTGCAGGGCAGCCTTGCCGACCGGCACGCTTCGCCGCTTCTCGCCCTTGCCAAGCACATGCGCATCGCCGCCTTCCATGTCGATCCAGCCGCGCGCCTTGGCGCTGGCCTGCGCATCCAGGCCGACCAGCTCGCTGATGCGCAGGCCGCAGCCGTAGAGCAACTCGGTGATGCACTGGTCGCGCGCTTCGAGGAAAGGGTCGCCGTCCGTGGGCTCAAGCTCGAAGCTGGCCAGCTGCACCGCTTCATCGACGCTCAGGGCCTTGGGCAGCGGCTTGGCGACCTTGGGCGAGCGCACGTCCTGCACCGGGTTGCCGGGCACCAGGCCTTCGCGGCCCAGCCAGGTGTAAAAGCCGCGCCAGCCCGACAAGATCAGCGCAATGCCGCGTCCGCTGCGCCCGCCGCTGTGCATCTGCGCCACCCAGCGCCGCAGGTGCGTGTGCTTCACGTCCGTCAGCGCCACGCCCGCCTTGCGCGCATTCGCCTGCAGTTTTTCCAGGTCGGCCGTGTACAGCTCGACGGTGCGCTGGGCCAGCCGCTTTTCGACCCGGACGTATTCCAGGTAGCGTGTGACCAGCGGGTCCGCGTCTTCGGGCGCAATGTCTTGCGCGGGCGATAGGGGTTTCATCAGGCGCTTCAACCTGCCGCCACGGAGCCAGGTACACGCAGGCGCGACAGCGCCGCGCCGGCCATCTCGCCCAGGCGTTCGAGGAATTCGGTGCCCATGCCGCCGTGAAAGCGCCGGGCATCGGGCGAGGCCAGAACCAGGAGGCCGGACACCGGCGCATCGGTGCCAGCGCGCAGGGGAATCAGCGCCAGCGACTGCGCCTGCGCGGCGTCAGGCAGCCAGCCGGCGGCTTCAAAACCGGCATTGGCGCCGCAATAAGGGGCGCTCAGGGAAGCCGCGAACGTCTGCGCGTCCGGGCTGACATGCGCCGCAAAACTTTCGCCGGCGTAAGCATCATCCACGCCCCAGACCCTGAGGGCGGCCTGCGGAATCTGCAGCTCGCCGGCCAGGCCCTGCACGATGGCATCGGGCACGTCGCGCGCCTGCACCGCCTGCAGCAGCTTGCCGGTCCACGCATGCATCTTGCCGGCAATCACCAGGTTGTCCTGGCCGTTGCGGATCATCTCGACCACCTGCGTCTCCAGCCTCTTGATCTTCTCGCGCAACAAAGCGGCCTGGCGCTCCTGCAGGCTGATGGCGCGGCTGCCGTGGCCGCTGCAGAGTTGCACCGAAGCCAGCAGCTCGGCATGGCGCTCGAAGAAGTCAGGCGTGCTGGCCAGGAAGCCGGCAATATCGTCTTCGGTGATCGGGTGTTGGACGGAATTCATGGTGGCCTTGTCTCCATTTTTTTAGTCTGCATTCCCCCATCAACGAAACCCGCAAAAGGTTACGGCGTGTCGGGAACTTCAATCTCTGACTCAAACACGGTCGTTGCCGGTCCGGTCATCATCACCGGAGCATCAAGCGTGCCAGCCCATTCAATCGTCAGCTGGCCGCCGCGCGTCAGCACATCGACCCGCGCATCGAGCAGGCCCAGCCGGATGCCGGCCACCACCGCCGCGCAGGCGCCCGTGCCGCAGGCCAGCGTCTCGCCGGCGCCGCGCTCGTACACCCGCAGGCGTATCTGGCCGCGACTGACGACCTGCATGAAGCCGGCGTTCACGCGCTTGGGAAACGACGGATGGTGCTCGATCAGCGGACCGGCCTCAAGAACCGGGGCAGTATCGACATCGTCCACCAGTTGCACCGCATGCGGATTTCCCATCGACACGACCGCTACGAAAACAGGAGCATTCTGCGCATACCCATCAAGCGCAAGAGGCCATTTTTGCCATGAACCGGCGGTCTGGGGCGTCAAGCCGGCGGGGTTGAACGGGATGCGCTCCAGTTCAAACACCGGCGCGCCCATGTTGACCGTCACGCGGCCGTCGGGCTGCATGCGCGGCTCGATGATGCCGGCCAGGGTCTTGACCTTCACCGCGTCCTTGGTGGTCAGGCCCTGCTCGCGAACGAAGCGCACAAAGCAGCGCGCGCCGTTGCCGCACTGCTCGACCTCGCCGCCGTCGGCGTTGTGGATCACGTATTCAAAGTCGATGCCTTCGGCCGGCGAAGGCCGCACCGTCAGTATCTGGTCGGCGCCAACGCCAAAGTGGCGGTCGGCCAGGAAACGGTAGTGGGCGGGGCTCAAGCCCAGCGGGCCACGGGTTTCGTCGAGCATCACGAAATCGTTGCCCGCGCCCTGCATTTTGGTAAATCGGATTCGCATAAAAGGCATTATCTGCTGCGCCCAGCCCACTGCAGCGCTGTGAACATGCGCTTCGTGGCAAGACGCCAACACGCCGGCCGCGCCCGGCAAGGCTCAGGGATTTTTTGGCCCGGCCCGCCCCGCAGCCGCCTGCGTCCAGACCGCTTCGGCCGTCGGCGCCAGTGCGTCGGTCGCGCGAAAAAGCCGGACTTCCAGCGGCACGCTCCATTCGGGGCCAGCCGCACTCGTCAAGCGCTTGTCGGCCATCTCGGCGCTCACCAGGCTGTGCGGCAGCCAGGCAACGCCGCGCCCTTCAAGCACCATGGTCTTGAGCAGCACGGCGTGGTGCGAGGTCATCACCGGCTTGAAGCGCTGCGCATCGAACGCCCCCGGCATCCGGTCGCGCATGATCTGGCCCAGCCCCGACGCCTCGCTGTAGGCCAGCACCGGCAAGGGTTCATGGGCGTCGCCATCAATCTGATGCTGCGGCTGGCCGTCGGCATCGGGCGCGCTCACCGGCACCAACCGGTCCTCGCCGACGCAGGCAAATTCAAACTCGGGCGGCAACAGCCGGGTCTTGACGGCCGCGTGGCCGTAGCACAGCAAAAACTGCACGCGGCGCTGCAGCATGAGTTCTTCACAGGCCTGGTAGCTGTCCGACACCATGTGGATGGGACCGAGCTGCACTTGCTGCTCGACCTGCTGCAGCCATCGCGGGAAAAAAGCCAGCGACAGCACATGCGTGGCCGCGAACTGCAGGCTGCGGCTGGCCTGCTCGTGCGCCTCGTGGGCGCGGGTGCGGGCCTGCAGCAGCCGCAGCACCACATCGCGCGCCGTGACCACGAACACCTCGCCCGCCGGCGTGGGCGCCGCCGGATGCCGGGCGCGGTCGATCAACTCGACGCCGGCCCATTCTTCGAGCGCGCGGATGTGGCGGCTGAACGCCGGCTGGGCGATGGCGCGCGCCTGCGCGGCACGCGAGAAATTGCCGCTTTCGGCCAGCGCGAGGAAATCCTCCAGCCATTCCAGGTCAAGCGGTCGGTTGACAGGCCCCATCGTTCAGTCTCCTTTGAATAGTTGTATGCGATTCGAGTATTGGACGCCAAGCCGGTCGCTGCCGATGATTGGCCCCATTCATTCACCCACAAGGAGACTTCAAACATGCCTACCATCGCAAACTATCGCGGCATCATTCCCGCCATCGCCTGCACCTTCACGGCCGATGGCCGCATCGACGAGCCGGCCCTGCGCCGCCTGGCGTCCTGGCTGGCGGGCCACAAGGGCGTGGTCGCAATCATGACCAACGGCCACACCGGCGAGGTGTTTTCGCTCATGCCGCTGGAGCGCGCCGAAGTGACGCGCATCGTGGCCGACGAGCTCAAGGGCCGGCTGCCGGTGATTTCTTCCATCGTCTGCGAAGGCCTGGCCGAAGCCGCAGAGCATGCCCGCATGGCCAAGGAGGCCGGCGCGGCGGCGCTCGACGTGATGCCGCCCCACCACTGGCTGCGCTTTGGCTTTCACGCCGACCACGCGCTGGCCTACTTCGAGACCATCTGGCAAGCGTCAAAGCTCGACCTGGTCTGCCACGTCTATCCGGCCTACAGCAAGGCCTCCTATTCCTCGGAACTGCTGGCCGACCTGGCGCGCCTGCCCTATGTCCAGGCCTTCAAGGTCGGCCAGCGCGAGATGAGCAAATACGCCCGCGACCTCAAGGCCATCCGCGAGGCCGACGCCAGCAAGGCCATCCTGACCTGCCACGACGAATACCTGCTGGCCTCGATGGTGCAGGGCGTGGACGGCGCGCTGGTCGGGTTTGCCAGCTTCATTCCCCAGCTCATCATCGACCTGTACGCCGCCGTGCAAAAAGGCGACCTGCATGAAGCCATGCGCATCCAGCAAGTCATCAACCCGCTGAAGGAAGCCGTCTATGGCGCGGGCGAGCCCACCGGCGAAGCCCATGCGCGCATGAAAACCGCCATGAAATGCGCCGGCGTCATCGAGCACGACTTCGTGCGCGCGCCAACGCACCGGCCGTCGGCGCAGGAAGAGGCCGAAATCCAGCGCGCCGTCAACGCCGCCGGCGTGTCGCGCTGATCAACGCATTCCCCCAAGGAGACAAAAAAATGCAACGCAAACACCTCATTCGACATGGCCTGGGCCTGGCGCTCGCCGTGGCTTTCGCCGGCTTGACGGGCGTGGCTTCGAATGCCCTGGCGCAAAGCTACCCCACCAAGCCGGTGCGCATGATCATTCCGTTTCCGCCCGGCGGCACGCTGGACACCGTGGGCCGCCAGCTGGCGCAAAAGCTCAGCGAGCAGCTGGGCCAGCCCTTCGTGGTCGAGAACCGCGCCGGCGGCAACGGAACGATTGGCGCCGATGCGGTGGCCAAGGCGGCGGCCGATGGCTACACGCTGCTGTTCAATGCCTCGACCCTGACCACCTCGACGCTGCTGCTAAAAACCCCGCCCTACGACGCGGCCAAAGACTTCCAGCCCATCGCCCTGGTGGCCAAGGCGCCGCTGGCGGTCTCCATCAACAAGAACCTGCCCGTCACGGACATCAAGGGCCTGCTGGCTTACGCCAAGGCCAATCCGGGCAAGCTCAGCTTTGCGATCGGCTCCAACGCGTCCGCCGGCCACCTGTCCACCGAACTGCTCAAGCGCGCGGGCGGCGTGAGCTACCTGATCGTTCCGTACAAAGGCTCAGGCCCGGCCTACCAGGACCTGATCGGCGGGCAGATCGACGGCTTTGTCGATCCCATCCTGGGCTCGATGCAGTATTACAAGGGCGGCATGCTCAAGGTGATTGCCGTGACCTCCAAGGCGCGCGTCCCCACCCTGCCCGACGTGCCGACCGTGGGCGAAACCATTCCCGGCTACGAGTTCTACAGCTGGTACGGCCTCTGGGGTCCGGCGAAACTGCCGGCCGACGTGGCAAGCAAGCTCAATGCAGAGGTCAACAAGGCGCTGGCCACCGACATGCGCGACAAGCTGGTCCAGCAAGGCCTGTTGCTGTCGCCCGGCAGCATCGACGACTTTGCACGCTTCCAGCGCGAGGACACGGCGCGCTCGATGAAGATCATTGCCGACGGAGGCATCCGTGGCGAATGAAGCCACCAGCGCCCGCCATGCGGTCGTGACCGGCAGCAGCTCGGGCATCGGCAAGGCGATTGCGCAGGCGCTCATCGATACAGGCTGGGCCGTGACGGGACTGGACCTGTCGGCGCCGGCCATCGAAGACCCGCGCTTCCAGCCCGTGCGGGTGGACCTGGCGGACGCCGGCAGCCTTGATGCCGCCGCCGCCAGCCTGCACGGCGTGGATGCCCTGGTGCATGCCGCCGGCCTGCTGCGCCTGGGCGCCCTGGGCAGCCTGGACCCTGGGGCCGGCGAGCTGATGTGGCGCCTGCATGTCGATGCGGCCTCGCGCCTGGCAGATGCGCTGGCCGGCCCGATGGCGGAAAAAGGCGCAGGCCGCATCGTCTTCATCGGCAGCCGCGTGGCACAGGGCATGGCCGGGCGCGGCCAGTATGCCGCGACCAAGGCGGCGCTGATTGCCCTGGCGCGCAGCTGGGCGGCCGAACTCGCGCCGCGCGGCGTCACGGTCAACGTGGTGTCGCCAGCAGCCACCCAGACCGCCATGGCGCAGAACCCGGCGCGCTCTGCCACCGCGCCCAAGCTGCCACCCATCGGCCGCCTGATCCTGCCCGAAGAAGTCGCCGGGCTGGTGCTCTACCTGCTGTCGCCCATGGCCGCCGCCATCACCGGCCAGGACATCCAGATCTGCGGCGGCTCGTCGCTGTCCCGCTAACCCTTTCTACCTTGAACCCACACACCATGAAAATCATCGACATCATCGAATCCACGCGTCCCATCAAGTCGGACATCCGCAACGCCTACATCGACTTCTCCAAGATGACGCTCAGCCTGGTCGCGGTCGTGACCGATGTGGTGCGCGACGGCAAGCCGGTCATCGGCTACGGCTTCAACTCCAACGGCCGCTACGGGCAGGGCCAGCTGATCCGGGAACGCTTTCGTCCGCGCGTGCTTGAGGCCGAGCCCTCGACCTTGCTCGATGAGACCGGCAACAACCTCGACCCGCACAAGATCTGGGCCTGCATGATGTCCAACGAAAAACCGGGCGGGCACGGCGAGCGCTCGGTGGCGGTCGGCACGCTCGACATGGCGGTGTGGGACGCCACGGCCAAGATCGCCGGGCTACCGCTGCACGACATGCTGGCGCAGCGCTACGGCAACGGCGTCGCCAATCCGAAGGTGTTTGTCTATGCCGCTGGCGGCTACTACCACCCCGGCAAGGGCATTCAGGGCCTGCTGGACGAGATGCAGAGCTACCTGGACCGGGGCTACACCGTGGTGAAGATGAAAATCGGCGGCGCCAGCCTGGCCGAAGACCAGCAGCGCATCGAAGCCGTGCTGGGCATGCTCAAGCCCGGCCAGCAGCTGGCGGTCGATGCCAACGGCCGCTTCGACCTGGCGACAGCGGTTGCCTACGGCAAGGCGATGGCGCAGTACCCGCTGTTCTGGTACGAGGAAGCCGGCGACCCGCTGGACTACGAGCTGCAGGCCCGGCTGGGCGAGAGCTATACCGGCCCGATGGCGACCGGCGAAAACCTGTTTTCGATGCAGGACGCGCGCAACCTGATCCGCTACGGCGGCATGCACAAGGACCGCGACTGGCTGCAGTTTGACTGCGCGCTGAGCTACGGCCTGGTCGAGTACCTGCGCACGCTGGACATGCTGAAAGAATACGGCTGGTCGCCCAGCCGCTGCGTTCCGCACGGCGGGCACCAGATGTCGCTGGCGATTGCCGCCGGACTTGGCCTGGGCGGCAACGAGTCCTACCCCGACCTGTTCCAGCCCTACGGCGGTTTCCCCGACGGCGTGAAGGTGGAAAACGGCTACGTGACGCTGCCGCCGCTGCCCGGCATCGGCTTTGAAGGCAAGGCCGACCTGTATGCGGAAATGAAGGCATTGACCGCCTGAAGACCCGGCGCAGGCAAGCGGCGCGGCGTTAGGCGAATGCCGGAATCGCTGCGCCTGGCCTGTGCGGGCGGGGTTTCGGGTGGCCACGCGCCATTCGTGCGTTTCGCTGCAAAATCAGGAAATGCCAAGAACCTCCCAACTCCTTTACACCCAGCGCGAGCCCGCACCCACCCGCCCCGCCGCCACCGTGCTGCTGCTGCGCGACACCGCCGAAGGCATTGAAGTGCTGATGACCCGGCGCTCCATGACGGCCAGCTTTGCGCCCGGCGCCTACGTCTTTCCCGGCGGCGGCATTGACGCCGCCGACGCGCAAGCCCACGCGCAGTCCACGCGCCGGGCCGCCCAAGGCGACCTGCAGCTGACCCAGGCCATCGCCGCCATCCGCGAAAGTTTTGAAGAACTCGGCGTGCTGCTGGCGCGCCATGCCGATGGCCGCCATGTCACCACCGACGACATTGCGGCGCTGGACCGCCAGGCCCCGTTCGCCGCGCAGTGCCGGGCGCGCGGCCTCATGCTGGCAGGCGCAGATGTCTTCACGCTGGCCCACTGGATCACCGACCGCGATTTGCCGCGCCGCTTCGACGTTCCCTTCCTGGTCGCCCGCATGCCCGAAGGCCAGACGCCCGTGGCCGACGAAAGCGAGCAGTTCGAGCCCGTCTGGGTGCGCCCGGCCGATGCGCTGGCGCGGCACGAGGCGGGCAATTTTTTCATGATCTTCCCGACCCTGCGCACGCTGGAGCGGCTACAGAAATACGCCAGCGTCGAGGCGGTGCTGACGGCCTGCACGCATGAAAAGCCGTTGTGGATTTCGTGCCCGCGCGCCGGCCTGCTGGGCGGCCAGGACGCGCGCTACATGGAGCACGACTCGCCCTACGGCGAACTGGCGCTGACCAGCCCCGACGGCCAGATCGTGCATTCGCTCGACTGGCAATCCGAACAACCCGTGGCGCTGCTGAAAAACGTCATGCGCCTGACCGCGCCCAACCCCGGAATGATGACCGGCCCGGGCACCAACAGCTACATCGTCGGCACGGCGGACACCGGCTACATCGTGATTGATCCGGGACCAAGCGATGCAGTACACATCGGGCGCCTGTTTGAAGCGACCGGCGGGCGCATCGAGGCCATCGTCTGCACGCATTCGCATCCCGACCATTCACCGGGCGCCCGGCCGCTGCAGGCGCTGTGCGCGCACAGTCCGCCGATTCTGGGCCTGCCTTCGGCCGCTACCGCACGCGCCGATTCCCGATTCGTTCCCGACCGCTCGCTATTAAATCAGGAGCTACTCACGCTTACCCATCAAGCGCAAATACACACTTTGAAGGTGATTTTCACCCCCGGCCATGCTGCCAACCATGTCTGCCTGGTGCTGGTCGAGGACGGCCTGCTGTTTTCGGGCGACCACATCCTCAACGGCAGCACCACCATCATCAACCCGCCCGACGGCGAGATGAGCGCTTACCTCGATTCGCTGGACCGGCTGAGCCGCGCCTGCGACGAGCACGAGATCGACTTCATCCTGCCGGCGCACGGCCATGTGCTGGGCGAGGCCCCGCAGGCGATTGCCCAGCTCAGGGCGCACCGCCTCAAGCGCGAAGCCAGGGTGGCGGCGGCCATGCAGGCCAGGCCCGGCGGCACGCTGCAGGACTGGGTGGCGCTGGCCTATGACGACACCGACCCGCGCCTGTGGCCCATCGCCCTGCGCTCGCTGCAGGCGCATGTGGACCGGATCGAGGCGCTACAGCACGTTGCGTAAGGCCTGAAGCCAGCGCAGGCGCAACAATTGCTTGCCGGTAGAGCCTTATACTTTTCTTTAGTCGTTCTGCCACTTGAGGGTTCGGGCTGACGGGGCGACTGCTACTTAACTTTTACGGGATGCTCCATGCCAACGATCACGACGCGACACTTTCTCAAAACCACCAGCGTCCTGCTGGCCGGACTGGTGCTGGCAGCCTGCGGCAAGCAGGAGCCGGCAGCCCCCGCCGCCACCGCGCCTGCAGCAACGCCCCCGGCCGCCGCCGTCAAGGTTTATGTGGTCGGCACCGACGCCGCCTACGCGCCTTTTGAATCGCAAAACGAAAAAGGCGAGATCGTCGGCTTTGACATTGACGTGGTCAAGGCAGCCGCCCAGAAAGCCGGCATTGAAGTGAAGTTCGTGAACACGCCCTGGGAAGGCATCTTCAATTCGGTCGCGCAGGGCGACCGCGACCTGCTGGTCTCGGCCATCACGATCACGCCCGAGCGCAAGCAGACGCTGGACTTTTCAGCGCCCTATTTCGATGCGCAGCAACTGATCGCGGTGAAAAGCGACTCGAAGATCGCCAGGTTTGACGACCTGAAAAAGCTCAAGGTCGGCGTGCAAAACGGCACGACCGGCGATGAGGTCATCACCAAGCTGCAAGGCAAGGACAGCCCCAACGTCAAGCGTTTCGAGTCCACGCCGCTGGCGCTGAAGGAAATGGAAGGCGGCGGCGTCGATGCCGTGGTGGCCGACAACGGCGTCGTCGTCCACTATGTCGCCAACAATCCCGGCTCGAAGTTCAAGACCATCGCCGACAGCACGTTTGCCGCCGAGCAGTACGGCATCGCGGTCAAGAAAGGGAATGCCGAATTGCTGGAAAAAATCAACAAGGGCCTGGCCGGCATCCGCGAAGACGGCACTTACACCAAGATTTACACCCAGTATTTCGGCGCGCCCCCTGCCGCAGCGCCAGCGCCCGCTGCCGCCGCTTCCAAATAAAACCGCAAAGCACGGCAAGCACATCTGCCCGGCGCGGGTGATGCGCTAAAAATCAGGCGCTTCTGCGGCTCAGGCCGTGAAGCAACTGCCCGCGCGCCGACTGGGTGATGGCGGCCACGCACGGATGCGTGATGCGCCGCTCGATGGACACCGCAAAGAAATCCTCGACCATCTCGTCGGTGCGGCCGATCATCTCGACCCCATATTGCGTGACCGTCTCGGCCTCCAGCACGCTGGCCGACATGAAGATGCCCCGCCCCTCGCGCCCAAAGGCCTTCATCAGCGCGCCATCGTCAAACTCGCCAATGACGCGCGGGTGGATCTGGTGTTTGGTGAACCAGCTGTCGAGCTGCTTGCGCACCGAGGAAGCCGCGCCCTGGATCAGCAGGGGCGCATCGTTCAGGCACTGCGGAAAATCGCCCTTGAGCGATACCTTGAGTGCCGGCGTGCAGAAAAAACTCATGGGCGTGCTGCCCAGCGGGTGGTTGAAGGCCTTGATGCTGACGCGGCCCGACATCGGTTCGTCGGCCATCACCAGGTCCAGCCGGTGCAGCGCCAGCTGGGCCAGCAAATCGGGAAACTTGCCTTCGCTGCAGATCAGGCGCACCGGCTCGCGAATCGACAGGGCAGGCTCCAGCAGCCGGTAAACCACCGACTTGGCCACCGAATCGGCCACGCCGACCCGGAAGTCCAGCGTTCTCTGGCCTCCGCTGGCCTGCCGCAGCGCCGTCTCCATTTCGGCCCCGAGGGTGAAGATCTGGTCGGCATAGCCCAGCGCCAGCCGGCCCTCGTCGGTCAGCTCCAGCTGGCGTCCGCTCTTGCGAAACAGCTGGCGCCCCAGCCAGGCTTCGAGCAGCTTGATCTGCCCGGACAGTGTCTGCGGCGTGGTGTGCAACTGCTCGCCCGCGCGCACAATGCCACCGGCCTTGGCGGTGACCCAGAAATAATGCAGGTGCTTGAAGTTCACGATGGAGTTTCCATTCAGAGTTTCCAGTCAATGACTGCCGAGTCGTCGAATAGTTCGTAATTTTCGAAATGAAATCGTTCTAAATACGAATTTACACGAAGTAAAAACCTTCCTATAGTGCACCTCACTACGTCATTTTTTTGATGTTTAAAGGAGAACCTACATGCGCCTGAGCACCAAAAGCCGTTTTGCGGTGACCGCCATGATCGATATTGCCCTGCAGGGCAACGCCGGCCCGATTTCGCTGGCCGATATCGGCATGCGCCACAAGATTTCAGTGTCCTACCTGGAGCAGCTGTTCAGCCGGTTGCGCCAGAGCGGACTGGTCGAAAGCACCCGTGGCCCGGGCGGCGGCTATTCGCTGAGCCGGGCCAGCGAGAGCATTTCAGTGGCCGACATCATTGGCGCCATCGAGGTCCACCCCCACGCACCGGGCAAGGGAGAAAAGGCGTTTCCCGAGCAGGCAGGCTCGGGCGAATGGATGACGCAGGAACTGTGGGCGGCGCTGAACGCCAAGATGGTCGAGCACATGCAGTCGATCAGCCTGCGCCACCTGGCCAGCGAGCAGCGCGCCAAGGGCGTGAAAATCGAGGCCAGGCCGGCCAAGCGCGGCGTGTACAGCGCGCCCAAGACCAAACCGGTCTACACCACGGCGCCGAATTCGGTGTTTGCCCTGGGCCGTTCGCTGCTGGGCAGCCGCTGAGCGGAAAAGTCAAAAATAAAGTGTGAAGCCCGCCGATAAGCCGGATTTTGTGCGCCGGATCACCTTGCGATGATCCGGTGTGACCGCCATTAATCTGGGCCGGGAGTCGCCTGCCCGGCTCGGTGCCACCTACCCGCCAGCTCCGCGGAACCACGTCAACGCTGGCCTATTTGGTGTTGCTGCGCGTAGAGATTGCCCGTTTCACCCGCACTGAAGCGGCTCGTCTCTGTTGCTCTGATCCTCACCTCACGGTGGAGAGGTATTACCTCCTACGCTGTCCTGTGCAGTCCGGACGTTCCTCCAGTGCTTCCTTTCGGAAATTGCACCAGCGGCGGTCTGGCAGGCTTCACACCTCTATTATGGCAGTGCGCCACAATGCGCTAAAAACACCCCCAACCGCCCAAGGAGCCCCATGAAAGCCGACAGCATCCTCGCCACCATTGGCAACACGCCCCATGTCCGCATCAACCGCCTGTTCGGCCCCGATGCGCAGGTCTGGATCAAGTCCGAACGCGCCAATCCGGGCGGCTCGATCAAGGACCGTATTGCGCTGTCCATGGTCGAGGATGCCGAAAAGTCCGGTGCGCTCAAGCCCGGCGGCACGATCATCGAGCCGACTTCGGGCAACACCGGCATCGGTCTGGCGATGGTCGCGGCGGTCAAGGGCTACAAGCTGGTGCTGGTCATGCCCGACAGCATGAGCGTCGAGCGCCGCCGCCTGATGCTGGCTTACGGCGCCAGTTTTGATCTGACGCCGCGCGCCAACGGCATGAAAGGCGCGATTGCCCGCGCCCAGGAACTCATCGAAGCCACGCCCGGCAGCTGGATGCCGCAGCAGTTCGAGAACCCGGCCAACATTGATGTGCATGTGCGCACCACGGCGCAGGAAATCCTGGCTGATTTCCCGGATGGGCTGGACGTGTTGATCACCGGCGTCGGCACCGGCGGCCACCTGACGGGCTGCGCCCGGGTGCTCAAGGCCGCATGGCCGCAACTCAAGGTGTTTGCGGTCGAGCCGGCCGCCTCGCCGGTCATCTCGGGCGGCGCCCCGGCTCCGCACCCCATCCAGGGCATCGGCGCCGGCTTCATTCCGAAAAACCTCGACACCGGCCTGCTCGACGGCGTGATCCAGGTCGATGCCGAACCGGCCCGCGAAATGGCGCGCCGCAGCGCCAGCGAAGAAGGCATGCTGGTCGGCATTTCGTCAGGCGCGACGCTGGCGGCGATTGCGCAGAAGCTGGCCGAACTGCCAGCGGGCAGCCGCGTGCTGGGCTTCAACTACGACACCGGCGAGCGTTACCTGTCGGTCGAAGGCTTTTTCCCGGCCTGAAGCCCGTCGGCCTGTTCTCCTGCCGCCGGGTTGAGTGCCCGGCGGCAGGCGATGCGCAAGCCTTTAAAATTGCCGCTCCTGCTTGATAACCACAAGCCACGAACCGGACAACCATGCTGAGACTGACCGAAATCAAACTCCCGCTCGCGCACGCCGACAACGCGCTGCAAGACGCTCTTCTTCAAACCCTGCACATCACGCCCGGCGATCTGACGAGCTTTTCCGTCTTCAAGCGCAGCTTCGATGCGCGCAAGGCCGAGATCATGCAGGTCTATATCCTCGATGTGACGCTGGCCAGCGCCGCGCTGGAAGCAGTACTGCTGGCCCGGCATGCCGGCGACCCGCACATCTTTGCCACGCCCGACATGGCCTACCACCCGGTCGGCACGGCACCGGCTGGCCTGGCGCTGCGCCCGGTCGTCGTGGGTTTTGGCCCCTGCGGCATGTTTGCGGCGCTGGTGCTGGCGCAAATGGGCTTCAGGCCCATCGTGCTGGAGCGTGGCAAAACCGTGCGCGAACGCACCAAAGACACCTGGGGCCTGTGGCGCAAAAACGTGCTGAATCCCGAATCCAACGTGCAGTTCGGCGAAGGCGGCGCGGGCACCTTCTCGGACGGCAAGCTCTACAGCCAGATCAAGGATCCGCGCCACCTGGGCCGCAAGGTGATGAACGAGTTCGTCAAGGCCGGCGCGCCCGCTGACATTCTTTACGAAGCCCATCCGCACATCGGCACCTTCAAGCTGGTCAAGGTGGTCGAGAACCTGCGCGAGCAGATCATCGCGCTGGGCGGCGAGATCCGCTTTCAGCAGCGCGTGACCGACGTGCTGATCGAGGGCGGCCCTGCAAACAAGCATATTCGCGGCCTCACGGTGCTCGACCAGGCGACCGGACAGACGCACGAGTTGCGTGCCGACCAGGTGGTGCTGGCGCTGGGCCACAGTTCGCGCGACACCTTTGCCATGCTGCATGCGCGCGGCGTGTATGTCGAAGCCAAGCCTTTTTCCATCGGTTTTCGGGTCGAGCACCCGCAGGGCCTGATCGACCGTGCCCGCTGGGGCCGCCACGCCGGCCATCCGGCGCTGGGCGCGGCCGAATACAAGCTGGTGCATCACGCCAGCAACGGCCGGTCGGTGTACAGCTTTTGCATGTGCCCCGGCGGCACGGTGGTGGCCGCCACGTCCGAAGCCGGCCGCGTGGTGACCAACGGCATGAGCCAGTATTCGCGCAATGAACGCAACGCCAACGCCGGTATCGTCGTGGGCATTGATCCGCGCGACTATCCGGGCCATGAAGCGGGCAACCCGCTGGCCGGCATCGACCTGCAGCGCCGGCTCGAATCGCATGCCTTCGTGCTGGGCGGCGGCAACTACGAAGCGCCCGGCCAACTGGTCGGCGACTTCGTCGCGGGTCGGCCGTCCAGCGGGCTGGGCGAGGTCATGCCGTCGTACAAACCCGGCGTGGCGATGGGCGATCTGTCGTCCGCCCTGCCCGGCTACGCGATTGAAGCCATGCGCGAAGCCTTTCCCGCCTTTGGCCAGAAGATCAAGGGTTTTGACCGCCACGACGCGGTGCTGACGGGTGTGGAAACGCGCACCTCGTCGCCCATCAAGATGAGCCGTGGCGATGATTTGCAAAGCATCAACGTGCGCGGCCTGTACCCGGCCGGCGAAGGCGCAAGCTACGCCGGCGGCATTTTGTCGGCCGGCGTGGATGGCATCAAGGTGGCCGAAGCCCTCGCCCGCAGCGTGCTTGCCGACGCTGAAAAGCTGCGCCTGGCCGTCGCCTGAACCCGCTGCCGCGCCGGATAGGGGATACTTCGCCCTCACGGTTTCACACCGCCAGCGCCGCCAAATGGGTGGCGCTCCATTTTTGAAACGTCGCCCAAGGCGGCGCCTGAACCTCAACCTGACAGAACTGATTGATGACTGATACCACCACTGCACCCGAATCCGAATCGACACCGGCACCCGCCCGCCAGCGACCGGCCAGGCAAGGCGGACGCGGCCGGCCGCAGGCAAAGCCGCAAAACCCGGCCCGCGCCCCCCGCGCCGTGCATCCGGTGCTGCAGCAGCTTTTCGAGCTCTACCCGAAGATGTTCGGCGAACGTTTCCTGCCACTCAAGCTGGGCGTGTTCCAGGACTTGCTGGCGCTGCATCCCGAGCTGTTCAAGCGCGACGAGCTGAAAGTGGCGCTCGGCCTGCACGCCCGCTCCACCCGCTACCTGGAAAGCGTGGCGTCCGGCCTGCAGCGTCACGACCTCAACGGCGAGCCGGTGGAGCCCGTCGCCCCCGAGCACGTTCACCACGCCATCATGGAAGTGTTCCGCCGCCGCCAGGCGCGCGCCAACCAGGACTTGCGCCCGTATGCCCGCGCGCAGCTGATCGAGGCGATTGAAGCCTCCGGCCTGAGCCGCGAAGACTATCTGCTGTGCATTCGCCAGCAGGATGAAGTGTCCACCGCCCTGCTCGACGAGGCGTTTGCAGAACTGGCCGAACAGGCCGCCAAGCGCGATGCCCTGCTCAGGACATTTGAAGCCAGCGGAAAAACCGTTGCCGAGTTTTCGGACATGTACGGCATGGACCCGGATGAAGTTGCGCACACGCTGGAGAGGGCGCGCTTTGCCAAGGCGGCTCAAGTGGCCAAGGCAGCGTTGGCAGCCCAGGCGCCGGCAGAGGCCGACAGCCAGGAATCGCCGCCGCCAGCCGAACCCGCAGACGAAACAGCCGCAACAGACCCCCTTGAAGCGCCCTGAAAAAAGCCGGCGCTGAAGGCCGGCTGTTGAATGAAGCGAAAGGCAAGTAGCACCAGCCGTTCGGAATCCTTTTATCTACTCCTTATTTGATAGCTTCTTGCGCCCGTGGATATTGCGCAAACGGCCATTTTCATTCAAATCAGGCGTTTTAATGCTCAGCCCTGCGCGTTCTGCAGCGCGGCGATGCGCTCTTCAATCGGCGGGTGGGTGGCAAACAGCTTGCCGATGCTGCCGGTGATGCCCATGGCTTCCACGGCCTTGGGCAACTCGCCGGGCTGCATGCCGCCCAGGCGGGCCAGCGCATTCATCATCGGCTGCTTGCGGCCCATCAGTTGCGCGGCGCCCGCATCGGCGCGGAACTCGCGGTGGCGCGAGAACCAGGCCACGACGATGGCGGCCGCAAAGCCGAGCACGATGTCGAGCACGATGGTGCTGACGTAGTAGCCAATGCCGGGGCCGGAGCTGTTGCTGTCGCCCTTGCGCAGGAAGCCGTCCACCGCATAGCCAATCACGCGCGACAAAAACACCACGAAGGTGTTCATCACGCCCTGGATCAGCGTCATCGTGACCATGTCGCCATTGGCGACGTGGGCGATTTCATGACCCAGCACGGCCTCGATTTCTTCCTTGGTCATGCCCTGCAGCAGGCCGGTGGACACCGCCACCAGCGATGAATTCTTGAACGCGCCGGTGGCAAAGGCATTGGGCTCGCCTTCAAAGATGCCGACCTCGGGCATGCCGATCTGCGCCTTGTCGGCCAGCCTGCGCACCGTCTCGACGATCCAGGCTTCGTCAGCGTTCTGCGGGTCGTTGATCAGGCGGACACCGGCGCTCCACTTGGCGACGGGTTTGCTGATCAACAGCGAAATGATCGCACCGCCAAAACCCATGATCAGCGCAAAGCCAAGCAGCGCCGACAGGTTCAGCCCGTTGGCGGTCAAAAAGCGGTTGACGCCCAGCAGGCTCGCCACAATGCCCAGCACCGCCACCACGGCGATGTTGGTCAAAATAAACAGAAGGATGCGTTTCATGAATTCTCCGGGAGTCGTTAAATAAAGGCTGGGGGCTAAAAAAAGAACACCACGGGCACACGCCCGAATTGTGCATTTCTATTTCTAGCAGGAATTGGGGGGTTTCCAGGCCAAATCAAGTTTTCCGTAAGGACTCTGACCCCGGGCAAGCGCAGAAATTTCTGGTTTTTGTTTTTTTTATCGGCGCGGGCGAAAAACCGCACGGTCATCATAAAAGGAAAAGTCCTCGTTCTCTAGCCACCAGCCCGGCACGCCGAGCACCGGCAAGGGTGTGAACGGCTTGCCGGCGAGCTTGCTGGCGCTCAAGTCCCCGGCCACCCAGGCATCGAGTTCTGCTATTGAATCAATAGCTGGATATGCCCGATAGACGTGCGCAGTGATCGGTTTTCGTGCATGAACCAGCTTTTCGAGCAGTGCATGGCCGAAAAGTATCAGTTGCGCCTCGGCCCACAGCGGGCGCAGATCAATAAACAGGCGCTGCCAGTCGCGCGCCTCCAGCGCTTCCCACAGCAGCGGCGGCGCCAGCAGGAAGGCGGCGTTTTCGTCGAAGACCGTCAGCGCATCGCGCACCGGGCCGCGCAAGGCAGTCACGCCAGCGGCGGCAATTTCAGCCGCCTGCAACTGATTCAGCCGCTTCTTGGTTTCGGGAAAGCGCATCCAGCACAGGCCATTGAAAAAGTCATGCAGGTTGTCGCGGGTGGGAACCGTGCCGTGTTCGAAAATGAACTGCTCGTAAGCCATGCCGGGCGGCAACTCGGATTGACAGACAAAGCGAACAGGCGCCTGGCCATCGGTATTGAGGGCCAGCGCCACGGCTGCGCCCGACAGCACTTGTTGCTGGACAAACCGGCCGCTGCCGCGCCAGCCGTCGAGCCAGCCGGGCTGCCAGTCAATGGCGGCCAGTGCCGCTGCAGCCTTGAGCGCCAGCGCAAACCCACCGGGTTCAGCCAAGATATTGCACCGCATCGGCCGGCGAGCCTTTGCGAATTCGGAACGATTGCGGATAGCGCTGCAGCAGCCACAACCCGGAAGCGCTAGGCCGGATCAGCCCGGTTTGCCGCAGGCGCGCAGACACGATGGAGAGCGCGCAGGGCTGGCACTGGAGCAGTTCTGGAACCGCCAGCAGGATGTCGGCCACTGACACCTTTAGTTGCGCCACGGCGGCCAGCACCGCGCGCAATGCATGCACCTCGCGTCGCTTGATGACGGTCTGAATGAGACGCGGCTGGTGGACCGGAAAGCACACCGACAGCAGGTCTTGTGCTGGCAGCGGAACGCATTTTGGCGTTGGCGTTGGCGTTGGCGTTGGCGTTGGCGGAGCGGATGGTTGCTGAAAGATCAGCAGCGTCGGCTTGTGCGCGGGGCTCAACTCGAAATAAGCCGCATACCGGGCCAGAAACACCGTCGATCTGGTGATTCTTTTGTCGAAAAAACCGTGCCGCTGCAACACCGGCACGACATGGCAGAGATGCTGCGGACGTTCGCGCAAACCGGGCACGGCGTTCAAAATACGCTCCACCTCGTCGGGCAGCCCGGCATCGGATACCAGGGGCGTGCTCAAGGGTGCGGCAGGCGCCCGGTACGCTGGCGGTGCGGCGGTGGCCGCACCGGCATCGGCGCTGCTGCCCCGTGCGGACGGTACCACGGGCCGCAGTGGCGCAGGCGTGACGGGCGCGGCGGCGAACACCGGGGCGGGAAAGCACTTCACGCGGTCGTAATACGCCTCTGCATCCCGAAACACGATGCCTTCCATCGAAAAGCACCACACCTCGCAGCCCCATTCGCGCAGGCGCACGGCCAGCGGGGCGAAGTCGGCGTCGCCCGAGGCAATCGCAAACAGCCGGATGCCTTGCTGGAAATGCAGCGCCACCGCGTCGGCGATCAGGGCCGCGTCGGTGGTGTTTTTCTGCAGCGGCAAATTGGGAAAAGTGCGCGTTCCCAGATAACGCCACACCGACTGCAGCCACTCCAGGCGCGGCCCGGCGCCATAAGCGCGGCACACGCTGACCCGGCCCGCATAGGCGTTCAGTTCAGCCCAGGCCGCGTCGATGGCTTGAGGGTCGGAAAAATTGTCTGCATCAATCAGCAGCGCCGCCTGCCGGGCGCTGTTCGCCCCGAGTGAGGCGCTCATGCCACTCATGCCGTCTGTAGTTTCCAAGGCAGCGCCTCGCCCGAACGCAGCGGCTTGAGTTCAGCCTCGCCAAACGCAAAACTCACCGGCGGTGTCCAGCTTTCCTTTTTCAGCGTGACCGTGCCCGCGTTGCGCGGCAAACCGTAGAAGTCGGCGCCGTTGAAGCTGGCAAACGCTTCGAGCTTGTCCAGCGCGCCGGCTGCGTCGAAGGCTTCGGCATACAGCTCGATGGCGGCGTGGGCGGTGTAGCAGCCGGCGCAGCCGGTGGCATGCTCTTTCAGATGCGCCGGGTGCGGGGCGCTGTCGGTGCCGAGGAAGAAGCGCGCATTGCCCGACGTGGCCGCCTCGACCAGCGCCAGCCGGTGCGTCTCGCGCTTCAAGACCGGCAGGCAGTAGTAATGCGGGCGAATGCCGCCGGTAAAAATCGCGTTGCGGTTGTAGAGCAGATGGTGCGCGGTGATGGTGGCGCCGAGAAAGCTGTCAGCATCCTGCACGTACTGCGCAGCTTCCCGGGTCGTGATGTGCTCGAATACGATTTTGAGTTCCGGAAAATCGCGGCGCAGCGGAATCAGCTGGGTGTCGATGAACACCGCTTCGCGGTCGAACAGGTCAATCTCGGGCGAAGTGACTTCGCCATGCACCAAGAGCAGCAGGCCTTCGCGCTGCATCGCTTCGAGCGTCTGGTAGGTCTTGCGCAGGTCGGTCACGCCGGCGTCGCTGTTGGTGGTCGCGCCGGCCGGATACAGCTTGACGGCGACCACGCCGGCGTCTTTGGCCCGCTTGATCTCGTCGGGCGGCAGGTTGTCGGTCAGGTACAGCGTCATCAGCGGCTCGAAGGCCACGCCCTCGGGCACGGCGGCCTGGATGCGCTCGCGGTAGGCGACAGCCTGCGCGGCGGTCGTCACCGGCGGGCGCAGGTTGGGCATGATGATGGCCCGGCCGAACTGCGCGGCCGTGTGCGGCACGACGGTCTGCAGCGCCTCGCCATCGCGCACATGCAGGTGCCAGTCGTCGGGGCGGGTGATGGTGAGCTGGGAAACCGGCGTCGAAGGGGTGGAGATGGCTGAAGTCATGGGCTGAATTGTCGCACCGGCTCCAAGGAAACTCCCGATGCGCGGGTCGCCGCCGCGCCGCTACGATACAAGCCGGCGCTGGATAATGCCGGCTGTCTCAACTCTTGCTCGCCAGGCTTCATTCCCATGTCTTCCCCGCCCCACGCTGGCCATTCGCCAGAAGATTCGCCCGAAGCCTTGCCGCCCCTTGATGACACCGACGAGCCGGTCCGGGTGCCGCTCAAGATCGAGGACTGGCTGACCGTCCTCGTCATGGGCGCGCTGGCGCTGATCACCTTTGCCAATGTGATTGCGCGCTATTTCACCAACCAGTCGTTTGCCTGGACCGAGGAGTTCTCGGTGTTCCTGATGATCGTGCTGGCGCTGGTCGGCAGTTCGGCGGCTGTCGCGCGGGACCGGCATATCCGCATCGAATACTTTTCCGACAGCGGCTCGATGGCCAGGCGCAAGAACCTGTCGCGCCTGGGCGCGGTGCTGGTCGCGCTGCTGTTCATGCTGATTGGCGTGCTGAGCATTCGCCTGGTGTGGGACGACTACCGGTTCAATGAAACCTCGCCGGGCATCGGGATTCCGCAGTGGTGGTATTCGATCTGGCTGCCGATCCTGTCCATCGGCATCGCGCTGCGCGCCGTCGGCCTGTTCATCCGCCGCGGACGCCGCGCATGATCGCCACGCTGTTGTTCGTGGCGTTCATCGCCATGATGCTGGTGGGCGTGCCCATCGGCGCGGCGCTGGGCCTGGCCGGCGCGGCCGCGATTGCGCTGGCCAATGGCGATTCACAGTGGTTCGGCCTGCTGGCCGTGCCGCAGAATTTTTATGCGGGTCTGGGCAAATACCCGCTGCTGGCGATTCCGATGTTCGTGCTGGTCGGCTCGATTTTTGACCGTTCCGGCGTCGCCCTGCGTCTGGTCAATTTTGCCGTCGCCATCGTCGGGCGCGGCCCCGGCATGCTGCCGCTGGTGGCGATTGCGGTGGCGATGTTTTTGGGCGGCATCTCGGGCTCCGGCCCGGCCTGCGCGGCGGCGGTCGGCGGCGTGATGATCGCGGCCATGAACCGCGCCGGCTACCCGGCGGCCTTCTCGGCCAGCGTGGTCGGCGCAGCGGCGGCGACCGACATCCTGATTCCGCCGTCGGTGGCATTCATCATTTACTCGGTGCTGGTGCCGGGTGCTTCGGTGCCGGCGCTGTTTGCGGCCGGCATGGTGCCGGGCGTGCTGGCCGGGCTGGCGCTGATCGTTCCGGCGGTCTGGCTGTCGCGCAGGCACAAGATGGGCGCGCAGGAAGCCAGCATGCCGCGCCCGCCTTTCTGGGCCAGTTTTCGCGAGGCGGTCTGGGGCCTGGCCGCGCCGGTGCTGATTCTGGGCGGCATGCGCGCCGGCTGGTTCACGCCGACCGAAGCAGCGGTGGTGGCGGTGTTTTACGGCCTGTTCATCGGCATGGCGATTTACCGCACCATCTCGGTTCGCGACCTGTTTCCGATCCTGCGCGAGTCGGGCGAGTTGTCGGCGGTGATCTTGCTGGTGGTGTCGCTGGCGGGCATTTTTGCCTATTCGCTGAACACGCTGGGCATCATTGACCCGCTGACCCACGCCATCGTCAACTCCGGGCTCGGCGAATACGGCATCTTGTCGCTGCTGATCCTGATGCTGATCACCGTCGGCATGTTCCTGGACGGCATTTCGATCTTCCTGATCTTTGTGCCGCTGCTGCTGCCGATTGCCCAGTTTTACCACTGGGACCTGGTGTGGTTCGGCGTCATCCTCACGCTCAAGGTGGCGCTCGGGCAGTTCACGCCGCCGCTGGCCGTGAACCTGATGGTGTCCTGCCGGATTGCCAATGTGCGCATGGAAGAAACCGTGCGCTGGGTGGTCTGGATGCTGGCTGCGATGTTTCTGGTGCTGGTCGCCGTGATCGCCTTCCCTGAACTGGCGCTGTGGCTGCCGCGCAAGCTGGGCTACTGAGACTGAACTGATTTTTACCCCAAGGAGACTCCCGTCATGAAACGCAAAACCTTTCTCGGCCTGGCGATGGCCGCCGCCGCGCTGGCCGTCGCCACTGCCGTGCCCGCGCAGACCTACAAGTCCGAATACAAGATGTCGCTGGTGCTCGGCCCCGCCTACCCGTGGGGCAAGGGCGGCGAAATCTGGGCCAACCTGGTGCGCGAACGCACGCAGGGCCGCATCAACATCAAGCTCTATCCCGGCGTCTCGCTGATCCAGGGCGACCAGACGCGCGAGTTCAGCGCCATCCGCCAGGGCGTGATCGACCTGGCCGTGGGCTCGACCATCAACTGGTCGCCGCAGGTCAAGGAACTGAATCTGTTCTCGCTGCCCTTTTTGATGCCCGACTACGCCGCGATGGACGCGCTGACCCAGGGCGACGTGGGCAAGGAGATTTTCCAGATCATCAACAAGGCCGGCGTGATGCCGCTGGCCTGGGGCGAAAACGGCTACCGCGAGATCAGCAATTCCAAGCTGGCCATCAAGAAGCCGCAAGACCTCAAGGGCCTGAAAATCCGCGTCGTCGGCTCGCCGCTGTTCCTCGACACCTTCACTGCGCTCGGCGCGAATCCGACCCAGATGAGCTGGGCCGACGCGCAGCCGGCATTGGCCACCGGCGCGGTGGACGGCCAGGAAAACCCGATGGCGATCTACACCGCCGCCAAGCTGCAGACCATGGCGCAAAAGCATGTGACGATGTGGGGCTATGTGGCCGACCCGCTGATCTTCGTGGCCAACAAGGACATCTGGGCTTCCTGGACGCCAGCGGACCAGGCCATCGTCAAACAGGCCGCTGTGGACGCCGGCAAGCAGGAAATCGCCATTGCCCGCAAGGGCCTGGCCGAAGCCGACAAGCCGCTGCTCAAGGAAATCGCCAGCCATGGCGTGACCGTGACCCAGCTGAGCCCGCAGGAGCGCGACGCCTTCGTGAAGGCCACGCGCCCGGTGTACGACAAGTGGAAGAACCAGATCGGCGCCAGCCTGGTCAATAGCGCTGAAAAGTCGATTGCTGCGCGCAAGCCATAAGCGCTTGCCGATTGAATGAAAAAGCCCCGCAATGCGGGGCTTTTTCTTGTTTGCAACTGAAAACTTCAGTGCTGCAGGATCTTGTTCAAAAAGTCCTTGGTGCGCGCCTGGCGGTTTTCCGGGTGGCTGAAGAACTCGACTTTCGAGCAGTCCTCCAGAATCTTTCCGCCCACGTCCATGAAGATCACGCGGCTGCCGACCTTCTTGGCAAACCCCATCTCGTGCGTGACCACCATCATGGTCATGCCGTCATTGGCCAGCCCCATCATGCAGTCGAGCACCTCGCCGACCATTTCCGGGTCAAGCGCCGAGGTCGGCTCGTCGAACAGCATGGCAATCGGGTCCATGCTCAAGGCGCGGGCAATCGCCACGCGCTGCTGCTGGCCGCCCGACAGCTGGCCGGGGAACTTGTCCTTGTGCGCCATCAGGCCGACGCGGTCCAGTATTTCAGGCCGTGGGCCTTGGCTTCGTCGGGCTTGCGGCCCAGCACCTTGATCTGTGCCAGCGTCAGGTTTTCGGTCACGCTCAGGTGCGGAAACAGCTCGAAGTTCTGGAACACCATGCCGACTCTAGAGCGCAGCTTGGGCAGGTCGGTCTTGGGGTCATGCACGGCCTGGCCATCGACAAAAATCTGGCCTTTCTGAAAAGGCTCCAGCGCGTTGATGACCTTGATCAGTGTCGATTTGCCCGAGCCCGAAGGCCCGCAAACCACGACCACCTCGCCTTTTTGGATGTTGGTGCTGCAGTTGTTCAGCACCTGTACATCGCCGTACCATTTGGAAACTTCTTTCAACTCAATCATTTTTTCTCCAGTGTGCGCGTTGAGAATTATTGGGGGTGTGGCAAAACAGCCGCCCGGTCAGCGAATGATGGCAATCCGGCTGTTGAGCCGCTTGACCATGTACGACAGGCTGTAGCACAGCACGAAATAAACCACGGCGGCCAGCAAATAGGCTTCCTCGGGCCGGCCGTAGATCTTGCCGGCGGTGGTGAAGCCCTTGAGCAGGTCATAGGCGCCGATGGCATACACCAGCGACGTGTCCTGAAACAGGATGATGGTCTGCGTCAGCAGCACCGGCACCATGTTGCGAAAGGCCTGCGGCAAGATGATCAGCCGCATGTTCTGCCCGTAGGTCATTCCCAGCGCCCGCCCGGCATTCACCTGGCCGCGCGAGATCGACTGGATGCCGGCGCGCACGATTTCGCTGAAATAAGCCGCCTCGAAGGCCACGAAGGTGATCGTCGCCGAAAGCTCCGCGCCAATCGGCCGGCCAATGATGGTCGGCACCAGCAGGAAGAACCACAAAATCACCATCACCAGCGGAATCGAGCGCATGCCGTTGACGTAGATGGTGGCGGGAATCACCAGCACCTGCTTGCCCGACAGGCGCATGAGCGCCAGCAGCGTGCCCAGCACGATGCCGCCCAGCGTGGCGATCACCGTCAGCTGCACGCTGAACAAAAAGCCGTTGATGACAAACTTGGAGAGAATCTCCCAGTTCAGGAAGGTCAGGTCAAGTCCGAACATGTCAGTGTCCTCCGCCGGTGGCACCGGCAATGATCAGGCCGGGAATCTGCATTTTCTTTTCCGCCAGCGCCATCAACCGGTTCACCGCGAAGGCTGAAATCGCGTACAGCGCGGTGACTGCGATGTAAATTTCAACGCCGCGCGAGGTTTCTTCCTGCGCCTGCATCGCGAACATGGTGAGTTCGGCAATCGACACCGCAAAGGCGACCGACGAGTTCTTCAAGAGGTTCATCGACTCGCTGGTCAGCGGCGGCAAAATGATGCGAAAAGCCATCGGCAAGATCACGTAACGGTAGGTCTGCGCCGTGGTGAAGCCCAGCGCCATGCCCGCATAGCGCTGGCCGCGCGCCAGCGCCTGGATGCCGGCGCGCACCTGCTCGGCAATCCGGGCCGAGGTGAAAAAGCCCAGCGCCAGCACCACCAGCACGAAGCCGGGTATTTTTTGCATGGCCGGGAACATCTTGGGCACGACGAAGTACCACAAAAAGATTTGCACCAGCAGCGGAATGTTGCGAAACAGCTCGACCCAGACATTGCCCAGCCGCACCAGCCACGGGCTGTTCGGCAGGGTGCGCAAGGTGCCCATCAGCGCCCCCACCACCATGGCGACGACCCAGGCGGAAACCGCCACCGACAGCGTCCAGCCCCAGGCGTTCATCATCCATTCCAGATAGGTGCGTCCGCTGCCATCGTCATTTAAAAAAACTTTCCAATCCCACGTCATGGTGACTCCTGCCTGTTGTTGTGCTCTAGCAAATCAAATTTCTCCACCCTAAAAACAAACCCCGCGCGCAACCACGAGCGGGGTCTGTTGATCTGGGTGGCCGGTGTTACTTCTTGGCGTAATCTTCCATCGGCTTGTCGTTGGGCGTTGCCCAGGCCGCCTTGGTGCTTTCGCTGGCCGGCAGGCCGACGCGGGTGCCCTTCGGCGGAATCGGCTGCATGAACCACTTGTCATAGAGCTTGGCGAGTTCGCCGCTCTTGATCAGGCCGCTGATGGTGTCGTCGCCAATCTTCTTCAGGGCGGCATCGTCCTTGCGGATCATGATCCCAATCGGCTCGACGCTCAGCACTTCACCGACGATCTTGAACTCGGCAGGATTCTTGGCGGACGCGATATTGCCCGCCAGGATGGAGCCATCCATCACGAAAGCATCGGCGCGGCCCGACTCCAGCAGCAAAAAGCTGTCGGAATGGTCCTTGCCGAAAATCTCGTTGAAGTTGACATTCGTGGCGCGTTCATTTCTACGCAAGGTCTGCACGGAAGTGGTGCCGGTGGTGGTGGCGACGTTTTTGCCGTTCAGCTGGGCAACCGAGGTAATGCCCGAACTGGCCTTCACGGCAATGCGCACTTCCTCGACGAAGGTGGTGTGCAGGAAGGCCACATCCTTGGCCCGGGTTGCATTGTTGGTGGTCGAGCCGCATTCAATATCGACCGTGCCGTTTTGAACCAGCGGAATGCGGTTTTGCGAGGTGACGGGCTGGTATTTGACTTCGAGCTTGCGGCCAGCGGCTTTTTCAAGGCTGGCGATGACGCGCTGGCAGATCTCGACGTGGTAGCCAACGTATTTGCCATCGCCCAGCGTATAGGACAGGGCGCCGGATGAATCGCGAACGCCCATGGTGACCACGCCGGAAGCCTTGACCTTGGCAACGGTGTCGCTTGCCTGGGCAAAAACGGCGCCAGACGCGAGCAGGGCAAGCGTCAAAGTGGCAATCTTGAATTTCATGGAATCTCCTGTAATGAAACTGTTGAAAAACTATTCTATCGAGCCGGTGGCCCGGTCATGCAAAGGTTTACCCGGTCTGCCATCCTGCGCAATCGGGTACCCGGCCACAGGACTGCTCCTGAACAATGGCTGGATAAATGCGCACTTTTACGGACAGGTTTCAGCCCCCGGGAATGCGATGTGAAGACATGCAATCTTTGTGCCGATTTTGTTCAGACCTGGGCTGAACGGCTTGCGCAGGCAGCGCGCCGGCGCATCAGGCAAGGAACAGGCTTTCTGCAAAAGAACCTGCGCCTGGTGAAAACGCGCAAACCGAAGCGATGGCGGGTGGGGGAAATCTCAGGGTCATGAACAGGCATCGAAAATTGAATGTCACGGACTGTAATTTTCTGGCGGCAAAAATGCCAATGCTGTTTGAGCGCTACTCCATGCGGATTGCTTATAACCCCCCCGGGTTGCTACCTAGCCGCCGGCGGCTGGCGCTCGCGGGGCCGCCGGACTGCCAGGCCGGCTGGCCGCCTTGTCCTTGCCTGCCGCCTGGGACTCCAGATAGGTCCACAAATCCTGCGCATGGCTTTTGACCGTATTCCGGGCGGTGGGCCGCTCACGGTAAACGCGCACATCCATGGTCATTTCCAGGCCGGGGCCGGCGCTCACCAGCTTGCGGTACCGGACTTCCTTTTTCACCGCGCTGAGCGGAAGAAACGCAATCCCATGTCCCTCCAGGGCCATGGCCTTGAGCCCTTCGGCCATGTCGGTTTCGTAAACCCTATCAAGGTGGATGGGAACGCTGGACTGCTTGAGAATCAGGTCCACCATGCGGCCCAGGTAAGCGCCGGACGCATAGCCCAGGTAAGGCAGCGGCTGCCCGGCACGGCCCGGCAGGCGGTGCTCGGGCTGTCCCGAGGCATCGGCCCGGACAAACGGCGCCAGCACTTCCTGGCCCAGCGACACCATCTCGTAGCGGTCGGCGTTGAGCTGAAAGGGCTGCGAGTCATGGTGATAGGAAATCAGGAGGTCGCAACTGCCCTCTGTCAGCCGCAGCACCGCGTCATGCACATTGAGCGCGATCAGCCGGCTCTTGATCGGGCCGAACTTGTCGCGCAGGCTGCTGACCCAGGCCGGAAAGAAGGTAAAGGCCAGCGTGTGCGGCACAGCGAACTCGATGAAATCCTGTCCGGCCGAGTTGTGGCCACGCAGCATGGCGCGCGTCGATTGCAGGCCCTGCAGCATTTCCAGCGACTGGCTGTAGAGCGTCTGGCCGGCCGGCGTCAGGCGCGTCGGGTAGGAACTGCGGTCCACCAGGTCGGTGCCGGCCCAGGCTTCGAGCGCCTGGATGCGCCGCGAAAACGCGGGCTGCGTGACGTGGCGCAATTGCGCGGAACGGCTGAAACTGCGGGTTTCAGCGAGACTGACGAAATCTTCAAGCCATTTGGTTTCCATGCCCGGATTATCCGTCTTGCACGGAAAACCCCGTCCTTCAGGGCGGGGATGCAGAGCGCGGACGCCGCAGGCGTCCTCCACACGCCGTCGATCAGCAAAATTGCTGCCTAAAATGCCAGCATGCAGCGGCTCCAGGCTTTCAAATACGAACTCATGCCCAACGGCGGGCAGCAGCGCACGATGCGCCGCTTCGCCGGGGCCTGCCGCTTCGCGTTCAACAAAGCGCTGGCATTGCAAAAAGCCAATCACGCGGCGGGCTCGAAGTTCATGAACTACGTGGCGCTGGCCAACAAGCTCCCAGGCTGGAAGCAGGAGTTCGAGTGGCTCGGGCAAGCGCCATCGCAAGCCTTGCAGCAGATGTTGAAAGACCTGGAGCGCGCCTGGAAAAACTTCTTTGACAGACGCGCCGCCTTCCCGAAGTTCAAGAAAAAAGGTCAGTGCGAGAGTTTTCGCTTCCCGCAAGGCTTCAGGATCGACCAGTCCAACAGCCGCATCTTCCTGCCCAAACTGGGCTGGATGCGCTATCGCAACAGCCGGGAGATTTTGGGTGTTGCCAAAAACATCACCATCAGCGAAGTGGGCGGCAAGTGGTTGGCCAGCATCCAGACCGAGCGCGAGGTAGAACAACCCATACCTGCCGCGACAACAGCCATTGGCATTGATGTGGGCATAGCGCGCTTTGCCACCATGAGCGACGGCAGCTTTGTTGCGCCGCTGTGCAGCTTCAAAAAGCATGAGAAACGCCTGGCGAAATACCAGCGGCGCATGAGCCGCAAAACCAGGTTCAGCAAAAACTGGCACAAAGCGAAAAGGAAAGTTCAAAAAGTCCACGCCGATATAGCAAACACCCGTAAAGACTTCCTGCACAAAACGACAAGCGACCTCAGCAAAAACCACGCGATGGTCGCCATCGAGGATTTGCAGGTACGCAACATGAGCAAATCGGCAGCGGGGAATGCGGAAAAACCGGGCAAAAACGTCGCCGCCAAGTCCGGGCTGAACAAGGCCATCCTCGATCAAGGCTGGTTTGAATTCCGGCGGCAACTGGAGTACAAGCTCGATTGGAACGGCGGCATTCTCATTGCCGTGCCGCCCCAGTACACCAGCCAGACCTGCCCATGCTGCGGGCATGTGGCAAAGGAAAACCGCCAAACGCAAGCCAGGTTCGAGTGCGTCGATTGCGGCTACCAGAACCACGTCGATGTCGTCGGTGCAATGAACATATTGGCGCGGGGATACCGCGTTGCAGCCTGTGGAGAGGAAGGCTCTGGCCGGAGTCGCAAGACACCGACGAAACCAGCCTCGGTGAAGCAGGAACCCACCGAAGCGACTATGCAAGAGGCAACTCATGTTTAGCGCCGTAGGAATTCCCTGCCTTCAGGCGGGGGAGGATGTCAACAGGCGGAAATCCGGACCGGCGGCCGGTATTTCTTCGGCGCCTGATTGGCTTTATTTTTGATAGCGGCATACGCCCGCCAGACAAGCGCTAGACCCCGATTTCATCCAGAATCCGCTCGCTGGCCTGCTGCTGCATGGCCCACATGTCGGCGTAGCGCCCGTTGGCGGCCAGCAGCGCGGCGTGATTGCCGCGCTCGACGATGCGGCCGGCGTCCATCACCAGTATCTCGTGCGCATCGACCACGGTCGAAAGCCGGTGCGCAATCACCAGGGTGGTCTTGTTCTGCGCGGCGGTGCGCAGTTCGCCCTGGATGGCGCGCTCGTTGGCCGAGTCCAGCGCCGACGTGGCTTCGTCAAAAATCACCACCGGCGGGTTTTTCAAGAGCGTGCGGGCAATGGCCACGCGCTGCTTCTCGCCGCCCGAGAGCTTGAGGCCGCGCTCGCCGACCATGGTGTTGTAGCCCAGCGGCGTCGAGGCGATGAAGCCGTGGATGCGCGCGGCTCTGGCGGCCTCTTCCACCTCTGCATGCGTCGCGCCGGGCTTGCCGTAGGCGATGTTGTATTCGACCGTGTCGTTGAACAGAACCGTGTCCTGCGGCACGATGCCGATGGCCTGGCGCACGCTGGCCTGCGTGACCTGCTTGATGTCCTGCCCGGCAATCGTGATGCGGCCCTGCTGCACATCGTAAAAACGGTAGAGCAGCCGGGCCAGCGTCGATTTTCCGGCGCCCGACGAGCCGACGACGGCCACCGTCTTGCCCGGCGGGATTTCAAAACTCACGTTGTGCAAAATCGGCCGCGCCGGGTCGTAGGCAAAACTGACATTCTCAAAGCGCACGGCCGGCGTGGCCTCGATGCGCAGCGGCTGCGCGCCCGGCTCGTCGGCAATCTCGCGCTCGCGCTCCATCAGCGTGAACATCTTTTCCAGGTCGGTCAGGCTCTGCTTGATCTCGCGGTAGATCACGCCCAAAAAGCCCAGCGGAATGTAGAGCTGGATCATGAAGGCATTGACCATCACCAGGTCGCCCAGCGTCATGCGGCCATCGACCACGCCCTGCGTGGCGCGCCACAGCATCGCCACCAGCCCCAGCGCAATGATCAGCTGCTGCCCGGCGTTGAGCATGCTCAGCGTGCGCTGGCTCTTGATGGCGGCGGCACGGTAGCGCTTGAGGTTTTCGTCGTAGCGCTGGGCCTCGAACTCCTCGTTGTTGAAATACTTGACGGTTTCGTAATTGAGCAGCGAGTCGATGGCGCGGCTGTGCGCCGACGAGTCCAGTTCGTTCATCGCCTTGCGGAACTGCGTGCGCCAGTTGGTCACGGTGACGGTGAAGGTGATGTAGAACACCAGCGCAATCAAGGTGATGCCGGCGAACCAGACATCGAACTTGACGGCCAGCAGGCTGAGCACCAGCGTGACTTCGATCAGCGTCGGGATGATGCTGTAGAGCGAATACGAGATCAGCGAATGCACGCCGCGCGTGCCGCGCTCGATGTCGCGCGTCATGCCGCCGGTCTGGCGCTCCAGATGGAAGCGCAGGCTGAGCGCGTGCAGGTGGCGGAACACTTCGAGCGAGATGCGCCGCGCGGCGCCTTCGGTGGCCTTGGCGAACACCAGCTCGCGCAACTCGGTGAACAGCGTGGTCGAGAGGCGCAGCAGGCCGTAGGCCAGCAGCAAAGCGACCGGCACGACCAGCACGGCCTTTACATCGCCGGGCTTGAAGCTCATGGTATCGACCAGATTCTTCAGCAGCAGCGGCACGCCGACGTTGGCCAGCTTGGCGCCCACCATGAAGGCCAGCGCCGCCATGGCGCGCCACTTGTACTCCCACAGGTAGGGAAACAGGCGCTTGAGCGTGGCCCAGTCGGAACGCGGCGGCACGGGCGCTGCCTTGGCGCCTGGGGCCATCATGGCCGGCGCGGGATAGGAATCAGCGGTGGAAGCTCGGGAGCGCATACGTCACAATCATTGGAAACTTTCAAACCTCAGAGATTGTGCCTATGTCCTTTGAATCAAGCGCCCTGCCGGGCAATACCGCCCCAGCCGCCGTTGCAGGCGCCGACCTGGAGACGCGCGCCCTGCACGGCCCCTTGCCCACCGACAAGGAACTGGTGCTCAAGGTGATCCCGATGCCGCGCGACTGCAACGCCAACGGCGACATTTTCGGCGGCTGGGTGATGGCGCAGGTGGACCTGGCGGGTGCGGTGCTGCCGGCGCGTTATGTCGATGGCCGCATGGCCACCGTGGCGGTCAACCAGTTCGTCTTCAAGCAGCCGGTGCGGGTCGGCGACATCCTGTCGTTCTTTGCCGTCGTGACGCGTATCGGCACCACCTCGATCACGGTGCAGGTCGAGGTGTTTGCTGAACGCTTTCAGGCGCAGGGCCGCCACATCAAGGTCACCGAAGCCAGCCTGACCTATGTGGCGATTGACGATGCGGGCAAGCCGCGCAAGATCGTCAAACCTTGACTGCTATTTAATCAGTAGCTGCTAGTGCCCGCCAGGTATGCGCAAAAGGCATATTTGATGACAAATAGTTAACTTCAGGCTTTTCTTTTATCAACCAGGGGCGTTCGCATGGCTTCAAGCGCGTGGCAGCAAGTTGGCCAAACCATCGTCGCCGAGTTTTCGGACCTGCCCGACGCCGCGCAGGTCACGCGAATCTTGCTGCGCCTGACGCTGGCCGCGCTGCTGGGCGGCTTGCTGGGCATCGAGCGCGAGCAAAAAGGCAAGGCCGCCGGCGTGCGCACGCACATGCTGGTGGCGATGGGCGCGGCGCTGTTCGTGCTGCTGTCGCAGCAGGCCGGCATGCCGCCGTCCGACCTGAGCCGGGTCATCCAGGGCGTCATTGCAGGCATCGGTTTTCTGGGCGCGGGCACCATCCTCAAGGGCGACGACCTGGGGAAAGTCAAGGGGCTGACCACCGCAGCCGGCATCTGGCTGACCGCCGCCATCGGCGTGGCCGCCGGCATGGGACGCGAATCGACGGCGGTGCTCAGCACCTTGCTGGCGCTGGCGATCTTTACCCTGATGCCGCGCGTGATCAGGCTGGTGGAAAAACCGGAATCGCTGGTGGTCGATGCCAGTGCGACCCAGGACAAGCCATAAACCTGTCCGACGAAGCGCCGGCCAGGGCGGCGTTCAGTCCTTCAGGCGCTGCGAGGTGAACTCGCCTTCGTAGTCCTTGGCCAGCGACAGCTTTTCAGCCTCGCCCAGTACCTTGCCCGCCAACTGGAACACGCTGTGTTCCTCGTCCTCAAGGTGGTGGTAAATCTTGTGCTGCAGCGCCTTGGCGGCGACCAGCCAGGCCGGTGAACTGCGCTCCGTGGTTTCCAGTTCCTCGACCAGCTTGTCCATCTCGTGATGCTCGGCAATGCCATGGCGCGACGGCTCCTGCGTCAGGTCATGCGCAATCAGCGGCACATAGAAAAAGCGCTCCTCGGCGGCGGCATGCGCGGCGAGTTCGAGCTTGAGTTCACTGAAAATCGAGTCCCTTTCAGACGTGTCGCCCTGGGTCAGGATCAACTGGTCAGCCAGGGTTCGCTGCGTGGCGTGGCTGATGCGCAATGCTTCAAAAATGTTCATGCTTTCATTATGGGCAGCGCAGCCGGTCGGCCGGTGTAGGCCAAGGGCGGATTGTGGGGACCGTTTTTGCAGCGCCTGCAGTTGCCTTGTTTTGCTATTGAATAAGTAGCTGCCTGCGCATGCGCTGCTTGCGCTGGAGGCCTGAAACAGGCAAAAAAAATAAGGTTTTCAGCCAAGCACTGGCCAAACGCGCTAAATTAGACGCATGAAAAAAATTCTGATCTTCGGCGGCACCGGTTTTGTCGGCACCCAGGTTTGCGAAAAGCTCACCCGGCTGCAATGCCGCGTGACCGTGGCCACGCGCCGCAGCGACAACGCGCGGCACCTGCTGCCGCTGCCGCTGGTCGATGTGGCTGAAATCGACCTGCACGACGCGACGGCGCTGGCCGCGCTGGTGGCCGGCCACGACGCGGTGGTCAACCTGATCGCCATCCTGCACGGCTCGGAGGATGCGTTCCAGAAAGTCCATGTGCAGTGGCCGCTGACGCTGGTGCGCGCCTGCCGGACTGCGGGCGTGCGGCGCATCGTCCACATCAGCGCGCTGGGCGCATCGACCGAATCGGCGTCCAGGTACCAGCGCAGCAAGGCGCGCGGCGAAGCGGCCCTGCTGGGTTCGGGGCTGGACGTGACGGTGCTGCGCCCCAGCGTCATGTTTGGCGCTGGCGACAAGTTTCTCAACACCTTTGCCAGCCTGCAGCAGATGTTTCCGGTGATTCCGCTGGCCGGCAGCCGGGCGCGTTTCCAGCCGGTCTGGGTCGGCGACGTGGCCGACGCGGTGGTGCGCTGCCTGCAGGACGACGCGACCGTCGGCGAAGTCTATGAAGCCTGCGGCCCGCAGGTGTTCACGCTCAAGGAACTGGTACAGCTGGCGGGCCGCTACGCCGGCATCCATCATGGCCAGGGCCGGCCGGTCATCGCACTGCCCGATGCGCTGGCGCGGGTGCAGGCGTTTTTCATGGAGCTTGCGCCCGGCGACCCGGTGCTCAGCCGCGACAACCTCGACGCCATGAAGACCGACAACATCGCCACCGGCAAACTGCCCGGACTGCAGGCCCTTGGCATCACGCCGGCTTCGCTGGAGGCGATTGGCCCGACCTACCTGGGCGCGCGCGGTTTGCGCAGCGGGCTCATGGCCAAGCGCCAAACGTCAGGCCGGTTCTGAGCGGCTGACTGCGCGGCCGGCTGTATTCCAGATTCCTTCTGTTTTCCTTTACCGTCACATTCCAACACCATGCTCAAGCTCTACATCGGCAACAAAAACTATTCGTCCTGGTCCATGCGGCCGTGGGTGCTGCTTCAGCAGGCCGGCATTCCTTTTGAAGAAATCCTGATCCGCTTCGATTCGTTTGACGCGGGTTCCGAATTCAGGCAACAAGTCAGCACCGTCAACCCGGTCGGCAAGGTGCCGGTGCTGGACGATGAAGGCTTCCGGGTCTGGGACACGCTGGCGATTGCCGAATACCTGGCCGAGCGCTTCCCTGAAAAAAACCTCTGGCCCTCGAATTTTCAGGCGCGCGCCCGGGCGCGCAGCGTCTGCGCCGAAATGCACAGCGGCTTCACGGCCTTGCGCGGGGCCTGCCCGATGAACATCGAAGCTGACCTGAGGGGCATCGGCCAGCTGGTCTGGCGCGACAAGCCCGCCGTGCGCGCCGACGTGGCGCGCCTGGTCGCCATGTGGCGCGAGTTGCTGGCCGGGCACCAGGGACCGATGCTGTTCGGCGAATTCAGCATTGCCGACGCATTTTTCGCGCCGGTGTGCATGCGGCTCAAGAGCTACGCCCTGCCGGTGCCCGACGACATTGCCGCCTACATCGAACGCTTGTGCGCCATGCCCGGCGTGAAGGCCTGGATAGACGGCGCGCTGGCGGAAAACGACTTTCGCGAATTCGAGGAACCTTACCGGCTCAAGCCCGCATGATGAAAATCTACATGGTCGGCGGCGCGGTGCGCGACAAATTGCTGGGCCTGCCGGTAACGGACCACGACTGGGTGGTGGTGGGCGCAACGCCCGAAGCCTTGACGGCGCAGGGTTTTTTGCCGGTCGGCAAGGACTTTCCGGTGTTTTTGCACCCGCAGACCCGCGAAGAATATGCGCTGGCGCGCACCGAGCGCAACAGCGCGCGCGGCTACCGGGGCTTCGAGGTCTATGCCGCGCCCGAGGTCACGCTGGAGCAGGATTTGGCACGGCGCGACCTGACTATCAATTCGATAGCTGCTCCGGCCCACCCGGAAAGCGCAAAAGGCCTGTTTGAGCCTGATTTCGGGGCCTTGGTCGATCCTTATGGCGGGCAAAAAGACCTGCAGGCCAAGGTGCTGCGCCATGTCACCGACGCCTTTCGCGAAGACCCGGTGCGCATCTTGCGGCTGGCCCGGTTCGCGGCGCGGTTTGCCGATTTCTCCATCGCGCCAGAAACCCTGGCGATGATGTGGGAGATGGTGGCGGACGGCGAAGTCGATGGGCTGGTGCCCGAGCGCGTCTGGCAGGAACTGGCGCGCGGCCTGATGGAAGACAAGCCCTCGCGCATGCTCGAAGTGCTGCGCGCTTGCGGCGCCCTGCAACACCTGCTGCCCGAAGTCGAACGGCTGTGGGGCGTTCCGCAGAGCGCTCAATACCACCCCGAAATCGACACCGGCATTCACCTGATGATGGTGCTGGACATGGCCGCGCAACTGGGTGCGCCGCTGCCGGTGCGCTTTGCCTGCCTGTGCCACGACCTGGGCAAGGGCACGACGCCCGCCGACGTGCTGCCGCGCCACATCGGCCACGAAGAGCGCAGCGCCCGGCTGCTCAAAGGCGTGTGCCAGCGCCTGCGCGTGCCGGTGGATTGCCGCGAAATCGCCGACGTGGTGGCGCGCGAGCACGGCAACATCCACCGCAGCGGCGAATTCAGCCCGGCCGCCGTGGTGCGCCTGCTGGAGCGCTGCGATGCGTTTCGCAAGCCCCGGCGTTTTGCCGACATTTTGCTGGCCTGCGAATGCGATGCGCGCGGCCGGCTCGGGTTCGAGCAGTCGCCCTATCCGCAGCGGCCCCGGCTGCTGCAGCTACTCGCGGCGGCCCAGGGCGTGGCAACGGATCAGGTGGCCGCCGAGGCCATGGCGGCCGGCCAGAGCGGACCGAGGATTGGCGAGTGGATTCAGCGGGCGCGGGTCGAGGCCATCAGGCAAAGCGCGGTGGTTGCCCCGGCACCATGAAACCTCAGGAAACAATGTAGGCGGCCGCCGCCGTGGAAAACAGCTTGCCGTCGGCGCCCAAGAACTCCATGCGCGTGCTGGCCACCCGCGAGCCAAGCCGCAGCACCTCGGCGCGCAACTCGAAGTGGTCGCTGATGCCGGGGCGCAGATAGTCCACCCGCAAATCAATCGTGCCAAGCTTGTGAAAGCGCTGCAGGCGCTGCGCCGGGGTTTCGTCCATGTGCCGCGCACCGATGGCCGCCATCACCGCCAGCCCGCCCATCGCGTCCAGCCCGGCGCTGATGACGCCGCCATGAATGCGGTTGTAGGCCGGGTGGCCGATGAGTTCGCGGCGCATGTCGATGCGCGCGATGACCCGGTCGGCCTTGAGCGACGTGATCTTCAGGCCAAGCAACTGGTTGAAGACAATTTTTTCTTCAAAGATAGCCTTGAGTCCGGTGATGAACTCCTCTTCAAATTCAGGCACTGGCGGCGCGGCGTGGGTCGGGGTTTTGATCATGGCCTGCATTTTGACTGCTCCCCGGTCTGAAGGCCGGGGATTCTGATTCCCCGGTCTTCATGCTAAGGCTCCTCCTGCGAGACTCGCCAATCCGCGAGCGAGAATGTTTTTTGCCGCATTGACATCGCGCGAATGCACGGCGCCACAACGGCAAGTCCATTCTCTTATTCCAAGCCCTTTAAGCCTTTCGGCCCCTCAATGCTTGTGCATTGAGAACAAGTCTGGGTTGAATAGCGCTCGTTGATTTCCGCAAAAACGATACCGGCCTGATGGCTCTTGTATTCCAACATCGTTTTGAACTGGAACCAACCGGCGTCCAGCGCGCCCTTTGCCATGTTGGTTTTCACCATGGCTTTACTGGAGACATTGCCCACAAAGATTGCGGCGCTTTCGGCCACCAGCTTTGTGCTGAATTTGTGCAGCGCATCCTTGCGCTGGTCTCGTATCTTCGCGTGCAGCTTGCGCACTTGTGCCGTCTTGCCTGGGCGCAAGCTGCGCGGCGGCTTCCACCCGCCTTTGATCGCTTCGTCCCGCGCGGCCTGCAATGTCGCTTCCCGCTGCGCCTGCTTGCGGGCGCCTGAGCGCTGCACTTGGGCCAGCTTCGCTTCACTGGCCCGGTACCAGCGGCCTTCGAGCGTCTGGCCGCTTGAAGCCGTGGCGCACGTCTTGTTGCCGAGGTCGATGCCGACCGCAACAACGCCTTCAGATGCAACGCCTTCCACCTCCACGGCCACGTTCAAATACCAGCGGCCCCGCGCATCCTGGCTGATGGAGCCGGCGCGCAATTCGTACTTGCTCAGGCCGTAGCTGTCCCATAGGCCCAGCATCAAGCCGCAAAATTTCACCTGCCCATTGCGATAGACAGCGCCGCCTTTTTTGAACGGTATCCAACCCAAGGAGCGTTTAGGCGACTTCGGATTGGACACGCGCCAGTTCAGCCGCGCTTTCTTGAACTGCTTGCGCCGGGTGGCGTATTCCTCGCAGACAAGCTGCACGGTGGCGCTGCCGACCTTCACGCCATCGCACCGGCTGAACCCCGCCGTGTACTTTTGCAGGTCGTAGGCACTGAGCCACTTCTGGCACTCACGGATGGAGCGCTGCGACAACTCGTTGACGTAGTTCCAGACCTGATTGACCTCTCGCACTATCGCCGCAAGGGCAGGCGCGTGCTTGTCCTTGATTCGCAGTTTGAGGGTTTTGACTGTTTTCACGGTTCAATTATAATTGGTCTATGAATAAGAATCAAGAACCTCGACACGGTAGACACTGTGTTTTTGCGCTTCATGTGCATTTGGTCTTTGTTACGAAATATCGCCGTGGTGTATTCAAAGCTGAACACATGGCAGCGATGCAGGGCATCATTGCTTCCATCTGCAAGGACTTTGAAGCGCAACTGGTTGAGTTCAATGGCGAGGCTGACCATGTGCATTTTCTGGTGAACTACCCACCAAAGGTTGCGCTATCAACCCTGGTGAACAGCCTGAAAGGCGTTTCCAGCCGGTTGATGCGAAAAGAGTATGGAGACTTCCACCCTTGGCTAAAACGTCGTGGTGTGCTGTGGTCGCCAAGCTACTTTGCAGCATCTTGCGGTGGTGCGCCGATTGAAATACTCAGGCAGTTCATCCAGCAGCAGCAGGCTATCGACGCATAGGCGCTCAGACCCCGGTATAAATGCCGGGGCTTGCCGCTTGGGGAGGGTCAGGCAGCGCACGCCATGCGGGTTCCCCCAAAAAAAACGGCACCCGAAGGTGCCGCCATGCGTTGTCAGGGCGTTAACGGCCCCGACGGTCAATCAAATCAAGCCTGTTGCTTGGCGCTTATTCGGCTTTCTGGGCAGCCGTGGAGATGGCATTGATGTTGGACTCGACCAGTTGCGCGGCCTGCTTGGCGCTTTTCTGGGCGGTTTCGACGGCGGTGTTGCCGGCGGTAATGGCCGACTTGATGACAGCCACGGCAGCTTCGGAACCGGCAGGCGCATTCTTCAGCGACGTTTCGAGCAGTTCCGTCACGGTTTTTTGCGATTCGGCGCTGGTGGATTCGAGCGTCTTGGTGAACTCCGCACCGGCGCCGGACAGGATTTCATACAGGTGACGGCTGTACGAAGCGGCTTTTTCAGCCATCGGCTTGACCAGCTCCGATTGCAGGGACAGCAGCTCTTTGGGATCCTTGATCTCGCTCAGGGCTTGCAGGTGGCTGATGGACTCGCCAAGCAGCGCCTTGGAAGCGGCCATGTTCAGTTCAACCAGCTTTTCAAAGCTGGCAAACGCTTTTTCCGACAAGCCGGCAAGGGCTTCCACGCTGGATTTTTGCGTCGCGATGAGTTGGTCGTTGGAGTAGTTCATGGTGGCATCCTTGGTTAAGGTTGAAAAAATGGTGCAGTGCAGCAATTAAACCATCGCCGATCCCCGAATGCAAGAATGTCCCCTGATTGCAGTTGGAATTAGGGAACATTCTCCAATTTTCGGGCCGCAGGAATCAACGCTGGCCATTGCCGGCAACTGGCCTGGGGGCGCATTCAGGGCAACCAGGGCGGCCGGGCGCAGGCTGATTTACCTCAAGGTTAGACTTTCCAAATGACAAACAGCGAACCACGCTGCACCCCGACACCGACACGCCATGCTGCTTGAATTCCTGACCAGCCGCCGGCTCACGCTGCTGCACGGCCTGCTGGCCATGGCGGGGCTGGCGGTCTATGTCATCGCGTCCCACGCCCGGCACCAGCGCAGGCATCCTTCGGCGGCTATCGCCTGGGTGGTGTCGCTGGCGCTCATGCCTTACCTGGCGCTGCCGCTGTATATCCTGTTCGGCAGCCGCAAGGTGGTGCGTGACGCGCCGGCGCGAAGCGCGCCCGTGCCCGCCTTGTGCCTTCACGCCAACCCGTCCAGCGCGCTGGCGCCGCGCTTCCAGCATCTTGCCGCTGCCATGGGCCTGCCACACGCGGTGTCCTGCCGGCAGCTGGCGGTGCATTGCGACGGACAGGAGGCCCTGGATGCGCTGCGCTCGGTGATTCAGAGCGCCGGCTCCACGCTCGATGTCTGCACTTTTCTTCTGGGCCGCGACACGCTGGGCCGTGAAGTCATCGACTTGCTGGTCCGCCAGTCCCGCGCCGGCGTCACGGTGCGCCTGCTGATCGACGGCATCGGCGTGTACCTCGGCGGACGGCCCGACCTCAAGCCGCTGTCGGCTGCCGGCGTGCAGGTGGCGCTGTTTGTCTCGCCTTTTCGCTCGCCGCTGCCCGGCCGCACCAACCTGCGAAACCACCGCAAGATGGTGATTGCCGATGGCCAGCGCATGTGGTCGGGCGGACGCAACCTGGCGGCCGAATATTTTGTCGGCGACCTGGCCTGCAAGCCGCAAAAAACGCCCTGGATCGACCTGAGCTTTGACTTTTGCGGCGATCTGGCCCGGCAGGCGCAGCAGCGCTTTGACATGGACTGGGCTTTTGCCACCCAAGCCCGCCGGCCGGCGCTGCCCCTGGCAGAGTTCGCGCCGCCCGCCGAGGCAGACGGGGCGCAACTGGTGGCCAGCGGCCCCGATCAGGCCGAGGACACGCTGTATTCGCTCTTGATTTCGAGCTGTTTCACGGCGCGCAGCCGCATCCTGGTCGTCACGCCTTACTTTGTTCCCGACGCCACGCTGCTGATGGCGCTGACGCTGGCCGCGCGGCGCGGCGTTGCCGTCGATCTGGTGCTGCCGCGCCGCTCCAACCACCGCCTGGCCGACATGGCGCGCCCGGCTGCCCTGCGCGAGATGTCGGCGGCCGGCGCCCATGTCTGGCTGGCCGAGGCCATGATCCATGCCAAGGCCGTGGTGATTGACGGCGAGCTGGCGCTGGCGGGATCGGCCAACCTCGATGAGCGCAGCCTGTTCCTGAATTACGAGCTGATGATTGCCTTTTTCAAGCCTGCCGACGTGCAGCGCTTTGCCCGGTGGATAGCGCAGCAACGCGCCGCCGCCACGCCTTACCAGGTACACGCTCCGCGCGCCCTGCAGGAGTTCGGCGAGGGCCTGATCCGCTGGCTGGCCTTTCAGCTGTGACCAGCATGAAAAGCTGACGGCAGCTTGACAGCCACAGGTTTTCGGAGCGCGAAATTTTTGCAATCCCTACACCACCAAGTTTCAACTTGCTCCGCGCTTTGTTCCCTATAGTTCGGCCACGGCTGGGCACGCAAGCGCCCGCCGGGAGGAGCGCTACCAGCTCAAACCCCCTAAAAACCAGGCAGGCAAAACATGCCGGCCGCCTACATTCCAGGAGACAAGCCATCATGTGGCAGCAAATATACGACCCCTTTGGCAACATGTTCATCTCGACGCTGCTGGCGGCGATTCCGGTGGTGGTGATGCTGGTGTGCCTTGGCTTTCTTCACATCAAGGCGCATATCGCGGCCGGCCTGGGCCTGATCGCGGCCATTCTGGTGGCGGTGTTTGCCTACGGCATGCCGGCGGACATGGCCGGCCGGGCTGCCCTGTATGGCGGCTTCACCGGCCTGCTGCCCATCGGCTGGATCGTGCTGAACATCATCTTCTTGCAGCAGCTCGCCGAGCAGAACGGCAGCTTCAAGATACTGCAGGATTCGCTCTCGGGCATCACCGCCGACCGCCGGCTGCAGCTGCTGCTGATCGCCTTTTGCTTCGGCGCGTTTTTTGAAGGCGCTGCGGGCTTTGGCACGCCGGTCGCAGTCACTGCCGGCATTTTGATCGGACTGGGCTTTTCCCCGCTGGCCGCGTCGGGCCTGTCGCTGATCGCCAACACCGCGCCGGTGGCCTTCGGCGCGCTGGGAACGCCGGTCATCACGCTGGCCAAGGTGCACGGCTACGACCTGATGGAAGTCACCGCCATGATCGGCCGGCAGCTGCCGCTGTTCTCGCTGATGGTGCCGTTCTGGCTGATCTGGGCGTTTGCCGGGCGCAAGGCGATGATGGAAATCTGGCCGGCCATTCTGGTGACCGGCCTGTCGTTCGCCATTCCGCAGTATTTGGTCAGCAATTTCATCGGCCCCGAGCTGGTGGACATCATCGCCGCCATCGTGTCCATGGTCTCGCTGGTGCTGTTTTTGCGCGTCTGGCAACCCAAGAAAATCTGGACCTCGCCGTCGCTCAAGGGCCACGATGTCAGCGCGCATGAAGCCAAGCCGCCAGCGCCCGTGGTGATTCACGACCGCGCCGCGCTGATCCGCGCCTGGACGCCGTGGGTGATCTTGTCGGTGTTTGTCTTCATCTGGGGACTGCCGCCGGTCAAGGCCTGGCTCAACAGCATCTTCGCGCCCTCGTTCCCGATGGCCGGACTGCACAACCTGATCGAAAAAGTGCCGCCCGTGGTGCCGACACCGCACAAGGAATCGGCCGTCTATGTGCTCAACCTGCTCTCGGCCACGGGCACCGGCATCCTGATCTCGGCCATCATCAGCGCGCTGATCATGAAGTACAACCCGGTCGAGATCTTCAAGACCTTTTTCCGCACGCTGTGGCTGGTGCGCTATTCGCTGGTGACCATCGTGCTGATGCTGGCGCTGGGAACGCTGACGCGCTACTCGGGCACCGACACCACGCTGGGCCTGGCGTTTGCCAACAGCGGCGTGTTCTACCCCTTCTTCGGCACGCTGATGGGCTGGATCGGCGTGGCCATGACCGGCTCGGACACCGCCTCGAACGTGCTGTTCGGCGGCATGCAGCGGGTGGCCGCAGAGCAGCTGGGCCTGTCGCCCAACCTGATGGGCGCGGCCAACAGCTCGGGCGGCGTGATGGGCAAGATGATCGACGCGCAGTCCATCGTCGTCGCCTCGACCGCCACCAAGTGGTTCAACCACGAGGGCGACATCCTGCGCTATGTGTTCATCCACTCCGTCGTGCTGGCCTGCCTGGTCGGCCTGTTTGTCAGCCTGCAGGCCTATGTCTGGCCGTTCACGCTGATGGTGGTGCATTAACCACGCAGCAGGCTCAAGCGCCTGGGGATGTCCCGCGCTGAATGCGGCACTGCCTTGACAAAAAAGCCGCCGTCGGAATCCGACGGCGGCTTTTTTCATGGCCCGGCAATTGCTATTAATTAATGAGCTACTCACGCCCGCTGCGCTTGCGCAAACAGCAGTTTTTACTTGAAATTTGGCAAGAAGCGTTTCAGAGGCTTGAAAAATCCGGCCGGCGCTTTTCCAGGAAAGCGCTGAAGGCCTCGCGCGCGGCGGGTTCCTGCAGCATGCGGCCAAAGCTCGCGCCTTCTTCGGCCATGCGCTCGGCCACCATGCCGGCGTTGCCTTTTTTCATCAGGCGCTTGGTTTCCAGCAGCGAGGCCAGCGGCTTGCCGGCCAGCTTGAGCGCCTGGCGCTGCGCCAGCGCATTGGCTTCGGCGGGCGGAACGATGCGGTTGATCAGGCCCATCTCCAGCGCCGTCTCGGCCATGAAGGGCTCGCCCAGCAGCAGCGCTTCGGCGGCGCGCGGGTAGCCCATCAGCTGCACCGCCAGAAAGCTCGACGCCGCCTCGGGGCACAGGCCCAGGTTGACGAAGGGCATGGAAAACGCGGCATTGTCGCCTGCATAAATCAGGTCGCAATGCAGCAGCATGGTGGTGCCGATGCCGACCGCCGGCCCGCACACGCTGGCCACGATGGGCTTGGGAAAGCTGCTGATGCCGCGCAGGAACCGGAACACCGGCGCGTCTGGCGTGGCGGGCGGGTTGTTCAGGAAGTCGCCAATGTCGTTGCCGGCCGAAAAAATGGTTTCATGGCCCTGGATCACCACGACGCGAACGGCCGTGTCGTGGTTGGCCGATTCCAGCGCATCGGCCATGGCGTCGTACATGGCGGCGGTGATGGAGTTCTTGCGCGCCAGACGGTTGAGCGTGAGGGTCATCACGCCAGCATCAATGTGGGTCAGGATTTCTGCGGGAGTCTGGAGGGTATTGGTCATAGGCGTAAGGATAAAGGATGAAGCTTCGTGGCCCGATTTTTCATCAGGCGCGCTCATGTTCAGACCCGTTCAAAAATGCCCGCAGCCCCCTGCCCCATGCCGACACACATCGTCACCATGCCGTACTTGAGCTGGTGGCGCTGCAGCGCATGGATCACCGTGGCGGCGCGAATCGCCCCGGTGGCGCCGAGCGGATGGCCCAGCGCAATCGCGCCGCCCATCGGATTCACCTTCGCCGGGTCCAGCCCCAGCGTGTTGATGACCGCCAGCGACTGCGCGGCGAAGGCTTCGTTCAGCTCGAACCAGTCGATGTCGTTTTGTGTCAAACCCGCGTAGCGCAGCGCGGCCGGAATCGCCTCGATTGGACCGATACCCATGATTTCGGGCGGCACGCCCTTGGCGGCAAAGCTGACGAAGCGGGCCAGCGGCTTGAGGCCGAATTCCTTCACCGCTTTTTCGCTGGCCAGGATCAAGGCCCCCGCGCCATCGGAGGTCTGCGAGCTGTTGCCGGCCGTGACCGAGCCGCGCGCGGCAAACGGCGTCTTCAGCTTGGCCAAGCCTTCGAGCGTGGTGTCGGGGCGTGCGCCTTCGTCAAGGCTCACTGTGCGGCTGGTGGCGATGACTTCGCCGGTTTCCAGGTTGGCCGTGCGGTCGGTCACTTCGACCGGCGTGATCTCGGCGCTGAACTCGCCGGCCTGCTGCGCCTTGAGCGCCTTCATGTGGGATTCATACGCGAACTGGTCCTGCTTCTCACGCGAGACTTTCCATTGCTGCGCGACCTTCTCGGCGGTCAGGCCCATGCCGTAGGCAATGCCGACGTTCTCGTCGTTGGCGAACATGGCCGGCGACAGCGAGGGCGAGTTGCCCGACATCGGCACCATGCTCATGCTTTCGGTGCCGGCGGCGAACATCACATCGGCCTCGCCGACGCGGATGCGGTCGGCGGCCATCTGGATGGCGGACAGGCCCGAGGCGCAAAAACGGTTCACGGTGATGCCGCCCACGCTGGTCGGCAGGCCGGCCAGCACCGCGCCGATGCGCGCGATGTTCAGGCCCTGCGGACCTTCGGGAATCGCGCAGCCGCAGATGATGTCCTCGATGGCTTTCGGGTCGAGCGTCGGCACCTGCGCCAGCGCGGCCTTGAGGACGCTGACCAGCAGGTCGTCGGGCCGGGTATTGCGGAAAAATCCCCGGTGCGAGCGGGCTATGGGCGTGCGCGTGGCGGCAACGATGTAGGCTTCCTGGACTTGTTTGGCCATGATTGAGATTCCTTTGATTCTTTTAGCTGTTCCGGGGGCCGGACGGCGTCCAGGCCCATGTAAATTCGCATTCGACGGGCTCGACGCCTGCCTCGTCGGTCACGGTGACGTCCACCGTGACTTCGCCCCTGTCGCTGGCCTGCATCAGGGCTTGCTGCGCTGGCGTGAGGACGGCCACCGCGCGCATCGCACCCGTGGCGCGCTTTTTAAAGACCATCTTCAGCTCTTTCGCCAGCGGAATGCAGTCGTCGCGCACGTTCATGCCAACCACCATGCCGGTGGCGGTTTCGGCCAGCAAATTCATCGCCGACGCGTGGATGCCGCCGATGTGGTTCTGGACTTTCTTCTCGTTCTTCAGGCCGATTTCGACGCGCCCCCGGCTCATCTGCAGAAAGTCCAGCCCCGCCGTGCCGGTGAAAGGCACGGCACGGCGCAGCACCACGCCTTGATACCAGGTGCGCGCAAACGCGGGCACATCGACAAGCCGGTCCAGCTGGCGCTCCAGCCGGTTAGGCGGATGATTGACGGTGTTGATTTCGGCCACGTCAGTTGCGCACGGGTTTGCCGGTGCTCATCATGCCCATGATGCGTTCCTGCGTCTTTGGATGCTCCAGCAGCGCGCAGAAGGCCTTGCGCTCCAGCGTCATCAGGTATTCCTCGGTCACCAGCGTGCCGGCATCGACATCGCCGCCGCAGACCACGCCCGCGATCAGGCTGGCAATGTGAAAGTCGTGCGCGCTGATGAAGCCACCGTCCCGCATGTTGACCAGCTGGCCCTTGATGGTCGCCACGCCGTTGCGGCCCGCCACCGGAAACAGCCGGCGCAACGGCGGGCGGTAGCCCGAGGTGTACAGCGCGCGCGCCTCGTTCAGCGCGACGAACAGCAACTCGTCCTTGTTCGGCACCACCACATCGCTGTCCAGCAGGTAGCCCAGCCTGCGGCTGTCTAGCGCGCTGGTGCCCACGGTGGCCATGGCGGCGGCGCTGAAGCCCTCTAGCAGGAACGGCAGCACGTCCTTGTTGCTCGATTTGGCGGCGTTCTCAGTGGCGCGGCGCGCAATATAGGCCAGCCCGCCGGCGCCCGGCACCAGGCCCACGCCGACTTCGACCAGTCCGATGTAGCTTTCCATCGCCGCCACGCGTCTGGCCGAATACACCGCCATCTCGCAGCCGCCGCCCAGGGCCAGGCCGCGAATCGCCGACACCACCGGCACGGCCGCATAGCGCAGCTTGAGCATCACCTTCTGCAACTCGGCCTCGACGCCTTCGATCATCGCGGCGCCGCCCGTCATGAAGGCCGGCAGCATCGACTGCAGGTCGGCGCCGGCCGAGAACATCTCGTGGTTGGACCAGATCACCAGTCCCTTGTAGCTTTTTTCGGCCAGCTCAACACCCAGCGCCAGGCCTTCGGCCACATCGGGGCTGATGGCGTGCATCTTGGTCTTGATGCTGGCGATCAGCACGTCGCCGGGCTGTCCGTCCGCGCCGTCCAGCGTCCAGAGGCGAATCGCATCGTCCTCGTGCAGCGTCGTGCCGGCGGTTTCGAACGCGGGCGCGTTGGCGCCCAGCACATCCTCGGGAAAATGCTGGCGTTCATAGACCGGCAGCTTGCGGCGCGCAATGAATTGTTGGCTTGAGGCGCTCCACGAGCCTTCGGGCGTATGCACGCCGCCCGCGTCAGCCACCCGGCCGTTGAACACCCAGTCGGGCAGCGGCGCAGAACTCAGCGCCTTGCCGGCGTCAATATCTTCCCTGATCCAGTTCGCCACCTGCAGCCAGCCGGCTTCCTGCCACAGCTCGAACGGCCCCTGCTTCGCGCCGAATCCCCAGCGCATCGCAAAGTCGATGTCGCGGGCGGTTTCGGCGATGCTGGCCAGGTGCACGGCGGCATAGTGAAACTGGTCGCGCAGCACGGCCCACAAAAAGCGCGGCTCGGCGCCTTCGGCATTGCGCAGCAGTTTCAGGCGCTCGCCGGCCGGCTTTTTCAGCATGCGGCCGACCACTTCGTCGGCCTTGGCACCGCCAGCCACGTAGTCCATGCTTTCCGGGTCCAGCCGCAGGATGTCGCGGCCGACCTTCTTGTAGAAACCGGCACCGGTCTTCTGGCCCAGGCTCTTGCTTTCCAGCAGCCGGGCCAGCACCGGCGGCGTGCCGTAGATGCCTGAGAACGGGTCTTCGACCTTGCCACTTCCCACGGGACCGAGGTTGTCCTGCAGCGTCCTGATGACATGCGCCATCGTGTCCAGCCCGACCACGTCGGCGGTGCGGAAGGTGCCCGAACTCGCGCGGCCCAGCTTCTTGCCGGTCAGGTCATCGACCACGTCATACGTCAGGCCAAAAGCTTCGGCCTCCTTGATGGTCGCCAGCATGCCGGCGACGCCGACGCGGTTGGCGATGAAGTTGGGCGTGTCGTGGGCGCGGATCACGCCCTTGCCCAGCGCGGTCGTCACGAAGGCTTCGAGGTCGTCGAGCACCGTGGCTTGCGTCGTCGGCGTGTTGATCAGCTCGACCAGCGCCATGTAGCGCGGCGGGTTGAAGAAATGAATGCCGCAAAAGCGCGGCTTGATGGCTTCGGGCAGCGCTTCGCTGAGCGTGGTGATCGACAGGCCCGAGGTGTTGCTGGCGACGATGGCGCCTTCGGCCACGAAAGGCGCGATCTTGTGATAAAGATCAGTCTTCCAATCCATGCGCTCGGCAATCGCCTCGATGATCAGGTCGCACTCTTTCAGAACATCCATGTGTTCTTCGTAGTTGGCCTGCTGGATCAGCGCCGCATCTTCGGCCACGCCGAGCGGCGCGGGCTTGAGCTTTTTCAGGCCCTCGATGGCCTTGCTGACGATGCCGTTCTTCGGTCCGTCTTTGGCCGGCAAATCGAACAGCACCACCGGCACGCGGCAATTGACCAGATGGGCGGCGATTTGCGCGCCCATCACGCCCGCGCCGAGCACGGCGACTTTCTTGACCTGGAAACTTGACATGGATTTCTTTCTGGATGTGTCTGGTTTGGGACGCCGAACTCAAGCCAGCGCGGCGTCGGTGTCCATCAGCGCCCGGCTGCCGCTGCGCGCGGTGCGCATCAAGGTGGCGGTCTCGGGGAACAGCTTGGCAAAGTAAAAGCGCGCCGTCTGCACCTTGCCGAGATAGAACAGGTCGGCGTTGCCAGCAGCGATTTCGCGCAGCGCGGTTTGCGCCATGCGCGCCCAGAAGTAGCCAAACACCAGGTGGCCGGCCACGCGCAAATAATCGACCGCCGCCGCTCCGACTTCATCCGGGTTCTGGAAACCCTTGAAGCCCAGTTCGGTGGTGAACTTGGTCATCTGGTCGGCCAGATAGGCCAGCGGGTTGATGAACTCGGCCATCTTCTCGTTCACACCCTCCTCGGCAATCAGCGCGCCAATCAGCTTGCCAAACTTCTTCAGCGTCGCGCCGTTGTTGCCCAGAATCTTGCGGCCCAGCAGGTCGAGCGACTGGATGGTGTTGGTGCCTTCGTAGATCATGTTGATGCGGTTGTCGCGCACCAGCTGCTCCATGCCCCATTCCTTGACGTAGCCGTGACCGCCGAACACCTGCATGCAGGCGTTGGTGGCAATGTGGCCGTTGTCGGTCAGGAAGGCCTTGACGATGGGCGTGAGCAGCGCGACGATTTCGCCCGAATCCTTGCGCACCTTTTCGTCCGGGTGGTAAAGCTCCTTGTCGAGCAGCAAGGTGCAGTAGATCGCCAGCGCGCGGCCGCCTTCGGCATAGGCCTTGGCGGTCAGCAGCATCTTGCGCACGTCGGGATGCACGATGATCGGGTCGGCCGGCTTGTCTTTCGCCTTGACGCCCGAGAGCGAGCGCATCTGGATGCGGTCCCTGGCGTAGGCCAGCGCGTTCTGGTAAGCCACTTCGGTCAGGCCGAGCGACTGGTTGCCCACGCCCAGGCGCGCGGCGTTCATCATCACGAACATCGCGGCCAGGCCCTTGTTGGGCGCGCCGACCATCGTTCCCACGGCGCTTTCCAGCACGATTTGCGCCGTCGCGTTGCCATGGATGCCCATCTTGTGCTCCAGGCCGCCACAGTAAATGCCGTTGCGCATGCCGATGGAGCCGTCTTCATTGACATTGAACTTGGGAACGATAAAGAGGCTGATGCCCTTGCTGCCCTGCGGCGCATCCGGCAGCCGGGCCAGCACCAGGTGCAGGATGTTGGACGTCATGTCGTGCTCGCCGGCGCTGATGAAAATCTTGTTGCCGGTCAGCTTGAACGTGCCATCGGCCTGCGGTTCGGCTTTTGTGCGCAGCATCCCCAGGTCGGTGCCGCAATGCGGCTCGGTCAGGCACATGGTGCCAGTCCATTCGCCGCTGACCAGTTTTGGCAGGTAGAGCTTTTTCTGCGCGTCGGTGCCGTGCGCATGCAGCGCCTCGTAAGCGCCGTGCGACAGGCCGGGGTACATGGTCCAGGCCTGGTTGGCCGAGTTCAGCATCTCGTAGAAGCACTGGTTGACGACGAAGGGCAGGCCCTGGCCGCCGTACTCCGGGTCGCAGCTCAGCGCCGCCCAGCCGCCTTCGACAAACTGCGCGTAGGCCTGCTTGAAGCCCTTGGGCGGCGTGACTTCATGGGTGGTCCTGTCGAGCGTGCAGCCTTCCTCGTCGCCGCTGATGTTGAGCGGAAAGGTCACTTCAACCGCAAACTTGCCGCCCTCTTCGAGCACGGCGTTGATGGTGTCGGCGTCAATGTCGGCATGCCGCGGCAAGACCTTCAGCTCGTCGGTGACCTTGAGCACTTCGTGCAGGATGAACTGCATGTCGCGCAGGGGTGGGTTGTACTGGGGCATAGGATTCCTTGGGCGTTGATTGACGTTAAGTGGCGTTAAGTGGCGTTAAGCGGGTGTGGAAGGGGAAGGTTTCGACGGTTTCGGCAAAACTTTTTTCGGTTCTGGAGTGCTGGCGGCCGTGCCGCCATAGCGCGCCAGAATGTTGGCAAAACCCGTCCTGGCGCGGGCGATGGAATCGGGTGTCTTCAGAAAGCGGGCTTCGTAATGCAGCGCCAGGATCAGGCCATGGATCTCGAAGGCCACCTGCTGCGCATCGGCGTCCGGGTACAGATGACCCGCCTCGCTGGCCTGCACCACGGCCCGGTGCATCGCGGCCAGCCAGGTGCGCACCGAATCGGCGAGCGCGTCGCGCACCGGGCCGGGCCGGTCGTCGAATTCAACCGCGCCGCTGATGTAGATGCAGCCCGAATCGATTTCGACCGAGGTGCGGTTCATCCAGTTGGCGAACATGGCCTGCAGGCGCGGCAGGCCGCGCGGCTGCTTGAGCGCCGGGGCAAACACCTCGTCCTCGAAGCGGGCGTGGTACTCGCGAATGACCGAAATCTGCAGCTCTTCACGCGAGCCGAAATGGGAAAAGACGCCCGACTTGCTCATCCGCATGACCTCGGCCAGCGCGCCGATGCTCAGGCCCTCCAGGCCGATGTGGGTGGCCAGGCCGAGTGCCGCCTCGACGATGGCGGCCTTGGTCTGCTGGCCTTTTTGCGGGGTTTTGGACGCACCCGCGCCCCGGGATGAGGTACGGACGCTCTTGACAGGAAGTGGGCTGACGGACATGGATTGAGAAAATAAAAGAACGGTCGTTCTATTTTGCCTCAATTTAAAGACCGCCAGCCGTCACGCGGCCTGGATGGCCGGGCTGAATAGAGAAGCAGGCCTAATCAGTGCCTGGGTAAACCCTGAACCCATGCCCCGCCAAAATCATGGCGGACGAGTTTTGCCGGCTCAGGTGTCTCTGTGATTCCCGTCGTTCCCGCGTAGGCGGGAACCCAGTTGGGGTGCTCACGGGGGTGATTGAGCTGCTCTGGATACCCGCCTTCGCGGGTATGACGGTGGTTTTTATACAGCGGCTGGTGAACCCGCCTGCACCTGAGTCGTTACACGAACTCAAGGCACCGGCCAGAAAAAAACCAGCCGGCGCTTCAGGCTCAGTGCGAACGGATCATGGTGCCGTAGGCCTTGTCGGTCAGGATTTCCAGCAGCATCGCATGCGGCACGCGGCCGTCGATGATGTGGACCGCGTTCACGCCGCTCTTAGCCGCATCGAGCGCGCCTTCGATCTTGGGCAGCATACCGCCCGAAATCGTGCCGTCGGCAAACAGCTCGTCGATCTCGCGCGCCGTCAGGTCGGTCAGCAGCTCGCCGGCCTTGTTCAGCACGCCGGGAATATTCGTCAGCAGCACCAGCTTTTCGGCCTTGAGCACGGTCGCCAGCTTGCCGGCGACCACATCGGCGTTGATGTTGTAGCTTTCATTGTTCTCGCCAAAGCCAATCGGGCTGATGACCGGAATGAAGGCGTCGTCCTGCAGCGCCTTGACCACGCTGGGGTCGATGCTGACGATCTCGCCGACAAAGCCGATGTCGTGCTCCTTGCTGGCATCGTCCTTGTCCAGCATGGTAAGCTTTTTCGCCCGGATCATGCCGCCGTCGCGCCCGGTCAGGCCGACCGCCTTGCCGCCGGCCTGGTTGATCAGGCCGACGATGTCCTGCTGCACCTGTCCGGCCAGCACCCATTCGACCACTTCCATGGTTTCGTCGTCGGTCACACGCATGCCCTGGATGAAATGGCCTTTCTTGCCGAGCCGGTTCAGCGCGGTTTCAATTTGCGGGCCGCCGCCATGCACCACCACCGGGTTCATGCCGACCAGCTTGAGCAGCACCACGTCCTCGGCAAAGTCGGCCTGCAGCGCCGGATCGGTCATGGCGTTGCCGCCGTACTTGATGACCAGGGTCTTGCCGTGGAACTTGCGGATGTAGGGCAGCGCCTGGGCCAGGATTTCGGCCTTGTCGCGCGGGCCGATGTGGGACAGGTCGGGGTCGGAGGAAGCGTTAACGGAAGAGTGGGTCATGGTCGTCAGGCCTGGAAGTGAGGAATCTGCAAATTGTGCCGCATGGGCGTGAACATTTTTGTGGCTTCAGCGCCCACAACCGGAAGCACTTTGGAATTCAGGAACCCGCCGCGCCCCAAAACCGCCTTCTGGCTCGGCCGCTTACTCCGCGCGAGCCTGCGCAGGAATTTTTGCCGGGCAGGCGGTATGCGGAATGTAGCCATGCACCAGCCGCTTCATGATGGACTTCATAACGGCTTCATTGTTGACGGTGGCGGCCTGGCGGATTTCCGCCAGTATCGGCGCCAGTTCGGGCCAGGCCACGAAATCCTCATGCGCCTTCATGATGCGCTGATGCGCGGTCGGCTCGGGGTTGTCGCCAATCAGCAGTTCCTCGTAAAGCTTTTCGCCGGGGCGAAGGCCGGTGATCCTGATTTCAATATCGCCGTCGGGGTTGTTTTCATCGCGCAGGCTCAGGCCGGACAGCTGCGCCATGCGCCGGGCCAGATCGACGATCTTCAGCGGGCTGCCCATGTCCAGCACGAACACGTCGCCGCCATGGGCCATGGCGCCGGCCTGCAGCACCAGCTGGGCGGCCTCGGGAATCGTCATGAAATAGCGGGTGACCTCGGGATGCGTGACCGTCAGCGGGCCGCCGTCGCGCAACTGCTTGCGAAACAGCGGCACCACGCTGCCGCTGCTGCCCAGCACGTTGCCAAAGCGCACCATGGCAAACACGGTGCGGTTCTGGACTTCGGCGCTGTAGGAGCCGTCCGGGGCAACGAAGCGCAGCGACGGGCTGGCCGCCAGCGCCTGCAGCACCAGCTCGGCCATGCGCTTGGTCGCGCCCATCACATTGGTGGGGCGAACCGCCTTGTCGGTGGACACCAGCACGAAATGCGACGTGCCGCTTTCCATGGCGGCCCTGGCCGTGTTCAGGGTGCCGAAGACGTTGTTGAACACGCCTTCGGACGGGTTGCTCTCGACCAGCGGCACATGCTTGTAAGCCGCTGCGTGGTACACCGTTGCCGGCCGGTAGAGATTGAAAATCTCTTTGAGGCGGCCAAAATTTCCGACGCTGCCCAGCAGGGGAATCACTTCCATGGGCAAGTTATGTTCGCTGCACAAGCCCTCCAGCTCGTGGTGAATGGTGTACAGGGCAAACTCGCTGAGTTCGACCAGCACCAGCTGGCGCGGCTTTTCCAGCAGTATCTGGCGGCACAGCTCGCTGCCGATACTCCCGCCGGCCCCCGTGACCAGCACCACCTTGCCCGCCAGGTTGCGTGCCAGCAAGGTCGAATCGGGCGGTACTGGCGGTCGCCCCAAAAGGTCTTCAACGTCGAGTTCCTGGAAATCCTGGATCGTGACCCGCCCCGACGCCAGGTTCACCATGCCGGGCAAGGTACGGACGTGGACCGGCAACTCCCGCAGGCTGGCGATGATTTCATTGCGGCGCGCACGGTCCAGGGCCGGCATGGCGAGCAGGATGTCGGTCACGCCCATGCGCTCCACCGCCTCGGCCACCTCGTCAGGCGCCATGATGTCAACGTCGTTGATGCTTCTTCCGGCCTTGGTTTTATCGTCGTCAATAAAGCCCAGCAGCACGAACTGGCGAGCCACCGCCAGGGCGGAGGCGGTTTCAACGCCGGCCTCGCCCGCCCCATAAATCAGCAGCCGGCCCACCGCATGGCGCGCCTTGCTCGACCAGCCCGCCAGCCAGAACCTGGCCATGGATCGGCTGGCGCCCACCAGCAGCAGCAGCAGCAAGGGCTGGATCAGGCCCAAGGTGCGCGGCACGCCATTCCACTTGAAGTACAGCAGCGCGACAAAGAACAGCAGCGTGTACAGAGCGACCGCCTTGGCCGTGGTCGCCAGGGCCGCCATGCCGGTATAGCGAAAAATGGCGCGATACAGCCCAAAACGCACAAACACGGGAATCGCCAGCAAGGGCGCAAGCAGGTAAACATAGGGCTGCTGCGCATGCGGCAGGCCTGTCTGGTCGATGCGCAGGTAAAAAGCGACCCATACAGACACCAGCGTCAGCACCAGGTCGAGCGCAATGACCACCACTCGCTTGGCGGGACGAGGCAGGCCCAGCAAAGGCGTTGCGACTACTCTAGTAAAAAACATGTTGATTTCTTTTAGTTAACCGTCAAGAGCCGTCAGGGAACGTACAAAGTCCGCACGCCCAGCCTTGACTGTCTCCATCGCCTGCCCCGACAGGGCTGACAAGGTATTTATTCATTCAGCCATGGCATGCCGTCAGTGGGCCACTCCATCGCGCCGAATCACCTTCACAAAGGTCAGCCACAAGATACGCAGGTCAAACCACAGCGACCGCCGTTGAAGATACTCCACATCCAGCCTGACCTTGTCAGGAATGGGTAACTCGTCGCGTCCATTGATCTGCGCCCAGCCTGTCAGTCCCGGCACGAGTTCATGCACGCCGAGGCGGGTTCGCAATTCAATCAGGTCATGCTGATTGAAAAGCGCGGGCCGAGGCCCCACAAAGCTCATGTCGCCCACGAGGATGCTCCACAGCTGGGGCAGCTCGTCCAGGCTGCTCTTGCGCAAGAAGCTGCCGATGGGCGTGAGGTGCGCCCTGGGGTTGGCCAGCAGGTGCGTGGCCACGGCGGGTGTGCCGACGCGCATGCTGCGGAACTTGGGCATTTTGAAAATTTTGTTGTGCCGCCCTACCCGGTCGGACCAGTACAGGGCCGGGCCTTTGGAGGTCAATCGCACCAATACCGCGACCAGCACTACCGGCACGGCCAGGATGAAGGCCGCCGCCAGGGCAAGCAGAAGGTCAAACATTCGCTTCATGGGGCTAAACCTTCTGCGGCTTTCTTCAATCCCTGGTCCAGGGTCAAGGGTGGTTTCCAGCCCAAAAGCTGGCGCGTTTTCTGAATATCCACCTGCAGCGAACCGCACAGGCGCTGGGCCATGTCCCGCTTGCCGACCAGCGCAGCCGCCTGTTCCAGCCAGCCAGCCGAAACAGGAACCAAGCGCGCCGGGCGATTCATGGCTTTTCCCATGCGGCGAAGCAGTTCCGTGGTGGAAACATCTTCGCCATCGGAGACCAGAAAAGTCTGGTTGGCCGCTGCCGGATGGGTCAGGCAGGTCACGATCAGATCAACCAGGTTATCCAGCGCCACCAGGCTGCGCTGGTTATGGATGGCGCCCAGCGGCAAGGGAACGCCGCGCCTGAGCCAGCGCATCATGGCGGCAAAATTGGCCCTGACGCCCGGTCCGTACACCAGCGGCGGGCGAATGATGACAAGCTCCATGCCGGTTTGAGCCGCAATTTCGCGCAGCCCCTGCTCGGCCTCCATCTTGGAAATGCCATAGGGATCGAGCGGCGCGGGAATATCATCCGCAGAAAAAGGTATTCCCAACTTCGTGACTTCGCCATTGACCTTAATTGAGCTAATGAAGACAAATCGGCGGACACCTGATGTTGACGCCTGTCGCGCCAGGTTCAACGTCCCCTGCACGTTGATCCGACGAAACTCAACCAAGGGATCCGCAGCTGTGTCATCCATTACATGCACGCGTGCCGCTACGTGAACAACGACTCCGATGCCTGCCAATGCTTGACTCCAATCAGCATCACTTGTCAAGTCGCCAACCAGCACCGTTTGGACCCCATCGGGCATGGCGACACCGTCACGACGAACGCAGGCGCGCATTTCAATTCCTTCGCGGGCCAGTCTGACGACTATCGCCGAGCCAACGAAACCCGTTGCCCCTGTCACCAAAATCATGACTTCCCTTGGGACATCGAAGGTGCAATAGCGTCAATTTTCAACTGCCTAATCCATTCCTCAAACCGGTCGATCAACGTGTCGCGATCAAATTCCCGGGCACTCACATCCAATCCATTTCTGCCCATAATTTCCCGCTCTTGACTACTCATTTCAGAAAGATTTAGCACGGCGGCTGCAAGCCCGGCATGGTCGCCAGCGGCACAGGTCAGACCCGAGCGAGAAATCTTTACGAGTTCAGCTCCCTCGCCGTTCAACATGGCAACGACAGGTATGCCGGCTGCCAGATACGACTGAAGCTTACCGGGAATCGTCATTGAAAAAATGGGCTCGTCCTTCAAGCTGACCAACAAGGCATTCGCATGCTTGAAAAACGACGGCATCCTCTCCACTGGATGCCGTCCCAGCATCAGAACGCAATCCTGCAGATTACGGCGCTTGATTTCATCGGTCACCCAGCGCGCCATTCGCCCATCGCCAACGATCAACCACCGGATGGGTGCGCGTGACTTCAAACTTTCTGCTGCCGCCAAAATCGCAGGAAAATCCTGAGCATCTCCAATGTTCCCGGCAAACATCACATTGAAGCTCCCAGGCTTCGATGGCACTTCGTCAGCCGGAACCACATGCTGCATGTCAAATACCGATTCGGCCCAACTGGGAAAGTACACCACACGACGGCTAATGCCTGCGTACTTCTGAATCTGCGGTATGAAACTTTGCGACTGCGCCAAAATCAAATCACAGCGCTTATAGATGAAAGCAACCAGTTTCCCAACGACCTGCAAAAGTGCATGCGATTTCACAACGCCAATAGCCTGCAATGTCTCTGGCCACAGATCGAGCACCCAAAACGCCAGAGGCGCTCGCTTGACCGCACGCATCACAGCAGCGGGAAGACCGACCGTGATAGGTGATGGCTCATACGCAAAGATCACATCAAAATGGCGTCCCCGCAGTTTCCATAGGCCTACGACCGAGGCACTGACCGCAAAAGTCAGGTAATTCAACATCAAGCGCACACCACCCTGTCCCCTTGGCATCAGGGGAACGCGAATAACTTCAGCACCCTTGTAATATGAGTAATAGGCAGGGTTCTCGCGAAATTGCTTGAAAACCTTGCCATTAGGGTAATTTGGAAGGCCGGTCAGTACGGTTACTTGGTGACCGCGCCGAACCAACTCAGCGACTAAATCATTGATCCTGAAGTTCTCAGGCCAAAAATACTGCGAAACGACGAGCAAACGCATGAATGGCTTGTTCAGTATTTTTTCCAGACCACGCGATTCACATAATCGGTATAGCTGTGAATAATGCGCAGCACTTTGTCCGAAACATTCGGCATGCTGTAGTCAGCAACTTGGCGGATTCCGTGCGGGTCCGTGCGATCATCGCCGCGTGGCTGCTTGGCCAGTATGGCCAGCCCCTGACGCACGCGTTCCACCTCCAGCCCCACCATCATTACGACAGCTTCTTCCATGCCCTCGGGGCGCTCGTGCGCCTCACGCAGGTTGAGCGCCGGGAAGTTCAGGATCGACGACTCTTCGTTGATGGTGCCACTATCTGAAAGCACTGCACGAGCCGAGAGTTGCAGCTTCACGTAGTCATGAAAACCGAGTGGCTTGAGCAACCGCACCTGCGGATGAAAGCTTGCGCCTGTGGCATCAATGCGCTTTTGCGTGCGCGGGTGGGTGGACACGATCACCGGCAAGCCGTGGTCTTCGGCCACGGCGTTCAGCACTGCCACCAGCTTGGCAAAGGTCTGGGGCGACTCGATATTTTCTTCACGATGGGCGCTGACCACAAAATACTCCCCGCCCTGCAGGCCTAGACGTTGCATCACATCCGACGCGTCGATGCGCGGACGATAGTGCGTCAGCACCTCAAACATTGGGCTGCCAGTCTTGATGACCAGATCCGGCGGCAACCCCTCGCGCAGCAGATAGTCGCGCGCAATGGTGCTGTAAGTCAGGTTCACGTCGGCCGTATGGTCCACGATGCGGCGGTTGGTTTCCTCGGGTACACGCTGGTCAAAGCAGCGGTTGCCCGCCTCCATGTGAAAAATCGGAATCTTGCGCCGCTTGGCCGGAATGACAGCGAGGCAACTGTTGGTGTCACCCAGCACCAGCATGGCCTCTGGCTCCACTTCGGCCAGCATCTGGTCCACCCCAATGATCAGGTTGCCAATGGTATGGGCTGCACCGCTGCTACCCGTTGCACTGTTCAAAAAATGGTCTGGCTTGCGAACATCCAGGTCATCGAAGAAAACCTGGTTCAGTTCGTAGTCGTAATTTTGTCCGGTATGCACCAGCACATGCTCGCAATGCTCATCGAGCCGAGCCAGCACACGCGAGAGTCGAATGATTTCGGGCCGGGTGCCGACCACGGTCATGACTTTGAGTTTTTTCATGAGTTCAAATAAGTAAAAAGCAAACCACACCTACTCGTCATTGCGAGCGTGGCGAGGCAATCCATCCCCCTCACAACGGGCAAGCAAAGGTATCAGGCCGAGCCCGATCAAACACCTCGTTGGCCCAGAGCATGACGATCATTTCCTCGGTGCCGATATTGGTAATGTCATGTGTCCAGCCGGGCACTGTTTCCACAATCTCGGGCTGGTCACCCGTAGTGACCAGTTGATGCGCTTGGCCGGTTTGCATGTGGCGGAACTTGAAGCGCGCTTGGCCCTTGATGACCAGAAACTTCTCGGTCTTGCTGTGGTGGTAGTGGCCACCCCGGGTAATGCCGGGGTGCGCAGTGAAGTAAGAAAACTGCCCCGCGTCAGGCGTCTTGAGCATTTCCACGAATACACCGCGTGGATCGGCATGCTGCGGCACGGCGTAGGTAAACAGTTCCACCGGCAGATAGCTCACGTAAGTGGCATACAGCGCCCGCACCAGCCCGGTGCCCACACGCTCGGTCATTAGCGTAGCTCGGCTATCCTTGAAAGCCTGAATCTGCCGCGCCAATTCGCCCACGGTAGCGGTGTACTGCGGCGCCACGGTAGCAAAACCGTCTGCATCCACGGCGGCATCGGCACCATCTATCAGTTGCACAAAGCGCTCAATCACATCGTCCACATACACCAACGTGACCGGTGCGGCCGGGTCATTGACCTGGATGGACAAACCACGCGCAATGTTGTGGCAAAAGGTGGCCACCGCCGAGTTGTAGTTGGGCTTGCACCATTTGCCGAACACATTGGGCAGCCTGAAAATATGCACCGGCACTTGGTGGCTCCGCGCGACGGCCAGCAAGGCGTCTTCGGCCCCACGCTTGCTCTGGCCATAGGGGTTGTCGCGCCCGGCCTGGGCGGACGAGGTGTAAACGATGGACACCGGCTTGCCTGTTGCCTCGGCCACCGCGCCGACCGCTTGGCACAGCGCCTGCGTCAAATCCACATTGCCCGACACAAACTCGTACGGGTCTTGCGGGCGGTTGACACCAGCCAGATGAAATACAAAGTCCACCCCTTGCAGCAGCACGGGCAACTGGGCCACATTATCGCCACGAGTAAAACACACCACCTGCACGTCCTTGCGCCCGGCCAGGTGCAACTGCAGGTTTTTTCCGACGAAGCCGTTGGCCCCAGTGATCAGCACCTTCATGGGCTTAGTCCTCGGCCAAAACGTGTTCACCGCGCGCAATGCGCTGCATGAAATCGAGCTTAAGCAGCAGCGTCTTCATGCCCTCCACATCCAGCCGGGTAGTGTTGTGTGAGTGGTATTCCTCACTATGGGAACTTTGCGTCAGGCGCTCCTCACCCTGCTCCACAAACTTGGCGTAATTCAAATCGCGGCCATCGGGCGGCACGCGGAAATAATCGCCACGGTCTTCGGCGCAGGCCATTTCTTCGCGACTCAGCAGCGCTTCATACAGCTTTTCGCCATGGCGCGTGCCAATGCTGCGCACCTCGTGATCGGGCTTGCCCATCAACGCCAGAATCGCCTGCGTCAACACTTCCACCGTGGCCGCCGGGGCCTTTTGCACAAAAATGTCTCCGTTGTTGCCGTGCTCAAACGCATACAGGACAAGTTCCACCGCATCGTCGAGCGTCATCATGAAGCGGGTCATGGCCGGGTCTGTCACTGTAATAGGCTTGCCTGCCAGCACCTGTTCCACAAACAAGGGGATAACGGAGCCGCGCGACGCCATCACGTTGCCGTAACGCGTGCCGCAAATCACAGTGCTGGTGCCTTCAAGGTTGCGGCTGGCGGCCACCATGACCTTTTCCATCATGGCCTTGCTGATTCCCATGGCATTGATGGGATACACCGCCTTGTCGGTGCTGAGGCAGACCACACGCTTTACTCCGGCGGCAATGGCCGCCTCCAAGACGTTCTCGGTGCCCAGCACATTGGTGCGCACAGCTTGCATGGGGTGGAATTCGCAGGATGGCACCTGTTTGAGCGCCGCAGCGTGAAACACGTAGTCCACACCCCGCATGGCCGAGGCCACGCTGCGACTGTCGCGCACATCACCGATATAGAACTTGAGCTTTGGATGGTTATAGCGCTTGCGCATGTCATCCTGCTTTTTTTCATCGCGGCTGAAAATGCGAATTTCCGAAATGTCGGCATCGAGGAAACGCTTTAAAACGGCATTGCCAAAAGAGCCAGTGCCACCAGTGATAAGAAGGATTTTTTCGTTGAACAAGGTAATCCTTTAAAAAGGCAAAAATAATTAAATTGGAGAGCTATCTATTGCAGCGGACTGCATTATTCTGAAATAATCTTCAGCCCTCTGTCTTGCGTTTGAAAATTTAATTACGTGATTACGCGCGGCAGCGAGTTTTTCAATATTCTGGGGATCCTGATTATTTATGTAGGAAGCGATCAACTTAGCGGCATCGCTAGGATCCTCTGGATCAAAATACAAAGCAAAATCATCGCATACATCTCGAACAAAACCACGATCAGATGCGAACAATGGTTTCTCCATAGCCATCGCCTCTAAGGGAGTTGCGGAAAAACACTCCAAAAAACTAGGAAAAATTACCGCATCCATTTTTTGATAAAAACTAGGGCACTGTGCTACATCGAGTACACCCACATTAATCACATTAGCTCGAAAAAAATCAGATTTGGCACTCCATTCAGCAGGAGCAAATGTAACAAAGAAATCTACATCAATTCCATGGACATTAATTAAATTAAATTTAATCTTAGCCAAAATATTGGTATTTTTGTGTGAATAATCGCGCCCTACAAAACCAATAGAAAACTTCCTCTTAATAATACTACGAATCAAGGGCATCCATTGCTCATGTCGAAGATAAACAGAACCCAAGCAGTTACTCACGACATCAATTTTGTCAGCAGCAAAAATACCACGCGAAACCAGTTCATTTTTCACATGATCCAGTTCCACCACCAATTTATCTACCCGCTTGAAGAAAAATGATTGAATAAAAAATTTCAGTCGTGTTTTCAATTTTCCATAAAAAGACATGGAACGGTATATTTCATTTTCTGGGTAAATAATCCAAGGCTGCGCAAACCCAACAATATTTACTGCCTGCAATGACCACAAGTACAGCGGACCAAACACAGTAAACACAACGTCGTAGTCACGCACCTTCTTGCTCAACCCCGACCAAAGAGCGGATAAACCATAGGTATTAAAAACCTCATAGCTCCCAAATTTTAAACAATCAGTATCAATATTTTGCAAATTAGCATCTACTTCAGTTGAAGCTATTACAGATATGCCAACAGCAATGTCAGTCATGCGCGAAAGCTCATCAATCAGTGAGACTGCAACTTGTACTCCACCACCCGTATGGAGGTTGGACGAATTTACAAGAAACCTATATCTTTTCATAGCAGAACACAAAATTGAAATATAAAAATAATTCGAAATTATTGTTCATCTTTAAATATCAACAAACTATTCCTGCCAACTACAGAAAAAGTCAAAATTAAAACTTGATAAGCCGTTAAAGTATAGTGATAAAAAAAACCCGAAAACAATATCCCGCACAATGAAGAATAAATAATCAATTCAGTAAATCCGAAATGTATTCGCTTTCGATAAAACATTATCGATGAAATTAAAACAAACAAATAAAACAGCAACCCCAGAAAACCAGTATCAAACAAATAAGATATGTAGGTACTTTCTGGATCATAAGGACGATGCTCTTCATCCAGATTCACATTTATATCAGGATTATCAACATAAGGATGCGAAGCAGTACCAAAACCGGATCCGGTCAAGGTTTTAAAGCCATTAAAATAAATGGCATCTGGTAAATATGCATGATAAACGTATCTTGGGCCTTGGTCGCTATTGCTAACGTAATTTTCAGTTGTGCGCTCATAAAAACCCTTAGCATTTTTAAAAACACTTTCACGCACAAAATCATTTGTCAGCAATCCCACAACTACCACAAAAATGGCAAGCATAGTAATCCCTATACTTTTCAATTTAATTTGATGTAACTCAAACTTCCCAAGACTTATCATTGTGGCTAACATACTTGTCATCGCCGCTGTTGTGCTTCCACTAAAAACAAGCGAAGACAATGACAATGCAATTAAATATAAATTTCGTCGAAACAAAGCATAGACAAAAATAATTGGAATTATTACTCCAAGATGCGCAGGATCAATATTAAATCCAGAGGCTCTGATAATTCCATCGGCTACCACGGTCATGTAACGCCTATCGTCCGGCAATGTTTTAACGTACTCCAAAAACAAGGCATCATTAAGCGTGTCATTAAATGTATAGTAATATAACCCCTCCACCACAGACCATATCAAGTTTGCAATACATCCATAAAAGAATCCCTTGAAAAATGCTGCTAATGCATAGCTTCCATCATGCCACTTCATCACATATAAAAGCAACGTCAGATACAAAAATATTTTTGGGATATAACTCATTATTTGATTCAACCAAAGCGAATCAAAACCAAAGTATATAACTCCCGCAATGGATGCAATCAATGCTAAAATATACCAACCGATGAACGCCAATGAGATGCTATTTATATTAATGTTTTTCTTAGCATCAAATGCAAACCACAAGGCCAAAATATAAAGTAACGCAAATAGTATTGAAAATACCGATACAAGTCTTCCCGCTACATCTATAGTTATGATAGGGGCGGTAACAAAAACTCCAGTCAAAAAATATATTATGACAACAACAATGTTGTTTTTCATTTTTGCCTTCAAAAAAAATTCTCACTATTTTTTGATATTACCAAAAGCACATTACCACAACTCAAGCAACGATAATATTTTTTTCTTAATCTTCCTTCAAAACCATCAACCTATTAAAACTCAACTATCCTCATCAATCTTCTTCAAGTATTCGGCCAGCACTTTGATATTTAGCTCAATATCATTCACGACGTCAAAGCCAAATATTTTATAAATAAAAAGTTTTAACCGATTAAGCCGCATTTCACGCAAAAAAATATTTCTTGGGCTTATTGAGTATTTGTTATTAAAATATATCGCCGAATCAAGTCTTCTACGCAATGCCAATTCTCCTCCTGAGCCAGTTCCTCCTTCAAGATGAATAATTTTTTTATCTTTAAAGTACGCGGTGTATCTATCAATGGCGTGCAAGCGATTTGTCAAATCGGGTTCCTCGTAATACATAAATATATTTTCATCAAATAAGCCGCATTTAAAAAAATCCGTCCTCCGGACAAACATATTAGCGCCCGCGACATACATATATTTGTCCAGGTAGAAATCCAATTTATTACAAATCTTCATAAAAAATGATCTCAAGATGCTCGCTCCACTCACCAAATAAAATGACGAATTTCGAGAGAGATTTCTACTCACCATTTTTACTCCAAACATTCCCAAATCTTTGTTTGAATCAAATTTCTTTATTGCGAAATTAAAAATTGGCTCAATTAAGATTGTATCTGGATTTAAAAATAACAAATATTTTCCCTTTGCCTGCATCGCGCCTAAATTATTTCCTGCACCAAATCCATTGTTTACGTTTTTGATTCCGATAACAGAGTCAAACATATTCATTACAGCATCATATACATGATGTTCCGGACTATTGTCAACCAATATAATCTCAAGCTTTTTTCCGATATCATTGAATTGATATATTGAATTTATACATTCAAGCACCATCTCAACTTTTTTGTAGCCAACAATTACTACTGAAAAAACGATCTCATCAACATCACTCTTTAAATTCACTATTGAATCAGTATTCAAACCCATCATAATGATCTGCTCTGGTTTATTTTTTGTTAAAAATTTTTTAAAACTAAATTTATTTCAAGAATACTTTCTTGAACAGTAGTTCATATTTACAAAGATGCTTTTCATCATTTTGAATTTGCAATTCAAAAGAGTTACAACCCACATTACTCCTCATTTCAATTTTTTATAAAATTAAATCAATCACTATTAATTTAAAGCTTTTTCTTTTTCGCATAAATCAACAAGATAATCAAATCAACTGCAACTCTTACATTCCAAGCAATTGCGGCTCCCATCAACCCGAAAAATTTTAAGCAAAAAAACAAAGCTGGAATGTAGATCACCAGCTCAAATATATGTAGCCAAGCCGTCGTACGCGCATCACCTGTAGCCTGGATTGCCGCAAATGGCAATGACGCCAATCCATTCAACAATATACCAACTGCCATGACGCTAACAATTGGCCATGATATTTCGGAAAAATCATTGCCAAGCCAAAGGGTCATAGCCCATTTAGATGTCACAGCAATCAGGACACAAATGGGGAGTAACGCCACAGTAATAATCTTTAAGGATTTTCGATATAAGCGCTTCGCTTCGGGCCAGTCTGTGGTCATGACTGCTGCCAGTCTGGGGAACAGAACTGAAGTCAATGCGCCAGGTACCACTAGAACGCGGATCAGCACCTCGAACGGCACTGTATAGTAGGCGACCATGCTGGCACCCAACACTGCGGAGATAACGAATCTGTCTGCAGAAACCATCAGCGGGCTGACAATGTTGGACACAGTCATCCATAAGCCAAACGAAAGCAAGCTACGTACGGTTTCCTTATTGAACCTAGCTGATGTCCAGCCGCCAGGTAATTTACGGTATACCAGCCATCCGTGTGCAAACAATACTACGGTCCGTGCGGCAATCAGACTCGCGACCATCCAAGGCAATGAATTGCCGATAAACATAACACTGAGAGCAGGCAGGCCAAAATTGGCTGCTCCGAGACCGATACGTAATAGGTTCACAATCTTGAAGTCTTCGTAAGCTTCAAGAATTCCACGCAGGCCAGTTGTCACGGTAGTCAGTGGAATGCCTATGGCTGCAATAATCAACGCCTTCTGAGTGCTGGGTTGTAATAGTATGCTCACTTTAAGCCAATGGATGGCGAGCTGGTCAGCCAATGCACCGAGAATGAGACCGCCAATTATGCCGGTGGCAGTTGTGAACCACAGCCCCGTCTTAACCAAATTGGGCAATTGGGTGTGCTGTTGCGCTGAGAGCGCCGCAGCAACTTGCTGGGTAAGTGCACGCCCCAAACCGAAGTCAAAAAGGCTGAAATAGCCTATTAGCGCCCAAACGAGGGTAAGAATTCCAAAAGCTTCAACACCTATATTTTTCAGTAAATAAGGAATCGTTACCGCACCGAGCAGGAGTGGTAACCCTGTTCCCGCAAGATTCCAGATGGTATTACGCTTGAGTGACACAAGGCAATCTCAGGCCTGGTTCAGGCTTTTGCCCTGAATATCTTTGACTGATAGTTGAGGCGCATCAATTCCATAGTGCGCCAATCGCCAATCGATAGCGATACTGGAGTCGTTCCACAGCAAACTGCGCTCATGCTGCGGCGCGTAGTAATCGGTCGTCTTGTACAGGAAATCAGCCGATTCGCTGGTCACCACAAATCCATGCGCAAAGCCCGGCGGCACCCAGAGCTGGCGGTGGTTGTCTTCGCTCAGCTCCACGCCCACCCATTGGCCAAACGTCGGCGAACTTTTCCGGATATCCACCGCCACATCGAAGACCGCCCCGCGCGCCACCCGCACCAGCTTGCCCTGCGCTTGCTGGACCTGGTAATGCAGGCCGCGCATGACGCCCTTGACGCTGCGGCTGTGGTTGTCCTGCACAAACTGGTGATCGGTCCCGGTCGCGTCGTTAAACGCCTTCTGGTTAAAGCTTTCATAAAAGAAACCGCGCGCATCGCCAAATACCTTCGGCTCGATGATCAGGACTTCGGGAATGGATGTTGGCGTGACCTTCACGGCTGGACTCCTTCAGCCAGCAGGCGCAGCAGATACTGGCCATAACCGTTCTTCGCGAGCGGCTGGGCGAGTTGTTCAAGTTGCTCGGAAGTAATCCACTTCTGCCGCCATGAGATTTCCTCAAGACAGGCCACCTTCAGGCCTTGGCGATGCTCCAGCGTGGCGATGAAGGAGCCCGCTTCGAGCAGGCTTTCATGCGTGCCGGTGTCCAGCCAGGCGTAACCGCGCTTCATGATCTGCACCCTCAAGCTGCCTTGTCCCAGGTAGAACTGGTTGACCGTGGTGATCTCCAGCTCGCCCCGGGCGCTGGGCTGGATGGACTTGGCAATATCGACCACCTGGTTGTCGTAGAAATACAGGCCAGTGACGGCATAGCTGCTTTTGGGCTGGAGCGGCTTTTCCTCGATACTGCTGGCTTTACCGGCGGCATCAAAAGACACGACGCCATAGCGCTCGGGATCGCGAACATGGTAGGCAAACACCGTGGCACCTTGCGCCTGGGCGTCCGCGCCGGTCATCAGTTGCGAAAAATCATGGCCATGAAAGATGTTGTCGCCCAGCACCAGGGCGCTGGGCGCATTGCCGATGAAGTCTTCGCCAATCAAAAAAGCCTGCGCCAGGCCGTCGGGGCTGGGCTGCACGGCGTATTGCAAATTCATGCCCCACTGGCTGCCGTCGCCCAGCAGCTGGGTAAAGCGCGGCGTGTCCTGCGGGGTGCTGATGACCAGCACGTCGCGGATGCCGGCCAGCATCAAGGTGCTCAGCGGGTAGTAGATCATGGGCTTGTCGTACACCGGCAGCAGTTGCTTGCTGATGGCCAGCGTTGCCGGGTGCAGCCGGGTGCCGGACCCGCCGGCGAGGATGATGCCTTTGCGTTGAGTCATGGATTCAATCTCGATCTCTGATTTTTTAAAGAATTTCAGCCAGCATGCGATCCACGCCCTGCTGCCAGGGCGGCAGCTTCAAGCCGAACGTGGTTTGCAGCCGGGTGCAGTCCAGGCGCGAGTTGTGCGGGCGCCGGGCCGGCGTGGGAAAAGCACTGGTCGGAACGGCGGCTACGTCATTTGCTACTATTTTAATAGCTGTTTGCGCCCGTGCTGCTTGCGCAATCACATGTTTTGCATACCCATTCCAGGTCGTTTCGCCGCTCGCCGCCAGATGGTAGAGCCCGGCGTCCTGCGGGCGCTGTAGAGCCTGGCGAATGGCGTGCGCCGTCACATCGGCCAGCAGTTCGGCGCCGGTCGGCGCACCCCACTGGTCGTCAATCACCGTGAGGCGCTCGCGCTCCTGCGCCAGGCGCAGCATGGTCTTGGCAAAGTTGCCGCCGCGCGCGGCATAGACCCAGCTGGTGCGCAGAATCAGGTAGCGCTGGCAGTGTTCGGCAATGAGCTGCTCGCCTTCTAATTTGGTCATGCCATAGACGCTCAGCGGCGCGGGCGTGTCGCACTCCATCCATGGCCGGCTGCCGCTGCCGTCAAACACGTAGTCGGTCGAGTAATGCACCAGCCAGGCGCCGAGCTTGCTGGCTTCTTGCGCCAGCACGCCGGGCGCCAGGGCGTTGACGGTGCGGGCCAGTTCGGGCTCGCTTTCGGCCCGGTCCACGGCCGTGTGGGCAGCGGCATTGACGATGACATCGGGGCGCACGGTTTGCACCGTCCGGGCCAGGCCGGGCAGATTCGTCAGGTCGCCGCACAAGTCCACGCTGTGGCGGTCCAGCGCGATCACTTCGCCCAGCGGCGCCAGGCTGCGCTGCAGTTCCCAGCCGATCTGGCCGTTTTTGCCGAGAAGCAGGATTTTCATGCGTCGGCATACTGGGTCTGCACCCAGTCGCGGTAGGCGCCGCTTTGCACATGGGCCACCCACTCGGGGTTGTCCAGATACCACTGCACGGTCTTGCGGATGCCGGTTTCGAATGTTTCCGCTGGCCGCCAGCTAAGCTCGCGCTCGATCTTGCTGGCGTCGATGGCGTAGCGCCGGTCATGGCCGGGGCGGTCCTTGACGGTGGTGATCTGCGCGGCATAGCTGGCGCCGTCCGCCCTGGGACGCAGTTCGTCGAGCAAGGCGCAGACCGTGCGGACAATCTCGATGTTGGTTTTTTCGTTCCAGCCGCCGACGTTGTACACCTCGCCCAATGCGCCGGCTTCGAGCACGCGGCGGATGGCGCTGCAGTGGTCCTTGACATACAGCCAGTCGCGCACCTGCAGGCCGTCGCCATAGACGGGCAAGGCCTTGCCGGCCAGGGCGTTGACGATCATCAGGGGAATGAGCTTTTCGGGGAAATGGCAGGGGCCGTAGTTGTTCGAGCAGTTGGTGGTCAGCACCGGCAGGCCGTAGGTGTGGTGGTAGGCGCGCACCAGGTGGTCGCTGGCGGCCTTGCTGGCCGAGTACGGGCTGTTGGGCTCGTAGCGGCGGGTTTCCGTGAAGGCGGGCTCGTCCTTGCCCAGGGAGCCATACACCTCGTCGGTGGACACATGCAGGAAGCGAAACGCCGCTTTGGCCTCTTCCGGCAAGCCGCCCCAGTAGGCGCGCACGGCCTCCAGCAGGCGGAAGGTGCCGACGATATTGGTCTGGATGAAGTCCTCGGGGCTGTGGATGGAGCGGTCCACATGGCTTTCGGCAGCAAAATTGAGCACCGCGCGCGGCTGGTGAAGCACCAGCAGGCGACTGACCAGTTCGCTGTCGCCGATATCGCCCTGGACAAAAACGTGCCGCGCATCGCCCTGCAAAGAAGCGAGGGTTTCGAGGTTGCCCGCGTAGGTCAGCTTGTCCAGGTTGATCACCGGCTCGCTTGATTGCGCCAGCCAGTCAAGAACGAAGTTGGCGCCGATGAAACCGGCTGCGCCGGTGATGAGAATGGTCATAAAGTTATCGACTTGTGGGTAGGAGGCCGTTTGCCGGAGTTATTGCCATGGGCATCAAGCCTTGGGAATTACCGCTGTACTGTCATTACAGTCTTATTTCAACCCCAGGGCTTTGCTGATGCGCGTCAACTTCGCAGAATTCGTCTGGTTTACCGGTGTGTTGCGAAAGGCTTGCCGCATAAAAATAAACAACAGCAGCGCCAGCCCTGTCGCCAGCGTGGCGCCGATGGCAATCAAGCCTTTTTTGGGCTGGCTTGCGTTCTGGGGCAGTGTGGGCGACTGGACCAGCTGTGCTTCGCTCACGCCTTCCAACTGGATTTCAAGCAAGCTGATCTGACTTTGAGCCGCACCCGTTGCGTTCAGCAACTCGGCATAGCCACGCGCCAGTTCAGTGCCGCTATTGGCACCGCCAGCGCCGTTTGATTCCAGGCGTTTAAGCACACCGACAGAAGCATCCTGGGCATTTTTGAGCCGCGCCTGCGCTTCGGCCAACTGTGTTTCAAGGCGCGCCCGCGCACTGCCTTTGGGGCGGCTTTCCTGATAGGTTTGCTTGATGACAGCACTGGCAATGGCTTGCGCCTGCTGTGGCGTACGGCTAGATACGGTCAGCGTCAGCAGCTTGTCGTTGCGGCCCACGGCGGTCTTGATCTGCTCCCGCAGCTTCAGGCGGGCGTTTTCAAGCGCATCGTCCTTGGCCAGGCCCATGGCAGCAATGACCGGATCCAGTACGGCGGTGGTAAGCATCAGGCTGGCGGTAGGCTGCTCCGCCTGAAGCACGGCCACGCTCTGGAAGGTTGGGGGCAGTTCAAAACTGATCCCCAGTGCGCACAGCCCTGCCACCAGTGACCCGATGAGCAATAGCTTGAGATTTTCTGCCAAGGTAACCAGGACGTCCAATAGACCAGTCTCCTGCGTGCTGACGACACGGTTTTGTGTTTCTTGCATTTTTCCTACATTCAAACTTCAAGCGGGCAATTGTACGTTGCCGCTTGATCTTTAAATAAGCAAGCATTTATTACTCATGTTACATGGCGAAGGCTGAAGCAAGCCTATCCGCGGAAATTTTTTCTTTCAGCAACTGGCGACATGCCCGGCACAAAAGAAAAGCCGGCCACCAGTTGCGGCATATAACCTGCCTGCAAGCTGGCCGGCTCATCACGGATTGCAGACAACAAACTCATTGATTTATTTTTTTAAACCAACTCACACGGGAATACCCAAGAAAACCGAAGACAATTGCCGGTCGCCAGACTCAACGGGACAAGCAATATCAGTTTTATTCAATAACCCACCCGGCACAAGCTTGATTGAGATCATCAATCAATTACAATTTGAATTTTCCAGGAAAATACTTCATGACCAAATCGAACGAACTACAGCAGCAAATCGACGACTACGAAGCCAAACTAAACGAGCTGCGCAAACAGCAGGATGCAGAACGCAAGGGTGAACGCACGCAAGCCATTAGCGCAGCCAAGGAGTTAATCAAGACTTATGACTTGACGGCTTCAGATCTGGGATTTTCAGGCAAGGGCACCGCCAAAAAAGTCACGAGCGACAAACGCAATGTGGTCGCTCCCAAATACCAGGATCCTGCCAGCGGAAAAACATGGACAGGTCGCGGAAAGTCTCCCGCATGGTTAAGCGCCCAATTGGCCGCAGGCCGCGACAAGCAAGAGTTTCTGATCCAGCACTAAAGAACGCCCATTGCAGTGGGGCTAGCTGCAATGCCTGCTGGCCTGGTTTAAAAATGAATCCCGCGCATCATCTGCTGCATTGCCTGCGCTTCGGGCGAGAGCCTGGCCCTTTCACCTTTTTCGCCCGCCTCACCCTTGGCGGCGGATGAATCCGAAAAACTGCTATTCATGGCAATGCGCGGCATGAAGCACTTCCCCAGCAATACAGGCAGCAGACCCATGGTGACGCGCAGGCAGCCAAAATAATTGAACTGCATGGTGCGCTCATAATCGTCAACTACCCCGGCTTAAAGGCCGGAGCTTGGAGTCGAAAGACAAAGAGTTAGTTTGAAGCAGGGAAAGCGGTAACCAACCCGCTACGTTAGTAATGGGTCGTCAAGACGCACCAGCAAATGCTTCCTCAGTTTGCTGCTCTGCAAGGCTTTAATCATACAGACCAAAGGTAAAGGGTCGAAGGTTTTAGTCGCTGCCCTCAAAAGCAGGAGCCGGTTACTGACATTCCCGAGGGGACATACACCGCAAGGTGTGGGTCACAAGGTCTTTACGGACAGAGCCTCACGGCCCAGCCAGGTGGAAAGCCTGCACCTTACAACGGACTAAAAGAAAGACAAGCGTGATTCAGGTAAGTCCAAGGGCAGCGACTGCTGCGCAGTCGGCGCTCTACCTCCCCGGCATGAAGGCCGGGGTTTCACGCGCATTCTGATGAAAAAGCGGTCGTAGTTGGCCTCGACGGCGCGGCGAATCGAGCGCCCGGTATTGCTGATCGGAAAATCAACGCCGCCATGGTCGGCAATACAGGCCGAATAAGCGATAAAACGCTACTCCCTCGCTTCGGCTTGCCTGCAGGCCCCGTCCATCTTGCCGGTGGCGCCTGCCCGGCAGGTCTAGAAGACTGCCCCTAAACACCAGCCAGCCAGGCGCTTACATTCCTGCTGTGTGCGGCGCATTGACCGTACCCTTTTTTCCACCCCGAATCAGGAGCTTTCCATGGTCAAGAAACTGCAAAAAATGAGCGACGATAAAAAAGCCGCACCGCAACTCGCCAGCGCGGTCAAGGACTCGGCCCAGCAAATCTGGCTCGCCGGCCTGGGTGCTTTTTCAAAGGCGCAGGAAGAAGGCAGCAAGGTCTTTGACACGCTGGTCAAGGAAGGCCTGTCCATCCAGCGCAAGACCCAGGCGGCCGCCGAAGAAAAAATCACCGAAGCCACCAGCAAAATGAGCGGCATGGCCAGCGACATCCAGTCCAAGGCGGGCAACCGCTGGGACAAGCTGGAAAATATTTTCGAGGAGCGCGTGGCCAAGGCACTGGGCAAACTCGGCGTGCCTTCGGCCCGCGATGTCAGCGCACTGGCAGAGCGCGTTGACCAGCTCGACAAGCACATCCAGACCCTGAACGGCAGTGCCGCAGCCGCCCGCGCGCGCGCCAGGCCGGCCGCCAAAACAGCCGTCAAGACCAGGACGCCGCAAGCCGCCCCGCCTGCCGCCAAAAAAGCTGCAAGACCCGCCGTCAAGCGCACGGCCAAAAAGGTTGCAAGCCCGGCCACCGACACGGCGCAGGGCGCTGCGCAATAGCTCGCTGCAGACCGCGCAAAGCGGCCTGCTACGCGGTATTTTAAAAAGGGACAGCACGTCCCTTTTTTGTCGCCCGTGCTCCCAAAACCTTCAGCCGTTGTGCGCCCGACTATTGAAGATTTCCCTGCTTCCGTCCGCCCGGGCGCTGGGGTAGAGTCAAGGAACACAACCAGCGAGACAAACTATGGCGAAAAAAGCGCCGCGCCGCACCGCGGAACGCATTCTGGAGGTCACTCTGGAACTGTTCAACCGATTTGGCGAGCCCAATGTCTCCACCACGCTGATTTCCGCGGAACTCGGCATCAGCCCGGGCAATCTCTACTACCACTACCCCGCCAAGGACGAGTTGATCAACTCGCTGTTTGACCGCTATGAGCAGGCCTTGAACGAGCTGCTCAATGCCAGCGACGGCGTGCGCAATGTCGAAGATGCCTGGTTTTTCATGCACACGCTGTTTGAACTGATCTGGCAGTACCGCTTTTTGTACCGCGACCTGAACGATCTGCTGAGCAAGAACCGCCGGCTCGAAACCCATTTCCAGTGGGTGCTCAAGAACAAGGCCCGCGCCGTCAGGGCATTGCTCGACGGCATGGGCCGGGCCGGCGCCATGACGATGGACTCGCGCGAAGTCGAGGCGACGGCCACCAGCATGGTGGTGCTGCTGACCTACTGGCTGAGCTTTGAATATGTGCGCAATCCGCGCCATGCGCTGGAGCCGGCCCATGCGCAGTCCGCGCTGCTGCGCGGCGCGCACCATGTGCTGAGCCTGCTGGCGCCCTATCTGGAGCCGGGCGAGCGCAGCCATCTGCAGAGCCTGGCCGCCGCCTACAGCAGCCCGGCAAGCCTGCCCGACTGAGCCGGACCCGGTTCACGGAGGACAATAGCGGAAAAAATTATCAAGGAGACAAGTAGATGGCCGAATGGAACCCTTTTCCCCACCCCGGCGCGTATGCATTTGATGCCGCCAGCCTGAAGAAAAACTGGGCGCGCCTGCACCGGGGGGACTGCGAACCGTGCCCCAGGGACGCGGCGGTGCTGCGGGCCTGGGTGCTGTTTCACAACGGCGAGTTCCAGAAAGCGGCCGAAGCCGGCCTGAATGCCGGCGGCGCGGGCATCACGGTGGCCAACAAGGCCACCTGTATTTATGCCAATTACCTGGAAAGCAGGGAAAAATCCAAACTCGACCTGTTTCTGCAGGCTGCTGAACGGGCCGGGGCGCAACAGGCGGCCGACCCGAAAAATGCCAATGCGTGGTACTGGCAGGCCTATGCCCTCGGCCGCTACAGCCAGGGCATCAGCGTGGCCAAAGCCCTGGCGCAGGGCCTGGGCAGCAAGGTCAAGACAGCGCTGGAGCAGACCATCGAACTGTCGCCCCAGCATGCCGATGCGCACATTGCGCTGGCCGCCTTTCATGCCGAGGTAATCGACAAGGTGGGCTCGCTGATCGGCAGCATGACCTATGGCGCAAAAAAAGACACCGGCCTGGCGCTGTTCAGGGAAGCGCTGGCGCTCAACCCCGGCTCGGCGATTGCCATGACCGAATATGCCAACGGCATGGTCATGCTCGAAGGCGACAAGCGGATGAAGGAAGCCACCCGGCTTTACGAACAGGCGGCGGCGTCCGAGCCCATGGATGCGACGGAACGGCTGGACGTGGAGATGGCCCGGGTGGAACTGCAGGACTGAAATGCCAGCCCGGCAAGCAGGAACACTCTCTTTTTAATAGCTGTCAATGCACGCCCTGCTTGCGCAAAAGGCATTCTTTATCACTATTTTCAGAGATTACCGGGGGCAGCGCACCTGCCCGCAGTAGCGTTCGCAGAACGGGCAGCCGGTCATCGGCAGCCAGGCCGGTATGTTGTAGAACTGCTTGAACGCCACGCCCAGCACGCCCGCGCGGTAAGCCGGGTAGTTGAAGCCCGCGCCTTCCACCACGTAGAACGGCACCCCATCCTGCATGAAATCGAGCACGGTGACGCGGTCAAAGTAAGGCTTGAATGCTTCCAGCTCGGGCTTGTCGGGTGTGATGATGCGCACGGTCTTGCCCTGGTACAGCGAAAAGTCCACCAGCATGTCGTCCTGCCGCGCATGGAACTTGCCGACGCCGAACACCGGCATGTACTGGCGACGCTCGAAACCGTAGATCGACGCGGCCGTGTAGGAGTCGGCCATCAGCACCGCGTTAGGCGCGGTGGCCTGGCGCAGGATGTCGGCGGTCTTGATGCTACGAACGATTTGCGGATAAATCTTGGCGCTGCGCCAGGTGTCCAGCGTCGTCATGTACAGCCCGGCGACCACCAGTACATGCAGGCCGGCAAACACGGCCAGTCCCTTGGCGCAGGCCTTGAGCCGGTCGGCCGGCAGGGCAAACGCCAGATAGGCAAAACCGAAAGGGTAAAACGACAGCACCCAGTGCAGCCCAATCACCTTTTTGGCCGACAGCAACATGAAAAACAGCAGCGGAACGACCACCAGGCAGACCAGCAGGCGGTGGGTTCTGGCGCTGTCCACCAGCGCCTGGCGGTGCTTCACGGCCAGCCAGAGCGCCACCGGCGTGATGAGGTAAGCCATCATGCCGACATACAGCACCGGCTTGCGCCATTCAAAGTTCGCATCCTGATTGCGGTTGTACACGTTGAACATGATGTTCGACCAGCCGTGCGACAGGTTGTAGGCGATGTTGATGGCCGGGCCGGGCAAGGCGCAGGCCACCAGCAGGGCCAGGCCCGCCAGCCGCTCGCGCCGGTACAGCAGGAAATACACGAGGTAGGTCAGTCCCAGCACCACCGAGAAATATTTCGACAGGAAGGCACAGCCCAGGAACACGCCCGACAAGGCATACAGCCCATAAGCCGCACGGTCAAATTGCGCGCGCTGCTCGGCCCGCATCAGCGCGGCCACCGACAGCACCGACCAGAAAATCAGCGGCGTGTCGGTGGTGATGATGACGTAGAGCCAGTTCAGCGGCGCGAGCCAGAAAAACAGCACCGCCCAGGCCGCGCGCACCCGGTCCAGTGGCCCCAGCGCCCACCACAGCGCCGCGCCCAGGCTAAGAGGCAGCAGCACCGCCGGCAGGCGAATCGCCAGCGTGCTGTCGCCTAACGTGGCGCGCGTCAAGGCAATCAGCCAGCCCACCATCGGCGGATGGTCGGAGTAGCCCCAGTCCGGATACACGCCCCACCAGTAGAAAAAAGCCTCGTCGCCCGAGATCGGAAAGCTCAGTGCAATCCACAGGCGCAGCAGCAGCGAAGCCAGCCCGGCGCCCAGCAGCCAGCGGCTCAGCGCGGCGGAAGATGCTTGCGGGGAAAAAGCGGAAACGGGGTTCTGGGACATGGAGAAACAAGCAGGTGAACCGGCAGGCCGGCGGCAAAAACCGTCAGGCCAACGGTGGCGCGCAGCAACGCAGGAAAAAGGAAAAAATAAAACGAAAAGCGGCTAGCGAAAGCTGATTTCCCGGGCGATGGCCGCACTATAAAGCAAGGCCAGCACGCCAATCGCCACGGCCAGCCACAGCGTCAGCAGCCGGATCATCACGGTCATGCCCAAAGCGTCACCGGCGCCAGCGCCCTGCAGCACCAGCAATCCGGTCAGCAGCGCTTCGGTGCCGCCCAGGCCCGCCGGCAAGGCCGACAGGGCGCCGCCCACCATGGCCACGGCGTAAAAGCCGGTGGCCGTCGGCAGTCCCAGCGCCAGGCCCATGTCGCGGCAGATCAGCCAGACCGCCACGCCCTGCGCGGCCCAGGCGGCCAGGCTCAGGCTGAACCAGACCAGCGGCCGCACGCTCAGGCAGGCCCAGGCACCCTGCAGCCAGCCAAAACGCCCGAGCAGGGCATGCCGAAACCTGAGCAGCGCACCCGCCGCCAGCAGCGCCGCCAGGGCGCCGGCCAGCAGCAGGCCCGTCAGCCAGTCCGGCGCCCGTTGAAGCACGCCCTGCTCCCAGGCCCAAACGGCGGCAGGCAGGCACAGCAGCAGCAGGCACAGCAGGTCGGCCAGCCGCTCGGCGCCAAAAATCGCCAGGCTTTGCCGGGCGCCCAAAGGCCGGTGCGCCAGCATCAGGCCCCGGGCCGCCTCGCCGACATTGCCGGGCGTGGGCGTGAACGCATAGCCTGCCAGGTACAGGCGAAGCCCCTGCAGCAGGCCAAAATGCCGTCCGTGGTGCGCCATCCACAAGCGCCAGCGCAGGCCGCGCAGGCCGTAGTTCAGCAGGCACAGCAAAGCCGCCTGCAAACCCGTCAATGACCACAGGCGGGCGATGGACGTGCGCGGGCTGTCGCCCCAGACCAGCAGCGCCGCCGCATACAGTGTGGCCACCGCGCCCAGCACCAGCAGCAGCTGCTTGACGGGCAGCTTGACGGGTGGCGCGCCCGTTTTGCGTCCGCCGCTGTCCGGCTTCAAAACCGGTGGCTCAGGAAGATGGCCAGCCACAGCACGCCGGCCCCCAGCAGCCAGGCATCGCGCAGCAGGTCGCGCGCCACGTCTTCGCCCCGGCCGCGATGCACCTGGTAGGTGTAGCGCAGCAGCGCAAAAATGACGACCGGCACGGTGTAGAGCAGGCGCTCGCTGTGCTGCAGCTGCGCCTCCGGGCTGGTGGCAAACAGGCTGTAGGTGGTCAGCGTGGCCGTCATGGTGGTGGCGATGAAGGTGTCGAGCAGCGCCGTCGGGTAGTGCGCCATGACCGCCCTCTGGCTGGCTTCGTCCTGGAAGCTTTCGGCCTTGCGCTTGCAAAAGCCGAGGTACAGCGTCATGAAAATGCCGGTCAGCAGCAGCCAGCGCGAGGGCGGAATCCCGACCGCCACCGTGCCGGCCAGCAGCCTGAGCATGAAGCCTGCGGCAATGATGGACACATCGACCACCGGCACCTGCTTGAGCCACCATGAATACGCCATGTTCAGCACCACATACAGCGCCAGCAGCAGCAGCAGCGTGCGGTTGCCCGCTGCCAGGAAAATGCCCGCCGCCAGCAGCGCGGCCGCCAGCAGCAGCGCCGAAGCAGCCGTGACCGCGCCGCTGGCCAGCGGCCTGTTGCGCTTGACCGGATGCAGCGCATCGCTGGCGCGGTCATGCCAGTCGTTCAGGATGTACACCAGGCCGGAGGCGCAGCAAAATGCGGCAAAGGCCTGCAGCACCCGCAGGTCGAGCACGGCGTTTTCCCAGCTCTGGCTGAACACCAGGCCGGCAAACACAAACACGTTTTTAACCCACTGGTGCGGCCTCGTGAGGCGAACCAGCGCGAGCAGGCTTGAAGAAGAAGACATCAATGAAAAAGCAAGAGCATGCAGCCTGAATCGGCTTTCAAGCATAACTGACTGGATTGAGGCCGAGGTTTTTCGCGCAAGACGGATAAAGTGAAGTGCAGGCCCTGTAAAAGGAGCGTAAACGATGGCATCGAGACGATTGAGGCGCGTGCTGGCCGCAGGCCTGGCGGTGGCCGGTCTGGCCGGCTGCGCCGACCTGGGCTACTACTGGCAGTCGGTCAACGGCCACCTGACGGTGATGAACGCAGCCCGCCCGGTCAAGGACTGGCTGGACGATGCGCGCACCCCGGCGCCGCTGAAAATCCGGCTGGCCCTGGCGCAGCGCATCCGCCGCTTTGCCGTCACCGAACTGCAGCTGCCCGACAACCCGAGCTACCACCGCTATGCCGAGCTGCAGCGCAGCGCCGTGGTCTGGAACGTGGTGGCCGCGCCCGAGTTCTCGCTGACGCTGAAGACCTGGTGTTTTGCGCTGGCCGGCTGCGTCGGCTACCGGGGCTATTTCAGTGAACCCGACGCCCGGGCCGAGGCCGCGCAACTCGCCGCCCGGGGCTTTGAAACCAGCGTTCATGGGGTGCCGGCCTATTCCACGCTGGGCTGGATGAACTGGGCCGGCGGCGATCCGCTGCTGAGCACCTTCATCCGCTACCCCGAGGGCGAACTGGCGCGGCTGCTGTTTCACGAACTCGCGCACCAGGTGGCTTATGCGCGGGACGACACGGTGTTCAACGAGTCCTTCGCGACGGCCGTCGAGCGGCTGGGCGTGCAGCGCTGGCTGGATGCGCGGACTCGCCAGAGCAGCGATGAAGCGCGCCAGGCCTATGCGGTGTTTGACGCACGGCGCCAGCAGTTCCGGGCGCTGGCGCAGGCCACACGCCGGGAATTGACCGCCATTTATGAACCAAACAAGGCCTTAGCGCACGACCCACGGGTGCAAGCAGCTCTTAAAAAGATAGCAATGCAGAATTTTCGGGACCGCTATGCGCAGCTCAAGGCGTCATGGGACGGTTATGCCGGCTACGACCCGTGGGTGGCGCGCGCCAACAATGCGTCGTTTGGCGCGCAGGCGGCCTATGACGAACTGGTGCCCGGTTTTGAAGCCCTGTTCGAGCGCGAAGGACGTGACTGGCCACGGTTTTACGGCGCCGTCAAACGGCTGGCCGGCATGCCCAAGAGCGAGCGGCATGCCCTCCTGGAGATCAATCACGGGCCGGCAATTGCCGGGATGGCGGCGGCCTGCGCCGGGCAGTAAGCGCCTAGCCGTGAAGCGTGAAGAAAAAAGTCGCGCCAAGCCCGGGCGCGGCCTCTGCCCACAGCTTGCCGCCGTGCCGGTTGATCACGCGGCCGACGGTTGCCAGCCCGATGCCCGTTCCCGCAAACTCCGCAGCCGCGTGCAAGCGCTCGAACGGAAGAAACAGCTTTTCGGCATGCGCCATGTCGAATCCGGCCCCGTTGTCACGCACGAAAAATACCGGCAACCCCGCGGCATCGACTTGCTGGCCGACGCTGATCGTGGCCTGTGGCTGGTGCGCGCTGAACTTCCAGGCATTGCCCAGCAGGTTTTCCATCACCACCCTGAGCAGCGGCTTGTCTCCGTAGGCTTGCAGCTCATTTTCAATCTGCACATTCACCTCGCGCTCGGGCTGGCGGGCTCGCCACGCGTCCAGAATGCCGAGGGCCATTTCCGACAAATCGACCGGCTCGTTGCGCACCTGCGTGCGCGCCACCTGCGCGAGTGACAACAGGTCTTCAATCAACTGGCCCATTTGCGCCACGCCTTGCTGGATGCGGCTCACGTAGTGCCGCATCTTGTCGTTTCCATCGCCCGCCAGCTGCTTGGCCAGCAGGCTGCCAAAGCCATTGATGGTGCTGAGCGGCGCGCGCAGATCGTGCGACACCGAATAGGAAAAGGCTTCAAGCTCCTGGTTCGACAGGCGCAAGGCGGCCTCGATATGCTTGATCTCGGTCACATCCGCATCAATGCCGACCCAGAAGGCCGCCACGCCCTGTTCGTCGCGTACGGGCGAGGCCCGGTAGGCCATGGTGTGGACGCTGCCATCCTTGCACAAGAGGCGCCGAAGACCGGAGAAAGAATGCTGGTTGGCCTGGGCAAGCTGCCAGTTGGCCTTGGTGTCGGGCAAGTCATCAGGATGAACGGCGCCAAACCACTGCTTGCCGCTCCAGTCCCGCAGGCTGCCGCCGACCAGGTCAAACCAGGCCTGGTTGAAATAGGTCGCGTCGCCGTTCGGGTCCAAGGTCCAGATGACTTGCGGCGCCTGCTCGGCCAGTGCGCGGAACAAGGCCTCCTGGCGCGCCAGCGCCAGCGTGCGCTCGGCCACTTTTTTCTCCAGCCCGGTATTGAGCTGGCTGACCTCCTGCAGCAAGCGGACGTTGACGATGGCAATCGACGCCAGCTGTGCCAGCTCGGTCGCGACATACTCGTCCTGCTGGATGAATTCACCCTCGTATTTGTCCGACAGCTGCAGCAGCCCGATAGGCTGGCCATCGCGTCCAGTCAGCGGCACCGCCAGCCAGCCATTGAGCATGCGTTCCCGGTCGGCATGGCTGCCCACGCGGCACCAGTCCGCATGCTCCTGCAGTTCGGTTTGCGCCATGCGCACCGGGCGCGTGCCGTGGCAGCCTCTTGCGTAGATCCCAAAGCCGTGGGTCAAGAGCGGCTGGTCGCGGTACTGCGCATACTCGCCGGACAGCGACAGCGCATGAGCGCCCGGCCCGCCGCTGCGTTCAGCGGCCAGGCTGACCACCGCCTGATGCGCACCGATCACACCGCGCGCCTGCTCCGCCAATTCCTGCATCATGCCGTCCAGCGTCAGGTGCCAGGTGATGGCCTGGGCCGCATCGGCGGCGCGCTGCAAGGTGAACAAATGGTCCTGCACCTCTTTTTCAGCCTTGACCTGGGCGCTCATGTCCAGCGCCACCATGAAAATGGCCTCCTGGCCGGCGTACTGAATCGGCCGGACCACGATATCGGCATTGAAAAGCGAGCCGTCCTTGCGGCGATGCCGGCACGATCCCTGTCGCTTCTGCGCGGCGTCAGACAGGTAATAGGGCAAACGGCTGCATTCGGCGTCGGCATGAATGTCCGGCAGCGTCATCGCCAGGAACTCGCCGGCCGAATGGCCATAGCCCTCGATGGCGGCCTGGTTGACCGTCAGGAATTTGCGGCTCGCGCGGTCAACCACCCACATGGGCACCGGCGCCGACGCAAACAGGGCCGCATAGCGCTGCTCGCTGTCCACCAGGGCCTGCTCGGCCCGCTTGCGCTCGGTGATGTCGCGCTGCACCGACACCCAGTGGGTGAACCAGCCTTTGGCATCGGCAATCGGCACGATGTCGATTTCGACCCAGAACGCCTGTCCGCTGCGGGTGTAGTTGATCAGTTCGGCCCGCACCGGCTGCCACGCCTTCAGGGCGGCCGCGATCCGGTCAAGCTCTGGCCGCTGCGTCAGCGAGCCCTGCAACAAGCGCGGAGACCGGCCGATCACCTCTTCGCGGCTGTAGCCGGTGTGGCGCTCGAACGCGGCGTTGACAAAAACGATTCTGGGTCCGGGCTCACCCACGGGTTCGGCTTCGGTGATGACCACCATGTCGTTCAGATGGGAAATGCTGGTTTCAAGCAGCCTCAATTGCGCCTGCGATGCCTGCTGCCCGGTGATGTCCCGCACCATGGCGGTAAACAGCTTGCCCTCGGGCGTATCCACCTGCGAGATGGAAACGTCAATCGGAAACTCCTGCCCGTTGGCGCGCAGCCCGTAGATAAGAACGGTGGACGCCACCATGCTGCGTGCCGTCGCGCCCGTGGCGCCGAACTGCTCGAGATGCCGGGCATGGGCGTGGCGAAAGCGCCCGGGAATCAGCTTGTCGAGCGGCTGCTGCATGACCTCCTGCCGGCTCCAGCCGAACATTTTTTCGGCCGCGTGGTTGAACAGCACGATGTTGTGCCGCGGGTCCACCGTGATGATGGCATCCATGGCGGACTCCAGCACCCCAGCCAGAAGCGAGGCGGTGATGGACGCCTGCATGGGTTTGTCTTCAGGCGTCATGGCAAGGCGTCGAGGTTGGGTTTGCATCACCCATTGCCGCCAGGAGATTGACGGCGGGCTGACGGGATGCGCGGAGGTGTTGATTCATTGAAGCCAGGGAATTATTTTTGCAAAACAAGTTACTAAAACTATGATTTTTTACAAATTTACCGATTTTTAACTTTTAAGCAAGCTGTTTTTCACATGCCGCGCCATGGCCAGCAATGGAGAATTTGTGCATGCCACAGGCAGCGCCAGGGTTTTATGATGCTGTCAAACGGCTCGCCTCCCCAACCCCGGAACGGGCGGAACGCCGCCTTGAAACCTCAACAACCCGGAAACATCTCAATGGCTGACATCCACCTTGAACGCGAACATGCCCTGGGACTGCAGGAGGCACGCAGGATCGCCGTCCAATGGGCCGAACAGGTCGAAGTGGAATTCGGCATGGAATGCACCTACGAGAAAGGCCATGCCGGCGACCTCGTCAGCTTCAGCCGCAGCGGCGTTCACGGCACCCTGGCCGTGACGAAAAACAATTTCGAGATCGACGCCAGGCTTGGCTTTCTGGCGGGCGCTTTCAAGGACCGGATAGAAGCCGAGATTGTCAAACACCTCGATGCCCTGATCACGGCGCGCCCTGCAGCCCGCAAGGCTGCGGCCCCCAATAAAACCGCCTGATTTTGTCTGGTCGGCCCCGTGAGCTACAACCTTGCCCGGTTTGACCTGGTATCGATTCGCCTGGCCGTGGCCTGCGCGCAGACCGGCAGCCTGACGGCCGCCGCGCGGGACTCGCACCTGGCGCTGGGCGCGGCCAGCCGGCGCATCCGCGAGCTGGAAGCTGCGCTGGGCGACGCCCTGTTTGAACGCCATGCGCGCGGCCTGCTGCCAACCGCCGCCGGGCGCGTCTTCGTCAAGCACGGATTGACGCTGCTGCAAACCATGGAGCAGCTGGGCACCGAGTTGGCCGACCTGCGCCGGGGCACCGTGCGCCACATCCACCTGTGCGCCAGCAGCGCGGCCATCAGCCAGTTCCTGCCGCCCTTGCTGGCGCGCTATGGCCAGCTGCACCCGCAGGTGCATATCGACGTGGAAGAGCAGGTGTCCGACGCCGTGGCCGCCACGCTGCGTGAGAGGCGGACCGATGTCGCCGTGTTTGTCGAGGGACCGGACACCAGCGGGCTGGACACGCGGCTGTTTCGCCATGACGAACTGGTGCTGGTCCTGCCCGCCGGGCACCGGCTGGCCGCCCAGAAGACGCCGCTGGCCTTTGCCGATGCACTGGACGAGGAATGGATCAGCCTGACGGCCGGCGCGGCGATGCTGCAACAGCAGCAGCAGTCGGCGCTGGCCGCCCACCGGCCTTTCAAGCTGCGCATGCAGGTGCGCAGCTTTGATGCCGTCTGCCACATGGTGGCCTCGGGCCTGGGCATTGCCATCTTGCCCAAGGCGGCCTGCCTGCCCATCGTCAAGGCCATGAAAATCAGCTGGCGCCCGCTGGCCGATCCGTGGGCGCAACGCCGCCTGCTGGTGGCCTGCGCGCTGGGCCAGCTTGACGCGGGCATTTTGTCGCTGGTGGATTTTCTGGTCGAGCCTTCGCAAAATGCGAACGCACGCCCGGCCAAACAGCAATAGACGGCGCGCCCCTGCGGCGGCACACTGGCCGCCATGCACACCGAAGCCCCCTCAACCCCCTCCCCCGTCCAGGGTCCGCTGGCCGGCCTCAAAGTCCTGGAACTCGGCCAGCTGATCGCCGGCCCGTTCGCCGCCAAGACGCTGGCCGACTTTGGCGCCGACATCATCAAGATCGAGCCCCCCGGCGCCGGCGACCCGCTGCGCAAGTGGCGGCTGCTCAAGGACGGCACCTCGGTCTGGTGGCAGGTGCAGTCGCGCAACAAGCGCTCGGTCGCGCTGGATTTGAAAAACCCGCAAGCCCAGGCCATCGTGCGGCAGCTCGCCAGCGACGCCGACGTGCTGATCGAGAACTTCCGCCCCGGCGCCATGGAAGGCTGGGGCCTCGGGCCGGACGAGCTGCTCAAGCTCAACCCGCGCCTCATCATGCTGCGCATCAGCGGCTACGGCCAGACCGGCCCCTACCGCGACAAGCCGGGATTCGGCGTGGTGGCCGAGGCCATGAGCGGCCTGCGCCACCTGACCGCCGAGCCCGGCCGCGTGCCGGTGCGCGTCGGCGTGAGCATCGGCGACACGCTGGCCGCGCTGCACGGCGTGATCGGCATCCTGCTGGCGCTGCAGGAGCGCCAGCGCTCGGGCCAGGGCCAGGTGATCGACGTGGCGCTGTACGAGGCGGTGTTCAACTGCATGGAAAGCCTGCTGCCCGAATACAGCGCGTTCGGCGCCGTTCGCGGCCCAGCCGGCAGCGCCCTGCCCGGTATCGCGCCCAGCAATGCCTACCGCTGCAGGGACGAGGGCTATGCGCTCATTGCGGGGAACGGCGACAGCATCTTCAAGCGGCTGATGGCCACGATAGGCCGGCCGGAAATGGGTGCCGACCCGGAACTGGCCGATAACGCCGGCCGCGTGGCCCATGTGGACAGGATTGACGAAGCCATCGGCCAGTGGGCCGCGCAGCGCACCGTGGACGAGGTGCTGGCGGCGCTGGACCAGGTGGCCGTGCCGGCGGGCCGCATCTACACCGTGGCCGACATCGCCGCCGACCCGCATTACCGGGCGCGCGACATGCTGGACGAGGTGCAAATGGACGACGGCAGCCTGCTGGCGGTGCCGGGCATCGTTCCCAAGCTGTCGCGCACGCCGGGCAGCCACCGCCGCAACGCGCCACAGATCGGCCAGGACACCGACGCCGTGCTGCGCGAGATGGGCCTGTCGCCCGAACAGATCAGCACGCTGAAAGACCAGGGCATTGTTGCCGGAGGAACCCCATGACTGCTAAAAAACGCATTTATTTCAACGAAGTCGCCACCCGCGACGGCTTCCAGATCGAACCGGGCTTCATCCCCACCGACGACAAGGTCGCGCTGGTCGATGCGCTCAGCGCCTGCGGCTACGCCAAGATCGAGGTCACGTCGTTCACCTCGCCCAGGGCGATTCCGATGCTGCGCGACGCCGAGGAGGTGATGGGCCGGATTCGCCGCGCGCCCGGCGTCGAGTACACGGTGCTGGTGCCCAACCTGCGCGGCGCCGAGCGCGCGTTAGAGGCGGGCGCCGACGAACTGAACCTGGTGATGTCGGTGTCCGAGACGCACAACCTGGCCAACCTGCGCATGCCGCGCGAGAAAAGCTTTGCCGCGCTGCTGGACGTGATTCGCCATGTCGATGGCAAAACGCCCATCAATGTGTCGCTGTCGTGCTGCTTTGGCTGCCCGATGGAAGGCGCAGTCGTGCCGGACGAAGTGCTGCGCTGGGGCGAGCGCTTCGCCGTCCTGGGCGTGCGCGGCTTGAGCATTTGCGACACCACCGGCATGGCGCATCCGGCGCAGGTCAGCCGCATGGCCGAAGCGCTTCAGCAGCGGTTTGACAAACTGCAGCTGACGCTGCACTTTCACAACACGCGCGGCATGGGCCTGGCCAATGTGCTGGCGGCGGTGCAGTCCGGCATAACCCGCTTCGACGGCTCGCTGGGCGGCCTGGGCGGCTGCCCGTATGCGCCGGGCGCCAGCGGCAACGTGACCAGCGAGGACGCGATCCACATGCTCGATGCGATGGGCTACGACACCGGCATCGACCTGTCGAAGCTGCTGGCGGTCGCCCGGCAGCTGCCCGGAATCGTCGGCCACGACGTGCCCGGCCAGGTCGCCAAGGCCGGCCGCATCATGGACCTGCATGCGCCGCCGGCCTATGTGGCCGAGCTGCGGGAGCAATTTGCATGATCGGCCACCTTGACCACCTGGTGCTGACCACCACCGACGAAGCGGCCTGCGTGGATTTCTACACCCGCGTGCTGGGCATGGCGCTTGAAACCTTTGTCGGCGGCACGCCGCCGGTGGCGCGCAAGGCGTTCAAATTCGGCACGCAAAAAATCAACCTGCATGTCAAGGGCCGCGAGTTTGAACCCAAGGCCCATTTGCCGGTGCCCGGTTCGCTGGACCTGTGCTTTCTGGCCAGTATTCCGCTGGCAGACGTGATGGCCCGGCTGGCGCAGGCGCGCTGGCCGGTGATCGAAGGCCCGGTCTTGCGGACCGGCGCGACGCAAAAAATCCGCTCGGTGTATGTGCGCGACCCGGACCTGAACCTGATCGAAATTTCCGAGCTGGCCTGAGCGCATTCCAACCATCAACAGTAGCCATAAACAGGAGACAACAATGACCCTTATTTCCCGCAGAACCCTGATCACGGCCGCCGGACTCGGCGCGGCCGCCTGGCTCAACCCGGTGCGTGCGCAACTCGCCGGCAAGCCCCTGACCCTGGTCGTTCCCGCAGCGGCCGGCGGCACCACCGACATTGCCGCGCGCATGCTGGCCGAGCCGCTGGGGAAAATTTTGCAGACCTCGGTGATCGTGGACAACCGGGGCGGCGGTAACGGCAACATCGCCGGCCAGATGGTGGCGCGCGGCCCGGCCGATGGCTCCAGCCTGCTGGTGCAGTACTCGGGCTACCAGTGCATCACGCCGCTGATCCAGCCGGTGCCGGGGTTTGACCCGGCCACCAGCCTCAAGCCCATCGCCCACCTGATCGACGCGCCGCAGCTGCTGGTGGTGCGCGCCAATTTTCCGGCCGACACCTTTGCAGAGTTCCTCAAGTATGTCAAGGCCAACCCGGGCAAGGTCAACTACGCCTCCAGCGGCAACGGCTCGCTGCAGCATGTGACGACCGAGCTGCTCAAGGATCTGACCCACACCTTCATGACCCATATCCCCTACCGGGGCACCGGCCCGGCGCTCAACGACCTGCTGGCCGGCACGGTGGACTTCACCATCACCACGCCGCCGCCGCTGCTGCCGCACGTGCGCGCCGGCAAGCTCAAGGCGCTGATGGTGACCGGCCGCGCGCGCCTGCCGGCGCTGCCGAATGTACCGACCGCCACGGAAGCCGGCGTGCCACTGGTGGCGTCCTCGTGGTTTGCGGTGTATGGGCCTGCCAGCCTGTCCAGCGACTTGCAAAATCGCCTGTCGCTGGCGATCAAACAGGTGGTGGAGTCGGACAACTTCAAAAAGCGCGCGGAAGACCAGGGCGCCAAGGCCGTGGTCATGAACAGCGCGGAGTTGGCCACGCTGGGCGCCAGCGAGCGCAAGATGTGGGAGCGCATCGTGAAGGTGGCCAATATCAAGGCCGACTGAAAGGGCGGGTGCGCAGGCCACTACCAAATTCATAGCTGAAAGTGCCCGCCCCACCTGCGCAAGAAGCCTTTTTTATTGCAAATTTTGCTCAGCCCAACTCGTTGATCAGGTCGATGTACTGCTGCATCGCGGCCTCCTGTGGCGTGCCCTTGAGCTTGCTCCAGGCGTCCCATTTGGCGCGCGCCACCATGTCGCCGAAGCCGGGCTTTTTGTCAAGGTTGTCGCCGGCGCTGCCCTGCTTGTAGAGGGCGTAGAGCCTCAAGAGCGTCGCGTTGTCGGGACGCTCGCTGAGGTTCTTGGAGTCGGCCACGGCCTTGTCGAAAACGGCTTTCAGGTCTGACATGGGAAATTCTCCGTTTTTATGGATGAAATTAGCTGCCTGCGCATGGAGCGCATGCGCTGGCAGCTATATTTTTAATAGCATCAAGCTTTAAACCGCCGCGCGGCGATCTCCAGCAGCCCGTCAAAGATCAGCGTTTCCACCAGTTCGACCTTGACCGACATGCTGGGCGCCATTTTCCAGGCCGCGCCGCCGGTCATGATGCATTCGGGCGCTTCGCCGCAATGACGCGTGATGTTGTCCACCATGCGCTGCACCGCGCCGGCAATCGCAAACGTGCCGCCGCTGGTCAGCGCGTCGCTGGTGTTGGTCGGAAAATCGCGCACGTCGCCGGTCGGCACATGCAGGCCGGCGGTGCCCGATTCGAGCGCGCGCAGCATGATGCCGTGGCCGGGCAGGATGATGCCGCCCAGGAATTTGCCCGAGGCATCGATGGCTTCGACCGTCACGGCCGTTCCCACCATCACCACCAGGCAGGGTTTGTGGATGCCGCGCGCCAGCAGCCGGTGGTAGCCGCCAATCATGGCCACCCAGCGGTCGGACCCGAGCCGCGCGGGATGGTCGTAGCCGTTGGTCAGGCCGGCTTCCTGCGGGCTGGAGTGGACCCAGCGCGGCGGCACGTCCCAGATTTCCATCTGTTCGGCCACCCGCCGCTTGATGGCGTCTCCGGCCACGACGCAGCCCAGGATCGCCGAGGGCTCGGGCATTCCGTGCCAGTCGTTTTCGGCCAGCCTGTCGATATTTTCCAGAAACACCGCGCCATGGGCCAGCAGCTTGGCGCCCACCACGGGGGCGTCGTACTGGGCCCATTTCAGGCGGGTGTTACCCACGTCAAGCGCTAGAAAAGTCATGGGGCTGAATTATGAACAGGTTTGCGGCACGCCCGGCGCCTGATGCAGGGGTGTTTTCCCGTAAATTCCCCTGCCCTGCCACAGCAGATCAGATCAAATCAGGCCAAACCAGCAGGCACGCTGGACGGCGGCCATTTTGTTGTCCACCTTGAGCTTGTTCATGGCATTGGCCAGGTGAAAGTTGACGGTGCGCTCGCTGCACGCCAGCATATCGCCGGTTTTGCGCGCCGTCATGCCCTGAAACGCCAGGTCCAGGCATTCGAGTTCGCGCGGGCTCAGCGGGTTTCTGGCCTGGGCCAGCGCCCGCTTCACCAAAGGCCAGATATTGAGCGCCGACCAGGCCAGCTGCGACGGCTCGGTGCGGTCAGGCCACTGGCGCGCGCTGAACAGATAGCATTCAAAAGCGCGGCCCACGGTCAGCGGAAAGGCAATCCGCACGACGCTTTGAAAGCCATGCGCCAGCCACAGCCTGCGCCAGCGGCCCAAATCGCCAAAAGCCGCCCTGGAAATATCCTGCCAGGCCACCAGGGGCGCATCGGAATCCCGCCAGGGCGCACCGAAGTCCTGGCTGGCGGCCAGGGCGTGCGCCGCTTCCAGCAGCCGTGGAGGATGCAGGGCCAGCACCAGCCGGCTTTCCTGGCCGGCAAAAGGATCGGGGCCCAGAACCACCAGGGCTTCGACCGAGAATTCGCCCAGGGCGGACAGCCATTCGCTCATGATGCCGTCCAGGCAGACGCTGTCAAAGTTAGCAGGTAGGTGCATGGGTAGTAATCAGGGAGAACGGGGACAATGGTTAAAAGGGTAAGTAAACGTGATTGATCCATACGCATGCTCTGGCTGAACATCCGATGCTGAAGATCGGCCATACCGCACGGTTTTTACAGCATGCGCCATGGCGCTGGACATTCGCGCCTCTGGAGCCGATTTTGCATGCGTCGCCGTGGCGCCTGCGGCTGCTGGGCCTGACAGCCATGCTGGGTCAGCCGTTGTTTGGCTGGATATGGTCGAGCTGGCTGGTGCAGCCGTATGAAAACCCATGGCTGCGTGGCCTGATGAGCGTGCTGGCCGGGCTGCTGCTGTTGCCTGCGATGAGCCGGGATTTGTCAAACCCGAAAACCCGGCTGCTGGTCACCCTTGTGATGTGGGTCGAGATTCCCTTTTTTTTCAGCTGGATGTACCTGTGCAACAGCGGCAGTGCTGCCTGGCTGGCGACGGTCTGCGCCATGATTGCGTTTTACTACCACCTGACCGACTGGCGCATCGCCACGGCCGGCATTTTCAGCGGAGTCCTGCTGGCGTGGGCGCTGTTTGTCTGGCTGATGCCCGATCAGTTGTACTGGAATGCCGTTGATGCGATGGTCATTCTCTTCAGCTGGAGCTGTGCGCTGTTGCTGGGCCTGTCATCGGCCAACCTGCGGCGCGACCAGCTGGTCCACACCCTGGCCACCATGGGCATCATGGCGCACGAGTTGCGCACGCCCCTGTCAACGGCCGCGCTGATCGGGGACGCCGTGCAGATGGAAGTGCAGCGCCTGCCAGCACATCCCCGAGCCGCGAAACTCGACCAGCTGAGCCAGCGCCTGCATGCGCTGGTGCGCACCATGAACCACCAGATCGACACCCAGATCGCCAATGCCAGGCTGCTGCAGCTGCCGCGCTATACCGAAGAGGTCTGCGCGGCCACCCTGGTCAATGATGTCACGTCAAGCTATCCCTACGCCTCCATCCGCCAGAAGGAGTGTGTCAGCGTGGTCATCCATGAAAATTTCAATTTTTGTGCGTCTTCCAGCCAGTTTTCCCAGGTGCTGGGCAACCTGATCAAGAACGCCTTGCATTCCCTGACCGCCGCTGACTCGCCCTGCCACCCCGGCGCGCTGCGCATCGAGGTGGATTGCGTGCAGGCCCGTGGCCGCATCGTCGTGTCGGATGACGGTCTGGGCATCGACCCGGCCTTGCTGCCGTATATCTTCAAACCCTTTTTCTCCAGCAACCGCAGCACCGGGCATGGGCTGGGCCTGGCTTTTTGCCAGCAGGTGGTGCGCAGCGCAGGCGGCATCATCAAGGTCAAGTCAAACTATGGCGCGGGGGCAGCTTTTACGATAATCCTGCCCATCGGGCCTTGCTGAGCACCAGCGATGAGTCATTTTCAATTTTCCTTGACCAAGGCTCCAGCCATGTCCTTTACCCTTTATCGCCGCCCCGGAGGTCTGGTTTTTCTCGATGATGACCGGGACTATCTTGAAATGCTGGGCGAAGTCATGCCGCCCGACTGGTTCGTGCGCCTGTTTTTGCGGCCCATCGCCTGCATCGAGCTGCTGCAGCAAGATTGCCAGCTCCGGGATGCAGACGCCTGGAGCCAGCAGCAAATCGTCAACCGCTGGCGTGAAGGCGCCTTGCTGATTCCGCAAATCCTGCAGTACTGGCGAGACGATGGCGCGGCCCGATTCGCGCTTGCGCAGGTCGCCGTGGTGGACTACGCCATGCCGGCCATGAGCGGGCTGCGGATGCTGGGCGAGTTGACGCAGTGGCCGGGTTCGCGCATTTTGCTCACCGGCCGCGCCGATGAGCAGCTTGCCGTGTCGGCCTTCAACCGGGGGCTGATCAACCAGTTCATCCCCAAGCAGTCCCCGGAGCTTCGCCTGCGCCTGACCGGCGCCATCCAGGAGCTGCGCCACCAGCCGGACAAGCGCCACCAACAGATCTGGTACGCCACCCTGTCACCTGGCCAGCATGCGCTGCTGGGCGACCCGCTGATTTGCGAAGCGCTGGAAAACCTCATGCGGCAGCAGGGCTGGACAGAGCATGTCGTCATCGGTGCGCCGTTTGGCGTGCTCGGGCTGGACGCCCGGGGCAAGGCCAGCTGGCTGCAGCTGGAGCCGGAGGAAAACCTGCAGGAACTGGCTGAAATAGCCCTGTCACAGGGCTGGAATGCACGCACCGTCGAGGACATCCGCAGCGGCGACAAGCTCATTGACCTGGAGCTGCAGTTGGCGCTGGGCGACAGCCATCAGCCCCAGCCGCGCGAGTCGCTGGTCATGCGCGGGGATGCCCGGCGTCTTTACACGGCCATTTTCCCCATCGGCGAGTCGTTCAGCCCGGGCCTGGCGACGAGTTACGAGCGGTTTTTGGCCAGCCATGGAGAAAGGAGCCTGCCCGAGGATTAGCCTCAGACCTGCTCGGTGCGGGCGCGTTTGGCAATCGGCCAGTCCCAGGGCTTGAGGACAGGCGCAAGCTCTTTCGCGGTCTGCTCGATCCGGTCCATCTCGGAGCCGGTCAGCCCGGCATTGAGCGTCAGTCGCACCATGGCCCGGTTGCGGCTGGTGGCGGGTGCGCAAAAAATGGCGCCGAAAATCTGGCGCTCTTCCAGATGGTCGCGCAGCACCATGGTGGCCGGCTCGGTGCCGGCTTCCAGCGCAATGATCTGCTGGCTGCCCTGATGGATGGGGTAGCCTATCTCCGACAGGCTGGCGCGCAGCCGGCGCGTGTTGGCATGCAGCCGCACCCGCTCGGCGTCGCTGCGCTTGACCACCTCCAGCGTGGCCGCCAGGCCGGCAATTTCGTGCGGCAGCAGGCAGGAGCTGAAAATGTTCGGGTAGCTGTTGTGCAGCACGTAGTAGCGCAGTTCGGCCGGAATGGTGAAAAACCCGGCCCGCCCGGCAAACGCCTTGGCCAGGCTGGCGGTGATGAAGTGCACCCGGTCCGTCAAGCCCAGTTCGGCGCACAGCCCCGCGCCCTGCGGGCCATGGGTGCCCAGCGAATGCGACTCATCGACCAGGATGGTGCAACCATGCTGCTCGACCACCTCGACCATCTCCCGCAGCGGGCACAGGGCGCCCGTGGTGCTGTACACCGAATCCACCACCACCACGCCGGGTCCGTGGCGGGCAATCATGCGCGAGAGGTGCGCGGGGTCGTTGTGGCGAAATGCATACGCTGGCGCACGCGCCGCACGCACGCCCTCCCATAAAGAGGTGTGGGCCAGGCTGTCAAGATAAACAGGGGTCTGTTCATCGGCAATCGCCTGCAGCAGCCCGACATTGGCCGAGTAGCCCGACTGGCAGACAAACCCGTCTTCCTTGCCGACCCAGGCCGCCAGGGAGGCTTCCAGCGTTCGGCACGGGTGCGCATCCAGCAGAAAAACACCCGACTGGATCACGCTTTCATTGCTGTGCTGCAGGCTGGCCATCTGCGCCCGGACGATGTCCGGATTGCCCGACAGACCCAGGTAATCATTGCCGTCGAGCCGGATGGACTCTGATCCGGGATTGCGCCCGTGCAGTATGGGTTTGCCGCCCCACTGGCTTTGCCAGTGGGCCATGAATTTCTGCTCAAACCGCTCGCGCAGGCGGGGCAGCAGAGGTGGGTTGCGGTGAATCCGGGGTTCGAGGCTGGGGTTGTGGTCGAGTACTTGCATGGGGCTGCTCCTTGGTTAAAGACAGCCCGATTGAAAACTTCCTTACAAATAGTCACGGGGTTTACCCTGTTAGAACTGACAGGGCCTGGCCTAAATGATCTCAATCACCTCCAAAAACGTGCTTGCCGTGTGGTAGTGCAATGCACTCTTATTTCTGCATCCAGGGCAGGCCCCGCAAACGCCAGCCGCCCAGACGGCCGCGCTGCGCCTGCCTGTCAGCATCGCCTTCAAAGCCTTCCAGGATGTTGTAGGCCTGCAGCCCCAGCTCGGCGGCCCGGCGGGCTGCGGCCACGGAGCGCACACCGCTGCGGCACAAAAACACCACTTTCTTGCCGTCGGGCACGGCCGCTTTCAGTTCCTCGTCAAAGCGGGTATTCAGCGCCATGCCCGGCCACTGCTTCCAGGCCAGTGCCACGGCACCCGGCACAAAGCCCACCCATTCACGCTCGGCATCGGTGCGCACATCGACCAGCACCGCATCGCCCGACTGCAGCCATTGCCAGGCCAGCGGCGGCACAATGTCGCCGGCATAGCCTGTTGCGGGCTGCACCTGCGGCCCGCAAGCATCGAAAGAGGGATCTGTTTTCATGGGGAACTCCTGTCATGGGTAAAGTGAAAGCCCGACTGCACCACCCCCGCTCAGGGCGCGGCGTCAAGCCTGAAAATAAGTGTATTGCCTCAAGCCTGCGCAGGCAGTCAACGGGGGAAATGCCGGCAATGCCTGCGCCGGCGTGCAAAATCAGGCCGACCTAACCACCTTAACCACCTCGCGGAGACCTGATGTCCTCAAAACCTGCCGATACCCCTTCCGCGCCGGATGCGCCCGCCAGCAAGGCCGAACGCAAGGCGCTGTCCGATCTGATCTCCCGGTGGCAGCCTCCCCTGGCAGAGCCCGGCGCGAACAACAAGAAAAGCAAGGCCTGCAGCCTGGACGATTTCGACCCTTCGGCCAAGCCGTTCTCGACCGGCGACAAGGAACGCGACAAGGAAGCGGTCGAAGCGCTGGCCATCGAGCTTGACACGCTGCAAAACCTGTTTTACGCCGACCGTCGCCACAAGCTGCTGGTCATTTTTCAGGGCACCGACACCTCGGGCAAGGACGGCACGCTGCGCGGCGTGTTCAGCCGCATGAGCCCGCTGGGCGTGCATACGGCGGCCTGGAAGGCGCCCAGCGAGGACGAACGCGCACGCGACTACCTGTGGCGCATCCATCAAAAAGTGCCGCCCGCCGGCGAGATCATGATCTTCAACCGCAGCCACTACGAAGACGTGCTGGTGCCGCCGGTCAACGGCTGGATCACGCCGGCGCAAACGGCGCAGCGCTACCAGCAGATCAATGACTTTGAACGCCTGCTCAGCGAGACCGGCACGGTGATCCTGAAGTTCATGCTGCACATCAGCTTCAAGGAGCAAGGCGAGCGGCTGCAGGAGCGCATCGACGACCCGACCAAACGCTGGAAGTTCAGCCTGGGCGACCTGGACGCGCGCAAGCAGTGGAAGCAGTACCAGCAGGCGTATGAAGACCTGCTCAACGCCACCAGCACGCCGTGGGCGCCCTGGACGGTGGTGCCGGCCGACTCCAAGACGCACCGCAACCTGATGATTGCCACGCTGGTGCGCCAGAGCTTGCAACAGCTTGACCTGCGCTACCCGCCCGATGACCCGGCGCTCAAGGGCCTCAAGGTCGCCTGAAAAACCGAAGGCTGGCAGGCGGTCCAGGCGCCGCCCGTCTGCCCTGATTTAAAGCATTTTCAGCCTTTTTCGCACTACCAGCATGCGCAAGTAGCTATTCTTTTAATAGCAAATTCTTCTGGCAATCAATGCCCGCCGCCCAGATAGGCCGCCCTGACCGCCGGGTCATCGCGCAGCTTGTCGGCCTCGCCATGCACCGAGATGCGGCCGTTTTCCAGCACGTAGCCGTAGTCGGCCACCTTCAGCGCGGCGGCGGCGAACTGCTCGACCAGCAGCATGGTGACGCCGCGCGACTTCAGGTCGGCAATGATGCGGAACACCTCTTCGACCAGAATCGGCGCCAGCCCCATCGACGGCTCGTCGAGCAGCACGATTTCGGGGTTCAGCATCACGGCGCGGGCCATGGCCAGCATCTGCTGCTCGCCGCCCGAGAGCGTGCCGGCCAGCTGCATGCGCCGCTCCTTCAGGCGCGGAAACAGCTCCATCGCGCGCTCCAGGTCGCCCTGCACGTCGCCCTTGGGGCGGCTGCCGGTCAGGCGCGGGAAGGCGCCCAGGATCAGGTTGTCAGTCACGCTCATGGTGGCGAACACGCGCCGGCCTTCGGGCGAATGCGCCAAGCCCTGCTTGGCGATGGTGTAGGACTCCAGGCCATCGATGCGCTTGCCGTGCAGGTTGATCTGGCCGGCGGTCGGCTTGATCATTCCCGAGATGGCGCGCATGGTGGTGGTCTTGCCAGCGCCGTTGGAGCCGATCAGCGTGACCACCTTGCCCTTGGGCACTTCCATCGAAATGCCGTGCAAAACCTGCACCTTGCCGTAACCGGCCTCTAAGTTCTTGATACTCAACATGGTCATCTCCTTCGCTTATGCCGCCGTGCCGCCGAGGTAGGCCTCGATGACCTTTTCATCCGCCTGCACGTCGGCAGGCTTGCCCTCGGCAATTTTCTGGCCGAAGTCGAGCACCGACACCGTGTCGCACATGCTCATCACCACGTCCATGTGGTGCTCGATCAGGATCACGGTGATGCCGTGGTCGCGGATCTTGCGGATGATGGTGACCAGCTCCTTGATATCGGGCGCGGTCAGGCCGGCAGCCGGTTCGTCGAGCAGCAGCAACTGCGGGTCCAGCGCCAGGGCGCGGGCAATTTCCAGCAGGCGCTGCTTGCCGTAGGGCAGGTTGCGCGCCTCCTCGGTGGCCAGGTCAGCCAGGCCGACAAAGCGCAGCAGGCCCAGGCCGCGCTGCGTGGCCGAGCTTTCCTCGCGCTTGTAGCGCGGCGTGTGCAGCGCCACATCGACGATATTGCTGTCAAACGTGTGGTGCAGCCCGACCTGCACGTTTTGCAGCGCCGTCATCTCGCCGAACAGCTGCACGTTCTGGAAGGTGCGCGCAATGCCCGACAGCGCGATGTCGGACGAGGTGCGCCCGACCACCGAGCGGCCGGCAAAGTCGATGCTGCCGGCGGTCGGCACGTAGATGCCGGTCAGCACGTTCATCATGGTGCTCTTGCCCGAGCCGTTCGGGCCGATCAGGCCGTGGATGGTGCCGCGCCGGATGCGCAGATCGACCTGGTTGATGGCCTTGAGGCCGCCGAACTGCATCAGTATGCCCTTGGCAATCAGCAGGTCGCTGCCCTTCTCGGCGGCACCGGCGGCCACCGAAATGGCGTCCTTGCCCGTGTCGGCACCCGCCATGCCGAAGCCGGCAGGCGCAGACCGGCGCACATGAAACAGGCTGCGCACAAAGCCCACGATGCCGTCCTGCAGGTAATACACGACGAACAGAATCATCAGGCCGAAGATGCTCAGCCGCCAGTCGGTGATCGACTCCAGCCAGAACGCAAAGCCGGCCAGCGCCATCGTGCCGACCACCGGAATCGCCATCGCCTTGGGCGTGGTGATTTTTTTGGCCACGCCGACGATGGCGCCCACCAGAATCAAGACGGCCAGCCCCGAGGCCACGATGCGAAACAGCTCCAGGTCGTCGAGCAGCTTGGGCAAAATCACGATGATGGCCGCGCCCAGCAAGGCGCCCGAGCGGGTCTTGCGCCCGCCCATGATGACGGCCAGCAAAAACAGCACCGTCAGCTCGAAGTTGTAGGTATTGGGCGAGATGTATTGCTCCGAATACGCATACAGGCAGCCGGCCAGTCCGGCAAAACCGGCGCTGATGACGAAGGCATAGACCTTGTAGCGGTACACCGACACGCCCATGCAGTCGGACGCCACCGGGCTGCCGCGCAGCGCCTCAAAAGCGCGGCCGAGCTGCGACTTCAGGATGCGGTCCACAACCACCAGCGACACCACCATGAGCGCAAACACCAGCCAGTAAAAGCCGTGTTCATCGAGCTTGTAGCCGGCAATCGAGGGCTTCGGTATCGTGATGCCGAGCGGGCCTTCGGTCAGGAAGTTCATCTCGTTGATCAAAATCTGGATGATGGTGCCGAAAGCCAGCGTCACCATCGCCAGGTAAGGGCCGGTCACGCGCAGCGCGGGCAAGGCCAGCAAGGCGCCAAAACCGGCCGTCACCGCAATGCTGGCCGGAATGATCAGCCACAGCGGCGCGCCCAGCTTGAGGAACAGCACGCCGGCGGTGTACGAGCCGACACCGAACAGCCCGGCATGGCCGAGCGACACCTGGCCGGTGTAGCCGACCACGATGTCCAGTCCGTACAGCAAGATGGCGTAAATCATGATCGTGCCGACCATGTGGATGTAGTACGAGTTGCTGGTGATGAGCGGCACGGCCGCCAGCAGGGCCAGCCCGATGATGGCGGCGACAAGGGTCTTGCGGTTCATTCTCAAACTTTCTTGATCGCGTTTTTACCGAACAGGCCGGCGGGCTTGAAGGCCAGCACCAGCAGCAGCAGGACCAGTCCAGGAACGTCCTTGTAGCCGGTGGACAGGTAAAAGCCGGTGGTGGTCTCGGCCACGCCCAGGATGATGCCGCCGACGATGATGCCCATGCCGCTGGTCAGCCCGCCAATGATGGCCACGGCAAAAGCCTTGAGGCCCAGCACCGAACCCATGGTCGCGCCGGTCAGCGTCAGCGGCGCGATCAGCGCGCCGGCAAACGCGGCGGTGGCCGACGACAGCGCGTACGAAAAGGTGATCACCAGCCCGGTGTTGATGCCCATCAGCTTGGCGGCATCGCGGTCGTTGAAGGTGGCGACCACGGCCTTGCCGTAGATAGTCTTGCGGTTGAAGAACTCGACCGCCAGCATCATGAGCACGGCGCCCGCCACCACCAGGATTTCCATCGGCAACACATTGGCGCCAAACACCTTGAGCGGCGACTCAGGCAACGGCGAAGGAAACTTCAGGTCGTCGCGGCCCCAGATGTTTTCGGCCACGTTCTTGAAAATGATGCCGAGCGCAATGGTGGACATGATCCAGCCGAATTCGCTCTTGATCTTGATCGCCGGGCGCACGCCGATGCGTTCCACCAGGCCGCCCTGCAGCAGGCCGAACACAATCACCAGCGGCAGCATCAGCCAGTAATTGACGCCCATGTTGACCAGCGTCAGCCCGACCATGGCGCCCAGCATCAGCGCGTCGCCCTGGCCGAAGTTCAGGGTGTCGGACGTCTGGAACGTGAGCTGGTAGCCGAAGGCAATGACGGCATAGATCATGCCCAGCGCGACACCGCTGTAAATGAGTTGGAGCAGGATTTCCATAAATTCAGTTCCGAAAAAGGGGGCTGCAAGCAATAAAAAAGCACCGCGTCGATTGGCGCGGTGCCTGGGGTTTAACAGTCGGTCAATTTACTTCTTGACGCGGATTTCAGAGGCTTTCTTCTGGTCGTCCGCGTAGGCATAGACCACGCGCTGGCCCTTGACTTCGCCGAACACCGGAATGTTGGCGGTGATGGCCTCGTGGTCCTTGGCGGTGAACGGCTTGTTGTAGGTCGTGATGACGCCTTCGACCGGGGTCTTCAGGTCTTCCAGGGCCGCCTTGATCTTGGGGCCGTCGGTCGAATTGGCCTGCTTGATGGCGGCGGCCAGCAGGTAGATGGAGTCGTAGCCCTGGGCCGCCGACACCGGCGAGTCGATGCGCTGGTTCTTCGGGTTGAAGGTTTTCAGGTAGTTGATGATGAAGGACTGGCGCTTGGGCGTGGTCGGCTCCTGGATGAAGGTTTGCGGCATGCGCGCGCCCTCCCCGCCCGGCCCGGCGTTGTCGATGTAGTTGGCCATGGACAAGGTCCAGCTGCCGACCATCGGCACTTTCCAGCCCAGCTTGGTCATGCCGTTGGCGATCTGCGCCAGCTCGGGGCCGATGCCGTAGGTCAGGATGACTTCGGCGCCGGCTTCCTTGGCCTTGAGCAGCTGGGCGGTCATGTCCACATCCTTGATGTTGAACTTCTCGGTGGCCACCGGGGTAATGCCCTTGGCCTTGAGCGCAGTTTCCAGGTCGGCCCGGCCGAGCTGGCCGTAGTTGGTGGAGTCGGCCAGGATGGCGACCTTCTTGAAGCCGCGCCGGGTCACGGCTTCCTCGACGATCATGGGCGCCTGGATGCTGTCGTGCGCGGAGTTGCGGAAGATGTAGTTTTCAGGCTGGTCCTTGAACTGGGCGGTGATCGCGCTGCCGGTGGCGACGTTGTTCATGACCGGAATCTTGGCTTCCTGGAAGAAGCGCTGCGACGCCAGCGCCACGCCGGTGTTGATGTAGCCGACGGTGGCGGTGACTTTTTCCTTGTTGATCAGCTCCTGGGCAATCTGCACGCCGCGCTCGTTCTTGGCTTCGTCATCGCGCTCGACGACCTGCAGCTTGCGCCCCAGCACGCCGCCGGACTTGTTGATTTCCTCGACCGCCAGCCTGACGCCGTCGCGCATGCTCACGCCCATCGACGACGAGCCGCCGGTGAAGGGGCCGGACACGCCGATCTTGATGGGGTCGGCGGCAACGGCCAGGCCGGACACGCTCAAAACTGCTGACACAAGCGCCAGTTTGGCAAAACGAAAAGTCATGTTGTCTCCGAGAGTGATAGGGGAATACAGGTGGAATACAGGTCGATGCAACGCTGCACACGCGCCGTGCTGCCGGGTGAATTATGAATTTTTCCAGTCACAACAAGTCTCTGTTTTCCCCTACGCATTACTACTGAAATCACTGCTGAATCACTGCTGAAATGACTGCTGAATGAAGACGCGCGATTTTTCGCCTTGACGGGTCGAGCCCATCAAAGGTATGGTTTGCAGACCCGAAAACCGCCGGGCGCAATTCGCGCCTGCAAGCCGTTTCGCCATCCCCGCACGAAAGACCCATGCAGCTACGGCTCAAGATATTTTTGCTGTCGATAGTTCCCATGAGCCTGGCCTTGGGGTCCGTCATCCTGACGGTGCGGCACCAGACCCTGAAACTGGCCAGGCAGGAGCGCGACCTGGTCGAGTCAACGTATCTGGCCAGCAGGGAAGCGGAGCTTCGCGCCTATGTCAAGCTGGCTCAAAGTTCAATCGCGCTGCTGGTGAAAGACGTTTCCACGCCTGGCCGTCAGGCCGAGGCGATGGCGATTCTGGCCCGGCTGGAATACGGCAAGGACGGGTATTTTTTCGTCTATGACATGGACGGAAACAACCTCATGCACCCCCGCCAGCCAGACCTGGTTGGCAAGAACCTCAGGAACCTGAAAGACCCGTTCGGTGACTCGCCCATCCAGAACCTGCTGGCGGCCACGCGCAATGGCGGCGGCATCGTCAGGTACTACTGGGAAAAACCGTCCTCCCATCAAGTGGCCTTCAAGCTGGGCTATGTGGAGCCGGTACTGCCCTGGGGCTGGATGCTGGGCACCGGCCTGTACCTTGACGACATTGAACAGGCCCTGAAAAGCATTGATGCGCAGGCGCAGCTCAACATCCGGGAAACCCAGGTTCGCATGTACGCCATCGCCATCGTTTCCATCATCCTGATCGGCCTGGCAGGCCTGGCGCTGAACATCAGCGACAACAAGGAGTCCAGCGCCAAGCTGCGCCACCTGGCGCAGCGCGTCGTGCATTCGCAGGAGGAGGAGCGGGTCAGGGTCGCCCGCGAGTTGCATGACGGCATCGTTCAGGTACTGGTTTCTTCCAAGTTTTTTCTGGAAACCGCACAGCTGCAACTGGAAAACCGGCTTGAGGGCCTGAAAGGTCCGATCCCGCCGGTGCAGATCATCAGCCCGTTAAAGCGCGGGCTCGAACGGCTCAATGAAGCCTTGCTAGAAGTGCGCCGCATCTCCCATGCCCTGCGCCCGGCCTTGCTCGATGATTTCGGTCTTGGGCCGGCCATCGAGATGCTGACCAATGAAGTCCGGGAGCAATGCAGTTTCAATGTCCGGTTTGCAACCAGCGGCGACCCGTGCGCCTTGCCGCTGAGCCAGAGCACGGCGCTGTTTCGCATCTCCCAGGAAACCCTGACGAATGCAAAACTCCATTCGGGCGCAGCCAATGTCCTGGTGGAACTCATCTACCATCGGCGCCATGTCAGCCTGTCGATCAGGGACGACGGCAAGGGCTTCGATGTCAGGCAGATACAGACCGACCACAAGAGCGGCATTGGCCTGCGCAACATGCGTGAGCGCATGGAAGGCCTGGGCGGCACGCTGAAGATTTATTCGGATGGCAATGGCACGCAAGTCCAGGCTTCATTGAAGACATCCCCCGAACACCTCGATTTGAAAAAGCAAGACTATGCAAGAGACGATTCGCCTCATCCTGGTGGATGACCACCCCTTCGTGCGCGACGGAGTCCGCATGAGGCTGGAAGCCACGGACGACATCCGGGTGGTCGGAGAAGCCGGCAGCGTTGACGAGGCCATGCAAATTGCCACTGATCTGGGCGATGAGCGCGCACCGCATATCGTGCTGACCGACATCAGCATGCGCGGGATGAGCGGAATTGAACTGGCCGCCCTGTTTCAGCATCACTTTCCGGGCATTGATGTGCTGGTTCTGTCAATGCACAACAACCTTGAATATGTCAAACGCGCCATCGAGTCAGGCGCCAAGGGCTATGTGCTCAAGGATGCGCCCGCCCAGGAACTGGTCAACGCGATTCGGGCCGTCCATGCCGGAGAGACCTTTTTCAGCCCCGAACTTCAGCAGTACACAGAAGGGTTCCGGGCGTCCAGCGGCGGGAACAGTCCGCTGACGCCGAAAGAATCGGCAACACTGGCCTGGCTGGCATGCGGCTATTCCAATAAGCAAATTGCCCGGGAGTTGAACATGTCAGTGCGCACGGTTGAAACCCACCGGCTCAATCTGCGGCGAAAACTGCGCATCACAGGACAGGCCGAACTGGTCAAGTACGCAATCGACCACATGCTGCCGTTAAAAAAGCTGCAAGCCACCCGCGACGAGGTGTGATTCCTGAAGCATTGCGGCGACCTGCCTGCCCTGAAATGCTTTCAACAGTTTGACAACTGCCCCGAAAAATAAAAATTACGCTGTAATTTTGTAAATTCCCGTCAGTCCATTGAGGCTTCCCGGAAAATTTCCTCCCGTTGTAAGTTGACGTTTACGTAAACGTAATATCATCGCGGCTTGGCACCTCAGGGTGCTTTTTTCCACCCCCCGAGGAGACACCCCATGACCGACCTGTCCGCCGACTACAAGGCCCTTGCCAGCTACCGCCCCACGAACAAGGTGCGTTTCGTCACCGCCGCCAGCCTGTTCGACGGGCACGACGCGGCCATCAACATCATGCGGCGCATCCTGCAGGGCATGGGCGCCGAGGTGGTGCACCTGGGCCACAACCGCAGCGTCGATGAGGTCGTGACGGCCGCGCTGCAGGAAGACGCGCAGGGCATCGCCATAAGCTCCTACCAGGGCGGGCATGTGGAGTACTTCAAGTACATGGTGGACCTGCTCAAGAGCCGGGGCGGCGAGCACATCCAGGTGTTCGGCGGCGGCGGCGGCGTCATCGTCGGGCCAGAAATCCGCGAACTCCAGGCCTACGGCGTGGCGCGCATCTTCAGCCCCGAGGACGGCCAGCGCATGGGCCTGGCCGGCATGATCGGCGAAATGGTGATGCGCTGCGACCAGGACTTGAGCGGCTTTGCGCCCACCGGCATCGAGGCGATTGAAGGCCACGGCGAGATGAACTGGCGGGCGTTGGCCCAGCTCATCACCGCGCTCGAAGATGGCAAGGCAAACGAGGCTTTGGTGAAGGCGGTGCGGGCGCAGGCTGCTATGAAAAAGATACCCGTTCTGGGCATCACCGGCACCGGCGGCGCCGGCAAGTCCTCGCTCACCGACGAGCTGATCCGCCGCCTGCGGCTGGACCAGGGCGACCAGTTGCGCGTGGCCCTGATCAGCATCGACCCGTCGCGCCGCAAGAGCGGCGGCGCATTGCTCGGCGACCGCATCCGCATGAACGCCATCAACCCCTGGAGCCAGGGCCAGCGCGTGTTCATGCGCTCGCTGGCCACGCGCGACTTCGGTTCGGAAATCAGCAAGGCGCTGCCCGACGTGATCGCCGCCTGCAAGGCCGCCGGCTTTGACTTGATCATCGTTGAAACCTCCGGCATCGGCCAGGGCGACGCCGCCATCGTGCCGCATGTCGATGTGCCGATGTACGTGATGACGCCCGAGTTCGGCGCGGCCAGCCAGCTGGAAAAAATCGACATGCTGGACTTTGCCGAGTTCGTCGCCATCAACAAGTTCGACCGCAAGGGCGCGCTCGACGCGCTGCGCGACGTGGCCAAGCAGGTGCAGCGCAACCGCGAAGCCTGGAACACGCCGGCCGACCAGATGCCGGTGTTCGGCACCATGGCCGCGCGCTTCAACGATGACGGCGTGACCGCGCTGTACCAGGCACTCAAGCCGCGCCTGGGCGCGCTGGGCCTGAGCTTGACCGACGGCACGCTGCCGCTGGTGGCGGTGCGCCACAGCACCAACCAGACGCCGGTCGTGCCGGCGGCCCGCACCCGCTACCTGGCCGAGATCACCGACACCGTGCGCGGCTACAAGAAGCGCGGACAGGAGCAAGCCCGGCTGGCCAGGGAAATCCAGCAGTTGCGCGCCACGTCAAGCATGCTGACGGCGAGCAAGTCCGACAAGACCCATGCCGCCGAAGCCGTGATCGACCTGGCGGTCGAGCGCGAGCAAATCCAGGATCCGTCAGCCAAAAAGCTGCTGGCCCAGTGGCCCGAGATGCAAAAAGCCTATGCCGGCGACGAGTACGTGGTGAAAATCCGCGACAAGGAAATCCGCACCGCGCTGACCAGCAAATCCCTGTCTGGAACCACCATCCGCAAGGTCTGCCTGCCCCAATACGAAGACCACGGCGAAATCCTCAAGTGGCTGGTGCTGGACAACGTGCCGGGCAGCTACCCCTACACCGCCGGCACCTTTGCCTTCAAGCGCGAGGGCGAGGATCCGACCCGCATGTTCGCCGGCGAGGGCGACCCGTTTCGCACCAACACGCGCTTCAAGCTGCTGAGTTCGGGCATGGCGGCCAAGCGCCTGTCCACCGCCTTTGACTCGGTCACGCTTTACGGCAACGACCCCGACCCGCGCCCGGACATCTACGGCAAGGTCGGCAACTCGGGCGTGTCGATTGCCACGCTGGACGACATGAAGGTGCTGTACGGCGGCTTCGATTTGTGCAGCCCGACGACCAGCGTCAGCATGACCATCAACGGCCCGGCGCCGAGCATTTTGGCGATGTTCATGAACACCGCCATCGACCAGAACCTGGAAAAGTTCAAGGCTGAGAACGGCCGCGAGCCGACCGACACCGAAATCGCCAAGATCCGCGAATGGGTGCAGGCCAACGTGCGCGGCACGGTGCAGGCCGACATCCTGAAGGAAGACCAGGGCCAGAACACCTGCATCTTCAGCACCGAGTTCAGCCTGAAGGTGATGGGCGACATTGCCGAGTATTTCGTGCATCACAACGTGCGCAACTTCTACAGCGTGTCGATCAGCGGCTACCACATTGCCGAAGCCGGGGCGAATCCGATTTCGCAGCTGGCTTTCACGCTGTCCAACGGCTTCACGTTTGTCGAAGCCTATCTGGCGCGCGGCATGCATATCGACGACTTCGCGCCGAATCTGTCGTTCTTCTTCAGCAACGGCATGGACCCGGAATACACGGTGATGGGCCGCGTCGCCCGGCGCATCTGGGCCGTGGCGATGAAGGAAAAATACGGCGCCAACGAGCGCAGCCAGAAGCTCAAGTACCACATCCAGACATCAGGCCGCAGCCTGCACGCGCAGGAAATCCAGTTCAACGACATCCGCACCACACTGCAGGCCTTGATCGCGATCTACGACAACTGCAACTCGCTGCACACCAACGCCTTCGACGAAGCCATCACCACGCCGACCGAGGACAGCGTGCGCCGCGCCATGGCGATCCAGCTGATCATCAACCGCGAATGGGGCCTGGCGAAGAACGAAAACCCAAGCCAGGGCGCGTTCATCATCGAGGAGCTGACCGAACTGGTCGAGGAAGCCGTGCTGACCGAATTCCAGAACATCGCCGACCGGGGCGGCGTGCTCGGCGCGATGGAAACCGGCTACCAGCGCGGCCGCATCCAGGACGAGTCGATGCACTACGAGATGCTCAAGCACACCGGCGAGCTGCCGATCATCGGCGTCAACACCTTTCGCAACCCGCACGGCGACGCCGTTCACGACAAACTGGAACTGGCCCGCTCGACCGACGAGGAAAAACAGAGCCAGCTCAGGCGCCTCGCAGACTTCCACACCCGCCACGCAGCCCAGGCGCCGGCGCAGCTCAAGCGCCTGCAGCAGGCGGTGATCGAGAACAAGAACGTCTTCGAGGTGCTGATGGACGCGGTGCGCGTCTGCTCGCTCGGGCAGATCACCAATGCGCTGTTCGAGGTCGGCGGGCAGTACCGGCGCAATATGTAGCCAGGAGACACGGCCCGAAAGCTCGGCCCCAAAAAGAAACCCGGACCAACCGAAGCGGATCGCGCCTCGGTTGGTCCGGGTTTCTTTTTGGGCGGAGCACAAGAGGCTCCGCCCAATCCGTGGCTTAACCCTGGTGGGGGCGCTTGCCTGGGTTTTTCTTGCTGCGGGTATGCGAACCGCGCTCAAGGCTGATCTTCTGGCCGTTGCCAGTGGTGATGGTGTAGCCTTTTGGCGGCACTGGCTTGGGGGCGCAGATGTCGGCCTCGACTCTGATTTTCTTGGACATGGAAGACTCCGGGTTAAAAATGGCTGAATTGCTGATTTTAAGCCACAGCGCGCCAACTCCGGTGCTTGTGCGGCTTATGGGAACTGCCGCCTTATTCGATGGTGGCCCCCGAGGCCTGCACAATGCCCTTCCATTTCTGGTAATCGGTCTTGAGCAGGGTCGAAAACTGCACGGATGTCATGTTCTGGGTTTCCGCGCCCTGGGCATTGATGGCCGCCTTCATGTCGGGCGTGGCCAGCAGCTTGTTGACCTCGGCATTCACCGTGGCCACGATTTCCTTGGGTGTGCCGGCCGGCATGAACAGGCCGTACCAGGTGCTGACATCAAAGTCCTTGTAGCCAGACTCGGCCACGGTAGGCACATCGGGCATCGAGGTGCTGCGGCGCGCCGACGTGACCGCCAGGGCGCGCAGCTTGCCGGCCTTGATCTGGCCCATGGCCGAGGGCAGCGACGACACCATCAGGTCCACGTTGCCGGCCAGCACATCCATCATCGCCGGGTTGGAGCCCTTGTAGGGAATGTGGCGCAGCTTGATGTGGGCCGCCGTGTTGAAGATTTCGCCGGCCAGGTGGATCGTGGTGCCGTTGCCCGGCGAGCCGTAGGTGATCTGGTCGGGCGCGGCCTTGGCGGCAGCCACCACGTCGGCCAGCGTCTTGAACCGCGAGTTGACACTGGTCACGATGACGACCGGCGTGTACGCCACATGCGCCACGGCCACCAGGTCTTTGGTCGGGTCGTAGCTCAGGTTCTTGTACAGCCAGGGCGCCACCACCATGTTGTCTTTCTGGCCCATCACCATCTCGTAGCCGGTGGGCGCGGCTCTGGCTGCCTCGGCGATGCCGATGGTGCCGCCGGCGCCGCCCCGGTTGTCGGGAATCACCGTCCACTTGCTGACCTCGGTGAGCTTGTTGGCCACCAGGCGCGACAGGATGTCGGTGCCGCCGCCCGGCGGGAACGGCACGATCATGCGGATCGGCTTGGCCGGGTACGAGGCGGCTTGCGGCTGGGCCTGCACGGCGCTCAGCGCGCACGCCAGCAGTACGAATGAAAAAATCTTTTTGACCATGAGGGTTTCCTGTGAAGCTTCCAAGCGGGCTGCGCTCAGTGGGACGCGCACCATTTTGGACAACGCAATCCGCTGCATTTTAAGGTCCGGTTTTCCCACGCTACCTATGGATAGCCCTTGGTACCCACAAACCGTTTCAATGCAAGCATGGTTTCGTGCCGCCGCACAAGATACTCACCTGAACCTGAAATTACGAAAAACTACTTAAGGGTCTAACCGGGTAGCGTGTGACATATAGCGTGACTACGATGAACATCCAAGCTTCGCGAAGCCATGGCGCAGGAATGCGCAGCCGGCTCGTCAAGTCAATTCAACCTGCCGGAGAAGCAATTTGCCAGTGGAGTTCATTCTTGAAACGCGAGGCTTGACCAAGGAATTCAAGGGATTCGTTGCCGTCAACAACGTGGACCTGAAAGTCCAGCGCGGGCACATTCATGCGCTGATCGGCCCCAACGGCGCCGGCAAGACCACCTTCTTCAACCTGCTGACCAAGTTCCTGACGCCCACGCGCGGCAGCATCACCTTCAACGGCAACGACATCACCTTTGAAAAGCCGGCGCAAACCGCGCGGCGCGGCATTGTCAGGTCGTTCCAGATTTCGGCGGTGTTCCCGCACATGACGGTGCTTGAGAACGTGCGCGCCGCCCTGCAGCGCAACCTGGGCACCTCGTTTCATTTCTGGAAGGCCGAGGACACGCTCTACCCGCTGCACGACCGCGCGCGCGCCCTGCTCGACGAAGTCGATCTGGGCCAGTTTGCCGACATGCTGACGGTCAACCTGCCCTACGGCCGCAAGCGCGCCCTGGAACTGGCGACCACGCTGGCGCTGGAGCCCGAGCTGATGCTGCTGGACGAGCCCACCCAGGGCATGGGCCACGAGGACGTGGACCGGGTCACGCAGCTGATCAAAAAGGTTTCCGCCGGCCGCACCATCTTGATGGTCGAGCACAACATGAATGTGGTGTCCTCGATTGCCAACCGCATCACGGTGCTGCAGCGCGGCACCATCATCGCCGACGGCCCGTATGCCGAGGTCTCTAAAAACCCGCTGGTCATTGAAGCCTACATGGGCAACGCCGACGCCGCCTTGCAGGGAGCCCACTAAGCATGACCAAAGAACTGCTGCGCATTGAAGACCTGCACGCCTGGTATGGCGAGTCGCACATCCTGCACGGCGTGAACATGACCGTCAACGAAGGCGAAGTCGTCACGCTGCTGGGCCGCAACGGCGCCGGCCGCACCACCACGCTGCGCGCCATCGTCGGCATGACCGGCGCCCGCAAGGGCTCGATCAAGATCAACGGCGAAGAAGCGCTCAAGCTCGCGCCGCACAAGGTGGCCCGGCTGGGCGTGGGCTACTGCCCCGAGGAGCGCGGCATCTTCGCCAGCCTCTCGACCGAGGAAAACCTGATGCTGCCGCCGACGATTGCGCCGGGCGGCATGAGCGTGGCCGAGATTTACACCATGTTTCCGAACCTGAAGGAGCGCGCCCACAGCCCCGGCACGCGCCTGTCGGGCGGCGAGCAGCAGATGCTGGCCGTGGCGCGGATTCTGCGCACCGGCGCGCGGCTGCTGCTGCTCGACGAAATCTCCGAAGGGCTGGCGCCGGTGATCGTGCAAAAACTGGCCGAGATGATCCTGGCGCTCAAGGCCAAGGGCTACACCATCGTGCTGGTCGAGCAGAACTTTCGCTTTGCCGCGCCGCTGGCCGACCGCTTCTACGTCATGGAACACGGCCAGATCGTCAAGCAGTTTGCCCAATCCGAGCTGTCGCAGAACATGGCCATGCTGCAGGAATTCCTGGGCGTTTGACCCCAGCCCGGCAGCCCGTGAAAGCATCCGGTTTTTCATTCACTTTCCCGACCAATAATTAACCAGGAGACCTTCCATGAAACTCAACGCTATCGCCTTCGCACTGGCCATCGGATTTGCCGCTGCCGCATCGGCGCAGGACACCGGTCCCGTCAAGATCGGCTTCATCACCGACATGTCCAGCCTGTATGCCGACATCGATGGCCCTGCCGGTGGCGAGATGGTCAAGTGGGCGGTGCAGGATTTCGGCGGCAAGGTCTTGAACCGCCCCATCGAAGTGCTGACCGCCGACCACCAGAACAAGGCTGACGTGGCCAGTTCCAAGGCTAGAGAGTGGATCGACAAGGATGGCCTGGCTATGCTGATCGGCGGCACCAACTCCGGCACCGCACTGGCCATGGCCAAGATCGCCGAGGAAAAGAAGCGCCCCTTCATGGCCATTGGCCCCGGATCAGCCCGCCTGACCAATGAAGCCTGCTCGCCCTACACCGTGCATTACGCCTACGACACAGTGGCCCTGGCCAAGGTCGCTGGCACGGCGCTGGTCAAGGCCGGCAACAAGAACTGGTACTTCCTGACGGCTGACTATGCCTTCGGCCACTCGCTGGAGGGCGATGCCTCCACCGTGGTCAAGGCCAACGGCGGCACGGTCGTCGGCGCGGTACGCCACCCGCTCAATGCGTCCGACTTCTCTTCGTTCCTGCTGCAGGCCCAAACCTCCAAGGCGCAGGTGCTGGGGCTGGCCAATGCGGGCGGCGACTTCACCAACGCGATGAAGGCGGCGCGGGAATTCGGCATCAACAAGACCATGAAGATCGCCGGCCTGCTGGTGTTCATCAACGACGTGCACAGCCTGGGCCTGGCCAATACCGAAGGCCTGCAGCTGGCCGACAGCTGGTACTGGAACCAAGATGACGCTTCGCGCAAATTCGCCAAGCGTTTCTTCGACAAGTACAAGCGCATGCCGTCGAGCCTGCAGGCCGCCGACTACTCGGTCGCCACCAATTACCTCAAAGCGGTGCAGGCCGCCGGCACCACCGACGGCGACAAGGTGATGAGCACGCTCAAGGGCATGAAGATCGACGACTTCTACAACAAGGGCCAGATCCGCGCCGACGGCCGGATGATCCACGACATGTACCTGTACCAGGTCAAGTCGGCCAAGGAATCGACCGCGCCCTGGGACTATTACAAGATGGTGGCCAAGATCCCTGGCGAGCAGGCGTTCACCACGCCAGCCGAGTCCAAGTGCGCGCTGCTCAAGAAATAAGCTGACAACACCACGGGGCGGCTGGTCGCACAGGTGACTGGCCGCTTTTTTTTAATATTCCCAGGCATGAACTGACGGGCTTCCATGGAAATTTTCGGCATTCCTCATCAAGCATTCCTGGGCCAGCTGCTGCTCGGCCTGGTCAACGGCGCCTTCTACGCCATGCTCAGCCTGGGGCTGGCGGTCATCTTTGGCCTGCTGGGCGTGGTCAATTTCGCGCATGGCGCGCTCTACATGCTGGGCGCGTTTGCCGCCTGGATCATGCTCGACAAATTCGGCATCAATTACTGGTTCGCGCTGGTGCTGGCGCCGCTGGCGGTCGGCGCCTTCGGCGTGGTGATCGAGCGGCTGTTCCTGAAACACCTGTACAAGCTCGACCCTTTGTACGGTTTGCTGCTGACCTTTGGCCTGGCCTTGATTGTCGAAGGCGTTTTCCGCGAACTGTATGGCGCTTCGGGCCAGACCTACCCGGTTCCCGAACTGCTCTCGGGCGCCACCAACCTGGGCTTCATGGTGCTGCCGAACTACCGCGCCTGGGTGGTGCTGGTGTCGCTGGCGGTGTGCCTGGGCACCTGGTTCATCATCGAGCGCACCCGGCTGGGTGCCTACCTGCGCGCCGGCACCGAAAACGCCGCCCTGGTGCAGACTTTCGGCATCAACGTGCCGATGATGGTCATGCTGACCTACGGCGCGGGCGCGGCGCTGGCCGCGCTGGCCGGCGTGCTGGCCGCGCCCATCATCCAGGTCAACCCGCTGATGGGCTCGAACCTCATCATCGTGGTGTTTGCCGTGGTGGTGATCGGCGGCATGGGCTCCATCCTGGGCTCGGTCGTCACCGGCCTGGCGCTCGGACTGGTCGAAGGCATGACCCGCGTCTTCTACCCCGAGGCATCCAATATCGTGGTGTTCGTCGTGATGGTGCTGGTGCTGATGGTTCGCCCGGCGGGTCTTTTCGGCAAGGAGGCCTAGGAATATGGCCCCCACGCTCCCCACTTCGTGTGGTTCGCTGCCCCCCGAGGGGGCCGCCCCGCCTGCGGCCCGGCAAAGCCGGTTCCGCGGCCGGAACTTGGAAAGACTTGAAACCCCCACGCTCCCCGCTGCGCTTGGCTCGTTGCGCACCATGGCCTTCGGAACTATTCAATGAACAATTCAAAAAAAATCACCCGCATCACCTACATCGCCCTGCTGGCGCTGCTGCTGGTCGCGCCCTTCATCGGGCTGTACCCGGTGTTTGTCATGAAGCTGCTGTGCTTTGGCCTGTTTGCCTGCGCCTTCAACCTGCTGCTGGGCTTTACCGGCCTGCTGTCGTTTGGCCATGCCGCATTTTTCGGCTCGGCCGCCTACGTCACCGGCTGGTTCGTCAAGTCGCAAGGCTGGACTCCTGAAATAGCGATTCTGGCCGGCACCGTCGGCGCCGGGCTGATCGGCCTCGTGGTCGGTGCGGTCGCCATTCGCCGGCAGGGCATTTACTTTGCCATGATCACGCTGGCGATTGCGCAGATGGTGTATTTTTTCTGCCTGCAGGCGCCGTTCACCGGCGGCGAGGACGGCCTGCAGGGCGTGCCGCGCGGCAGCCTGTTCGGCATGCTTTCGCTGCAATCCGACAACGCCATGTATTACTTCGTGGTCGCTGTGTTCGTGCTGTGTTTCCAGTTCATCTCGCGCATCGTGAACTCGCCGTTTGGCCAGGTGCTGAAGATGATCCGCGAAAACGAGCCGCGCGCCATCTCGCTGGGCTACCAGGTGGACCGCTACAAGCTGCTGGCCTTCGTGCTGTCGGCCGCGCTGGCGGGCCTTGCCGGTTCGCTGAAAACGCTGGTGATGGGCTTTGCCACGCTGTCGGACGTGCACTGGTCGATGTCGGGCGAGGTGATCCTGATGACGCTGCTGGGCGGCGTGGGCACCTTCTTTGGCCCGGTGATGGGCGCTGGCATCGTGATTTCGCTGCAGAACCTGCTGGCCGATAAGGTCGGCTCCTGGGTCACGGTCATCATCGGCGTGATCTTCGTGCTCTGCGTGCTGGCCTTTCGCAAGGGCGTGGTCGGCGAGTTGCAGGCCTTCCGGGAGCGCCGCAGCGCGGCCGCGCTGGCGGGTTCAAAACAGACCTGATACACGCGGCACAAAAAAGAGCGCGGCAACGCAGGTTGCCGCGCTCTTTTTCATTGCGCTACTCTTTTAATAGCTTCTTGCGCTTATCCACTCTGCGCTACAGCCACTTTTTACTTAAAAATCAACCGTGCAGCGCCAGCTGGAATGCCAAACCGCATATTGCTACGCTATTAATAGCTGTCAGTGCATGTACAGCTTGCGCAGAAGACCGATTTGCACCTGAAATTTCATTGAACGGCTCAGGCTTCGTCATCCATCAACCGCACCCGAACGCTTTTCCCCTTGACCCGGCCCATCGCCAGCTTGTGCAGCGCGTCGCCAGCGATGCTGCGCTCCACCGCCACATAGGTCGAGAACTCGTTCACATTGATCTTGCCGACCTGCTCGCGGGTGAAGCCGGCCTCGCCGGTCAGCGCGCCGAGCACGTCGCCGGCGCGGATTTTTTCCTTGCGGCCGCCGACGATCTGCAGCGTGGCCATCGGCGGGCGCAGCGGCTCCTTGCTGGCGGATGTGAGTTCGTCGAGCTTGTGCCATTCGGACTCGGTTTTTTGCAGCTGCTCGATCTTGCCGACCGAGCCCATCTCGTCCATGCTGGCCAGGCTGATGGCCCAGCCTTCCTCGTCGGCGCGGCCGGTGCGGCCGATGCGGTGGATGTGGATTTCGCTGTCCGGCGTCACATCCACGTTGATGACCATTTCCAGCTGCGAGATGTCCAGCCCGCGCGCCGCCACGTCGGTCGCCACCAGCACCGAGCAGCTGCGGTTGGCAAACTGCACCAGCACCTGGTCGCGCTCGCGCTGCTCCAGCTCGCCGAACAGCGCCAGGGCGATGAAGCCCTGGTCCTTGAGCAGTTGCACCAGTGCCCGGCATTGCGACTTGGTGTTGCAAAACGCCAGCGTACTGACGGGCCGGTAATGATTCAGCACCCGCGCCACCGCATCGAGCCGCGCCTCGTCGTGGTCGGTGTCCTCGACCTGGTACCAGCGCTGGCGGATCTTGCTTTTTTCATGCTGCGCCTGCACGGTGATGGTTTGCGGGTTCTTCATGAACTGCTGGCTGATCTTGGCGATGCCTTCGGGATAGGTCGCCGAGAACAGCAGCGTCTGGCGCTCTTTCGGGCACTGTTTGGCGACGGTGGCGATGTCGTCGAAAAAGCCCATGTCGAGCATGCGGTCGGCCTCGTCGAGCACCAGCGTGTTCATCGCGGCCAGGTCGAGGTTGCCGCGCCCGAGGTGATCCATGATGCGGCCCGGCGTGCCGACGACGATGTGCGCGCCGTGCTCCAGGCTGGCAATCTGGTTGCGCAGGGCGACGCCGCCGCACAGCGTGACGACCTTGATGTTTTCCTCGGCGCGCGCCAGGCGGCGGATTTCGGTCGTGACCTGGTCGGCCAGTTCGCGCGTCGGGCACAGCACCATCGCCTGGATGGCGAAACGGCGGGCGTTCAGGTTGGCCAGCAGCGCCAGTGCGAAGGCGGCGGTCTTGCCGCTGCCGGTCTTGGCCTGGGCGATCAGATCCTTGCCGAGCAAGGCGACCGGCAGGGCTGCGGCCTGGATCGGCGTCATGCTGGTGTAGCCGAGTTGCGTCAGGTTGGCCAGCACATGGGCCGGCAGCGACAGGGCGCTGAAGTCATTGGGGGAGGTAGTCATATCCCCGATTATCGTGACTCCCGCCTTGTCCCCGGCAAACCGGGGCCGGCGCGTCCAAACCCCGCTAAGCTTTGGGCCGTATGTCCACCCTGCCCTCGCGACCTGTTTTTGATGACTGAACACCCCCATGGAACTTGATTCGTCCGCCCTTCGCCATGCCGTCCAGTCGCTCGCCAGCCATGCGCTGCCGGCCTTTGGCGTGGCGCTGGTGGTGCTCATTGCGGCGGTCTGCGGCCTGTGGTGGCTGGGGCTGCGCTATGGCGTGCACCGTGAAACCAGCCGGTTTGCGCCGCTGGCCTATCTGCTGGCCTACCTGGCGCTGGGCTTTGCGCTGATCATCGGCGCGGCGGCGCTGTTTGCCGAAATCGCCGAAAACCTGGGCGACGGCCGCAAGCTGGGCCAGCTCGACCTGCTGTTTTCGGACACGATTCGCGCCACCATTTCCGTGGATGCGCTCCGGTTTTTTGTGCTGCTGACCCATCTGGGCGACCCCATCTTGCTGACCGCCCTGTGCCTGGCGGGCGCGCTGGTGCTGCTCTGGCAACGCCAGCGCGGACTGTGCATCGGCTGGGTGGGGGCCATCGCTGGCAATGCGGTGCTGAACCCTTTGCTGAAAAACATATTTGAACGCGCTCGCCCGCTGCATGAACACGGCCTGGCCTTTGCCGACGGCTGGAGTTTTCCGAGCGGCCATGCGTCGAGTTCGGTGGTGGCCTATGGCATGCTGGCTTATCTGCTGGTGCGCCTGCTGCCTGCGCGCTGGTCCGCCATGCGCCAGCCAGTGGTGGCGGCAGCCGCTGCTGTCGCCTTTGCCACGGGCAGCAGCCGCGTTTTTCTGCAGGTCCACTTCGCCAGCGACGTGCTGGCCGGTTTTGCGTCGGGCGCGGCCTGGCTGGCGGTGTGCATCGGGGCGCTGGAGCTGGCGCGCTACCGCAAGCGCACAGCTTGACCCTGCGCAACGCCGCAGCCGCCAGGGGGCATCCGAAAACAGCACAATCACAACAGGACTAAAAAAGGAACCTCCATGGCTGATTTTGATTTTGACCTGTTCGTGATTGGCGGCGGCAGCGGCGGCGTGCGCGCTGGCCGCATGGCCGCGCAGCGCGGCGCCCGCGTCGCGCTGGCCGAAGTGGCCGAAATGGGCGGCACCTGCGTGAACCTGGGCTGCATCCCGAAAAAGCTCTACAGCTATGCGGCCCACTTTGCCGAAAGCTTCGAGGAATCGCACGGCTTTGGCTGGGTCGGCGAAGCGCCCACGCTGAACTGGGACACGCTCAAGTTCAACCGCGCCAGAGAGATTTCACGCCTCAACGGCATTTACGGGCAACTGCTCAAAAGCGCCGGCGTCCACATCATCAACGGCTGGGCCACGCTGGTCGATGCACACACGGTCGAGGTCGGCGGCCAGCACTACAGCGCCAAGAACATCCTGATCGCCACCGGCGGCAAGCCCAGCACGCCGGACGTGCCGGGATGCGAGCATGTCATCAGCTCCAACGACATCTTCGACCTGTCGCCCTTCCCGCAGCGGCTGCTGGTGGTGGGCGGCGGCTACATCGCCTGCGAGTTTGCGTCGATCTTCAACGGGCTGGGCGCCAGCGTCACCCAGCTCTACCGGGGCCACCAGGTGCTGCGCGGCTTTGACGACGAAGTGCGCGGCTTCATTGCCGGCGAAATGGTCAAGTCCGGCGTGAAGCTGCACCTGAACACCGATGTGGCCGCCATCGAGCGCACCGACGCGGGCCTGCAGGTGCGGCTGCTCGATGGCAGCCACATCACCGTTGACGCCGTGCTCTACGCCACCGGCCGGGTGCCGCTGGTCGCCGGCCTGGGCCTGGAAGCGGCCGGCGTCAGGCAAGGCAAGGCCGGGGCGATTGAGGTCAACGAGCAGTACCAGACCTCGGTGCCGTCGATCTACGCGCTGGGCGACGTGACCGCGCGGGTGCAGCTCACGCCGGTAGCGCTGGCCGAGGCGATGGTGGTGGTCGATGCGCTGTTTGGCCCGCCCGAGGGCAAGCAACCGCGCGGCATGAGTTACGACTTCATCCCGACGGCGGTGTTTACCCATCCGAACATCGGCACGGTCGGCTATTCGCAGGCCGATGCCATCGAGAAATTCGGCAAGGTCACGGTGTACCGCAGCGACTTCAAGGCGCTCAAGCACACGCTGAGCGGCAGCACCGAGCGCACGCTGATGAAGCTGATCGTCGAGGACGCCACCGACCGCGTGGTCGGCCTGCACATGGTCGGCGCCGACGCCGGCGAGATCGTCCAGGGCTTTGCCGTGGCGATGAAAGCCGGCGCCACCAAGGCCATTTTTGACGCTACCCTCGGCATTCACCCGACGATGGCCGAAGAATTCGTGACGATGCGCGAGCCGGTCAAGCGCTGAGTTGCCCGCGCAGCCACAAACGCCGGAAAACGCCCCACCCCATGACAAAACCTAGCCAGCCCATGCCCTACCTGCCCGACTTCATCGCCCCCACCCGCTACACCGACCCGGCCGCCGCGCTGGCGCAGGTGCGTGCCATCTACGACCAGCAGATTGCCCACCTGCGCAGCGCCATGCAGCGCTACGTGGCCGGCGACACCCTGCCCGGCCATGTGCGCGCCTGCTACCCGTTCGTGCGCATCCACACCGAGACGGTGGCCCGGGCGATCCTGGAAACGCCCGACATCCTGCAGCTCAGCTTCGGCTTCGTCGCCGGGCCGGGCCACTTCGAAACCACGCTGACCCGGCCCGACCTGTACAGCGACTACTACCTGGCGCAATTCCGGCTCTTGATGCAAAACCATGAGGTCGAACTGGAAGTGGGCACCAGCACCCAGCCGATCCCGATTCACTTCTCGTTTGCCGAGAACGACCACATCGAGGGCACCATGAGCGCGGCCCGCCGCATGCTGATGCGCGACGTGTTCGACCTGCCCGACCTGGCCGCCATGGACGACGGCATTGCCAACGGCACCTTCGAGGCCCGGCCCGGCGAGCCGCAGCCGCTGTCGCTGTTCACGGCGGCGCGGGTTGACTATTCGCTGCAGCGCCTGCGCCACTACACCGGCACCTCGCCGCACTGGTTCCAGAACTTCGTGCTGTTCACCAACTACCAGTTCTACATCGACGAATTCGTGCGCCTGGGGCATCAGGAAATGGCCAACCCGGACAGCGAATACATCGCCTTCATCGAGCCGGGCAACGTCGTGACGCGGCGCGCCGGCCTGTTGCCCGAGGCGGGCGACGAGCTGGGCGTGCCGCCGCCGCGCCTGCCGCAAATGCCGGCCTACCACCTGGTGCGCGCCGACCACACCGGCACCACCATGGTCAACATCGGCGTCGGCCCGGCCAACGCCAAGAACATCACCGACCATGTCGCCGTGCTGCGCCCGCACGCCTGGATCATGCTCGGCCACTGCGCCGGCCTGCGCAACAGCCAGCAGCTGGGCGACTATGTGCTGGCCCACGGCTATGTGCGCGAAGACCATGTGCTTGACGAAGAGTTGCCGCTGTGGGTGCCGATTCCGGCGCTGGCCGAGATCCAGAAGGCGCTGGAGCAGGCGGTGGAAGACGTGACGCAGGCCGTCGGCCCGGATTTGAAACGCATCATGCGCACCGGCACCGTGGCCTCGACCGACAACCGCAACTGGGAACTGCTGCCCAACAACCAGCCGCAGCGCCGCTTCAGCCAGAGCCGGGCGATTGCGCTGGACATGGAAAGCGCGACGATTGCGGCCAACGGCTTTCGCTTCCGGGTGCCCTACGGCACGCTGCTGTGCGTGAGCGACAAGCCGCTGCACGGCGAAATCAAGCTGCCGGGCATGGCGAACCAGTTTTACCGCGACCGGGTGGACCAGCATTTGCGCATCGGCATGCGGGCGGTGGAGCTGCTGCGGGCCGAGGGCATCACGCAGTTGCACAGTCGCAAGCTGCGGAGTTTTTCGGAAGTAGCATTTCAGTGATTGTTTGCTATTTTTTTAATAGCTGCTTAGGCCCGTGTTTAATGCGCTGACTGCTGTTTTTGTTTAGATTTGGCTGAGTCTTGGCTGGGTTGGCGCTTCGTGGTTGGGCTGGCCGGGGGTTGCCCGGCGGCAAGTAACTTTCTTTTGCTTCGCCAAAAGAAAGTCACCAAAGAAAAGGCGACCCGCAGTCCGAGTCCCTACGCTTCGCTTCGGGCAACCTGCGCTACGCCACAAAAGCGGGGGTCCGCGCAAACTCGCTTCGCTCAAACAGCGCGCGGCCCTGATCCCGCTTTTGCGGCGTAGCACAGGCTCGGCCAGGACGGGACTTGCGGGAGCGGATTCGGGGCCGGATTCGGAGTCAAAAGTGCTTCTTGCGCAAGCACAGCCTGCGCAAGAAGCTATTGAATTAGTAGCATTCATGGCTGAAACCTGGGTGCCGTGGCTGTTTGGCTGTTTGGCTGTTTGGCTGTTTGGATTTTGTTCCCCGATTGCCCCGTTCTGACTGGGCCTGTGATGCCCCGGAAAAACGGGATCAGGGCGGCGCGCTGTTTGAGCGTAACGAAGTGAAGCGAGTTTGCGCCGACCCCCGTTTTTCCGGGGCAGCGCAGGTTGCCCGAAGCGAAGCGCAGGGACCCAGACAGCCGGGTCGCCTTTCTTTTGCTTACTTTTCTTTGGCGAAGCAAAGAAAAGTGAGTTGCCGCCGGGCAACCCCCGGCCAGCCCAACCCAGAAGAGCCAACCCAGCCACCAATCAAGCAACAGCCCACACCAAACCCAAGCAAAAAAGCCATATTCCGCAAGCCCACCCCGCACAAGAAGCTACATTTTCAATAGCAATTAACCCTCCCAGCAGCAAGCTTTACAAAAATTCATCCAACCCAGCCATTCCCCGACAAGCAAGCCCCGCACAATCCGCTTGCCCGCCCCCACCGTGTGACCCGATGCCCCTTCAACACCCTGCCTTTTCTCCACCGCGCCTGGCCCTGCTGGCGCTGGCAGCCCTGCTTTCAGGCTGCGCGTCGCCGACCTCCCCCACCACGGCTTTACCCGCAACGCCGACACCAGCCGAATGGTCAACCACCGCGCCTTATGCCTCCAGCCCCGCCAACGCCGCGTCCCTCGCAAACTGGTGGCAAGGCTTCAACGACCCGCAACTGACCGCGCTCGTTACCCAGGCCCTGCAAAACAGCACCGACGTTCGCAGCGCGCAGTCCGCCTTGCTGCAGGCCAGAGCCCTGCGCGATGTGAGCGCGGCCGGCCTCGGCCCAAGCGTCAGCACCTCGGCCTCGGCGCAGCGCAGCAAGTCGGGCGGCAGCCAGGCGGGCAACATCTTCCAGGCCGGCTTTGATGCCAGCTGGGAGCCCGATGTCTTCGGCGGCAACCGCAGCGCGCTGAACGCCGCCCAGTCCGACCTTCAGGCCGCTTCGGCCAGCCTGGCGAATGTGCAGGTGTCGCTGGCCGCCGAAACCGCCGTCACCTACATCGAGCTGCGCGGGCTGCAGGCGCAGCTGCTGATTGCCCGCGGCAACCTGGCCTCGCAGCTGGAGACGCTGCAGATCACCCGCTGGCGCGCCCAGGCCGGGCTGGCGTCGTCGCTCGACGTGGAGCAGGGCATTGCCGCCAGCGAGCAGACCGGCGCCCATATTCCAGCACTCGAAACCAGTATCGCGCAGGCGGCCAGCAGCCTGGCGGTGCTGACCGGCCAGTCGCCCGGCGTGCTGCGCAGCGCGCTCGCAACCGCCGCACCCGTGCCGCAACCTGCGAATGACCTGGCGCTGGCCATTCCCGCCGAAACCCTGCGCCAGCGCCCCGACGTGCGCGCCGCCGAGCACCGCATCAAGGCCGCGCTGGCCCGCGTGGCCCAGGCCGATGCGGCGCGCTACCCCAGCTTTCAGATCAGCGGATCGCTTGGCCTGCGCGCCCTGACGCTGGGAACGCTCACGGGCGGCGCGTCGGTCGCCAATGCGCTGCTGGCCAGCGTGTCGGTGCCGCTGCTGGACGGCGGCGCGGCGCGGGCGCAGGTGCGCGCGCAGGAGGCCGCGCTGGAAAGCGCCCGCATCAGCTACGAAGGCGTGGTGCTGGCCGCGCTGAAAGACGTGGAAGACGCGCTGATCTCGCTGCAGGGCAACCGCGAGCGGCTGGCCCGTCTGCAGGCGGCGTCCGGGGCGGCGGCGAATGCGGATTTGCTGGCCCGCCAGCGCTACGCCAGCGGACTGATTGACTTTCGCGCCGTGCTGGAAACCCAGCGCACCCTGCTCTCCACGCAAGACAGCCTGGAAGCGACCCGCGCCAGCCTGAGCGCCGACCATGTGCGGCTGTACAAGGCGCTGGGCGGCGGCTGGACGCGCGCACTTGAAACCGCCGCGCGCTGACGACAGACCGACCGACACGACCAGAACCCGCACCCATTCCGAAACCCCTGCCCATGACCACACCCACGCCCCTCAAACCCCCAGCCGCCCCGACGCCCTCCGCCGCAGACCTTCAGGCCCTGCTGAACGAGGACCAGGCCCGCCCCTGGTGGCAGCGGCCCGCCACTTGGATCGCGGCTGTCGTCCTGATCGCGCTGCTGGCCGGCCTGGCTTACTGGCAGGCAGGGCAACAAGCCAGCGCCGCGCCGCGCTATGTGACCGAAACCGTCCACAAGGGCAACCTCACGCTGAACGTGCTGGCCAACGGCACGCTGCAGCCGACGCGCTCGGTCAACATCGGCAGCGAACTCTCGGGCACCGTCAAGCGCGTGCTGGTCGATGTGAACGACCGCATCAAGAAAGGCCAGGTGCTGGTCGAGCTGGACACGGCCAAGCTGTCCGACCAGGTGCTGCGCTCGCGCGCCTCGCTGGCGGCGATGCAGGCCCAGCAGGCGCAAAGCACGGCCACCGTCAAGGAGTCGCGGGCCAGCCTGCAGCGCTTCGAGGAAGTGGCGCGCCTGTCCGGCGGCAAGGTGCCGTCGGCCGCCGAACTCGACACCGCCCGCGCCACCCTGGACCGCGCCGTGGCGGTCGAGGCCAGCGCCCGCGCCAATGTGGCCGAAGCGCGAGCCGCCGCCTCGACCGACGAAACCAACCTGTCCAAGGCCTCGATCCGCTCGCCGATTGACGGCGTGGTGCTGACGCGCACGGTCGATCCGGGCAACGCGGTGGCTGCTTCGCTGCAGGCGGTGACGCTGTTCACCGTGGCCGAAGACCTGACGCAGCTGCGCCTGGAAGTCAATGTCGATGAAGCCGACGTGGGCGCGGTCAAGGTCGGCCAGAAGGCCAGCTTCACCGTCAGCGCCTACCCGTCGCGCCGCTACCCGGCCAGCCTCACCCGCGTCGCCTTCGGCTCGACCAAGACCGACAACGTGGTGACTTATGTGACCTGGCTGGATGTGAACAACACCGACCTGAGCCTGCGCCCCGGCATGACGGCGGCGGCCACCATCGTCGCCACCGAGCGCGCCAATGTGCTGCTGGTGCCCAACACCGCGCTGCGCTTCATGCCCGCGCAGGACGGCAACCCGGCGGCAGCGGCGTCCGGCGGCAGCTTTGTCTCCAAGCTCATGCCGCGCATGCCGCGCACAGGCGCGCGCAAACCGGCCGACACCAGCGCCGCCGCCGGCAGCAAACAGGTCTGGGTGCTCAAGGACGGCCAGGCCGTGGCCGTTTCCGTGAAAACCGGCATCAGCGATGGCCGCATGACCGAAGTCAGCGCCGAGGGACTGCAGGAAGGCATGGCGGTTATCACCGACCAGCAAAGCGCCGGAGCCGCGCCATGAGCGAGCCGGCCCTGCCGCTGATCCGCCTGCGCGGCATCACCAAGATGTATGGCGAAGGCGCGACCGCGCTGCAGGCGCTCAAAGGGGTCGATCTGGACATCGAGGCCGGCGATTTTGTCGCCATCATGGGGCCGAGCGGATCGGGCAAATCCACCGCCATGAACACGCTGGGCTGCCTGGACACGCCGACCTCGGGCGAATATTTGTTCCAGGGCGTGCATGTCGAGTCGCTCACGCGCGACCAGCGCGCCTTGCTGCGGCGGCGCTTTTTCGGCTTTGTGTTCCAGGGCTTCAACCTGCTGGCGCGCACCTCGGCGCAGGAAAACGTCGAGCTGCCGCTGCTCTACCGGGGCGAGGCCGCCAGCGCCCGCCACGCCGCCGCCGCCCGCGCGCTCGACCAGGTGGGCCTGAAGGGCTGGGAGCACCACACGCCGTCCGAGCTGTCGGGCGGGCAGCAGCAGCGCGTGGCGATTGCCCGCGCCATCGTCACCCAGCCGGCGGTGCTGCTGGCCGACGAGCCGACCGGCAACCTCGACACCCAGCGCAGCCGCGAGATCATGGAACTGCTGTGGCGCCTGAACGCCGACCAGGGCATCACCGTGCTGATGGTCACGCACGAGCCCGACATGGCCGCCTATGCGCGGCGCATCGTGCGCTTTGTCGATGGCCTGGTGGAAAGCGATGTGCGCAACGCGCATCCCATCGGCCTTGACGCACCTAGCGTGGCCGCGCCCGTGGCAAAGGCCCGCTGATGCTGCTCAATACCCTGCTGCTGGCGCTGCGCTCGATCCGGCGCAATTTGCTGCGCTCCTTTCTGACCATCCTGGGCATCGTCATCGGCGTGAGCGCCGTCATCACCATGGTGACGCTGGGCAACGGCGCGACGCTGGCGGTGCAAAACCAGATTTCCGGGCTGGGCACCAACTTGCTGCAGGTGCGCCCCGGCCAGCGCATGGGGCCGGGCAGCGGCGGCGCCGTCGCGCCCTCCTTCAGCGAGTTGGACGCCGACGCCATCGCCACGCAAATCGGCGGCGTGATTGCCGTCGCGCCCGAGGCCCGCGCCAGCAGCACGCTGGTGGCCAACGGCCGAAACTGGACCAGCAGCGTCATCGGCAGCACCAACGCCTGGCTGCAAACCGGCAACTGGAAGCTGGCCGACGGCCGGGAGTTCTCGGGCGACGAGTTGCGCGCCGGTGCGGCGGTCTGCCTGATCGGCGAAACCGTGCGCCGCGAACTCTTTGGCACGCGCCCGGCCATCGGCGAGCCGCTGCGCGTCAAGCAGATTTCGTGCGAAGTGATTGGCGTGCTGGCGTCCAAGGGCCAGGGCGCTTTCGGCAACGACCAGGACGACACGGTGCTGCTGCCGATCAAGACGCTGCAGCGCCGCATCAGCGGCAACACCCGCGTCAACACCCTGCTGGTGTCGATGAAGGAAGGCAGCAACGCCGAGCGCGTGAAGGCCAGCCTGACGCAGCTGCTGCGCGAGCGCCGCAAGCTGGCCGACAGCGACGAGGACAACTTCAATGTGCTGGACACCAAGCAGCTGGCCGACACGCTCTCGGGCACGACGAAAGTAATGACCATGCTGCTGGGCGCGGTGGCGGCGGTCAGTTTGCTGGTGGGCGGCATCGGCATCATGAACATCATGCTGGTCAGCGTGACAGAGCGCACCCGCGAGATCGGACTGCGGCTGGCGATTGGCGCGCTGGAGCGCGAAGTGCTGCTGCAGTTCCTGATCGAGGCAGTGGCGCTGGCCGCGCTGGGCGGGCTGATCGGCATCGTGCTGGCAACCGGCGCTTCGATTGGGCTGTCCCGGCTGATGCAGGTGCCTTATCTGTTCAACCCGACGGTGAACATCGTCTCGTTTGTGTTCTCGGCCGGCATCGGCGTGCTGTTCGGCTATTTTCCGGCTAGGCGCGCCGCGCGCATGGACCCGATCGAGGCGCTGCGGCACGAGTGAGCCGGATAACGGCCATCAAAAAAAATAGCTGCTTGCGCCCGCCCCTATTGCGCAAGCGCCTGATTCAATGCAAAACCCTGGTTAAAAATCCAGAGCGAATGTTGCCGTCCGCTCAGTGCACGGGGGCGGAAGAAACTTCCTTGTCCTGCTTGCGCCGGCCCCGGTTTGCCTGGGGATCGTCTTTTGATTGCCTGGACTCAAGAGACTCCAGTTCATGCTTCAACTGCATGACCAATCCATCGTCCTCGCCATATCGGAATTGGAGTTTCTGGCAGAGTCTTTCCAGGTTTTGATGGTGTTTGTGCATGGCTTTCTCCATATAAACGTCAAAAATGGTCTTTGAGAACGCGTCAAGCCGCGTAACTCAGCACCGCGAAAGTGTGGCAACCCGTGCCGGCCGCAACGAACCCATGCCAAACCGCATGCGAGTATCGGATTCGGGAGTCCAGCACGAAGAACACGACGCCCGAAGTGTAGGCCAGTCCGCCGGCCACGAGCCACAGCAGGCTAGTCAACGGAACCTGCCTGACGAGTGGCACCGCCGCAACCAGGACCAGCCAGCCCATGAAGACGTACAAACCCGTTGAAAACCAGGGGTGCGTCAGCCGGTCAAAAACCTTCAGCGCCATGCCCATGGCCGCCAGCAGCCACACCAGACCAAACAGCGTCCAGCCCCATGCGCCCCCGAGCGCGCCCAGCGCGAAAGGCGTGTAGCTGCCGGCAATGAACAGATAAATCGCGCCGTAATCGAGCTTCAGGAAGATGCGCTTGGCGCGGCCGTCGGGCAGCGCGTGGTAAACCGTCGAGGTCAGGTAGAGCAACACCATGGTCGCGGCAAAAACCATGACGCCGGCAAAACTCGCCGCGCTCCGGTTGCGCGCCGAAGCCATCAAAAACGGTACGGCACCGACAGCGGCCAGCAACGCGACACCGTGGCTCACGCTGTTGGCGATTTCCTCGCCCAGGCTTTGCGGACGTTTTGTCATGCCGCGCATTTTGCACGCGGGGCATGAAAGAACTTTGTCATCAAAAAGTCATTCGGGTCGGGAATGCTGCTGTGGCGGCATGTCGCCGTTCACATCCATTTCGGGAGTTCCCCTTGACCAACGAACACACGCCAGAAATTCATGCCGACACTTTCGTGGAGATGACTGACGAGCACTTTGAAGAAGAGTACGAAAGCATGGGCGACCATCACCGCATGGCGGCCCGCCATTTCGCCGCAGCCGCCAAACACCACCTGTCGGCAGCCGCTGCCGATGACGAAGGCGACAACGAAGCGACCGCCCGCCACGCCTACCTGGCTTACCGCCACCAGCTCAATGCCGTGCAGTACGCCGAAATTGCCACCATGGACAATGACAGCCTGGAAGACGAACACGACGGGGAAGCTGACAACAGCTGATCAACGCCTTCTGTCCGTGCGCCAGATGCCGTGACCGTTTCAGTCCGAGCGTTGTTCCCTGGCTTTCAGCGCAACGCACGAACTGACCGCTTTGGCTCACCCATAGTCAAGCCGGATGACGCCTGTCAGGCGACTATTAAAAAGATAGCTGCTTGCGCCCGCCAGTATTGCGCAAGAGGCCGATTTGACGATGAACCCCGGTTAAAAAAACAGCCCTGACACGCGCAAGGGCGCCAGGCAGCGCCTGAATTTAGAGCGAATGCTGCGCTGCTTTCCAGGCTGTCAGTTCGGACCAGCAGCAGGCATGGCATGGTTTGGTGCGGTTTGATGGGGAAGTGGCGCGATAGTGGCGCAGTTTATTGAACTGTGCCGCTTGCATGGGCACGAACGCCAAGGCGTGGCGTTGACCATCGCACTGCTGATTTACCGAGGGCTTGCGGTAGCGATCTACGACTTTTGAAAGTCAGTTGAGAAGGCAGGTCTGGTTAAAGGAGTGCCCTCACCGTCTCCTTCAAACTAATGGCAGCTGCAGAGTTTGTCTATCTACGTTTTTCAAACCAGACCCTTGTAACCCTTTTGCATCACCTCGCCTTCAAGGGCTATCAGCGCGAAAAAACGCAGAAAATAGCGCTTTAAACAATGAAGTCCTTGTGAATCAATCCGTTGCCCATGCCGAACTCATCGCCACTTTCAGGAGGGCGGAGGTAGATGCTGCTCACAAATTCGGATTGATCAAAGCTGTTGAAAATAAAGGGCCCAAGGCCATTCAGGCGGCCGTCGAAATCGCTGCAAGGGCAGCTAAACGCAGAGATTCGTATGCAAAAAAGCTGAATGTCCTCGGGGTGAACCTCAAGGATTGAGCGCGGCTCAATACCTGCTCGACCGACCACCGAATGCTGGCCGTACAGCACTACAACCCGCCATGAAGGACGGCTAACAAACAGGAAATACGAGGGAATTGAACTTCTACAAAGCTGCCGTTGGCGAATGGCTGGATATGGCCGGAGGACTAAACCGCTCGCGCGGTAGTCCGCCGCCAAGGCCCCGGTGCTTGTTAAACATCGCGTCCCTGTCTATGTTGGCGAGCGAGGCAATCGGCCTCGTTCTTCGACAGGAGCACGATCATGATCCCTTCGACCCAAGCCATCTCGCCGCTGCGCCAGCGCATGCTCGACGACATGCGCATGCGCAAGCTCGAACCCAAGACTCAGGCCGCCTACGGTTGCTGACCATCGCGGCGGATCCGAAGCACCTGGGCGCCAGCATCGGTGCGACCCTGGTGCTGCACACATGGGGGTCGGCGTTGACGCATCACCCGCATGTGCACGGGATCGTGCCAGGCGGCGGTTTGTCGCCGGACGGCGAACGTTGGGTCGCCTGCAAGCCCGGGTTCTTCCTGTCCGTGCGCGTGCTGTCGCGGCTGTTCAGGCGGCGCTTCCTCGAAGCACTCACCCAGGCGCATCGCTCCCATCGGTTGCGGTTCTTCGGCGAGCTCGCTGCTCTGGCCGACGCGCGCGTGTTCGCCGACTGGCTCTGTCCACTGCGCCAGTGCGAATGGGTGGTCTATGCCAAGCGCCCGTTCGCCGGCCCCGAAGCGGTGCTGGCCTATCTGTCGCGCTACACACACCGGGTGGCCATCTCCAACAGCCGGCTTCTCGCCATGGACGAGCGGGGCGTCACGTTCCGCTGGAAGGACTATCGGGCCGAGGGCCGCACGCGCCACAAGACGATGACGCTCGATACCGACGAGTTCATGCGTCGCTTCCTGCTGCACGTTCTGCCCGCTGGCTTGCATCGCATCCGCCACTACGGATTTCTGGCCAACGGCAACCGCACGGTCAAGCTGAGGCGCATTCGCGAACTGCTGGTGCAAGAAGTCGATGCCGCCGCGCAAACATCGAGCGTCGATGTCGGGCCTTGTCCTGCTCAACCGGCCTTCCTCTGTACGCACTGCGGCGCTCCGATGATCGTCCTGCTGACCTTCGCTCGCGGGCAACCGATCCGCGCACCACCCCAGCGGGCTCAGGCACCATGAGTACAAAGCTGCATCAGCGTTCGAGGCAACCTCGATCCCTCGTCTTCGTGGGTCGCGAGGTGCTTTTGTCTTCATGCTCAACGAAGGCCCTTGTAGCTCGTCCTGTCTCCGGCCAAGTCAAGGTGACGACTTCGATCCGCTGCGCTGTGCCAACGACATTGGCCGGTTCGCCAGGCGCATCGTCGGCGCCGACTCGCCCCCAGCACCCCGAATCCCCATAGATTCGTCGCTTTCCCAAGCCCTTGCGGTGCATTGCGCGGTTTCCTCCTTCGAGGCTTGTCCAACACCTGCCCTCATGCCGTCGTCATGCTTGACGCTGTCATGTCGCACGGGCAGGCATCGGACAACCCTTAACTAAACCTGCCATTTCAGCGAATGCCTGCTTTCTCTGCAAAGGAGTCGCTGGCGGACCCATTTAAAAATGCTGAATATGCGTTGTTCAAATTAGCTGCTCACACTTTCCAGCAGTCAAATCAAGTGGTGGTTTCCTCATGAATCAAGCGCCGCGCCTACCAGCCGCCCCGGCCACTGCGCAGCGGGGCCTTGGACAAACACTTTTGCCGTTCATCAGCCAGTGGAACTTGCCGCCTTCGATGCTGAAGCTCACGCATTGGCAATTCGATGGAATGTCGGGGTTGCGCGCGATGAGGCTGCCCGCCGTAGGCGATGCGATTCGGGCGGGCTGGCCGGGCGGCGCGCATGGACCCGATTGAGGCGATACGGCATGAGTCAGCCGGCTCACGCCTTCAGCGAACTATCAAAAACATAGCTGCTTGTGCCCACCCCTATAGCGCAAGAGCCTTATTTAATGCGCAAACCCCGGTTAAAGGCGGCCGTGACACGCGGAATGGGCGCCCACCAGACACGCCGTGCGGGGCGGCTTCAGCGGCCGGGATTCAGCACCTTCGCCACCGGATGATGCCGCAGCCTGAACGCGTCGGGCATGCCCGAGCCCAGCAGCGGGCGCAAATACATCCTGAACGCATCGGTCACGTCGGTGCCATTGGATGCGATGAATTCGTCCTCCATCACCCGCGTCTTGCCGGCCACGGCGCTAAGGGGCAGCAGCTCGTAATCGACCGAGTAAAAGCCGGTGCGCTTGATGGCGACCGAGCCGTCCTGCGTGCCCCACATCGCGAACTGCACCGCCTTTTCGCCGACCTCGCGGGCTTCGCGCTGGTCCACGTCGGACACGCAGCCGATGAACGAGCGCTGCAAATAGCCGAAGGTGTCGCCGCGCACCCGCTTGATGCCCAGCTTGGACTTGATCTCCTCGCACAGCAGGTCGGCCAGCGCGCCGTTTCCCGAGAGCTGCACGTTGCCGTGGGCGTCGTGCTCCAGGTCTTTGGCCAGCAGGCTGGCAATCGGCGCGCCCGATGCATCGTGGATGCCCTCGGACACGGCGATCACGCAGCGCCCGAAGCGCTCGTAGGCCGCCTTCACGTCGGCGAGAAAATTCTCCAGCACAAAGGTGCGCTCGGGCAGGTAGATCAGGTGCGGGCCGTCGTCGGGGAACTTCTTGCCCAGGGCGGAGGCCGCTGTCAAAAATCCGGCATGGCGGCCCATCACCACGCCCACGTACACGCCGGGCAGCGCCGCGTTGTCCAGGTTGGCCCCGGCAAAGGCCTGCGCCACGAAGCGCGCGGCCGACGGAAAGCCCGGCGTGTGGTCGTTGCCCACCAGGTCGTTGTCGATGGTTTTCGGGATGTGGATGCTGCGCAGCGGGTAGCCGGCCTTTTGCGCCTCCAGGCTGACGATGCGCACCGTGTCCGACGAGTCGTTGCCGCCGATGTAGAAGAAGTGCTCGATCTGGTGCGCCTGCAGAACCTTGAAGATTTCCTGGCAGTAGCGCATGTCGGGCTTGTCGCGCGTCGAACCCAGCGCCGAGGACGGCGTGTTGGCCACCAGTTCGAGGTTGTGGCTGGTTTCCTGCGTCAAATCGACGAAGTCCTCATTGACGATGCCGCGCACGCCGTGGCGCGCGCCGTAGATGCGCGTGACCTCGCCAAAGCGCCGCGCCTCCAGCGCCACGCCGACCAGCGACTGGTTGATCACCGCCGTCGGACCGCCACCCTGGGCGACGAGTATTTTTCCGGATGCCATGGTTTTTTTCCTTGAAGGTTGGCCGGCTGGGGCAATCAAGCGCCGAATGCTGGCTGGTTGCGATGTCGAAACACGCCATGCAATAGACCACATCATGACGGGCCAGGCAAGTCCTGAATTCAGAGCGAATGCTGCGCCGCGTTCCAGGCGCTCAACTCGGACGGGCGCAGCCCATAACGGGCCAGCACCCCTTCATGCAGGCGGCGCAGTTCCTGCACGACCAGCGCCTGCACATCGTCGCGGTCCGCCTGCGGCACTTGCCCCATGGCCTGCGCAATGGCGGCCAGCGCATCGGCATGGGGATGTTGAACCACCTCGCGGATCGTCTGCCTGATCAGTTCCCGATAAGCCAGCCGGGTCGGGTCGGGCTCGGCCAGTTCCTGCTTGATGGCCAGGTACTCCTGTGTTGAGCGTTCGTAAGCCCAGACATACAGGTCGCGCAGCAACTCCACCCGCGTCAGCTCGTACACGCCCAGCGTGGCGCAGCTATAGGCCTGCTCTGGCACATCCAGAAAGGTCAGCGGGCACAGGTTGGCCCGGAACAGCGGCAAGTTGGCCGCCAAGCGCGACGTGCGCTTGTTTATATCGGCGAACGGCTGTAAATAGGGCAGATGCACCATGGCAAAAAATGACTGCTCGAACGGGTCGGCGATGGCGTTCAGCTTGCGCAGCAAGACCTCCAGCGTTTCGTCGATCTGCTGCGGTGTTGACAGGGGCCGGTACACGCTCTGGCCAATGTCCACTGCATGCTGGCGAATGCGGCCCTCGTCGGACGGATTGGGCAGCAGGTTTTCCGCCAGCGCGCTGTGCAGATTCATGAGCAGGTAGCGACTCAAGCCAGCGCTGCCGGCGCCAACGGCGCTGTCCACCAGCAATTCAATGGCGGTCTTGTGGTTCAGGATCATCTGCGTTTCGATGGCCGCCTTGCCGCGCGCAGCCCGGCCCTGCTCGATCAATTCCACCGTGTCCAGGCGCGAATAGGTGTTGCCCTCCAGATGGCTTGAGGCCCACGACAGGTCAATCAGCAGCCGGTTCAGAATGGCACGGCTGTAGGTGCCCGCAGGTTCATCCGCCAGCGTGGTCTTGCCCATGTTGTGCAACTGGCGGCGCAGCGACTCGGGCAGATACCCGCTCACGTTGGGCTGGTAGGCATCGAGAAAATCACGCTGGTAGCCGACCGGCCTGCGCGCCAGCAGCGGCTGATCGACATAGGCCACGATGTCCCGGCTGTCTGCGGACAGGGGGATTTGGGGCGGGAAACGGTCAGTCGATGCAATGGCGCTGGCCGGGGCCGGCAGCGCAGGCGCCGCCGCATACCGCCGGGCGCGCCCTTCGCCGCTGGCGGTGATTTGCCCCTCGCGGCTCCATTGGCTGATCCAGCGCTGGACGGTGCGGCGCGCCAGCTCGGGGTGCTGCGCCAGCAACTCGGCGAGCGTCAGGCCGGTGACGGACGATTGAATGCTTTTGAGCAAGGCGGCGGGGGCGGTCATGGGGATTTTTGGCGCGGTTTGGCTGAAATGTGGCGCGATTGTGGCGCAGTTCAATAAACTGCGCCACTGGCATGGCGCGATTCACTGAATTCTGCGTCACCTCGGCTGAGGCGCGGCAGCTTCTTCCCGAGCCCGCAATCCCTTGCGCAGGCCTATTTGCACAGACCCAGGATGCGTTCCTGCTGCGGGCACTCCTTCGCCGGCGGCGGCGATGGCTTCACCCGGCGGACCACCCTCTTTCTTGCGGGCTCTCCGGCGATGCAGGAGCGGAGTTCGCGCGTCGTCGGGCCGTAGTAGAACCATCCACGGCCGAGGTCCGGCAGCGCAAGCTCTACCTCGCGCCACTTCGGGTGTCCCTTTTCCTGCAGCACCGAAAAGTTCTGGCACAGCGAACGCGCCATGCCCCGCAGGTGGCTTTCGGTGTCCTTCAGCTGGAAGTCGTAGGTGACGAGGAAGGCCTTGACGGCCAGCCCGGCAATATCCTCCGTGAGCAGGTTGGGATAATTGCTGGCGCGCACGCTGGCTTGAAAATAGGTCTTGAGCACCGCCTTGCTGGAGGAATGGCCGGGGTCGAACTTGAGCAGCTTGATCAGTTTTCGCGACTCGGGCTTCATGTCAACGAGCAGTTTGGCGGGCTGCCCGGCAACGACCGCGACCACGTCAAGCGTCTTGTCCGTGACCAGCCTGGCCAGCGCCTCCTCGTTGGACAGGTAGCTCGCGCTGGCGTCCGGCATGGCTTCGCCAAACATCAGGCGGTAGAGCGTTGCCGAGGTCAGCGCCGTGCCGCTGCCCGACTCGCCTGCGTTGATCTTTGCATTCTTGATCTCGTGGATGAAGTTGAACTCCGAGTCGGCCCGTGCGATGAAATAAATTTCCTCGTTGTACAGCGGCATGATCACGCGCAGCGGCGCGATCATGTCGCGGGCGGCTGCGTTGCCGCCGGCGGCGATGTCGAGGAAGGACTGGTAAACGTCCGACTGCACCAGGGCCAGTTTGACGCCCGGCTCGTAACGCAGCAGCCGGACGTTCTCCGCCGATCCGGCCGAAGGCAGGGCGTCAAGCTTGATGTCCGCCGAGGGCGCCACGAACTGGGCCAGGTCGCGCCCGATCTTGATATAGGTTCCGCGCTCCGAAGCGGTGACGATCTTGTAGTCCACCGCAGCGGCCGCCGCCGGGCCGTGGCAGAGCATCCCGGCCATCAGCAGCGTGCCCAATACGAGTTTTTTCATGTCAATGCCCCTCCTGTTTGGTATCCGGATTGCAAAATCCAAGGGTTGCGACGGCTGGCGGACAGTCCGTGAAAAGCGCTGGCGCCTGGCGGGTTTGCACGTCGGCCTGCGCAGGCGATGAGGGCTTTTGAAGCCCATCGTTGCCGGTCTCAAGCGTCAAGGCGGAGTCAACCCGTGCCTCGGCGGGTGAAGGCGCGACTTCTGCGGGCGCTGGCGCGCCGGACACGTCCGGGGCCGCCTGCCTTTCGCCCTGCGCCGCCTTCTGCTCAGCTTGCTCAGGCTGCTGGTCGCGGACATAGACGTACACGAAATTCATGACCAGCGCGAGCAATAAGGCCGCGCCCAGCATGAGCCACCGGCGCCTGGACCGGGTCGCGGCCGCAGCGGCTTCGGCTGAACCCGTTTGATCCGGCGTGCGCTCCTCAAGCTTGCGCCACATCAGCGATGCCGCATCCATTTCGGATAAAAACGTGTCATCCACGGCTTGCGTCTCGGTCGGCGAGTGCGCCAAGTCACGCCTGGGAGGCGCCGCCTCCGGGCCTGCACCGGCCGCATCGTCCGGTGCGGCAGGGATCGCATCTTTGCCGGGTGTCGCTGGCGCCAGCAGGGAGCCGGGTTCCGGTTGCGCAGGCATGGTGAGCCTGGCGCCGCATTGGGAGCAGTTCTGCGCGACCCGCTCGTTGAGCGCTCCGCACCGGCCGCAGGCTTGCAGATCGAGCTGCGTGCCACACTTGTTGCAGAACACTGCATCGGCCGGATTGAGGTGCTTGCACAGAAGGCACCGGAGGGGGACTATCGACGACATCTGAAGCAGGCGCCCTTCATGAAGCAAGCGCAGGGGTTACATCCAGGCCATGATTCATCACGGCCGCTGCTCCGGGCGCTCAAAAAATCAGCGGCACAGGGGGCTGTCCCCATGCCAGCAACTCCGGCAGCATGGCTTGCCGCTTCGATCTTGCCGCCAGACACTGTCGGTCTTGCTAATCATTAAATGCAAGGAATGAAGCGCTGCGGTTGAGAAAAATCAACGGCGGGCAAGTCCGTGGCGAATGCCGCCCCAGCCTCTATGAAAAAGATAGCTGCTCATGCCCGCCCGTATTGCGCAAAAGCCTTGTTTGATGCCAAAATCTGGTCAAAAACCAGCCTTGAGCCGCTTCGCGCGTCCCGCAACCGGCCGTGGCCCATCGTGCGGGTACCCCGTTTGTCCCCATGCACCCCGGCCATAGGTGTATAACCTAATCCCCTTGGGTCATGCGCCGTGTCTTTTCAGGCAGCACGCATGCCCTGATCTCCCCCGAATAAAGCCAGGCGCATGAGAGCGCCACAACATCAAGGAATTTCAAGCATGGGCGCGCAATGGAAAGCAAAAGGCAAGGATCTGGCCGCAAACGCCAGGGGCCGGCTGTTTGGAAAATTGTCCAAGGACATCATGATCGCGGCGCGCAACGGGGCCGACCCGGCTTCGAACTCGCGCCTGCGGCTGGTGGTGGAGCAGGCACGCAAGGTCTCCATGCCCAAAGAAACCCTGGACCGGGCCATCAAGAAAGGCGCCGGCTTGAGCGGCGAGGCGGTTCATTTTGAACATGTCATTTACGAAGGCTTTGCGCCGCACCAGGTGCCGCTCATGGTCGAATGCCTGACCGACAACGTGAACCGCGCCGCCTCCGAGATGCGCGTGCTGTTCCGCAAGGGACATCTGGGCAGTTCCGGTTCGGTGGCCTGGGACTTCGACCATGTCGGCATGATCGAGGCCGAGCCGCTGGCCACCGGCGCCGACCCCGAACTGGCCGCCATCGAAGCCGGCGCGCAGGACTTCGAGCCGGGCCACGAAGACGGCACGACGCTGTTCCTGACCGACCCCACCGACCTCGACCTGGTCAGCCGCGCGCTGCCCGCCCAGGGCTTCACCGTGCTGTCGGCCAAGCTCGGCTACAAGCCCAAGAACCCGATTGACCCGGCCAGCCTGAGCCCCGGGGATTTGCACGAAGTCGAGGCCTTCCTGGCGGCGATTGATGAAAATGACGATGTGCAAAATGTGTATGTGGGCCTGGCGGGCTGAGGCGGGCCGGCGCTTCAATCCATGCCTAAGCAGCCCCGACTGATCCACATCACCGAGCAAAACCATGATGTCCTGGTTGACCTGATCTATGCCGGCGACAACAACTTCACCGGCCAGGCCATCTACGACCATCCGCTGTGTTTCTTGCACCCGCAGGCCGAAGCCGGTTTGCGCCAGGCCATCGTGGCGGCGCGCGGTTTTGGCCTGCGGCTGAAGATTCTCGACGCCTTCCGGCCGCAGGAGGCGCAGGAGGCCTTATGGGCCGTGGCGCCCAACCCGGACTACATCGCCGACCCGAAAATCGGCTCGAACCACACGCGCGGCGTGGCCGTTGACCTGACGCTGGTCGGCGCCGATGGTGTGGCGCTCGACATGGGAACGCCGGTGGACACCATGAGCCCGGCCTCGCACCACTTCCATGCCGGCCATCCGGCGCACATCCAGGTCAACCGCATGTGGCTGCTGACCGTCATGCTGGAAGCCGGCTTCGTGCACCACCCGCGCGAATGGTGGCATTACCAGCTGCCGGGCGCGGAGCGCTTTCCCCTGATCGACAGCCACGCCTTCATGACCTGCCTGCACGCTGGCGGCTGAAAAACCCGCATGGTGCCAAGCCTGCCGGGCTGCAGTTCGGAACACGAAAATCCTGGCGTATGCTGCGACGCATGAACGACAAAATCAACCAGTTGCTGTCGCAGATGGCCGCGCTTGAAGCTGAACTGCGCACGGCGGTTCACCAGCAGGAAAGCCGGGTCTTCTTCCAGATCAAGGGCAAGCGTGTCGAGTTTGAAAAGTCGGCCAGGGACGCGCACCGCAAGCTCAAGACCGGCGTGCTGCGCTGGCTGGTGAAAGACCGGCCGCAGAACCTGATCACCGGGCCGCTGATCTACGGCATGATCGTTCCGCTGCTGATGCTCGACGCCTGCGTGAGCTTTTACCAGTGGGTCTGCTTTCCGATCTACGGCATTGCCCGGGTGCGGCGCGGCGACTACCTGGTGTTTGACCGGCGGCACCTGGGCTACCTCAATGCCATCGAGAAATTCCACTGCACCTACTGCGAATACGGCAACGGACTGATGGCCTACATGACGGAAATCCTGGCGCGCACCGAGCAGTATTTTTGCCCCATCAAGCACGCGCACAAGATTCTGGGCACGCACGCGCGCTACCACCGCTTCCTGGAATACGGCGAGGCCGAGGCCTACGAAGCCAGGCTGGAAGAGTTCCGGGTGGCGCTGGGCAAGGAAGTGAAATGACCCACCGGCCAAGGCATGCTTCGAAATCCGGCGCGTGCCGGCCTGAGCGCTGCGCGAATCACCTTTCGGCAGCAAGGTGATTGCGCCTGCTGGTGTTCAATTCGGTGTTCAATCCTGTGTTACCGCCCTTTAAAACCAACCACGTCAGGAATGCTCATGGACCAGCCAATTCACCCATTCAGCGAACTCTTTGCGCAACTTGGCCTGCCCGCCGACGAACAGGCCATCAGGCAGTTCATCGCATCGCACGCCCCGCTGAGAAGCGACATTGACCTGGCGGACGCTCCGTTCTGGACCGAGTCCCAGGCGGTGTTCCTGAAAGAAGAAAAGCTCGAAGATGCCGACTGGGCAGAGCTGGTCGATCAGCTGAACCTGGCGTTGCGCGGTTAAGTATCTGGCAAATAACAACTTCCCGTCCGTCATTCCCGCGAAGGCGGGAATCCAGCGACACGGGCTGAAACGCTCAAACGAGTCTGGATACCCGCCTTCGCGGGTATGACGCAGGGAAGTTATTGCTGACCGCAGCCTAAGCGGCCGCACTGCCCGGTGCTAGAGTCATCCCTGCCCGGCAGCATCCTGATGCCGGTGCATGAAGGACGGCATCAGCATGACTTCCAGTCACGAATCGAGTCGAAACGAGCCGGCAGCGGCGCCGCATGAAACCCGCCTGTTCCTGGTGGGCGACGAGGGCCGCGTGCAGCCCCTGGCGCATGACCGCTACGTCGCGCTCGTGCGCGGGCAGGCCACGGCGCCCGAGTTTTCCGGGTGCCGCTTCATCCTGGTGGACTGGTATGTGCGACTGGCGGGCAGCCAGGCGCAGGCCGTCGTCAACGAAACCTGCAGCTGGCTGGCGTTTGACGCGGCAGGCCGTCCAGACCCGCACGCCGCCCATGCCATCGAAGCCCCGGCCCTGCCCGGCGAAGCGCAGTGGACGCAGATCCGGGAACGGGTATTCGGCGGCGCGCCGCAACCGTGCGGCCTGAGCGCCGCCGAGGCCGCACGGCGGCTGGCCGCTGACGGCGCCAACCTGCTGCCGGGCAGCGCGCCCAAGTCCAGCGCCGCCATCGTGCGCAAGGTGGTGATGGAGCCTATGTTTTTGATGCTGCTGGCCGCCGGCGGCATTTACCTGGCGCTGGGCGACCCGGCCGAGGCGCTGTTTTTGCTGGGCTTCGTGTTCGTCGTCATCGGCATCACGCTGGTGCAGGAGCGCAAGACGCAGCGGGCGCTGGAGTCGCTGCGCGAGCTGTCGGCGCCGCGCGCGCTGGTCATGCGCGATGGACAGGAGCAGCGCATTCCGGGCGCCGGCGTGGTGCGCGGCGATGTTCTGGTGCTGCACGAGGGCGACCGCATCGCCGCCGATGCCCGGCTTTTCGAGGGCCAGCTGGAGGTGGATGAATCGCTGCTGACCGGCGAATCGGTGCCGGTGGCAAAGGTCATTGGTGCCGACTTGTTCGCCAGCACCGTGGTCACCCGGGGCGTGGGCCTGGCCGAGGTGCAGGCCACGGCTGGCGCCACCGCCGTGGGCCGCATCGGCGCCGATCTGGCCAGGACCACCGAGCCGCCATCGGCCCTGCAGCGCGCCTCGCGCCAGCTGGTGCGCCGGCTGGGCGCAGCGGCCCTGCTGCTGGCCGGCGCGCAGGTGCTGCTCGGCTGGTGGTGGAACGGCCGGCCGCTGCTGGAAAGCATTCTGTCCGGCATTGCGCTGGCCATGGCCATCCTGCCGGAGGAAATCCCGGTCATCCTGACAGTGTTCCTGGCGCTGGGCGCCTGGCGCATCTCGAAACAAAAAGTGCTGACCCGGCGCATGTCGGCGGTCGAGGCGCTGGGCGCCATCACCGTGCTGGCGGTGGACAAGACCGGCACGCTGACCGTCAACCGCATGGAAGTCGCCGAACTGGAGACTGGCAGCGCCCGCTTCACGCCCGACAAGGCCAGCGAACTGCCGGAAGAATTCCACCTGCTGACCGAATTCGCCATGCTGGCCACGCCGGGCGACCCGTTCGACCCGATGGAAAAGGCCATCCAGCGCTTCGGCCACGACTGGCTGGCCGGCACCGAGCATGTGCATGACGGGCGCGAACCGGAGTTTGAATACGCGCTGTCGGGCGAGATCCTGGCGATGACGCGGGTGTTCGCCAGCAGCGCGCCGACGCAGCATCTGCTGGCCACCAAGGGCGCGCCCGAAGCCGTGGCCGACCTGTGCCACCTGCCCACCGCCCGGCGCGAAGCCATCCGCGCGCAGGTCGAGGCCATGGCCGGGCGCGGCCTGCGCGTGCTCGGCGTGGCGCGCGGCCGCTGGACCGGCGCGCCCGCAGCGCCCGATGCCGCACCCGCCTGGCCGCGCAGCCAGCATGACTTCGACTTTGAATTCCTCGGCCTGCTCGGGCTGGCCGACCCGCCGCGCCCGGAGGTTCCGGCGGCGCTGGCCGAATGCCGGCGCGCAGGCGTGCGCGTCATCATGCTGACCGGCGACCACCCGGCCACGGCCCGCGCCATCGCCCGCCAGGTCGGCCTGTCGGAGCGGCCCGAGGTCATCACCGGCGACCAAATCGCAGCGCTGGACGATGCGGCATTGCGCGAGCGGCTGCGGCACGCGGACCTGTGCGCACGCCTGCAGCCGGCGCACAAGCTGCGCCTGGTGCAGGTGCTGCGGGCCGGCGGCGAGGTGGTGGCCATGACCGGCGACGGCGTCAACGATGCGCCCGCGCTGAAGGCCGCCGACATCGGCATCGCCATGGGCGAGCGCGGCACCGACGTGGCCAGAGAAGCGGCCGCGCTGGTGCTGCTGGACGACAGCTTTGCGCGCATCGTCGCCGCCATCCGGCAGGGCCGGCGCATCGACGACAACCTGCGCAAGGCCACGCGCTTCACCTTTGCGGTGCATGTGCCGGTCATCGCACTGGCGCTGGTGCCGACGCTGCTGCAGTGGCCGGTGCTGCTGATGCCGGTGCACATGGTGCTGCTGCAGTTGCTGATCGACCCGGCCTGCTCGATTGTTTTTGAAGCCGACCCGGAAAGCCCCGGCCTGATGGAGCGCGCGCCGCGCCCGGTGTCGGACTCGCCTTTTGGCGTGGCGCGGCTGGGCCACGCGGTGCTGCAGGGCCTGGGCGTTGCCGGCCTGCTGCTGGCCGGCTATGCGTGGCTGGCCGCGCAAGGCTGGAGCGCCGCGCAGGGCCGAAGCGTGGTGTTCTGCACGCTGATGCTCAGCGTGATGCTGCTGATCCTGGCTAACCGGGATCTGCGGCGTTCAGCCCTGCTGGGCATGACGCGTGCCAACCCGCTGCTGTGGCGCATGGCCGTCGCCATGTTCGGGCTGCTGGCAGCGGTCTTGTACCTGCCCTGGCTGCGCCAGCTCATGGGCCTGGCGCTGCCCGGCCTGGCCGGTCTTGCGGCCGGCGCCGGGCTGCTGGCGCTGTGCGCCGTCTGGCTGGAGCTGGTACGGCTGGCCGGCGGCGCGCGGGCCTGACGGGGCCATGAACCCCGTGGCAACCTCTTGCCTCTTGCAGTGGCCGCACTGTTACCTCACTTACCTGAAAAACGCGTCATGGCGCGGGAAGCCCGACAGGCGATACCCCTACCATGGCTGATGCCGCTTTTTAACCGCGAGGAGCTTTCATGAACGACGTTCAAACGACCGCGCAGACCCTCATTCCCCGGGATCTGGACAAGCCGCTGCACAGCCAGCTGGCGCGCTTCACCCACGGCGTGTCGCCCGCGTCCCTGGCCGGCGCCTACCTGGACTGGCTGACCCATCTGGCGCTGTCGCCCGGCAAACAGCAGGAGCTGCTGGTCAAGGCCGTTGAAAAAGAAGTGCGCATCGCCTGGCATGCCTTGCGGGGTCCGTTTGACCATTGCAAGCCGTGCATCGAGCCGCTGCCGCAGGATCGGCGGTTTAGCGCGCCCGAATGGCAGAAATGGCCGTTCAACCTGATTTACCAGTCCTTCCTGCTGCACCAGCAGTGGTGGCACAACGCCGCCAGCGGCGTGCCCGGCGTGACGGCCCACCACGAGCATGTGGTGACCTTTGCCACGCGCCAGTTGCTGGACATCGTGTCGCCGTCGAACTTTCTCCTGACGAACCCCGAAGTGCAGGCCGCCACGCTCAAAAGCGGCGGCGTGAACATGGTGCAAGGCGCGCAAAACTTCCTCAAGGAATCGCTTCGGCTGGCCGCCGGCCGGCCCCTGCCGGGCACCGAGAATTTCCGGCCCGGCAAGGAGGTGGCCGTGACGCCCGGCAAGGTGGTGTTTCGCAACCACCTGATCGAGCTGATCCAGTACAGCCCGCAGACCGGCAGCGTGTTTGCCGAGCCGCTGCTGATCGTGCCGTCGTGGATCATGAAGTACTACATCCTGGACCTGTCGCCGAACAACTCGCTGGTGAAATACCTGGTCGAAAAGGGCCACACCGTGTTCATCCTGTCCTGGAAAAACCCCAGCGCCAAGGACCGCCACCTGGGCATGGACGACTACCTGAAGGCCGGCGCGATGGCCGCCATCGACGCGGTCAGCAGCATCGTGCCGGGCCAGAAAATCCAGGCCATGGGCTACTGCCTGGGCGGCACGCTGCTGGGCATTGCCGCCGCCACCATGGCGCGCCACCATGACGAGCGCCTGAACAGCCTGACCCTGCTGGCCTCCGAACTCGACTTTGAAGACCCCGGCGAGCTGGGCCTGTTCATTGACGAAAGCCAGCTGTCCTTCCTGAACGACGCGATGGCCAACAAGGGCTACCTGGACGGCAAGCAGATGGCCGGCGCGTTTGCCCTGCTCAATTCGCGCGACCTGGTGTGGTCGCGCATGGTGCATGACTACCTGATGGGGGGCAAGCACCCGGTCAACGACCTGATCGCCTGGAACCTGGACGCCACCCGCATGCCCTACCGCCAGCACAGCGAATACCTGCGCCACCTCTACCTCAAGAATGACCTGGCCGATGGCCATTACCTGGTCGATGGCAAACCCATCGCCCTGTCCGACATCTGGATACCGATTTTTGCGCTGGGCACCCAGCGCGACACCGTCTCGCCCTGGCATGCGGTGTACAAGATTCACCTGCTGGTTCCGGCCGAGGTGACGTTTTGCCTGAGCAGCGGCGGCCACAACGTGGGCGTGGTCAACCCGCCTGGCGAGGGGGTAAAGCGAAGCTACCAGATCGCCACCCGCAAGGCCGGTGCGCGCTATATCGACCCGGACACCTGGCACGCCAGCATGCCCGAGCATGAAGGCTCCTGGTGGCCGGCGCTGGAGCACTGGCTGCACCGGCATTCCGGCGAGCGGGTGGCCGCGCCCGCGATGGGCAACGCGGCGGGCGGCTACCCGGTGCGGGAAGATGCGCCCGGCCGCTATGTGCTGGCGCCCTGAGCAGGCCAGCGGGGCTCAAACAGCAAACTCATCACTGCGTCACACCGGGTGCGTAACATCGGGGCCATGAACACTGCCATCACCCCGCAAAACACCCCGGAAACCACCCCGCACGCCCTGCCCATCCTGGCCGGCAAAAAAGGCCTGATCGTGGGCATCGCCAACGACCAGAGCATCGCCTACGGCTGCGCGCAGGCCATGCAGGAACTGGGCGCCACGCTGGCCATCACCTACTTCAACGCCAAGGCCGAGCCGCATGTGCGCCCGCTGGCCGCGCAGCTCGGCGCCGACATCACCGTGCCGCTCGATGTGGAGCAGCCCGGCCAGCTCGAAGCGGTGTTTGCGCAGATCGAGCAGCGCTGGGGCAAGCTTGACTTCGTGCTGCACGCCATCGCCTTTGCGCCGGCGGCCGACCTGCACGGCCGCATTGTTGACAGCAGCGCCCAAGGCTTTGCCCGCGCCATGGATGTGTCGTGCCATTCGTTCATCCGCATGGCGAAACTGGCCGAGCCGCTGATGACGGAGGGCGGCACGCTGGTCACGATGAGCTACTACGGCGCGCAAAAGGTCATCGACCACTACGGCATCATGGGGCCGGTCAAGGCCGCGCTTGAAGCCACGGTGCGCTACCTGGCCGCCGAACTCGGCCCCGCCGGCATCCGCGTGCATGCCGTGTCGCCCGGCCCGATCAAGACGCGGGCCGCATCGGGCATCGGGGATTTCGAGCAACTGCTGGACGATGCCGCCAGCCGCGCGCCCCAGCACCAGCTGGTGACCATCGCCGACGTCGGCGCCGTCACCGCCATGCTGTGCAGCGACGCGGCCCGCGCGCTGACCGGCAACGTCACGTATGTCGATGCCGGCTACCACGTCATGGGCTAAGCGGCCCGCACCCTCACAACAACAAAGGCTAGCCATGGATTCGCTCAGCACCCAGCCCGGCCCGTCGGCCGATTTTCTTGAAAACCATCCCTTCGCCGGGATTCGCGTCGGCGACGGCGCCAGCCTGGTGCGCCAGGTCACGGAGCGCGACATCCAGCTGTTTGCCGCCGTCTCGGGCGATGTGAACCCGGCGCATGTCGATGCGCTGTATGCCAAAACCAGCCACTTCCACGAAATCATCGCCCACGGCATGCTGGGCGGCTCCTTGATCTCGACCGTGCTGGGCACGCAGTTTCCCGGCCCGGGGACGATTTACCTGGGCCAGACGCTCAAGTTCCTCAAGCCGGTGCACATCGGCGACACCTTGACCGTGACGGTCACAGTCACCGCGCTGAAGGCCGCCAACCGCCAGGTGTGGCTGGACACGCGCTGCGTCGATCAGGACGGCGATGTGGTGATTGACGGCCAGGCCCATGTGATTGCGCCGGCCGACAGCCTGCGCATCCTGCGCACCGACCTGCCCGAGCCGCTGATGGCCGACAGAAACCTGCGCTACGACCAGCTGCTCAATGCCGCCAAGAGCCTGCCCCGCATCAGGATGGGCGTGGTCCATCCGTGCAGCCGCGAGGCGCTCGAAGGCGCGCTGGACGCCGACCGGCTGGGCCTGATCCAGGCCATCCTGATCGGGCCTGAGCCGCGCATCCGCAGCCTGGCCGGCGAATGCGGATTTGACCTCAGCGGCTTTTCGATTGTCGATGTGCCGCACAGCCATGCGGCGGCCGCCAAGGCGGTCGAGCTGGCCCGGGCCGGCGAAGTCGAGGCGCTGATGAAGGGCAGCCTGCACAGCGACGAGCTGCTGTGCGCGGTGGTCAACAGCCAGACCGGCCTGCGCACCGAGCGCCGCGTCAGCCATGTGTTCGTGCTCGACGTGCCGCGCTATCCCAAGCCGCTGCTGATCACCGACGCCGCCATCAACGTCGCGCCCGACTTTGACGCCAAGGTCGATATCGTGCAAAACGCCATCGACCTGGCGCATGCGCTGGGCATCAAGCAGCCCAAGGTCGCCATTTTGTCGGCGGTGGAAACCGTCACGCCCAAGCTGCGCTCGTCGATGGACGCCGCCGCCCTCTCAAAAATGGCCGACCGGGGCCAGATCACCGGCGGCCTGGTCGATGGCCCGCTGGCCTTTGACAACGCCGTGTCGCTGGCCGCCGCCAAGACCAAGGGCATCAATTCAGAGGTCGCCGGCGACGCCGACATCCTGGTGGTGCCCGACCTGGAGTCGGGAAACATGCTGGCCAAGCAGCTCGAATACCTGGGCGGCGCGCAGGCCGCCGGGCTGGTGATGGGCGCGAAAGTCCCCATCGTGCTGACCAGCCGGGCCGACTCGGCGCATTCGCGCATTGCCTCGTGCGCCATCGCCCTGTTGCTTATCGCCCACCGGCTCAGGGCGCTGGCAGAACCGGCATGAAGCAGGCGCTGCTGGTCATCAACTCGGGCTCGTCCAGCGTCAAGTTTGCCGCCTACGACGTGATCGAGCCGGATTCGACCCTGGCGCGCATCGCCAACGGCCGGATCGAAGGCATAGGCGGCAAGCCGCGCCTGCTGGTGTGGGGGCAGGACGGCGCGCTGCTCGAAGACCGGCGCATCAGCGTGTCGGCCGACCCGGTGCTGGGGCCGGAAGAAGCGTTTGAAGCGCTGTTCGACTGGCTGGGCCGGCACGCGGCGGGCCGAACGCTGCTGGCCGTGGGCCACCGGGTGGTGCATGGCGGCGAGCGGTTTGCGCGGCCGGCCCTGGTCACGCCGGAGATCTTGGCGCAGCTCGATGGCTTCACGCCGCTGGCGCCGCTGCACCAGCCGCACAACCTGTCGGCCATCCGGGCGATTGCCAGCCTGCTGCCCGATTTGCCGCAGGTCGCCTGCTTCGACACCGAGTTCCACGCCACCCAGCCGTGGGTGGCGCAGGCTTGCGCGCTGCCGCGCCACATCACCGGGGCCGGCGTGAAGCGCTACGGCTTTCACGGCCTGTCGTATGAATACATCGCCAGCGTGCTGCCCGGCCATCTGGGCGCGGCGGCGAATGGCCACGTCGTCGTCGCGCATCTGGGCAACGGCGCGAGCCTGTGCGCCATGCAGGACCGGCGCAGCATCGCCTCGACCATGGGATTCACCGCGCTCGACGGCCTGATGATGGGCACGCGCTGCGGCAGCCTGGACCCGGGCGTGGTGCTGTACCTGATGAGCGGGCTGGGCATGAGCGTTCAGGCGGTTGAAAAGCTGCTCTACGAGCAGTCGGGCCTGCTGGGCGTGTCGGGCATTTCGGGCGACATGCGCACCGTGGAGGCCAGCGATGCACCCGAGGCACGGCAGGCGATTGAGCTGTATGTGTACCGCGTGGGCCAGCAGCTCGGCAGCCTGGCCGCGTCGCTGGGCGGGCTCGATGCGCTTGTTTTTACCGCCGGCATTGGCGAGAACAGCGCCAGCCTGCGTCAGCGGATATGCCGGGATGCGGCGTGGCTGGGCGTTGCGCTGGACGAGGACGCCAACCAGGCGCAGGCATCCGGCCCACGCTGCATCAGCACGCCGGGCAGCCGGGTGGCGGTGTGGGTCATTCCGACGAACGAGGAATTGATGATTGCCCGGCACACCCAGGCGGTGCTGCAGGGGCGCGGCGCGCACGACTGGCGCGCGGACGGCATGTAACGCTGCTTGGTGGTGCTGGCACCTGAAGCCACTATTAATTTAATAGCTGCTTGCGCTTATGCGTATTGCGCAAAAGCACTTTTTTGCTTGAAAACTGGTGGCTATTCAGTGCATGCTGCGGGCTGGGGCTTGGCTTGAGGCTTTGGCGAAATCTGTTGCTTGATTTGTGGCTGGGTTGACTTTTCTGGGTTGGGCTGGCCGGGTTTTCGCCCCGGCGGGCGACTCACTTTCTTTGCTTCGCCAAAGAAAGTAAGCAAAGAAAGGCGACCCTGCTGTCCGCGACCCCTTCGCTGCGCTACGGGGCACCCTGCGGTGCTCAGTCCAGCCGGGGTCTCGTGCAAACTCGCCTGCGGCTCAAACAAGCACGAGCCCTGATCCGTCTGGCCTTCCGCCCCTCAGCGCTGACAGAAGGGGGGCTCGGGGAAAAAACCCAATACCAGCAGCCCAACAGCCAGCAACCGAATACGCAGAGCGCGCAAGCGCGCTCTGCTCCCCGCTTCCGAATCCGAATCCGCCCCCAAACCCATCCTGGCCGAGCCTGTGCTGGGCGAGCAAAGCGGGATCAGGGCTCGTGCTTGTCTGAGCGCAGCGAGTTTGCACGAGACCCCCGCTTTGCTTGGCCAGCACAGGTTGCCCGAAGCGAAGCGCAGGGACTCGGACTGCGGGTCGCCTTTTCTTTGGTGACTTTCTTTTGGCGAAGCAAAAGACAAGTTACTTGCCGCCGGGCAACCCCCGGCCAGCCCAACCACGAAAAGCCAACCCAAAAATCAACCCTCACTCGCTCAAGGCAGCGGCGGCACTTCCGGCCAAGCCACAGCCATCGGCCCGGTCAGTTCAGCCCGCATCAGCGGCAAATGCTGCGGCCAGTCGCGCTGCATGCAATCGACCAGCGCCTCGCGCACCTTGCAGCGCAAATCCCAGTTCAGGCTCGAATTGTTCGAAGTCACCAGCACGCGCAGCTGCATGCTGCGCTCGCCCGCCTCGACCACCTGCAGCAGGCACAGCCGCTTGTCCCACTCGGGGGCAAGCTCGCAGGCGCGCTGGGCGGCTTCGCGCAGCGGCGCCAGCGGCATGCGGTAGTCCACCCACAGGAACACCGTGCCGATGATCTGCGCGTTCTTGCGGGTCCAGTTCTGGAACGGGTTTTCAATGAACCACTGCAGCGGAATGATCATCCGGCGCTCATCCCAGATTTTCAGCACCACGTAGGTACCGGTGATTTCCTCGACCCGGCCCCACTCGTTCTGGATGATCAGCACGTCGTCGATGCGAAACGGCTGCGCCAGCGCGATCTGCAGCCCGGCGATCAGGTTGCTGAAAATCGGCCGCGCGGCAATGCCGGCCACCAGCCCGACCACGCCGGCCGACGCCAGCAGGCTGGCGCCGATCTGGCGCGCGCCCGGAAAGGTCATCAGCATCAGGGCCAGCCCGGCCAGCAAGATGACGAACATCGCGGTGCGCGACAGCATGCGCGTCTGGGTATGGATGCGGCGCGCGTTCAGGTTGTCCTCGACATCGACCGGGTGCAGGCCGATCACGCCCTGCGCCACGCCGCGCGCCGCGCGCAGGCCCAGCCAGGTCAGGCCGGTCAGCAGCAGCAGGACGTTGACATGGCGCACGCCGTTGATCAGCGGAAAGCTCTCGGGCGCAATCTGCCAGACGGCCTGCAGCGCAATCAGCGGCAGCAGCAGCAGGGCGGGCGTCTTGCATTGCTGCGCCGCCCGGTTGGCCACCGGCATGGAGCGCGTCAGGCGCAGCACCACGGTCGCGCTCACGCGGTACACCAGCAGGGCCAGCAGCACGCAGATACCCGCCGCCAGCAGGATGCGCAGCGCCGAATCGTCGGCCCAGGAGATCAGCGCACGCAGTTCAGGAAAACTCCGGCTCATGCCCGGCCCTAGCCCGCCGCGCGCGGCCTGACCTTGGACGCCGCCAGCGCGGCATGCGTGCGCGCCACGTCCACATCGGCATCAAACGCCAGCGCCACGCCCATGCGGCGCTTGGCGAAACTCTCGGGCTTGCCGAACAGGCGGATGTCGGTATTGGGCACGCGCAGCGCGTCGGCCACGCCCTCGAACACAATGCCCGCCGCATCGATGCCGCCATAAATCACGGCGCTGGCGCCCGGACTCTTGAGCGCGGTATCGACCGGCAGGCCCAGAATGGCGCGCGCATGCAGTTCGAACTCGTTTTGCCACTGGGTGCACAGCGTCACCATGCCGGTGTCGTGCGGGCGCGGGCTGACTTCGCTGAACCAGACCTCGTCGCCCTTCACAAACAGCTCGACGCCGAACACGCCCTGTCCACTCAGGTTACCGGTCACAGCCCGGGCAATCTCCTGGCTCTTTTCGAGCGCCGCCGGGCGCATCGGGTGCGGCTGCCAGCTTTCGACATAGTCGCCGCTGACCTGCCGATGGCCAATCGGCTCGCAAAAATGCGTTTCCACCTGGCCGTCAGCACCCAGCGCGCGCACCGTCAGCAGCGTGATTTCGTAGTCAAAATCAACAAAGCCTTCGACGATCACCCGGCCACGGCTGACTCGCCCGCCGGCCATCGCGTGGTCCCAGGCCGGCGCCACGTCTTTCGGCAAGGCGATCTTGCTCTGGCCCTTGCCCGACGAACTCATCACCGGTTTGACGACGCAGGGATAGCCGATTTTCGAATCAATCGCGGCCTGCAGCTCTTCGAGCGAATCGCAGAACACATACGGGCTGGTCGGCAGGCTCAAGGTTTCGGCGGCCAGGCGGCGAATGCCCTCGCGGTCCATGGTCAGGCGCGCGGCCCGGGCCGTGGGAATCACGCGCACCGTGCCAGCGGCTTCGAGTTCTTCGAGCATGCCGGTGGCAATCGCCTCGATCTCGGGCACCACCAGGTCGGGCTTTTCCTTTTCAATCAAGGCCTTGAGTTGCGCCGGATCGCTCATGGTGATGGTGCGCGCGTGGTGCGCGACCTGCTGGCCGGGCGCGTTGTCGTAGCGGTCAACGGCGATGGTTTCAACGCCCAGGCGCTGCAGCGCGATCAGCACCTCCTTGCCCAGCTCGCCGGAGCCGAGCAGCATGACTTTGGTGGCGTGGGGGGACAAGGGGGTTCCGAAGGTGGTCATGGTGCGGGAGGGTAAAGAATGAAAAAAACCGGCCCCGGTCAAAAGCCGGACGCGCCGGCTTGCGGCTGACAGCTACTGTACTTCACTGAAGTGAAGCCGCCGGGAATGGGCACGGCGCGCGTCAAACGACTGATTGCAGTGCCACGGCATCGAGCAGATGTGTAGCATCTACAGCTCATTTCAACTTGGAATTTTTTCATGAAAAAACGTCATTTCCTGAACGCCTCCATGGCGGGCGCGGTGGCCGGCGCGCTTGCAATGCCCTCCTGGGCTGCGGCGCAAGGCAGCCGCCGGGCACAGTCAGGCCCGACGCTGCTGACGGTCAGCGGCCGCATCGGCGCGGGCAACCGTGGCCCGCTCGACCCGGCGCTTGACCAGATGATGGCCAAGCAAAAAATCATGTTCGACAAGGCACAGGTCTTTGACTTTGCCGCCATCACGGCCCTGCCCGCCGTCACCATCAAGCCGACGCTGGAATACGACGGCAAGCCGCATTCGCTCAAGGGGCCGTTGCTGCTGGACGTGATGAAAGCCTGCGGCGTGAAGGCGGGCGACAAGACGATGCTGTTCCTGCGCGCCGTGGACGGCTACGCGGCGCAGGTTTCCGCTGCCGATGCGGGCAAATACCGCTTCATCGTGGCAACGCACCTTGACGGCCAGCCGATGGCGCTGGGCGGCCTCGGTCCGCTGTGGGGCGTCTATGATGCCGACCGCTTTCCCGACATGGCGGCCAAACCCCTGCCCGCGCGCTTTGCCAACTGCCCGTGGGCCACGTATCACATCGAGGTCAGGGAGGGCTAAGCCTGGCAAACGCGAGGGAACGCCTCGAACTCATGCGTGCGCCACGCCTGATGGGCACAATAGCCGCATGACCCAGCCCCTTTTTGAAGTCGTTGACCTGAGCAAGCGCTACGGCGGCAACACCGTCGTCAACCAGCTGTCGTTTTCCATTGCGCCCGGCGAATGCCTGGGCGTGATCGGCCCGAACGGCGCCGGCAAGACCACCACCATCCGCATGTGCCTGGGCCTGACCAGCCCCGACTCCGGGCGCATCACCTACTTCCCTGGCGGCCAAAGCGCCAGCCTGTCGATGCCGCAGGACGCGCTGGCCATCAAGGAGCAACTCGGCATCGTCAGCCAGTTCGACAGCCTGGACCCGGATTTCTCGTGCGCAGAAAACCTGCTGGTGTTCGGCCGCTATTTCGGCCTGAAGGATTCGGTGATCAAGGAACGCATCCCCAGGCTGCTGGAGTTTGCCGCCCTGACGCACAAGGCCGACGCCAAGCTCAGCGAACTCTCGGGCGGCATGAAGCGCCGGCTGAGCCTGGCGCGCGCGCTGGTCAACGACCCGCAGCTGCTGCTGCTCGACGAGCCAACCACCGGCCTGGACCCGCAGGCCCGGCATTTGATGTGGGAGCGGCTGCAGCGGCTGGTGCAGCAGGGCAAATCGATTTTGCTGACGACGCACTTCATGGACGAGGCCGAACGCCTGTGCAACCGCCTCTTGGTGCTGGACCACGGCAAAAAGATGACCGAAGGCACGCCGCGCGACCTGATTGCGCAGAACCTGGAGCCCGACGTGGTCGAGGTGTACGGCGCGGGCGCCCTGGCGCTGGTGGACTCACCGCTTAAGGCCATGGCCGCGCGCGTCGAGGTCAGCGGCGAAACCGTGTTTTTCTACACCAGCGACGCCAAGCGCCTGCTGGCCGCCCTGACCGATTACCCCGAGCTGCGCACGCTGCACCGCCCGGCCAACCTCGAAGACCTGTTCCTCAAGCTCACCGGGCGCCAGATCAGGGAAACCGCATGATGAACGAAGCCACCACCTCAACACCCAAACCAACTCCGGCACCAACGCCAGCGCAGGCCCCCCAGCCGGCCCTGTTCAGGCCGCCGCAGATCAGCTGGCGTTGGCTGCCGGTGTTCCGGCGCAACCTGCTGGTCTGGCGCAAGCTGGCCGTGCCCAGCCTGGTCGGCAACATCGCCGAGCCGCTGATCACGCTGGTCGCCTTTGGCTACGGGCTGGGTATGCTGATCGGGCAGGTGCAATTGAACGGCAGCGCCGTGCCCTACATCCTGTTCCTGGCCAGCGGCTCGATCTGCATGAGCGCGATGAATGCCGCGTCGTTCGAGGCGCTGTATTCGGCGTTTTCGCGCATGAACGTGCAGCGCACCTGGGACGGCATCATGAACGCGCCGGTGCGGCTGGACGACGTGGTGTTCGCCGAAATGCTGTGGGCCGCGTACAAGTCGCTGTTCACCAGCGCGGTCATTTTGGCGGTGATGCTGGCGCTGGGCATCAGCCACAGCCCGATGCTGCTCCTGGCGCTGCCGCTCTTGGGGCTGGTGGGCATCGTCTTCGCCAGCATCGCGCTGATCTTCAACGCGCTGGCCAAGGGCTATGACTTTTTCACTTATTACTTCTCGCTGTTCCTGACGCCGACGATGTTTTTGAGCGGCGTGTTTTTCCCGCGCGACCAGCTGCCCGGCGTGATGCGCGTCATCTCCGACTGGCTGCCGCTGACCGCCGCCGTCGAGCTGATCCGCCCGCTGTTCCTGGACCAGTGGCCGGCGCAGGGCCTGCGGCACCTGGCCGTGCTGGTGGCGTATGGCGTGGCCGCGTTCTGGATCGCGCTGGCGCTGACGCGCAGGCGGTTTCGGAACTAAAAATGGCTTTTGCGCAATCAGGATGGGCGCAAGTAGCTATTTTTTTCATAGCAAAACATCAACAAGGCGCAGCGCAGGCCATCAAGCTGCCGTGCCCTGAACAGGCAAGCCGTCCAGGCCAGACTGCCCTAGACTCATCCAATGGAAAACTCACCCTTGCCGAAACGCGACATCGTGGTCATCGGGGCGTCGGCCGGCGGGGTCGAGGCGCTGCGGGGCTTCTTTGCGGCCTTGCCCGCCGACCTCGATGCCGCCGTTCTGGTGGTGCTGCACATTCCGGCCGACACACCGAGCCAGCTTGACCAGGTGCTGGCGAATGCGACGCCGCTTCCCGTCGTGATTGCCGAAGATGGCCAGCCGATTGAGCACGGGCGTGTTTATGTCGCCTCGGCCGACCGGCATCTCATGGTCACGCCGCAAGGCATCCGGCTCAGCCGGGGTCCGAAAGAAGTCCGCGCCAGGCCTTCGGTCGATGTGCTGTTTCGCTCGGCCGCCACGGCGTTTGGCTCGCGCGTCATCGGCGTAATCCTGAGCGGCGCACTCGACGACGGCACGGCCGGGCTCTGGGCGATCAAGGACCATCAGGGCGCCACGCTGGTGCAAATCCCTTCGCAGGCCATGCATCCCTCCATGCCCGAAAGCGCGATTGCGCATGTCGAGGTGGATTTTGTCGGCACGGTCGAAGCGCTGGCCGCCAAGGTCAGGGAACTGGTCGGCACCGCCGCGCCCGTGGTGGCGGCCAGCGCCTTCAGCCTGCAGCGCGCCATGGAAAACGACATCGCCATGCAAGGCAATGCGCTCAAGGCCGGCATCATGAACCTGGGCAAGGTTTCCCCCTACACCTGCCCCGATTGCCATGGCGTGCTGATGCAGATCGAAGAAGGCACGATTGTTCGTTTTCGCTGCCACACCGGCCATGCGTTTTCGCTCAAGACCCTGATGGCCGAGATCAACGACGCCATCGACCAAAGTCTGTGGGCGACCTTGCGCGCCGTCGAAGAGCGGGTGATGCTGCTGCGCCAGATGGAACAGCTGGCGCTTCGTTCCGGCGCGAACGACACGGCAGCGCAATGGCGCAAGCAGGCCGATGACTCGGAACAGCGGCTCCAGCCGCTGCGCGACCTGGTGCTTGATCCGGGATTTTTCGGGCATGCGTCCAAGAACTGAATCGCCGGCTCACCCGCCGACCGGGCATGCGCGCAGGCAGCCGCCTCAGTTCGCGGCAAAGCAGTAGAACAGCCCGCCTCCGCCAGTGGACTTGAGCGCGTCTATGCTGCAGCCGCGCGTGGCGTGGGAGGCGTTCCAGGATTTCGCCGGGGCCGACTCGTCCAGGCCCATGCGGTCGTGGTGGCCGACGATGGCCGAGCCGGCGCCGCTTTGCGTCCAGCCGCCGCAGGTGGTGTCGCTGGCCGAGGTGTCCAGGCGGCCGTCCGCCGTGGAGCCGGTCAGCATGTCGTGCATGTTGACGGCGTCGCCCCGGCCGCTGACGACCTCGCCTTTTTCCGTCAGCGAATTCTGCTTGGTGAGCTGGTTGTCGGCGCTGTGCAGCTTGTCCACGCTGGTGGCCACGACCACGCCCTTGGCGTTTTGCCACGGGCCGCGCCCGATGCGCTCGCGCGCATTGACGGCCGGGCTGGCGCCGCTGGCCGGGGCGCTGAGATAGGCGCGCCAGTTCTTGCCGCCGGCATTGACCGAGGTGGCGAGCGTCTGGCAATAGGCATCGGCGCCGGCCAGGCCGCCCAGGTCGGCGCCCTTGCCCGGGTTGGCGCTGGTCACGAAAAAGCTCATCGGGCTCATGGGATGCTGCGATGTCGATGGCATCGGCGCGCAAGCGCCCAGGATGGCGGCCGAAGCCAGAAGTGCGAGTCTCAAGCGTGATTGCATGGTGGTCCCTTTGATGAATGGCTGAATTGCCGTTTTGTGCTTGCCCCGCAAAGGTACGCCAAGCGCCGGTGCGATTCAATGCTGATTTCACCTGACTGCACGGCAGCCTGTGGCGGCCAGGGCTGCAAATACATCCACGCACAGCAATCCAGCCTTCGCAAGGAAAAACCCCTCATACAGGCAAAGCTTGCCCTTGAAAAATCTTTGGCGCTTTTTCGATCCCTCTGTTAATTTGTAATTAGAAGTTAAAGTTCAAATGCTTCAATAGCCTTTGAGCAGCGTGGACAACGCTGCCCAAAGTGATTCAGCGAAAGAGAGGAGCCACTGTTTCCAGAAACAAAAACCGCCTGGAAGCCGTGTCGGCTGGTACGACTCAAAATCGAATCAGATTTCGTAACAATATGTATAAAAAAGAAAGATTTCTCTGATGTTTTCAATTCAATCAAAAATAATACCGACCGCCTGCCGCCTGTTGACGGCGAGCCTGCTGGGTTTGACTGCAGCCGGGACGCTGGCGCAAACCGGTGGAGCAGCGCTGGTGCCGATACAAATCGGGGTGATCGCCCCGCTGAGCGGGCCTTCGGCCGACTTTGGCGTGCCCATGCTCAATGGCGTCAAGCTGGCGGTGGACGAGATCAACGCCGCTGGCGGCTTCCTGGGGCGAAAGCTCGAACTGGTGGTCAAGGACGATGGCGCCAATCCGGACCAGGGCCGCAAGGCGTCCGAAGAACTGGCCGCGCAAAAGGTCACGGCCGTCATCGGTTTTTGCAACACGGGCGTGGCGGCAAAATCGCTGGAGGTGTTTCAGAACAGCAAGATCCCGCTCATCATTCCCTGCGCGACCGGCACCCAGCTCACGGCCAAATACCCCGCGCCAGACAGCTACATCTTTCGCACTTCCGCCAAGGACGCCGTTCAGTCCAGCTTTGTGGTCGATGACATCTTCAAGCGCGGCTGGACCAAGGTGGCCGTGTTTGCCGACAGCACCGCTTACGGCGAGTCGGGGTTGAAGGACGTGATAGCGGCCCTGGCCAGCCATGGCCTCAAGCCGGTCCATGTGGCGCGCTTTCCTATTGGCGTGAAGGACGTGACGGCCGAACTCAAGGCCGCCCGCGATGCCGGGGCCAACGCGGTGTTCAGCTACAGCCTGGGCCCCGAGAGCGTCGCCATTGCCATGGGGCGCAAGGAGCTGGGCTGGAAGGTGCCGCAGGTGGGCGCCTGGGCCTTGAGTTTTCCGGCTTATGTGAATGTCGCCAAGGAAGCGGCGGAAGACACGCTGATGGCCCAGACCTTCATCGTGGAGCAGCGCGGCAACGAACGCCGGACGGCTTTCCTGAATGGCTACATGGCCAAATACAAGCTCAAGAGCGTGCCGGCGTCGATTCCCGCAGCGCAGGCTTATGACAGCACCTACCTGCTGCTTTACAGCCTGTTCGGGGTGCGCAGCGCTTCACTGGACGGCCCGGCCATCAAGGCATCGCTGGAAAACCTGAAAAAGGTGTATTACGGCGCAGTCGCCACCTACGACCATCCGTTCAGCGCCAGCGACAAGGATGCGTTCACCGCCAACATGCTGCTGCTGGGCATGGTCAAGGGCGGCGTCGTGACCTATGCCTACCCCGCCGACATCAAGCGCAATGTGTTTGCGCAGCGCAAGCAGTAGCGCCAATTTATAGACAAAACAAGGCTTTTGCGCAGTATGCGCAGTATGCGCGGGCGTTATAAGCTACTTATTTAATAGCATATTACGACCATCCTGCTTGCGCCAGAGGCCTGAAGCACACTCAAAAAAGCCCCGCCAGTCACACGAACTGGCGGGGCTTTTCTGCTGCAACGCCGGGCTTGCCAGCGCGAAGGCGCTTATTGCTGCTTGACGGCTTCGACCTGGACCACCAGGCGGACATTTTTCGGGAAGCCCCAGTCGATGCCGTAGTTCATGCCAAAGGCGGTGCGGTCAATCGTGGTTTCAAAGTCGCCGCCGCACACTTCGCGCTTGAGCATGGGGCTGGTGTAGCAGTTGAACTGGTTGGCTTTCAGCGTGACGGGCAGGGTTTTGCCGAGCAAGGTCAGGTTGCCGGCGATTTCGGACACCTTGTCGCCGTTGAAGCTGAACTTGTCGGAGACAAACTTGATGGTCGGGTATTTGGCGGCGTCGAACAGGTCGGGGCTTTGCAGGTGCTTGTCAAACGCGGCGGCGCCGGTATTGACGGAGGTGGCGTCGATGCTGACCTCCACCTTGCCGGTCTTGGCGGCGCGGTCCAGTTGCACCGAGCCTTCTTTCTTGTCGAAGCGGCCCCGGTTGGTGCTGGTGCCGAAGTGGCCGATTTCAAACGTCGCAAAGGTATGCGTCGGGTCCATCGAATAGGTGGCGGTTTCGGCATGGGCCGCGCCGGCCAGCAGGGCGGCTGCGGCGGCCAGGGTCAGGATTGATTTACGCATGGGATGGGTTCCAGGGAAAGGTTAAAGAAAAAATCAGTATTTGCCCACGCCGGTCAGCGCGAGCTTGAATTTGACCTGCACGTCGTCGGCCACCATCGAGGTGTCGGCCCACTCGTTCTCGCCAATCTTGAAGGCCAGGCGCTTGATGGCAAACGCGCCGCTGGCGGTGGTGATGGCGCCAGCCTGGCTCAGGGTCACCGGCACCACGACATCGCGCACATTGCCCTTGATGCTCAGCTTACCGGCCACTTCGTATTTGCCCGGCGCGATTTTCTTGACGGCGCCTGACTGGAACGTGGCCTGGGGAAATTTCACCGCGCTGAACCAGTCGGGCTTGGGCAGCTCTGCATCGGACTCGGGCGCGCCGACCGTGGCGCTGCCGGTGTCGATGGCAAAGGCGATCTTGCTGGCTTCGGGCTTGGCGGGATCAAACGCGATTTGCGCATCGAACTTCTTGAAATGCCCATCGACCGACACGCCCATCTGCTTGCTGGCAAAGGCAATTTCGCTTTGCGCCGGGATCAGCTTTTGCGCGGCTGGGGCCTGGGCCTGGGCCGACATCGAAAGCAGCGCGGCGGCCATGGCCAGGCTGGCGGCGCGCAGGGTGAAAGAAAAAGTGTTCATGCGTTCGGTTTTCAGTGGGTGAAGAGAAAAAGAAGTAAGGCGGGCTCAGCGCAGGCCGGGCAGCATGCGCTGGAGCAGGCCGTCGCGGTCCACCCAGTGGTGCTTGAGGGCGGCGGCCACATGCAGGGCCACCAGCCCGGCCAGCGCAAAGGCCGACCATTCATGCCAGGGCTTGATCAGCGCGGCCAGGGCCTTGTCGGGCTGCACGAAGTCGGGCAGCGGCAGCACGCCGAACAGCACGATGGAAAAACCCGCCGCCGAGCTGTAGGCCCAGCCGATCAGCGGCACGAGGAAAAACAGCGCATACAGCAAGCCGTGGGTGGAGTGGTAGGCGCGCACTTGCCATGCCGGCATCGCCGCCTCGATCCGCCGGGGCAAGGCCGGCGGGCGATGGGTGAGGCGCCACGTCAGCCGGGCCAGCGACAGCGCCAGAATCACAACGCCGGCCCACTTGTGCCAGTTGTAGAGCTTCAGGCGCAGGGGCGAAAACGGCAGGTCGGCCATGTAGAGGCCGACGCCAAACATAAGGGCCAGCGCCAGCGCCAGCACCCAGTGAAGGGCCATGGAAACGCCGTGATAGCGGGAAGGAGTGGTGGTTAAAACAGCAGAAGTCATGACGGAAACAGGTTAAAAACTTTCGTAAAACATTGAAAGTTCTACGAAGTATAGAAACCGTTTCCGCGCGAAAAGTTCAAATTAATTGACGAGATTGTTCAAATTTTTCGAATCACCAGCCTGTTAACTGTGAGTTATGACGAATGCAGTTCAGGCTCGGGCGCCGCTGCCGCGAAGCGTTCCGTCAACTCGCCCAGGCCAAGCTCCGCCAGCACCTGCTGCAGGCGCGTCTGCGCGGCGCGGGTCTTGGCGGCGTTCGGCGTGGCCGGGCGGCTGGCCAGGATCAGTTCGTTCTTCATCGAATGCTCCCAGCCGACCAGCTCGGTCACGGTGACCTGGTAGCCGTTGGCTTCCAGTTGCAGGCAGCGCAGCACGTTGGTGATCTGGCTGCCGAATTCGCGGGTGTGCAGCGGATGGCGCCAGAGTTCGGCCAGCGGGGTTTTGTTCAGGTTCAGCGCGCGCGACTTTTTCAAGATGCCCGCCACCTCGGCCTGACAGCACGGCACCAGCACCATGTGGCGCGCCTGCTTGGCCAGGCCAAAGGCAATCGCGTCGTCGGTGGCGGTGTCGCAGGCATGCAGGGCGGTGACGATGTCCACCGTGGGCGGCAGCGCGGCGGACAGGGTGGCTTCCTGCACCGACAGGTTCAGGAAAGACATGTTGGCAAAGCCCAGCCGCGCGGCCAGCGCGCGCGATTTTTCGACCAGTTCGGCACGGGTTTCAATGCCATGGATATGGCCATTGACCTTCTCGCCCGCGTGCGCCACGTTGAAGAACAGGTCATACAGGATGAAGCCGAGGTAGGACTTGCCGGCGCCGTGGTCGGCCAGCGTGAAGCCTTGGGCGCTCGCGGAAACTTCATTCAGCAGCGGCTCGATGAACTGGTAGAGGTGATAGACCTGCTTGAGCTTGCGCCGGGTGTCTTGGTTGAGCTTGCCTTCGCGGGTCAGGATGTGCAGCTCCTTGAGCAGTTCAATCGACTGGCCGGGCCGCAGTTCTTCAATGACCTGCGCGGGCTTTGCCGCATGGGTTGCGGCCAACGCCTTGCGGGAAGGCTTGCCGGTGGATTTGTCGGTGGAGGGTGGGCTGTTTTTTTGCATGACCGCCAAGTTTAGTACCGCGCTTTTTGAGGCAGCGCCCTGCCCTTGCATGACCTTGCGCTTCAGCTCTGGTCAATTACATTGCACACAATTTAATTGTGTGCAATAATTTAGCCATACCCAACGAAATACCCACCGATACGCCAGCCCAGGCGCCGGACAGCGCCCATGCCGACGCCATGCTGCGGCTGGACAACCAGCTGTGCTTTGCGCTGTATTCAACGTCGCTGGCCATGACCCGGATTTACAAGCCGCTGCTTGATGCGCTGGGAATCACCTATCCGCAGTACCTGGCGCTGCTGGTGCTGTGGGAGCGCGATGGCTTGTCGGTGTCCGAGCTGGGGGGGCGGCTTTTCCTGGACTCTGGAACGCTCACGCCATTGCTCAAGCGGCTCGAATCATCAGGGCTGGTGACGCGCCTGCGCGCCGCAGAGGATGAGCGCCGCGTCCACATCACGCTGACCATCGCCGGCCGCGCGCTCAAGGAGCAGGCCGCAAAAATCCCCGGCTGCATCCTGAGCGCCACGCACTGCTCGATTCCCGACCTGGTGTCGCTGACCCAGCAGGTGCAGGCCTTGCGCCGGCAACTGCTTGCCTGAGCCGTTTTTTTCATCCACGCATTTCCAGTTTTTCAACCCGCCTCCATTCCGGGGCTTTTCAAAGGAGTCACCATGACCACGCAACTCGAAAAAGTGCTGTACACCGCCCACACCCACACCACCGGCGGCCGCGACGGTCAGGCCCAATCCGATGACGGCCGCCTGAACATCACCCTGAGTTCGCCCGGCACCTCCGGCACCGGCACCAACCCCGAGCAGCTGTTCGCCGCCGGCTACTCGGCCTGTTTCATCGGCGCCCTGAAGGCGGTGGCCGGCATGCAGAAAATCACCCTGCCCGAGGGCACCAGCATTGACGCCAGCGTTGACTTGGGCAAGATTCCCAACGCCTACGGGATTGCCGTGCGCCTGGACATTTCCCTGCCCGGCATGGACAGCACCGCCGCACAGGCGCTGGTCGATGCCGCGCACCAGGTCTGCCCGTACTCGAACGCCACGCGCGGCAATATCGACGTGACCCTCACGCTGAAATAAGCCCGCCGGCCTTGCGCCGCGCGCACAGCCCGCCGGCTTCCCAAGCCGGCGGGTTTTTTTGTTGCCGTTATCCCTCTTGAAGCCCGGCCCCCGGTGGAACGACAATCAGGCATGACTGAATACAACAAGGCTGCTGCGGAGCGCGACACCGTCCATGTTTACGAACACCTGACCCCCGACGTGGTGCTGGACGCGCTGGCCAGCGTCGGACTGATGGGCGATGGCCGCCTGATGGCGCTGTCAAGCTATGAAAACCGGGTGTACCAGGTGCACTTGGAGAGCCCCGTCGGCAGCGCGGAACTGGCCGGCGACATCGTGGTGGTCAAGTTTTACCGGCCTGACCGCTGGACCGATGCCCAGATCCTGGAAGAACACGCTTTCGCCACCGAGCTGATGGCGGCTGAAATCCCGGTGGTCGGTGCGCTCGAATTGAACGGCTCGACGCTGAACCATTTCAAGGGCTTCAGCTTCAGCGTGTCGCCCAGCCGGGGCGGGCGCCGGCCCGAACTGGAGAACCTGGACGTTCTCGAATGGATAGGCCGTTTTCTGGCGCGCATCCATACCGTGGGCGCGGCGCGGCCTTTCGTGCATCGCCCGGCCTTGAACCTGCAAACCTTTGGCTACTGCTCACGCGAGATTTTGCTGGACGGCGGCTATCTGCCGCTGGACATGGAATCGCGCTGGCGCAAGGCGTTCGACGAAGCCATGGCGGTTGCCAAAGGCGTGTTTGACAGCGTTCCCCATGTGCGCCAGTTGCGCCTGCATGGCGACTGCCACCCCGGCAATATCCTGTGGACGCCCGAAGGCCTGCCGCTGGCCGGCCCGCATTTTGTCGATCTGGACGATGCGCGCACCGGCCCGGCGGTGCAGGACTTGTGGATGCTGCTGTCGGGCGAGCGCGCCCAGCAGCTGCGGCAGCTCGGTGCGCTGGTGGACGGCTACGACGAGTTTGGCGAGTTCGACCGGCGCGAACTCAGGCTGATCGAGCCGCTACGCACGCTGCGCCTGGTGCATTACAGCGCCTGGCTGGCCCAGCGCTGGCACGACCCGATCTTTCCGATCAACTTCCCGTGGTTCGGCTCCAGCGACTACTGGAAAGGCCAGGTGGACATGCTCATCGAGCAGACCGAGGCCATGCAGGCCGCGCCGCTGGTGGCATAAAGTCCCGTTCAGCCCTTTGCCCCGGGCAAAAACCGGGCGCAGGAACGCTGTCACAAGGTGGTTTGCAGCGACCCTGCAACACGCTGTTGGCTGACAGGCTTGCGCTGGTGCGGCTTCTACCATGGGCTATTTCCATTACGAAGCCCCGACTCATGCAAACCACTTCCCTGATCACCCGCCGGCAACTGCTCGGCTGGCTGGCAGCCGCCACCGCGTTTCCGGCTGCCGCCGCTCAACACGGCAAAGGCAAACCTGCGGCCGCCGCCCCCACGGGCACCGCGCTGATGGAGCGCGTCAACGCAGCCACCGACCTGCCTGCACTGGTGCAGGGCGTGCGCGGCGAGGCCGTGCTGCGGGCGCAGATCCTGCTCGACCATGCCTGGTTTTCTCCGGGCGAGATCGACGGCGCCTTCGGTGCCAACATGCGCCGCATGGTGGCGGCGTTCCAGACGGCGAACGGCCAGAAATCAACCGGCCGCATCGACGCAGGCACCTGGAAAGCGCTGGCGGGCGACGCGCCTGCGCCGGTGCTGGCCGAATACACCATCACCCCTGAAGATGCCGCCGGCCCTTATGCCAAGCTGCCAGCCGACATGATGAAGCGCGCGCAACTCAAGTCGCTGGGTCACGAAACCCTTCAGGAAGCGCTGGGCGAAAAATTCCATTGCAGCCCGAAATGGCTGCGCGATGCCAACCGGGGCAGCACCTTCAAAGCCGGCGACAAGATCATTGTTCCGGCCCCCGGCGGCGACAAGGCACCGGCCGGGGCGGTGTCCATCCGCATCGACAAATCCGAACATGTGCTGTATCTGCTCGACAAGGCAGAACGGCCGGTCGCCGCCTTCCCGATCAGCATGGGCGGCGCATCGGACCCGCTGCCGATTGGCCGCATGGAGATCAAGAATGCCGCGAAAGACCCGGTGTTCACCTTCAACCCGGCGCTGCTCAAGGGCACGAAGAAAACCGACACCAAGGCCATCATTCCTGCCGGGCCGAACAACCCGGTCGGCGTGTACTGGCTGGGCCTGAGCAAAGCGCACTGGGGCATTCACGGCACCCCCGAACCGGAGCGCGTCGGCGCATCCGAGTCCAACGGCTGCATCCACCTGACCAACTGGGATGTGCTGCGCGTGGCGCAGGTCGTCAAACCCGGCTTTGCCGTGGATGTTCATGCTTGAGGCGTTGCTTGATCGCCGGAGCATGGGCCGCCTCGGGGTGGCCTTGCTCTGCCTTGCCGTGACTTGCGGCGCGTTCTCGGCGCCAGCCGGTTCAGCGCCTGCGGCAGTTGCAGGTGCCCCGGCCGAACCGCCGGCCCTGCTGCTGCCGGTGCAGGGCATCGCGGCAAGCGACCTGCGCGACACCTTTGGCGACGGCCGAGACAGCAACCAGCGGGGCCACGAGGCCATCGACATCCTTGCGCCACGCGGCACACCGGTACTGGCGGTGGACGACGGGCGCATCGTCAAGCTGTTCTTGAGCCAGCCCGGCGGCATGACGATTTACCAGTTCGACCCGACCGGCCGGTTTGCCTACTACTACGCGCACCTGGACCGCTATGCCGATGGCTTGGCGGAAGGCCAGGCGGTGCGGCGCGGCAGCGTCATCGGCTATGTCGGCTCAACCGGCAACGCCAGCCCGGACGCGCCGCACCTGCATTTCGCCCTCTTCCGGCTGGGTCCGGAAAAACAGTGGTGGAAAGGCGAGCCGGTCAACCCGTTCAGGTATCTGGGCGGCAAGCAGCCTTGACACCACGGCATCGCCAGCGTCATTTCACCAGTTGCGCACCCGGCCCGTGTCGAGATGCACGAACTGCTCGCGCGGATAAAAGCCGACGCCGCCCGCGCGCAGCGACAGCGCCGCCTGGTGCAGGTCGGCCAGCGGCACGCCGGGCAGGCGAATGTCAATCGCGCGGCCTTCCATGTGCAGGCTTTTCGTGGCGACGCCGCCGCTGCGCGTCTGGCGCAGGTGGCTGTTGGTGGCCGGGCAACGGTAGCCGGAGATCACCTCGAACGCGCCCCTGCTGCCCAGCGCCTGCTGCACGCTGTGCAGCAGGTCGAACACCTGCGGGTCGATCACCCCGATGTCGCCGGTGTAGTGATCACGCAGGAAACGGTTGAGCCAGCCGAGCGCCTCGGGAACATAGCGCTCGCCGCTGGCATACACCAGGTCGATTTTCTCGTGGGTGTGGGTATGCACCAGCGCCAGCCCGCGCGCGTCCGGCACCGAGGCCAGGGCGGCACGCGAGGCGAGTGCAGGCAGGGCTGCGGCGGCAGCGAGTCGGGCCGTGTGGCGCAGGAAGTGGCGGCGGGCCAGGGTCGTGGGAGCGGTCATGAGTTGTCTCCGGTGGTGGGCGCGAGCGAACCTGAATGCTTGCGCAGGGCAGCGTCCAGCAGGCGGTCCAGCCCATAGATGTCGTCAAAGAAAAAAGTGCGGCCGTCCTTCACCAGCGTGGTGCCGTAGGCAATCAGCACGGGCACCGGCTCGGTCAGCCTGAGCGTGGCGGACTCGCCCCGGTGCATGGCTTTCTGGATGCGCTCCTGCGTCCACTCCGGCATGTTCTTGAGGACGAATTTGGCCAGCTCCACCGGATGCTCGACGCGGATGCAGCCATGGCTGAAGTCGCGCCGGTCGCGCTCGAACAGCTGCGTGGCCGGCGTGTGATGCAGGTAGATGTTGTCGCGGTTCGGAAACACGAACTTGATGTCGCCGAGCGCATTTTTCGGCCCCGGCCGCTGGCGGATGCGCGACTGGCCGGTCAGCACGGCGCCCAGCAGCCCCGCAGAGGCTGCCCGGTCCACGCGGCCGCCGGCCGAGACGAACTCCATCTCCTCGCGCGCCAGATAGCCGGGGTCGCGCCGCAGCCGGGGCACGATTTCGGCGCGGGCGATGGAAGGCGGCACGTTCCAGTACGGGCTGAACTCGATGAAGCGCATGTCTTCATCGAACAAAGGGGTACGCGTGTCCAGCGCCTTGCCGACGACGATCTTCATTTCCTGCTGCACATGGATCTGGCCGTCCTGCACCTCGTAGGCGCGCAGCACGAACTCGGGGATGTTGACGACAATCATGCGCGGCCCCTGCAGCAGCGGCGTCCAGCGCAGGCGCTCCAGGGCCAGTTCGATCTGCCGCACGCGGGCAGCGGGCATCACCTGCAGCTGCGCCAGCGTGGTTGTGCCGATCACGCCGTCGGCGGCCAGGCCATGGCGCTGCTGAAAAGCCTTGGCCGCGTCCACCAGCGGCCCCTCGTAACGCGCAGGCAAGGGCAGGCCAGGCGCCATGTCGCCCAGCACGGTCAGCCGCTCGGCCAGCAGGGCCAGCCCCGCATAGCGTTGCCCCGGCGCCAGCTTGCCCGCCTTGCCGCCCGGCAGGCGCGGCAAAGGCTGGCGCCAGGCCGGATGGTTGACGCGCTCGCGGTAGCGCGCCAGGGCCTCGCGCAACTGCGCGTAAATCGGCAGGCGCGGCGCGGCTTCGGACGCAGCGTCGGTCAGCCGCCGGGCTGCCAGGGCCGCCTGCAGGTAGGCCGCCGCGTCGAACGCCTCGCGCTGCGGCGGGCTGAAGTTGTGATGGATCTTTTGCGGGTCGATACGGCCCCGGTGCACGTCGGACAGGTAGCGCTCCATGGCCGTGCTCAGCGCCTGCTCAAGGTGCGCCATGCTGGCGGTCTGTGGCGGCGAACCCTGCGCGGCACGGCTGACAGCCAGCCCCAGCGCGCTGGCGTCGTAGTCCTGCGGCACCAGGCCGTGGGTGGCAGCAGCCGCCAGCAGCTGAACCGCTTCACGGGCCTGCGCGCCGGGTCTTTCGCCGTCGAACCAGAGCTGGCCTTCGGCCGCCATGGAACTGCCGCAGCACAGCCACAGCACGATGGCCGCGCTGCGGATGAGCCATGACGGCCTGTTCTTGATTTGCATCGCCCCATTATGAAGGCCTGGCGATGGGGCAAATTCCTGGCCCGCCCGCCAGCGCCCCACCCCAAAAAGGAAAAGTCCCGGCAGGCAGAGCCCGGCGGGACTTTCGGCAACCGACCCGCTCAGGCCGGCAGCGCGGCATTACACCAGCAAGGCGTTCACGCGACGCACATAGGCCGCCGGGTCGGCAGGCATGCCGCCCTCGGCCAGCAGGGCCTGGTCGAACAGGATGTTGGCCAGGTCGTCGAAGCTGGCCAGTTCGGCGCTGGCTTCGAGCTTTCTGACCAGCGGGTGCTGGGCATTGACTTCGAGGATGGGCTTGACCTCGGGCACGGTCTGGCCGGCCTGCTTGAGCATGCGGGCCAGTTGCGTGGACATGTCGCCGTCCTGCACCACCAGGCAGGCCGGTGAATCGACCAGCCGCGAGGTGGCGCGAACGTCAGAGGCTTTGTCTTTCAAGGCTTCCTTGAGCTTGTCCAGGATGGGCTTGAACTGGGTTTGCGCTTCCTCGGCGGCTTTTTTCTCGTCCTCGTCCTGCAGCTTGCCCAGGTCCACCGCGCCCTTGGCGACCGACTGCAGCGGCGTGCCGTCGAACTCGTTCAGGTAGTTCAGCGCCCATTCATCGACCCGGTCGGCCATCAAGAGCACTTCGATGCCCTTCTTGCGGAAGATTTCGAGTTGCGGGCTGCTCTTGGCGGCGGCCAGCGTGTCGGCGGTGATGTAGTAGATCGCGTCCTGGCCGTCCTTCATGCGCGCCTTGTAGTCGGCAAAGCTCACGCTGGTGGTGTCGGTGGTCGAGCTGGCAAAGCGCAGCAGCTTGGCCAGGCGCTCGCGGTTGGCGAAATCCTCGCCCAGGCCTTCCTTCAGGACCGCGCCGAATTCGGCGTAAAAGGTCTTGAATTTTTCCGGCTCGTTGTTGGCCAGGTCTTCAATCATCGACAGCACGCGCTTGGTGCAGCCTTCGCGAATCGCCTTCACGGCGCGGCTTTCCTGCAGCAACTCGCGCGAGACATTGAGCGGCAGGTCGGACGAATCGACCACGCCTTTCACAAAGCGCAGGTAGGTCGGCAGCAGCGCCTGCGCGTCGTCCATGATGAAGACGCGCTTGACATAGAGCTTGACGCCGGCCGCCTTGTCACGGTTGAACATGTCCACCGGCGCCTTGCTCGGGATGAACAGCAGCTGGGTGTATTCGGTAGCACCTTCGACGCGGTTGTGCGTGGTGGCCAGCGGCGCTTCGCTGTCGTAGCTGATCTGCTTGTAGAACTCGGCGTAATGCTCAGGCGTGATGTCTTTCTTGGGGCGCGTCCAGAGCGCGGCGGCCTGGTTGACGGTTTCCCACTCGCCGGTGAAGGCCATTTCGCCGGGCTGGTCGTTTTCGCCTTCTTTCCACTCTTCCTTGGGCATCAGGATGGGCAGCGAGATGTGGTCGGAATACTTGTTGATGATGCCCTTGAGCTTCCAGGCGTTCAGGTACTCGCTGGCGTCGTCCTTCAGGTGCAGGATGATGCTGGTGCCGCGCTCGGCGCGCTCGATCTCGCTGACGTCGAACTCGCCCGTGCCTTCGCTGACCCAGCGCACGCCCTGGGCAGCGGGCACGCCGGCGCGGCGGCTTTCCACGGTGATCTTGTCGGCGACGATGAAGCCCGAGTAAAAGCCGACGCCGAACTGGCCGATCAGCTGCGCGTCGTTCTTCTGGTCGCCCGACAGCTTGGCCACGAAGTCGCGCGTGCCGCTCTTGGCGATGGTGCCGAGGTGGTCAATCGCTTCCTGCTGCGACATGCCGATACCGTTGTCGGTGATGGTCAAGGTCTTGGCGGCCTTGTCAAAGCTGACGCGCACTTTCAGTTCGCTGTCGTTTTCATGCAGGCCGGCATCGTTCAAGGCTTCAAAACGCAGCTTGTCGCAGGCGTCCGAGGCGTTGGAGATCAGCTCCCGCAGAAAAATGTCAGGGTTGGAGTAAAGCGAATGGGTGACGAGCTTGAGGAGCTGGGCAACTTCGGCCTGGAAGGAAAGGGTTTGTTTTTGCATGGTGATCAGTGCTTAAGTGCTGTGCTTAAGTGTAGGGGCAGGAAAATGTTACTTACTTGTTACTTATCGGCCATGAAAACCAAAATCATAGGAAAAATGTGTTGTTTTATATCAAGTTACATTCGTTTAAAAATTTGAATGAACCCAGCAATTTCAAGGACTTAGCGTGACATATTGCTTATTTTCCGACTATCACACATTTTAAAACATCTTGATTTCATCAATAATTATTACAATCACTAACATCGAATTTGTTTGTTGTTTGTTTCAACCCAAAGAAAGAGCCCTCGTGAAAAAGCATCTTTTAGTCAGCGCCCTGTCCCTTGCCGGCCTGTTCGCAGCACCCGCCTGGGCAGAATCCACCTATACCAGTCCGGCCACCACAGGCTCGACAGCCACAGCCCGCCTTGACTTCACCGTGACCATCCCGCAGGTGCTGTTCCTGCGCGTAGGCACCAGCTCCGGCAATGCCGCGACCGACGGCACGATTGACGGCATCACGTACACCGTGCCGGCCGCGAACGTGGGAGATGCATCCGTGATCGCCGGCGTCGGCGGTGATCTGACCGCAGGCGCGGTGACCGTTCGCACCTATGGCAACGGCGGCAATATCAGCCTGAACTCCACCACCACCGGCCCCCTGACCACCGGCACTGCCGGTGAAGTCATCCCCTGGAGCCAGATCAGCGTGGCAGCGGCTCCGCTGGCCAGCACCACGACGGGTTTTACCAATGCGGCCATCACCCACCCGGCGTTCAATCTGGGCGCCACGGGCGGCGCCGGCACAGTGACCACGCTAACCGCCACCAACAAGGTCGTGCGCGTTGAAGGCAAGTGGACTTATAGCTACCTCAACACCAATTCAGTCGCAGCCGGTACCTACGGCGGAACCGTTGCCAAAAATGGCCGCGTGACCTACACCGCCACCCAACTCTGAGCCACTCATTCCTAAACGGATGGCGAGAATTACCTGCGAATTTTGAACAGCGGCCAGACCCGAACAGGCCTTGGTCATTTGTTTGAATTATTGAAATCGATGCAATATTTGATAAATTCGATTTTTTAACAAAATTCCATGAAAATAAGTAGGCAACCTGGACTTTATTGGATAGTCTGGGTTGGCTATGAAAAATTTTGTAAAAATTGTTTTGATTTCTAACCTTGTTACCTCAATGTTCGTACCCATGCTGGCGCGGGCAGACTCGACATTCGTGAGTCCAGCCACGACTGGCTCCGTTGCATCGGCGCATCTCGACTTTGTAATCGTTGTCAACCCGGCGCTGTTTCTGCGCGTCAGCACGGGCGCAGCCAACAACGCCGCCAGCAACGGCACGATCGACACGCTGACTTTCGACGTACCGTCCGCGAACGTCGGCGACGGCAGTGAGATCAGCGGCACCGGTGGCGACCTGACGGCGGGGGCGGCAACGATTCGCGTGTACGGCAACAGTGGCAGCCTCAGCCTCAACTCGACCACCACCGGCCCGCTGACCAGCGCTGCTGGCGACACCATTCCCTGGAGCCAGATTAGCGTCGCCGCGTCCGCCCTGCCGAGGCCGAACAACACAGCGGGCTTTACCAGCGGGGCAGTCCCTCATCCGGCATTCAACACGGCTCCAGCCGGTGGCGATGGCGCGGCCACCACACTGGAATCAGCCGACAAAGTCGTGCGGGTCGAGGGCCGCTGGACTTACACCTACCTCAACGCCAACTCGGTGCCCGCGGGCACTTACGGCGCCACGGCGGCCCGCAACGGGCGCGTGACCTATACGGCGACCCAGCTCTGACCGGCTGCGTGACGATGTGATGATCCGGCCATGGCAACCCATTTTTACGGCCCTGCGCACGACCGCCGTGCTCACTGTTGCACTCGCGGCTGCTTCCAGCCACGCCTTTGTCGTGAGCATCTCCGCCGGAACCCGGTCCCTTTACCTGCAGGTGGGTGCGGGGACCATGACCGGCGGCGGCGGGCGCTTCGATTCAGGGGGAGTTCCCGGCAACAATGCAACGATCAACAGCGTTTCCGTGACCGTTCCAGCAGCCAGCCTGGGCGCCGGAACGCGCGCCATGACCACCAACAGCACCGTCACCATCAGCCCTTACGACAGCTTTGTCTTTTGCTCGGTGCCCTCGCAGGTTTACGTCGGCGGTTTTTACCGCACGCCAGGCGCCGCATCGAACGCCACCCTCACCGTCACCGCACCCAGCACGCTGGTCAGCGGCGCCGGCAACACGATTGCCTTCAATACGATCTCCTGGATTTCTGGCGGCAATGGCGATCCCACGGCCACCATCCCGAGCGGCACCTTCGTGGGCGGTGCGACGCAGACCCTGCTGAGCGTCGCGCGCAACACCTGGTTTGAAAGCTGCCTGCAGTTCAACTACGCCAATGCCCAACTGGTGCCCGCCGGAACCTTCAACGGCCGGGTCAGCTACACCCTGACAGCGCCCTGAATGAAGTCCCGCACCCCACGATTTCCGGGGCCACCCCTGGCCATCATCCTTGCCGCTGCCTTGCTGTGGTGCGGCGCTGCAAGCCCGGCCACCAGCCGGGTCGATGACAGCGGCACCATCGTCAGCCAGGGCCTCGTGCAGATGCGCTGGAAGCAACTGGTGCCGGGACGCGGCGCCGACAATTCGGTGGAGGCCAGCGTGCGCGTCGGGCTGCGCCTGAACCTGGCGCGTTGGCTCAACCAGCCGGTGCGGCTTTACATGGCGCTGGCCCCCGCAACCGCAGAGCCCATTTACGCGACCTGGCGCACGCAAGGCCGCCTGATGCCCGGCGCCTTGCGCTCCGGCGGGCGCGTGCTTGTTTTTGAAGGTGTGGCCAATGTCGCCTCACTGGAAGAAACCCTGGACCTCACGCTCAGGACCGATGGCCGGGCGCTGACTTCGCAGCAATCCCTGCAGTTTTATTTCGAGGTAGATACCCCATGACACGCCCGTATTCAGCAGCCCGTCGCTGGCGCACGACGGCCACCCTGGCGCTTTTTACCCTGTGCGGCATACCGCATGCGCTGGCTGGCGAATTTGCACTGGCCGTCTCGCCGCCGCGTTTCGAGCTTGAACTCAAAGCCGGTGAACGCAGCCGCCAGGTGCTTGAAATCACCAATGCCTCGCCCGAGGCCACCGTTCTTAGCACAAAAACAGCCGACTGGTCACTGAGCGAAGACAACTCGGTCATTTTCCATGACGAGTTGCAGCCGGGAAGCTGCCGCCCCTGGGTGGCCATTGAGCGCCGCGACCTCTCCGTTTCTGGCGGACGCCCGCATCGCTTCCGCTTCGAAATCAGCCCGCCCGCTGACGCACCACCCGGCGAGTGCCGCTTTGCCATCATGCTCGAAGGTGAAGAGCAAGTCAGCCGCGCCAAGGGCGGCCCGGCCATTCCATTTTCAGCCCGGCTCGGCGTGGTGGTGTACGTGGCCCTGGGCGGTGCCGCGCCGGCACTCAGCGTGACGGGATCGAGCGTGCAGCTGGTCAACGGCAAAGCCACGCCGGTACTGAAAATACACAACAGCGGCGCGGCCCACGGCCGGCTGGGCGGATTCCTGTCGGGTACCGACGCCTCCGGAAAAACGCTGGAATTCGCGCCGAGTTCACTGCCCATCCTGGCCGGCGAGACGCGCAGCGTAGCGCTCATTGCCACGCGCCCCGGAGACACCGACACCGAAGTAGAGGTGAAGTTTCCGGTGACGGTGCGCGGCAAGCTGGAGTGGGGCAAAGGCCAGACGGAAAACCTGGATCAGCGCTTCGCGCCATGAAGGGAGCCGCCCGGCCGGTGCGCCCCCGGGTTGCCACGCGTTCAGCCTGGCTGCGCACCGCACTGGCGGGCCTGGCCGCCAGTGCGGCCACAGCCGTGCTGGCGCAAGGAGCCAATCCGTCCACCTCCGACGCGCCGTATGTTGACCGCGTGATGGCCCCCTCCGCCCTGCCCGAAGACGACCTTGAGCCCGCCGCCGGCGAGTACAACGCCACCGGCTGGCCGCGCAGCTTGCGGGTGGACGCCTCCGTGTTCTCGCAGCGCGGCGCGAGCACGACCCTCTCGCGCGCCGTCGGCGTGGGCGGCTTTCTGGACACGCCCGACCACGGCGCCCTGTCGATCAATGCCAACCTCACCCAGCAACGCGCGGATGAAACCGTCAGCGGGCTGAAGGCCAGCACCTGGCGCATCGACCAGCGCGCGATGCCGCTGGACGCTGGCTGGCGCGCCAACCACGGCGCGGGCGACATCAACACCGGCAGCACCTCGCTGGCGCGCGGCATTGGCCGGGTTTTTCTGCCCACCACGCCCATCCGGGGACTCGGCGGGCAGTGGTACCAGGGCGACGCCATCGACCTGAACGCGGCCGCAGGCCGCACCGGCCTGTTTAACGGACTGGACCTGGCGGGCTTTCAGCCCTCCGGCGGCCGGGTCGCCTCGGCAGGCGGCCAGTTCCGGTTGCCAACGGGCACTGCCGGCACACGCGGCAATGCGGCGTTTCAGGTGTTCGACGGGCGCGGCATCACCGAGGGCGCCGGCTCTGGCAGCGCGCAAGACACCCGCGCCTTCTTCGCGGCCACGGCCTGGGAGGGTGCGGCACCCTGGGCCGAAAGCCTGGCGCCCGGATCAACGCCCGTCAGCGAACGCCAGGGCGGCCTGCGATTGCAGGGCAATGCCGTGCGAAGCACCTCCTCGCGCAGCGGTGACGCCCTTGGCTTGTGGGCGGACGCCGCATGGCGAACCGAGCGCTGGCGCAACACCGCCGGGGTGTTCCGTTTCGAGCCCAATTTGCGCTGGGGCACTGCTGTTCTGGCCAGCGACCTGCAGGGCGCGTACTGGCAAGCCGACACCAGCACGCGCCAGTGGCAGGCCGGGTTCGCGACGGAACTCAGCGACAGCGTGAGCCGCGCGGGGCCGGGCAGCCTGTCCACGGGGCGCAGCGCCTTCCTCAACCTCAATGGCCGCTATCGCCTGGACACCCGCAATTCGATAGGCGCCGCGCTGAACCTGCGCGCCATCACCAGCCCCGGCCAGGCGCTGCTGCTGAGCTGGGACCAAACGTCTGACTGGGGGCAGACCCAGTGGCGCAGCGACTTTGCCAACACCGGCGGCAGCCGCACCACCCGCTTCGGGGTTGACCAGGGCTGGCCGGTGATTTTCCCGGCCTCATTGAACACCTCGCTGGCATGGGAGCGCGTTGCAGGCGGGACGGCGCCCGGCACCGGATGGATATGGGGCCTGCTGGGCTCGGTGTCGCCCGTGTCGCAATGGTCGCTCGATGCGGCGCTTCGTGGCGCCCAGCGCAGTGACGGGGCCAAGTCGCTGAACGCCAATATTGGGGCGCGCTGGCTGTCAGCTTCCGGCTGGTCGCTGGCGCTTCGCTATACCCAGACGCGCGGCCAGGAACCGCTGTCGGCACTGGTGGTCTCGGCCCTCACCGCCGCGACGCTGCCCACGGTGGCCGCCACGCCAACCAGCCGCAGCGTGCAACTGCTGCTGAGCTACGAAGGCCGCGCCGGTTCGGCGCGGGCGCCGCTGGGCGGCCTGCCGGGAAGCGGCGCCGGCACCCTTGGCGGCACGGTTTTTTTCGATGCGGATGCGAACGGCCGGCGCGAGGCCTCCGAGGCGGGCGTGCCGGGAGTCACGATCATGCTGGACCGGCGCTTCGTGACGCGCACCGACGCCCAGGGCCGCTACGAATTCCCGGCCGTGGCAGCCGGCGAGCACCTGATCGAGATATCGCCGGACAATGTGCCGCTGCCGTGGAGCCCGGTGCTGCGCGACCCGGTCCACACCACGCTGCAGGTACGCCAGCTGACCACCGTGGATTTCGCGGTTCAGCGCGAGCGCTAAGCCGCGCTGCGCAAGCAACGACTGCTTGGGCGGTGCCTTTCAGTAGCCGAATTGCTATTAATTACATAGCCACAAATGACCATTGCACAAGCGAAAGATGTCTATTTTATTAAAAATCCGGCTCAGAACTGCTCGTGCGGCATCAGGTAGCGCCACTGGCCAATCGGCAGGTGGCCCAGGTTGACGCGACCGATGCGCACGCGCTTCAGGCCGGTCACGAACAGGCCGACCTGCTCGCACATGCGGCGGATCTGGCGCTTCTTGCCTTCCTTGAGCACGAAGCGCAGCTGCTCGGGGTTTTGCCAGCTGACCTGCGCGGGGCGGAGCAGCTGGCCGTCCAGGCTCAGGCCGTGGCACAGCAGGGCCAGCTTTTCGCGCGGAAACGCGGCCTGCACGTTGACGTTTTCGGCGCCGTAGCTCACGCGCACCAGGTACTCTTTTTCCATGTCCGAGTCTTCGCCGATGAGCTGGCGCGCCACGCGGCCGTCCTGCGTCAGCACCAGGAGGCCAATCGAGTCGATGTCGAGCCGGCCGGCCGGCGCCAGGCCGCGCAGCTGCTCGAAGCCCCAGCGCATGCGGCTGTTGCATTCGCGCCAGCGGTTTTCGGGCTGCACCAGCACCACCGCCGGCTCGTGGCCGTCCTCGGCCTGGCCGCTGACGTAGCCGACTGGCTTGTTGATCAGGATGGTGACCTGCTGGCGCTGCTGCTGCTCGGCTTCGCGGGCGACTTCGATGCGCGCGTTGGCGGCCACCGGCTGGCCCATCACGGCGGGCGCGCCGTTGACGCGCACCCAGCCCCGGGCAATCCAGTCGTCGGCTTCGCGGCGCGAGCACAGGCCGAGGTCGGCCATGCGTTTGTTCAGGCGCACGGTCGGCGCGGGGGCGCCGGCATCGGCCGGCTGGGAGCGAACGCGCACGGCGCCGGAGGCAGGAGGTTTGGGGGGAGTGTGTTCGGACATGGCTGGGGTATTTTAGGACGGCCGGGACAGATCATTGCGGCCTGCCGCGCCGCCCTGCCGGCCACCCGCTGCGGCTGGCCGGTTTCAACAGCGTCGCCAGCAGGGTTGAGTTTGCTTTTGGCTGGGCGCCGGTGTATTTTCTGGCCGATGGCCCGCCCATTGACAACCGCCTGCACGCCCGCCCCAAGCCCCGTTGAAGACGCGCTCCGGTGGCGCTTGAAGCGGCGCTGCGCGTTGACGCCCGGCCAGCTGCTGCAGGCCTATGCCGCGCTGGCGGTGTTCAGCGCAGCGATTGCCCTGCCCTTCGGCTGGCACGGCCTGTGGCTGATTCCGCTGTGGAGCCTGCTGGAGATCACCGTGGCCGGAGCGCTGTTCGTGGGTTACATGCTGCATGCGGCCGATGGCGAGCAGATCAGCTTCAGCCCGGAAGGCCAACTGGCCATCGAGGTGGTGCGCGGCCTGGATACCTGGCACTACCGCATGAATCCGGCCTGGGCGCACCTGGAGCGGGGCGGCCCGCGCAAGGACCGCCTGTGGCTGTGCTGCAGCCCGCTGCGGGTCGAGGTCGCCACGCAGCTCGGCGCCGGTGAAAAGCGCCGCGTGGAACGCGAGCTGAAGCAGGCGCTGGCGGCCCGGCAGGCCTGCGGCGCGATGGCGCCAACGCCTTAAGGCCGATAGACGCACCTCGCAACCTCAGGCCTCAGTGGGATGCAGGGTCATGAGACCGTGGCGCGCAGCGAGCTGGAGCAGTTTGAAATCATTCTCGACATCGAGCTTTTGCCGGATCAGCGTGAGGTAGTTGAGGATGGTTTTCGGGCTGAGCTGCATCGAGCTGGCAATGTCGCTGGCCGATCCGCCCTGCACACGCAGGCGCAGCACCTCGAACTCCCGTGGGGTGAGATGGGCGAATGCGCCCTCGCCGCCCTGCGCCTCTTCGGCAAGGATCTGCGCGACTTCCGGCGAGAACACGCGCTTGCCAAGGGCAATGCGGCGGATGCCGTCGATCACCTCCTCGGGCTCGCAATGCTTGGTCAGGTAGCCATGCGCGCCGCTGCGCAGCGCCTGGGTGATGTGGCCGGCGTCCTCGTGCATGGACAGCACCAGCACTTTCAGCGCGGGGCGGCGGGCCAGCATGCCGCGTATCGCCTCGATGCCGCTGCTGCCGCGCAGGCTCAGGTCCACCAGCGCCACATCGGGGGCGGTGCGCAGCACCAGCGCGTTGGCTTCATCGGCCCTGGCGGCTTCGCCCACGACCCGCAGGCCCGGCTCGGCATCGAGCAGCCGGCGGTAGCCGGTCCTCACGACGGCGTGGTCATCGACCAGAATAATCTGAATCATTCCTGCTCCTCATTCGCTTGTGTTTCGGTCAGTGGAATGACGACTTGAAGCGACAGGCCCGTCGGCTGCGCCGGCTCCAGCGCCAGGCGCCCGCCCACCATGTCCAGCCGTTCCTCTATCCCCAGCAGGCCGCCGCCGCGATGCGGGCCACCGGGCGCCAGGCCGCAGCCGTCATCCTCGATGCGCAGCCTCAGCGTCCCGGCGTGCGCCTCGATCTTCACCCGGCAGCGGGTGGCGCCGCTGTGCCGGACCACATTGGTCAATGCCTCCTGCACCACGCGGTAGAGCACCAGCCCGGCGTCCTCGCCCAGCGGCGGCAGCCTGGCCGGCATCTCGAACCGAAAGCTGATGGCGCAGGCGCGCTGCTGCCAGCTGGCAAGCAGTTCTCGCAGGGCGCTGGCCAGTCCCGGCCCGTCCAGGCCGTGCGGCCGCAGCCGCTTGAGCATGCCGCGCAGCTGCTCGCGGCTGGTGCGGACATCGCGGCGCAGATCCTGCGCGCATTCGACGATCTGCCCGGCCGCCAGTTGCCCGGCATGGCGCTCCAGATAGGCGGCGGTGACGCCGATGGCCGTCAGTGTCTGGCCCATCTCGTCATGCAGTTCCCTGGCCAGCGCGCGGCGTTCATCTTCCTGCACCTGGATCAGCTGGCGCGCCAGTTGCCGCTGCGCTGCGCGCGAACTCGACAGCGCGGCGGCCAGCGCGTCGATGGCAGCGGCGACCTGGCTGAATTCGCGCAGCGCAAAAGCCGGCAGGCCCGCCGCCGGTTCGCCGCGCGCCAGGCGTTGCAGCCCGGCCTGCAGTTCGCGCACCGGCGTCAGCGCGCGATCAGCCGACCACCAGGCGACCAGCAGGGTTGCTCCAGAAAAGAGCAGCAGCGTCATACAAAGATGAACAGTGTCGCCCATGCGCTCCTCGATTTCCGAGGCCGGGTTGGGCGCGATGCGCAGTAACTGCTCGCCGACGCGGATCAGCTGGCCGGCGCCGCTGGCCGGCGCGAGGCCGAGCACGCCGGCCAGCCAGCCGGCCTGCGAAGCGCTGTGTTCAGCGGCAGGCGCCGTGCCGCTGCTGACGCTCAGATGGCGCAGCGGGCCGCTGTCCAGGATCGCCTGCAGGCGCGCAGCGGCCTCGGCAGGCGGCAGGTCGCGCTCGATACGCCCGGTATCGAGCAGCACCCTGACCAGTTGTTCCGAGGCGGCGACCTCGGTGGTGACATCGCTGCGCAGGGAGCGCAGGCTGACCAGCACGGCCATGACCATCAGCCCCAGCAGCAGCATCCCGAGATAACCCACCAACCGTCGCCTGAGATCCATCGTCCGCCCCTGTCCAAGTCATCAGCGTTTACTGCAGGTTTCGTACCACGCAAAAAAACGGACGCCGGGAATTTTTCCCGGGTTTTGAGGGCGCAAATCCCGAGGCTTGCGGCAGGCGCCTGCCTATAGTTGCAGCGCTGCGCCAGCCCGGACCCGTGCACCGGCAACGCAAACGCCATTCATTAAAAACAGGAGACCCCATGCCCCATTCAGTTGTTCACCACGGGCGGCAACGCTGGCCCCGCACGGCCCTCGCGCTGGCGCTCGCGGCCGCATTCAACCTCCATGCCCAGGCGCAGCAGGAACCGGCGCTGTCCACCGTCGAGGTCATCGGCTCCACGCCGCTGCCGGGCATCGGCCAGCCACGCAACGAAATCGCCGCGCCGGTGCAAAGCGCCACCCGCCGCGACATAGAGGCCAGCGGCGCGCTGGAGCTGGGCGAGTTCATGAACCGCCGGCTGGGCAGCGTGCATGTCAACGAGATGCAGGGCAACCCCTTCCAGCTCGATGTCAGCTACCGCGGCTACACGGCCTCGCCGCTGCTGGGCACGCCGCAGGGCCTGTCGGTGTACATGGACGGCGTTCGCATGAACCAGCCCTTTGGCGACGTGGTGAGCTGGGACCTGATTCCGCGCGGCGCGATTGCGTCGATGACGCTGATGCCGGGCTCGAACCCGCTGTTTGGCCTCAATACGCTGGGCGGCGCGCTGTCGGTGCAGACCAAGGACGGCAAAAGCAATCCGGGCACCTCGCTGCAGACCACGCTGGGCAGCAACGCACGCCGCGCCGTCGAGTTCGAGCATGGCGGCTTCAACGACAAGGGGCTGAACTGGTATGTGGACGCCAATGTGTTCAGGGAACGCGGCTGGCGCGACGACTCGCCGTCCGACGTGCGCCAGCTGTTCGGCAAGCTCGGCTGGCAGAGCGGCGGCACCGACCTCAAGCTGACGCTGGCCCACGCCGACAACCAGCTGAACGGCAACGGCCTGCAGGAGCAGGGTTTGCTGGCGGCCAGCCGCAGCAGCGTGTACACCAAGCCCGACATCACGCAGAACCGCTCCACGCTGCTCAATCTGGCGGTCAGCCATTCAGTCAATGACAGCCTGCTGTTCTCCGGCAATGCCTACTACCGCGACATCAAGACCTCGACCTACAACGGCGACATCAACGAGGACTCGCTGGACCAGTCGGTGTACCAGCCGAGCGCGGCAGAACGCGCGGCGCTGGCGACGGCCGGCTACAGCGGCTTTCCGGCCAGCGGCGCGAATGCCGCGAACACGCCGTTTCCCAAGTGGCGCTGCATTGGGCAGGCGCTGCTCAACGACGAGCCTGCCGAGAAATGCAACGGCCTGATCAACCGCACGCAGACGGCGCAGCAGAACTACGGCCTGTCCGGCCAGCTGACCTGGCTGGGCGACCTGGCCGGCAAGCGCAACCAGTTCGTGCTAGGTGCGGGCTACGACGCCAGCCGGGTGAGCTTTGCGCAGTCCTCGCAGCTGGGCTACCTGAACCCGGACCGCAGCATCACCGGCGTCAATGCCTTTGGCGACGGCGTCAGCGGCGGCGACGTGGACGGCGAGCCGTATGACACGCGGGTTGACCTGACCGGCCGCATCAAGACCTGGAGCGTGTTCGCCAGCGACACGCTGTCGCTGCAGGACAATCTGCACCTGACGCTCTCGGGCCGCTACAACACCACCTCGGTCAAGAACCGCGACCAGATCCATGCCGACGGCGACAGCGCCTCGCTCAGCGGCGACCACCGCTTTTCACGCCTGAACCCGGCCATCGGCCTGACCTACACCCCGGCAAAAAACCTCAATGCCTACGCCGGCTACAGCGAAAGCAGCCGCGCGCCGACGGCCATCGAACTCGGCTGCGCTAACCCGGACCAGCCCTGCAAGCTGCCCAACGCCATGGCGGGCGACCCGCCGCTCAGGCAGGTCGTCACGCGCACCGTGGAAGCCGGCCTGCGCGGCACGGCGGCGGGCAGCGTGCAATGGAACGCCGGCGTGTTTCGTGCCACAAACCATGACGACATCCTGTTCGTGGCCGACAACCAGGCCGGTTTTGGCTACTTCAAGAATTTCGGCAAGACGCGCCGCCAGGGGCTGGAGCTGGGCCTGAGCGGCCAGGTCGGCAAGCTCAACCTGGGCGCGCAATACACGCTGCTCGATGCCACTTACCAGAGCGCCGAAACCGTCAACGGCAGCAGCAACAGCAGCAATGACACGGCCAGCGCCGGCTCGCCGGGGCTGAACGGCGCCATCAGCATCCGGCCCGGCGACCGCATCCCCTTGATTCCGCGCCAGATGCTCAAGCTGTTCGCCGACTACGAGGTGTCGCCCGCCTTCACGCTCAACGCCAGCATGGTGGCCATGTCGGGCGCGCTGGCGCGCGGCAACGAGAACAACGGCCACCGGCCCGACGGCACCTATTACCTGGGTTCCGGCCGCAGCGCCGGCTACGCGGTGTTCAACCTGGGCGCCGGCTACCGCATGACGCCCAGGCTGCAGTTCACGGCGCAGCTCGACAACGTCTTTGACACGCAGTACAGCACCGCCGCCCTGCTGAGTCCGACGGGGTTTGATGCCAGCGGGAACTTTGCCGCCCGCCCCTTGGGAGGATCAGCGGCCGACGGCTTCCCGGTGCGCCAGTCCACCTTCTACGCGCCAGGCGCACCCCGGCGGATCTGGTTCGGACTGCGCTATGTGTTTGGCTGAGGGGATTTAGCGAGCAATAACGTCCATTCGTCATTCCCGCGAAGGCGGGAATCCAGTGCGGTGCGCGCAGGACGCCCGGCTTTTGTACGATGACTGGATTCCCGCCTTCGCGGGAATGACGGTGTGGATTTCAAGACGCATGGAGAAAAATACGAAAGCTATTTTCAGCCACTTCCAAGGGACTGGAAGGCTGAATCGTTTACTCCTGAATTCATAGCAGCTTGCGCATACAGGACATGCGCAAACGGCCTGTTTTACTTGAATTTCAGGTGACCAGCCGGTAGCCCACGGCGGTTTCCGTCAGCAGGTGCTGCGGCTGGGCCGGGTCAAGCTCCAGCTTTTGCCGCAGGTGGCCCATGTAGATGCGCAGGTAGTGGCTTTGCCCGGCATGCGACGGACCCCACACTTCGCGCAGCAGCTGGCGGTGCGTCAGCACCCGGCCGGCGTTGGCGATCAGCACGCTCAGCAGCCGGTATTCGATGGGCGTCAGGTGAACCTCCGCGCCAGCGCGGCGCACCAGCCGCGCCTGCCGGTCCACCTCGACCTGGCCGAAGCGGAACACCGGGTCGGCCTCCTCCGCCACGGTCCCATCGGCGGCGGCGGCGCGCGGCCGGCGCAGGTTGGCGCGCACGCGGGCCAGCAGTTCGCCGACGCCAAACGGCTTGGTCAGGTAGTCGTCGGCGCCGGCGTCCAGCGCGGCAATCTTGTCGGCCTCGTCGCTGCGCGCCGACAGCACGATGATGGGAACGCCCGACCAGCCGCGCACGTCGCGGATCAGGTCCAGCCCGTCGCCGTCTGGCAAGCCCAGGTCGAGCACCAGCAGGTCGGGCTTGCGGGTGCCGGCTTCGGTCAATCCTTGTCTGGCCGTGCCGGCCTCGAACACCTGCCAGCCCTCGGCCTCCAGCGCGCTACGGACAAAGCGGCGAATCTGCGGCTCGTCTTCAATGATGACAACAACGGGAGTAACCATCGGCCGAGTTTATTCGGGCGCCGGCTCGGGCGGCGAACTGCGCGGCAGCGTGATGGTGAACTGCGCGCCGCCGCCTTGGGCATTGCCGGCCACGATCTTTCCGCGATGCGCATCGACGATGGCCTTGCAAATCGCCAGCCCCAGCCCGACGCCCGGCGTGGCGGACTCGCTCTGGCCCCGGGTGAATTTCTCGAACAGTTCGGCCTCGCGGCCGCGCAGCGCGGGCGGCAGCCCCGGTCCATGGTCGCGCACGCTCAAGACCAGGCTGTCGGGCGCCGCCCGGGCCTGGATTTCAAACGGCGGCGCGCCGTACTTGGCGGCGTTTTCCAGCAGGTTGACCAGCACGCGCTCCATCAGCACCGCGTCAAATTCGACCAGTGGCAAGTCCGGCGCGATGTCGGTCCGCACTGTCCGGCCGTTCAGGGCCGGCTGGGCGGCGCGAATCGCCGAACCGGCCACCTCCTCGACCGACTGCCATTCGCGGTGCAGGCTGACCGCGCCGTTCTGCAAGCGCGCCATGTCGAGCAGGTTGCTCACCAGCGCATTGAGCTGGCGCGCCTGCTGCGTCATCGCCTGCGCCATGCCGGCCTGCTGCGGCGCCAGCGGCGGCTGCGAGCGCTGCAGCGACTCGGCCAGCCCGATCAGCGCCGTCAGCGGCGTGCGCACATCGTGCGAAAGGGCCGCCAGCAGGGTGTTGCGCAGCCGCTCCGACTCCATTTCGACCACCGCCTGCTGGGCGATATCGACGTAATGCACGCGCTCCAGCGCGATGGCGATTTGCCGCGCCAGCGTGTCGAGCTGCTGCAGCTGCTCGGGAATCAACAGCCAGCGCGGCCTGGCGGGCTGCAGCGCCAGCACCCCGCGCACCCGCATGGTCGCCTTCAGCGGCACGTAATGCCAGGTCTGGGCGGACAGCGTCGATGTGGCCAGGCCGGCGGCCTGCGCATGGCGAAACGCCCAGTCGGCCACGCTGGCGTCAAAGCCCGGCGGCGCGTGGCCGGGCGGCACCAGCTGGTCCCGGGCATCGGTGGTCAGCACCAGCGCCTGCCCGCCGAAGTCGCGCTGCACGGCGGCCTCGCCCAACTCGGCCACCTGCGAGTGCATCAGGGCCGCCGACAAATCGCGCGTCAGCTCGAACAGCGACTGCGCGCGGCGCTCGCGGCTGCTTGAGATGCGCGCCTGGAAACGCAGGCCCGCCGTCAGCTGGCCGGTCAGCAACCCGACCACCAGCATGACGGCGAACGTCACCAGATACTGCACGTCGCTGACCGCCAGCGACAGGCGCGGCGCGACGAAAAAATAGTCGAACGCGGCGACATTGAGAAACGCCGCCAGCGCCGCCGGGCCGCGCCCGAACTTCAGCGCCACCAGCACCGTGCCGAGCAAAAACAGCATGACGATGTTGGCCAGGTCGAAGACATTGAGCAGCGGCGTGGCCAGCAGCGTGATGGCCACGCTGCTGGCCACCGCCCAGGCATAGCGCGGCAGGCTGCCGTTCCAGGCGCTGGCCGCGTCTTCGTCGCTGCGCGGCACGGCCGGGGCCAGGCGCCGGCTGCTGCGGGCATCAGCCACTTCCATGATGTCCAGCGTGGGCGCCAGCCGGGCCAGCCGGCGCGTCATGCTGCGGCCGCTCCACAGCGTTCGCCAGCCCGGCAGCGCGGGCCGCCCGACGACCAGCGTGGCGCAGTTGAGCGCCTGCGCCTGCGCCACCAGTTCGGCGGCCGCATCGCTGGCGGCCAGCACGGCGGTGGCGGCGCCCAGTTCGCCGGCCAGCTTGATGACGGCCAGAATCCGGTCGCGCTCGGCCTCCTTGAGCCGCTGCAGGCGCGGGGTTTCGACATACGCAGCATGCCAGCGCACGTTGAGCTGGCCGGCCAGCCGCGCCGCCGTGCGCACCGTCTGCTCGGCGCCTTCATGCGGGCCGATGCAGGCCAGCAGCGCGCCTTCGGTGTTCCAGACCGGGGCGATGGATTTTTCGACCCGGTAGCTGCGCACATCGTCCTCGACATGCTCGGCGGTGCGGCGCAGGGCAATCTCGCGCAGCGCGATCAGGTTGCCCTTGCGGAAAAAGTTTTGCGCTGCGCGCTCGGCCTGCTGCGGCAGATAGACCTTGCCGGCCTTCAGGCGCGCCGTCAGCTCGTCGGGCGTGACATCGACCAGGATGATCTCGTCGGCCGCGTCGAGCACGGTGTCGGGAACGGTTTCGTTGACACGGATGCCGGTGATGGCGCCCACCGTGCCGTTGAGGCTTTCCAGGTGCTGCACGTTGATGGCCGACCAGACGTCGATGCCGGCGTCCAGCAGCTCCTGCACGTCCTGCCAGCGCTTGGGGTGGCGCGAGCCTTCCACGTTGCTGTGCGCCAGCTCATCGACCAGCGCTACCTCCGGCTTGCGCGCCAGCGCCGCGTCCAGGTCAAACTCCCTGAGCGTTCGGCCCCGGTAGGCGACCTCGCGCAGCGGCAACTGCTCCAGCCCGGCCAGCAGTTCGGCGGTTTCGCTGCGGCCGTGGGTTTCGATCACCCCGACCACGATGTCGCGGCCGTCCTTGCGCTCGCGCTGGGCGGCGCTGAGCATGGCGTAGGTCTTGCCGACGCCCGCGCTGGCGCCGAAATAGATGCGCAGCCTGCCCCGGCTTGCGCGTGCCTCGTGCGCCCGGAGTTGGTCGAGAAGCTGGTCGGGATCGGGCCGGGAGTCGGGGTTATAAGCCATGAAGAGGGATGCTACAGGGCGGGCTAATGCGCGGTCCATGGATTCGCGCTGGCGCAAGCAACGATGCCGCCGATCTGGCCATTTGGCACACTGGCAACGATCCGGTTGATCACTGCGTCGCCCTGTCCGGCTGGAAAGCGGATTTCCAGTTTGACCCTGGCCTCTGTGTGCATCGGCAGGCATCGAACGACGGCGGTGTCCGGGCAGGCCAGCAAAGCCTTGCGGGCCAGCAAGGCGTCCTTGCTGGCAACCACCACGCTGATCAGCTCAAAACGCGTGCTTGCACTGCGGCACGCAGCCGGATACTGCCCCACAAAACCCTTGGCATAGCCACGTTGCGCGGCGCTTGCGGCCGGTAAAGCCAGAATCGAAAGGATGCCCATCGTTAACTCCAACGCGCCATTAAAAAAGCGCGATAGGAGAAGGATAGAAAGGGCGCCGTAAAAACGGGGATAAAACCATTCACGGGGGTGCAAAAAAACCGTAAAGACCGCAGTGCGTCTCACCAGCCGATGGCAAAGCGCAGTTGTTCCTGCACGGAAATGTTCTTGGGCTGCTTCCAGACAATGAAAATGCAATCGGCCAAAAACTCCACACGCCAGATCAGCTTCGTGCGGTGCCTCGAATTGTCGCCGCATGGGGTCCGGCAGCTTGCGGTAAAGCGCGTCGCCGACTATTGCCGACGCCGAAGCCGCTGCTTGCTGCGCCGGCCTTGACACCACACCACGAACCCGGCCAGCGCCAGCGGCAGCAAAACCACCGTCAGCGCGCACAAGGCCTGTAAAAGATCAACATTCATGGCTCAAGCCATGCCGCTGCAGATGGCTTCGCCAGGAAATCAGCGGGCCCATCTCGCCGCTGGGCAAACAGGCCATGAGGCGCTGCATCACGTCTTGCGCCAGATGCGCCGGCAGCCGGATCTCAAGCCTGACCCGTTGCTCATCGAGCTGCGGTATGCAGCGCAGGACGCCGGCCTGCGGGCAGTTGACCAGGGCACGGCGCACCCGCAGGGCGTCGCGGCTGGGCACGGTGACATCCAGCACGGCCCAGTCAAGCCCTGCGCGCAAGGGTGGGCTGGAGACAGCTGCAATGGCGCCAAACGATTCACAGTAAGCGGCATAAGCCATGGTGATGTCTCTTAACGAAGAGCCTCCAGCGCAAGATTGAGCCTGAGCACATTGATTTGCGACTCGCCTAAAAAACCCATCAGGGGTTGTTCGGTCTGCTGTTCGATCAGGCCCTGAACCTTTTCGGGCGCCAGCCCGCGCACCCTGGCCACGCGCGCGGCCTGGTATCTGGCGGCGGCCGGGCTGATGTGCGGGTCCAGTCCGCTGGCCGATGCCGTGACCAGATCGACCGGAACGGCGGCGGCATTGCCCGGATCGGCGGCGCGCAAGGCGTCGATGCGGCCCTTGACGGCATCGACCAGCGCCGGGTTCAGCGGCCCCTGGTTGGAGCCGCTGGAGGCCGAGGCGTTGTAAGGCATCGGGCCGGTGGCCGAAGGCCGGCCCCAGAAATGGCCGGGGTCGGCGAAGTTCTGGCCGATCAGGCTGGAGCCGACCGGCTTGCCGTCGCGCAGGACCAGGCTGCCAGCGGCCTGGTCCGGAAACAGCAGTTGCGCCGCGCCAGTCACGGCCAGCGGATAGGCCACGCCGGTCAGCAGCGTGAGGATAAAGAACAGGACCAGTGCGGGGCGAAGAATGTTTTTCATGATTGACTCCTTTGGAATTTTGGTGAAGGCCGCGTCCATGGCCTCGTCATTCCCGCGAAGGCGGGAATCCAGTGCCGCTTTGCACACGGCCAGCTTGCCTATCACTGGATTCCCGCCTTCGCGGGAATGACGGCACAAGAGATTGGTAGCAGTTCATTGCCAAAATGGCTCAGGCCAGATGCAAAGCGACCAGCAGCAGGTCAATCGCCTTGATGCCGATGAAGGGCACGACCAGCCCGCCCAGGCCGTAGATCAGCAGATTGCGCCGCAGCAAGGCGGCGGCGCCCACGGCGCGGTACTTCACGCCCTTGAGCGCCAGCGGGATCAGGAACATGATGATCAGCGCATTGAAGATCACCGCCGACAAGATCGCCGACGACGGGCTGCCGAGACGCATCACGTTGAGCGCGGCCAGTTGCGGATAAGTGGTGACGAAAATCGCCGGAATGATGGCGAAGTACTTGGCCACGTCGTTGGCAATCGAAAACGTCGTCAGCGAGCCGCGCGTCATCAGCAGGGCTTTTCCGGTCTCGACAATCTCCAGCAGCTTGGTCGGGTTCGAGTCCAGATCGACCATGTTGCCGGCTTCCTTGGCGGCCTGCGTGCCGCTGTTCATGGCGACCGCCACGTCGGCCTGCGCCAGCGCCGGGGCGTCGTTGGTGCCATCGCCGGTCATGGCCACCAGCCGGCCCTCGGCCTGGTACTGGCGGATCAGCCTGAGCTTGTCCTCGGGCGTGGCCTCGGCCAGGAAGTCATCGACGCCGGCTTCGGCCGCGATGGCCGCCGCCGTGAGCCGGTTGTCGCCGGTGATCATCACGGTCTTGATGCCCATGCGGCGCAGCTCCCCAAAGCGCTCCTTGATGCCGGCCTTGACGATGTCCTTGAGTTCCACCACGCCAAGAACCTGCGCGCCATCGCTGACGGCCAGCGGCGTGCTGCCCCGGCGCGAGACTTCATCGGAGGCGCGCGTGACTTCTGCCGGCACGCTGCCGCCCAGCGCCTCGACGTGCCTGCGGATGGCATCGACCGCGCCCTTGCGCAACTGGCGCGTGCCGCCGTCGGGTTTTCCCACGTCCATGCCGCTCATGCGGGTCTGCGCCGTGAACGGAACCTCGGCCATGCTACCTACCAGCGGCTCGGCGGCGCCCGCGCGCTGGGCCAGCGTGACAATGCTGCGGCCCTCGGGCGTTTCGTCGGCCATCGACGCCTGCATGGCGCAGACGGCGAGCTGGACTTCCGTCACGCCGGGCGCCGGCAAGAAGCTCGACGCCTGGCGGTTGCCGTGGGTGATGGTGCCGGTCTTATCTAACAGCAGCACATCCACGTCGCCGGCGGCTTCGACCGCCCGGCCGGAGGTGGCGATCACATTGGCCTGCATCATGCGGCTCATGCCCGCCACGCCGACCGCCGACAGCAGTCCGCCTATGGTGGTCGGAATCAGGCAGACCAGCAGCGCAATCAGGGCGGTGATGCTGACCACCGAGCCCGAACCGGACGCCGCCACGCTGAAGATTGAAAACGGCAGCAGGGTCACCGTGACGATCAAAAACACGATGGTCAGCGCCACCAGCAGAATCGTCAGCGCGATTTCATTCGGCGTCTTGGCGCGCTTGGCGCCTTCGACCATGCTGATCATGCGGTCCAGGAAGGACTCGCCCGGATTGACCGAGATGCGCACCACCAGCCAGTCGGACAAGACCCGCGTGCCGCCGGTGACCGATGAGAAGTCGCCGCCCGACTCGCGCACCACGGGGGCCGATTCGCCGGTGATGGCGCTTTCATCGACCGAGGCCACGCCTTCGATGACCTCGCCGTCGAGCGGCACCATGTCGCCGGCCTCGATCAACACCACATCGCCCTTGCGCAGGTTTTCAGCCTCTTCCGGCAGCCAGGTCGCGCCGTGTACAGGCTCCTTCAGCTTCTTGGCCCAGGTGCTCTTTTTGAGGCTGCGCAGCGACGCGGCCTGCGCCTTGCTGCGGCCTTCGGCCAGCGCTTCGGCGAAGTTGGCGAACAGCACGGTGAACCACAGCCACAGGGCCACGGCAAAGATGAAGCCGGCCGGCGCCTCGCCGGGCGCCTGCAAGGCCTGCAGGCCGAGCAGGGTCGTCAAAATGCTGCCGATATAGACGACGAACATCACCGGGTTGCGCCATTGAACACGCGGGCTGAGCTTGGCGAAGGATGCCGCAATCGCCGGCTTGAGCAGCGCCGCATCAAACAGGACAAAAGGTTTTTTCTTGGTTGTCATGATGGTTCTACCTTGCGGTTCAGTGAGCGGGCCACAGCATCAGGTGCTCGACCACCGGGCCGAGCGCCAGCGCCGGCACGTAATTGAGCAGGCCGACCAGCAGCACGGTGCCGATCAGCAGCGTCACGAACAGCGGGCCATGCGTCGGCATGGTTCCCGGCGTGACGGGCAGGCGCTTCTTGGCAGCCAGGCTGCCGGCAATCGCCAGCACCGGAACGATCACGCCGAAGCGGCCCAGCCACATCGCCAGCCCCAGCAAGGTGTTGTAGAACGGTGTGTTGGCCGACAGGCCGGCAAAGGCGCTGCCGTTGTTGTTGGCCGCCGAGGTCAAGGCATACAGGATTTCCGAGAACCCGTGCGCGCCGGGATTGGCCACGCCCGCCCTGCCCGCCCCCGCCAGCACGGCGACGGCGGTTCCGGCCAGCACCAGGATCGGCGTGACCAGGATGGCAATCGAGGTCAGCTTCATCTCGTGCGACTCGATCTTCTTGCCCAGGTATTCCGGCGTGCGGCCAATCATCAGCCCCGAGATGAACACCGCCAGGATGGCAAAAATCAGCATGCCATACAGGCCGGTGCCGGTGCCGCCGAACACCACTTCGCCCAGTTGCATCATGACCATCGGCACCATGCCGCCCAGCGGCGTGAAGGAGTCGTGCATGGCAATCACCGCGCCGCACGAGGCGGCGGTGGTGATGACGGCGAACAGGCTGGAAGCGTTGATGCCGAAGCGCGTTTCCTTGCCTTCCATGTTGCCGCCCGCTTGCAGGGTGCTCACCGCCTGGTCAACGCCCAAGGGCGTCAACAGCGGATTGCCCGCCTGCTCGGCCGGCGTGATGGCGACCACGGCGATGACAAACATCACGGTCATCGCCGCCAGCACGGCCCAGCCCTGGCGCAGGTCGCCGACCTCGCGGCCAAAGGCAAAGCACAGCGCTGCCGGAATCAGGAAAATCGCCAGCATCTGGAAGAAATTGGTCAGCGCATTCGGGTTCTCGTAGGGGTGGGCGGAATTGGCGTTGAAAAAACCGCCGCCGTTGGTGCCGAGCATCTTGATGGCTTCCTGCGACGCCACCGGACCCATGGCCAGCGTCTGCGTGCCGGTCTTGGCGTCTTCCATGACCGCAGTTCCTTGCGCGTCTTTCAGCGGCTGGCCGTCAGGGCCATTTTTGGGCTGCTGATAGCTCGTGGTTTCCAGCGTTCCCACATCCTTGTAGGCGTCGAAATTCTGGATCACGCCGTTGCCCGCCAGAAACAAAGCGAACACCAGCGACAGCGGCAGCAGCAGCCAGGCGGTGATGCGCGTCACATCGACCCAGAAGTTGCCGATGGCCCCGGTGGCGCGCGCGGCAAATCCGCGAAACAGCGCGAACACCACGGCGATGCCGGTGGCCGCAGACAGAAAGTTCTGCACCGCCAGCGCCAGCATCTGCGTCAGGTAGCTCATGCTGGATTCGCCGCCATAGCCTTGCCAGTTGGTGTTGCTCACAAAGCTGATGGCGGTGTTGAAGGCCGAGTCGGGCGAAATGGCCGCCATGCCCGCCGGATTGAGCGGCAGCACGGCCTGCAGGCGCTGCAGCGCGTAAACCGCCAGCAGGCCCACGGCATTGAAGGCCAGCAAGGCCAGCGCGTACTGCCACCAGTTCATCGACTTGTCGGCGGAGGTACCCGCCAGGCGCAAGAGTGGCGCTTCCAGCCGCTGCATCCAGCCCGGCAGCCGGCCCGAACTGATGCGCGCCAGCCAGATGCCCAGCGGCCAGGCCGCCAGCAGCAGCGCGCCGAGGTACAAGGCCAGAAGTTCCCATGATGAAGCAGTCATCAGAACTCCTCGGCGCAGATCAGCGCGTACACCAGATAGGCGAGCAGCAGGATGGCGCAGATGCCGCCAAAGCCGTACAGCATTTCAAGGCCGATCATGAGCGGCCTCCGTGCGGCTTGTCGAGTGTCTTGAAGCCCAGCACCAGCAGCGCCGTCAAGCCCCACAGCAGGAACAGCCCTGCGACATAAGCAATATCCATCAACCTTCTCCCACGTAAAACGATGGAATGAGGTTAGCTTTCGGAGTGTAAAAACGGGGTAGAAGAACGCCGGCGCCGCATAAAGAAAGCGTAAAAACGTCCTTGGACGTTTTTGCCTTTAACTCATGAATTGCTATTTATTTAGTAGCTACACAAACAAGTACAGCATGCGCAAAAGGCATTTTTCTTCTTAAAACGTACTGCAGCGCAGCGCCGCGATGTCCAGCACCCGCAGGCCGCCGTATTCGACGCGGATCGTGCCCTGCGCCTCCAGCGTTCGCAGCGACTCGTTGACGCGCTGGCGCGACAGGCCGACCAGGTAGGCCAGCTCCTGCTGCGTGATGCGCAGGATATCGCCCACGCCCGGGTAGAGCACCGGATTGAACAGCGCCGCCAGGCTGCGCGACACGCGCAGGTCGGGGTTGTTCATGCGGTCGATCTCGCGCGCGGAAATGAACTGGCCCAGCCGCTCGTTGAGCTGGTTCATCACGAAGCGGTTGAAGCCAATCGAATGGTCGAGCAGCCAGTGAAAGCTTTCAATCGGTAGGCCCGCCACCACGCTTTTGCGCAGCGCCTGGATGTTGTAGCGGTAAGGCTCGCGCTTGAGCGTCGTGCCTTCGCCAAACCAGCCGCCGGGCGGCAAGCCGGCAAAGGTCATGGTCAGGCCCTGGGCATTGTCCGAACTCATCTTGAGCAGCCCCTCGATCACGCCGAACCAGTAGGTCACCGGCTTGCCGACACGGCACACATAGTCGCCCGCCGCCGCATCGCCGACCAGCAGACTTTCCACGGCGCGCGCCCGTTCTTCCGGGCGCAGCAGGGCCAGCCACGGAATGCTGTTCAGCTCGTCGGTGGTGGGCAGCCTGCGGCGCTGGTGAAGGGTCAGGTCTGTTGACATGGATCAGGAAAAAATGTCCTAACGCTGCGGGGGCCGCAAGTTAAGCGTTTTAATTGTCGTCTGGCTGACAATTGAATGTCAATTCAAAGCATAACATCGGCAAAACTATTTTTCCCCCCACTTCATTCGAGACAAAACATGACTCATTGCACGCCTTCCCTGCCTGATGTTTCCGGCCATGCCACCCCTGGAACACTGTCAAGGCGGGGGGTTCTGGGGGCGCTTGCGGCGCTGCCACTGGCCATTCACGCACCGCTTCGCGCCCAGGACACCGGTCCGCTGAAAATCTGCCAGTCCACCGCGCTGACCGGGCCGCTTGCCGACCTTGGCGGGCCTTTGCACCAGGGCGCCAAAACCTATTTTTCGGCGCTCAACGCCAAAGGCGGCGTCAACGGCCGCCTGATTGAATTGACCGTTGCCGACGACGGCTACGAGGTGGCGCGCTCGCTGGCCAATGTGAAGGGGTTTATCGAGGATCGCAACTGCTTTGCAATTTTCAACTGCTTCGGAACCCCCATGGTCGAGGCCATGCTGCCCCAGGTGATCGAGTCGGGCATTCCGTTTTTCGCACCCCTGACCGGCGCCTTGCTGGCGCACCCCAAAAACGTGCGCAGCGTGTTCAATATCCGCGCCAGCTATGCCGACGAAACCGAGCACCTGGTGCAGCACCTGGCCACCATCGGCATCAAGCGCATCGCCATCGTGTACCAGAACAACGCCTTCGGCCAGGATGTCGCCAACGCGGCCAAGCAGTTCATCGCCATCCACAAACTCACGGAAACGGCCACGGCCACGGTTGAAAACAACTCGTCGGATGCGGCCGCCGCAGCCACCAAGATTGCCGCCTCCCTGCCCGAAGCCGTGATCATGGGCCTGGCGGGCAAGCCCACGGTCGAATTTGTCAAGGCCATCCGCCAGCAGCGCAAGGGTCTGCAGCTCTACGCCCTGTCGGTCATGGGCGCGGCAGCCACCCTCAAGGCTATGGGCGCTGACGCCACCGGCATTACCGTGTCGCAGGTCATGCCTTTGCCGGCCAACAACGGGCTGCCGCTGGCGCGTGAATTCCAGCAGGCCTGGAAGGCCGGCGGCGCGACACTGGAGGCTTCACACCTGGCGTTCGAAGGCTATGTCAATGCGAAGGTGTTTGCCGAAGCACTGCGCCGGGCTGGACGCAATCCCACGCGCAGCGGCTTCATCGACAGCACCTGGGCCATGAAGCGTTATGACCTCGGCGGCTTTGAAGTGAGCTTTACCGACTCCGCAAAAAGTGCCTCGCGCTTCGTGGAACTCAACATGGTTTCGCGCGACGGGCGCCTCATCCGATAAATCAGCCTGACCCCCGGGGACACCCGACTAGGACTTTCCCCTAAATTGTCGTTACAACGACATCCTGGCGTCAAATGCAGCCCTACCATTCGTCACCACCCAGCCGCTTTCCTGAAAAAAAGCGGCCCAACCTGGAGACAAGTACCGGATGCAGACCACATTCCCCCAATTGCTGCTCAAGCATGCCGCCGAGCGCCCTGCGGCAGCGGCCATGCGCGAGAAAGAATACGGCATCTGGCAGGCGCACAGCTGGTCAGCCCTGGCCGGACTGGTCGCGCAGCTGGCTGCCGGGCTGAACCAGGCCGGGCTCAGGCGCGGCGAGCACATGGTGGTGATTGGCGCCAACCGCCCGCGCCTGTATGCCACCATGCTGGCGGTGCAGTCGCTAGGCGCGATTCCGGTGCCGCTGTACCAGGACGCGGTCGGCGCCGAATGCGTCTTTCCGCTGAACAACGCCGAAGTGCGCTTTGCCATGGTCGAGGACCAGGAGCAGGTGGACAAGCTGGTCGAGATCCGCGACCGTTGCCCGCAAATCTCCAACATCTATTACGACGACCCGCGCGGCCTGCGCAAGTACAGCGAGCCCGGCCTTGATTCGCTCGATGCGCTGATTGAATCGGGCAAAACCTTTGTCGCCCAAAACCCGCAGTGGTTTGCCGCTGAAGTCGCCAAGGCCCAGCCGAACGACGTGGCGGCGATGTTCTTCACCTCCGGCACCACCGGCAACCCCAAGGGCGTGGTGCATACCCACAGCACGCTGCTCGACCGCGCCACCGCCGGCGCCGAATTCGACAAGCTGACCAGCGCCGAGGAAGTGCTGGCCTATTTGCCGCCGGCCTGGATCGGCCAGAACATCTTCAGCTACGCGCAGTGGCTGGCCTGCGGCTATGTGGTCAACTGCCCCGAATCGGCCAGCACCGTGACGATTGACCTGAAGGAAATCGGCCCGACCTATTACTTCGCGCCGCCGCGCATCTTTGAAGGACTGCTGACCAGCGTGATGATCCGCATGGAAGACGCCGGCACGCTCAAGCGCAAGATGTTCGAGGCCTGCATGAACGTCGCCCGGCGCGTCGGCCCGGCGCTCATGAACGGCGAGCCGGTCGGCTCGCTGGACCGCATCAAATACGCCCTGGGCAACCTGCTGGTCTATGGCCCGCTGCGCAACAACCTGGGTTTCAGCCGGGTGCGCGTGGCCTATACCGCCGGCGAGGCGATTGGCCCCGACCTGTTCACGTTTTACCGCTCCATCGGCATCAACTTGAAGCAGCTCTACGGCTCGACCGAGACTGCCGTGTTCGTCTGCCTGCAGCCCGACAACCAGGCCTGGGCCGACACCGTCGGCGTGCCGATTCGCGGCGTTGAGATCAAGGTCGCGGGCAACGGCGAGATCATGGTCAAGTCCGCTGGCCTCTTGAAGGAATACTACAAAAACCCGACGGCCACGGCCGAGGTGCTGACCGCCGACGGCTGGTACCACACCAGCGACGCCGGCTTCCTCGACGCGCACGGCCACCTGAAGATCATCGACCGCGTGAAGGACGTGGGCCGCATCAAGGGCGGCGTCAACGACGGCGCGATGTTCGCGCCCAAGTATGTCGAGAACAAGCTCAAGTTCTTTCCCTTCATCAAGGAAGTCGTGGCCTTGGGCGACGGGCGCGACCGCGTCTGCGTGATGATCAATATTGACTTCGACGCCGTGGGCAACTGGGCCGAGCGGCGCAACCTGCCCTATGCCGGCTACACCGACCTGGCGCAAAAGCCCGAGGTCTATCAGCTCATGAAGGAATGCGTTGAAAAGGTCAATGCCGACCTGGCGACCGATGCACTGCTGGCCGGCAGCCAGGTCAGCCGCTTCCTGATCCTGCACAAGGAACTCGATGCCGACGACGGCGAACTCACGCGGACCAACAAGGTGCGGCGCGGCTTCATTGCCGACAAGTACGGCGTGCTGGTCGAGGCGCTGTATGCCGGCAAAACCGAGCAGTACATCGAAACCGTCGTCAAGTTCGAGGATGGCCGCACCGGCAGCGTCAGCGCCACGCTCCAGCTCTCGGACGCCAAAACCTTTTCCCCGGTCAAAGCTGCGGCTTGAACAAAAAACCATGACAAAAAAGAAGACCGGCGACGTCATCCTGGACGTCAACAACATCAGCCTGCGCTTTGGCGGCGTCAAGGCGCTGACCGATATCTCCTTCAATGTGAAGGAGCATGAAATCCGCTCCATCATCGGCCCCAACGGCGCCGGCAAAAGCTCGATGCTCAACTGCATCAACGGCGTCTATACACCGCAGGAAGGCTCGATCACCTTTCGTGGCAAGAAGTTTTCGCACATGTCCTCGCGCCAAGTCGCCGAGATGGGCGTGGCCCGGACTTTCCAGAACCTGGCGCTGTTCAAGGGAATGAGCGTCATCGACAACATCATGACCGGGCGCAACCTGAAGATCAAAAGCAATATCTTCATGCAGGCGCTGCGCATCGGCCCGGCCGAGCGCGAGGAAATCCGGCACCGCGAGTTTGTCGAGGGCATCATCGATTTCCTCGAAATCCAGGCCTTTCGCAAGACGCCGGTCGGCCAGTTGCCCTACGGCCTGCAAAAGCGCGTCGATCTGGGCCGCGCGCTGGCCATGGAGCCGCAGGTGCTGTTGCTCGACGAGCCGATGGCCGGCATGAACGTCGAGGAAAAGCAGGACATGTGCCGCTTCATCCTGGATGTGAACGAGGAATTCGGCACCACCATCGTGCTGATCGAGCACGACATGGGCGTGGTGATGGACATCTCCGACCGCGTCGTGGTGCTTGACTACGGCAAAAAAATCGGTGACGGCGAGCCCGAAGAAGTCCGCAACAACCCGGACGTGATCAGCGCCTACCTCGGCACCAGCCACTGAAATCAGGAAGAAAGACAACATGGCATTTTTTCTGGAAACCCTGATTGGCGGCCTGATGGCCGGCATGCTGTATTCGCTGGTGGCGCTCGGCTTCGTGCTGATCTACAAGGCGTCGGGCGTGTTCAACTTCGCGCAGGGCGCGATGGTGCTGTTCGCGGCGCTGGCGATGGCGCGGTTCTCGGAATGGATTCCGAAGTGGACCGGCATCGACAACCTCTTCGTCGCCAACCTGATCGCCTTTGCGATTGCCGCCGTGCTGATGTTCGTCGTCGCCTGGCTGATCGAGCGGCTAGTGCTGCGCCACCTCGTCAACCAGGAAGGCGCGACGCTGCTGATGGCCACGCTCGGGATTGCCTATTTCCTCGAAGGCCTGGGCCAGACGCTGTTTGGCAGCGACATCTACAAGATCGACATCGGCATGCCCAAAGACCCGATCTTCATGCTGGACACGGTGTTTCCGGGCGGCATCCTGGTCAACAAGGAAGACGTGATTGCCGCCGCCATCGCCGCCAGCCTGGTCATTTTGCTGAGCATCTTTTTCCAGAAAACCACCACCGGCCGCGCCCTGCGCGCCGTGGCCGACGACCACCAGGCGGCGCAGTCCATCGGCATTCCGCTGAACCGTATCTGGGTCATCGTCTGGTGCGTGGCCGGCGTCGTGGCGCTGGTCTCGGGAATGATCTGGGGCTCCAAGCTGGGCGTGCAGTTCTCGCTGACGACGATTGCGCTGCGCGCCTTGCCGGTGGTGATCCTGGGCGGCCTGACCTCGGTGCCCGGCGCGATTCTGGGCGGACTGATCATCGGCGTCGGCGAGAAGCTGTCCGAGGTTTACCTCGGCCCTTACGTCGGCGGCGGCATCGAGATCTGGTTCGCCTATGTGCTGGCGCTGGTGTTCCTGCTGTTCCGTCCGCAAGGCCTGTTCGGCGAAAAAATCATCGACCGCGTTTAAGCCATAAGAAGAATAAGGAAACCCCATGCTCTACCGCGAAAACGGCCAGTTCAAGACGACCTACCGGGCTGACCAGCAGATCTTCCCGATCACGCAGGATCGCGTGGCCATCGGCCTGATGCTGGCCTTTGCCTTCATCGCCGTGCCGCTGATGGCCAGCGACTACCTCTACGCCTCAATTTTGATTCCGCTGGTCATCATGTCGCTGGCGGCCATCGGGGTGAACATCCTGGTCGGCTACTGCGGCCAGATTTCGCTCGGCTCGGGCGCCTTCATGGCGGTCGGGGCCTACGGCGCCTACAACTTCTTCGTGCGCATTCCGGGCATGCCCTTGATTCCTACCTTGATACTGGGCGGGCTGTGCGCCATGTCCTTCGGCATTTTGTTCGGCCTGCCCAGCCTGCGCGTCAAGGGCCTGTACCTGGCCGTGGCGACGCTGGCGGCGCAGTTCTTCAGCGACTGGATGTTTTTGCGCATCAAGTGGCTGACCAATGACTCGGCCTCGGGTTCGGTGTCGGTCACCCAGCTGCAGGTGTTCGGCCTGCCGATTCAGAGCCCGGTGTCCAAGTACCTGTTCTGCCTGGCGGTTTTGGTCATCGTGGCCTTGCTGGCCAAGAACCTGGTGCGCGGCGCGATTGGCCGCGAGTGGATGGCGATTCGCGACATGGACGTGGCCGCCGCCGTGATCGGCATCCGGCCCATGTACGCCAAGCTCAGCGCCTTTGCGGTCAGCTCCTTCATCATCGGCATGGCCGGCGCGCTCTGGGCCTTCGTGCACCTGGGTTCGTGGGAGCCGGCGGCGTTCTCGGTCGAGATTTCGTTTCGCCTGCTGTTCATGGTGATCATCGGCGGGCTGGGCTCGATCATGGGCGGCTTCTTTGGCGCGGCCTTCATCGTCGTGCTGCCGATTGCGCTGAACCGCTTTTTGCCGGCCTTCATGAGCCTGTTCGGCATCGAGATTTCGACGGCCGGCGTGTCGCATGCCGAGCTGATGATCTTTGGCGGCCTGATCGTCTGGTTCCTGATCGTCGAGCCGCATGGCCTGGCCCGGCTGTGGTCCATGGCCAAGCAGAAACTGCGCCTGTGGCCCTTCCCGCATTGATCGCGCTGATCGCATTGAGCGGTCGGTTGACTGAAAAACCTGTTTTTACCGTGCTTCACCACTTTCATTCCAAGGAGACATCCATGAAGCTTTCCAAACTCGTCGTTGCCGCAGCCGTGGTCGCCGCTGGCGCAGCGTCGCTGTCCACCAGCGCCTTCGCGCAGGCCAAGGAGCAGTTCTTCCCGCTGCTGTCCTACCGCACAGGCCCCTACGCGCCCAACGGCACGCCCTGGGCCAACGGCAAGCAGGACTACATCAAGATGGTCAATGCGCGCGACGGCGGCGTCAACGGCGTCAAGCTGACGTTTGAAGAATGCGAAACCGGCTACGCCACCGACCGGGGCGTGGAATGCTACGAACGCCTGAAAAATAAGCCCGGCGTGGCGCTGATTGACCCGCAGGCGACCGGCATCACCTTCGCGTTGACCGAAAAAGTCCCGGTGGACAAGATCCCGCTGATCACGCTGGGCTACGGCCTGTCGGTGGCGCAGGACGGCATGGCCTTCAAGTGGAACTTCCCGCTGATGGGCAGCTACTGGACCGGCGCCGACATCCTGGTGCAGCACATCGGCAAGAGCGCCGGCGGCCTGGACAAGCTCAAGGGCAAGAAAATCGCGCTGGTCTATCACGACAGCCCGTTTGGCAAGGAGCCGATTCCGCTGCTGCAGGAGCGCGCCCGCATGCACGGCTTCGAGTTGCAGCTGCTGCCGGTCACGGCGCCCGGCGTCGAGCAGAAAGCCACCTGGCTGCAGGTGCGCCAGAGCCGGCCCGACTACGTGATGCTGTGGGGCTGGGGCGTGATGAACTCCACCGCCTTGAAGGAAGCGCAGGCCACCGGTTTTCCGCGCGACAAGCTCTACGGCGTGTGGTGGGCCGGCGCCGAGCCGGACGTGCGCGACGTCGGCGACGGCGCCAAGGGCTACCAGGCGCTGGCGCTCAACGGCTCGGGCACCGAGTCCAAGGTCATCCAGGACATCCTCAAGAACGTCCATGACAAGGGCCAGGGCACGGGTGCCAAGGACGAAGTGGGCTCGGTGCTGTACACGCGCGGCGTGATCATCCAGATGCTCAGCATCGAGGCCGTGCGCCGCGCGCAGGAGCGCTTTGGCAAGGGCAAGGTCATGACCGGCGAGCAGGTGCGCTGGGGCATGGAAAACCTGTCACTCGACCAGAAAAAGCTCGACGCGCTGGGTTTTAGCGGCGTGATGCGCCCGGTCTCGACCAGCTGCGCCGACCACATGGGCTCGACCTGGGCGCGCGTGCAGACCTGGGACGGCAAGAAGTGGAGCATGACCTCCGACTGGTACCAGTCGGATGACCAGATCATCAAGCCGCTGGTGAAAGCCGGCGCCGACAAGTACCTGGCCGACAAGAAGCTGACGCGCCGCACGGCAGCCGACTGCCAGTCCTGATGGCATGAACCCCTGGCGGTTCCTGCGGGAGCCGCCAGGCCAGAAGCTTGGGCGCCCAAGCTTCTGGCCTGGCACAGACAGAGGAAAGAAACCCCATGGAACCCCAAAAAATCGTTCTCAACGTCAACGGCATCGAGGTCATCTATAACCATGTGATCCTCGTGCTCAAGGGCGTTTCGCTGCAAGTGCCAGAAGGCAAGATCGTGGCCATCCTGGGGGGCAACGGCGCGGGCAAGACCACGACGCTGCGCGCCATCTCAAACCTGCTGCAGGGCGAGCGCGGCGCGGTCACCAAGGGCTCGATAGAGCTGCGCGGCGAGCGCATCGAGAACCTCTCGCCGGCCGACCTGGTGCAGCGCGGCGTGGTGCAGGTCATGGAAGGCCGGCACTGCTTTGCCCACCTGACCATCGAGGAAAACCTGATGACCGGCGCCTACACGCGCACCAGCAAGGCCGAGATCGCCGCCAACCTGGAAAAGGTCTATAACTACTTTCCGCGCCTCAAGACGCGCCGCGCCTCGCAGGCCGCTTACACCTCGGGCGGCGAGCAGCAGATGTGCGCGATTGGCCGCGCCATCATGACCAACCCGAGCATGGTGCTGCTCGACGAGCCGTCGATGGGCCTGGCGCCGCAGATCGTCGAAGAAGTGTTCAACATCGTCAAAGACCTGAACACCAAGGAAAAAGTCACCTTCCTGCTGGCCGAGCAGAACACCAACATGGCGCTGAAATACTCCGACTACGGCTACATCATGGAGTCAGGCCGCGTGGTGATGGACGGCATTGCTAGCGACCTGGCCAACAACGAGGACGTGAAGGAGTTCTACCTCGGCGTTGGCGGCGGCGAACGCAAAAGCTTCAAGGACGTGAAAAGCTACAAGCGCCGCAAACGCTGGCTGGCTTGAACACCGGCCCGCTCGCTGCCCCTCGGAATTCACCACTCACGACTCCCTCCCGCCGACCCTTTAACCTGAAAACCCTTCAATGATCCACACCCACATGGATGCGCTGGAAACCCGGCTACCTGCTGAACGCGAAGCCGCCCTGCTCGCCGCCCTGCCCGCGCAGATTGCCCACGCCCGCACGGCATCCAGGGCCTTCGCCCAAATCCTGGCAGGCTTTGACCCGGCCACGATCACCAGCCGCGCGGCACTGGCCACGCTGCCCGTCACGCGCAAGTCCGAGCTGCTGGAGCGCCAGCAGGCCCAGCGCGCGACCAATGTGTTCGGCGGCTTCAGCACGATTGGTTTTGGCGCTGCCATGCCGCGCGTGTTTTCCAGCCCCGGGCCGATGTACGAGCCCGAAGGCACGCGGCGCGACTACTGGCGCATGGCGCGTGCGCTGTTTGCCGCCGGCTTTCGCCCCGGCGAGCTGGTCCAGAACTGCTTCAGCTACCACTTCGTGCCGGCCGGCTCGATGATGGAAAGCGGCGCCCATGCGCTGGGCTGCACCGTGTTTCCGGGCGGCACCGGCCAGACCGAGCAGCAGGTGCAGGCCATGGCCGAACTGAAACCGGCAGGCTACATCGGCACGCCGAGCTTCCTGAAAATCATTGTTGAAAAAGCCGCCGAGATGAAAGTCGCGCTGCCCAGCGTGACCAAGGCCATGGTGTCGGCCGAGGCCTTTCCGCCCTCCCTGCGCGACTGGCTGGCCGAGCGCGGCATTGCCGGCTACCAGTGCTACGCCACCGCCGACCTGGGGCTGATTGCCTACGAAACCGAAGCGCGCGAAGGGCTGGTGCTCGATGAAGGCGTGATCGTTGAAATCGTCCGACCCGGCACCGGCGACCCGGTGGTCGAAGGCGAAGTCGGCGAACTGGTCGTGACCACGCTGAACCCCGACTACCCGCTGATCCGTTTCGGCACCGGCGACCTGTCGGCCGTGCTGCCCGGCCAGTGCCCGAGCGGGCGCACCAACACCCGCATCAAGGGCTGGATGGGCCGGGCCGACCAGACCACCAAGGTGCGCGGCATGTTCGTGCATCCGGCGCAGGTGGCCGAGATTGCGCGTCGCTTTCCCGAAGTCATCAAGGCCCGGCTGGTGGTCAGCGGCGAGATGGCCAACGACAGCATGACGCTGAGCGTTGAAACCACCGCGTCTCCTGCCGGGCTTGAGCAGCGCATCGGCGACGCGATCCGCGATGTCACCAAGCTGCGCGGCAGGGTGGAGCTGCTGGCCCCCGGCAGCCTGCCCAACGACGGCAAGGTCATCGAGGACGCCCGAAGCTACAAATAGAATCAGAATCGGCAAAAGGGATAACCCGCTAAGTAGTTCCCGCCATGTGCGGACGAGCTGCGAGCCTTAGACTGGCCGACATTCATTCAAAGGAGACGTTCATGAAGCGCCTGTTAGTTCTTGCTGCCGCCGCGGCGACCCTCTTCGCCGCCAACGCGCAAACCTTTCCGGGCTCCAAGCCCATCACCTTCGTGGTGCCGTTCGCCGCTGGCGGCCCGACCGACCGCGTGGCGCGCGACCTGGCCGAAGCCATGCGCAAGTCCATGGGCGGCGGCGCCAACTTCGTGGTTGAAAACGTGAACGGCGCCGGCGGCACCATCGGCGCCAACAAGGTCGCCAAGGCCGCGCCCGACGGCCACACGCTGCTGCTGCACCACATCGGCATGGCCTCGGCGCCCAGCCTGTACCGCAAGCTGCAGTACAAGCCGCTCGATGATTTCGAATTCCTCGGCATGATCAACGAAGTGCCGATGACGCTGATCGGCAAGCCCCAGCTCGAAGCCAAGAACTACCGCGAACTCGAAACCTACATCCGTTCCAATGCCGGCAAGCTCAATATCGCCCATGCCGGGCTGGGTTCGGCCTCGCACCTGTGCGGCCTGATGTGGCAGTCAGCCATCAATGCCACGGAGGCGATGACGACGATTCCGTTCGGCGGCACGGCGCCGGCCATGAATGCGCTGGTTGGCGGCCAGGTGGACATGATGTGCGACCAGACCACCAACACCACCGGCCAGATCGAGGCCGGCCGCGTCAAGGCCTACGCGGTCACGACGGCCAAGCCCCTGACCGGCAACAAGCTGCTCAAGGACCTGCCGACGCTGCAGCAAGCAGGCCTCAAGGGTTTTGACCTGACGATCTGGCACGGCCTGTACGCGCCCAAGGGCACGCCGCCCGCCGTGCTCGCGCAGATCAATGCGGCCCTGAAAAAGGCGCTGAAAGATCCCGATTTCCTGAAGAAGGAAGAAGGACTGGGCGCCGTGGTGATGACCGACAACCGGGTCGAGCCCGCCGCGCACAAGGCCTTCGTGACCGCCGAGATCAACAAGCTCAAGCCGGTGATCGAAGCCGGCGGCAAATTCGCCGACTGATACGTCGCGCGCTTGCCGTCAAGCCGCCCGGTGCAAGCCTGGCGGCTTTTTTCATGCCTTGCGGACTCTGGGGCATGGGACAGCCCGAGTAGCTACCATTTTTCAAGCCAAATCGCCGCTTTGCGCATGCCTGTCATGCACAGGGCAATCGCACCTAAATTGATAGCACGCTGCAATCAAGCACCTTGAGCATATAAGCCGGATCCCAGCCAGCGCGGCAGCGCTTGCTTTTGACGCTGGCCTTCAGGCTGGTCTCGCGCTGAAGCTGGGTGAGCGCCAGGCGGCGCAGGCACGCCAGGTTGGCCGGGCCTTCGTCCCTGCGCACTTTGCAGGCGTCCTCCCTGAAACTCACGTCCAGCGACCAGTGCAATTCGTTCTCCACCGCCCAGTGGCTGCGGATCGCCTGGGCAATGGTCTGTGCGCTCGCGCTCAAGGGCAAACTGCTGATGTAGTAGTGGGTCTCGTCGCTGGTTTTGCCTGCCACCTGGCGCGTGCGCCGCACCATGGCGATGGTTTGCAGGTTCGTCCAGTATTTGGTGGCGCGCTTGAGGTGCTCGGGCACCGCCATGAGCCAGTGTTCGCGGCTCTCAATGCGCCCGTGGTTGTGGGTACTGGCGCATTCCCGATAGTGGCTGTGCGCTGGCCCGATTTGCTCGCTGGCGTGGCAAGCCTCAAACCAGGCCGCAACTCCCCCGTGCAGGTGGCGGTGGTTGCCCTTGAGGTTGAGCACGTAGTCCGCTTCACTGTGCACGATGGCTTTGGTGATGGCCTTTTGACACCCCATGGCGTCAATGGTGACGATGCAGCCCTGGATGCTCAGCAGCTTGAGCAACTCGGGAATGGCGGTGATTTCGTTGGACTTTTTGTCCGTCTGCACCTGCCCCAGCAACATGCTGGCCTGGCACGCCCAGGCGCTCACGATATGCAGCGCCGACTGTCCGCCATGGCCCGAGCCGCGCACGCTCTTGCCATCAATGGCCACCACGCCCTGGACCTGGCCGGCAATGCTTTGCAGCCAGTCGATGCATACTTTCTCCAGCGCCTGCGAGTCAATGAGCTGGAACACCCGGCCAAACGTGTCGTGCGAGGCAATGCCATTGGGCAGCTTCAAAAACGTGGCGAACCATTCCTTCTTTGCCTTGCCAAACTGCACCACGTCAACCCAGTTATCGGCCCCGCCGATAACCGCGCACAGCGCAATCACCAAAATGTCCATCAGTTCATGGCGCCGTGTGCGCTCGATGCGAGGATCGGGCACCTGCCGCAAGTGCTCCATCAGGCTTGTCCCGGTGCTTTGCGTCATCAACAATTCAGGCTTCCCAAATCACATGACTATAGTTTCCTCCCCCTTTGCGCTTGGCTTCTTCAATTCCTGCTATCAATTTAGGTACGATTGCCCTGCTGTCATGCATTAGAAGCTATTATTTTCATAGCAAATTCAGATTCAGTCTAAAGCACATGGCCGAGTCGGCCGGTCAGGCTCGTCATGCCTTTCGCTCCCGCGCGCGCTGGCCGCCAGACGCAAAAAAGCCCCGCTGCCGGGGCTTTTTCAGTTCAGCGCAGCGGCCCGGGCAGAGGCTAGACGCCCCAGACCACTTCCTGGCCGACCTTGATGTTCCAGCGCAGCATGTCGAGGAAGGGCTTGGCGCGCTGGTGCAGGCCGACGCCTTCGGGCAGGCCTTCGCCGTCCTTGTCGTCGCCGGATTCTTCGAGCTTGATCGCCGCCTCAAGCGCCGCAACGGCTGCCGGCATCTGCTCGGGCAGGATGATGCCTTTCGGGCCGGGCGTCTTGCCGATGATCTCCAGCATCTGCCGGCCATTGGGCTCCAGCATGATCACGTCACCCATGTTTTTTGATTTGAATCTGTACAGCATTGAATGCTCCTCTGGTTGAAACAGCGCATTCATTATCAGCAGCTTTTGCCAGCCTGTGTGTAGGCTGTCGTCACTTCCTGCAACCGCTGCGGGCGGCATCTTTCAGGCTGGCCGGCGTGAAGCAAAATAGCACCCATGTTCAATATTGTCACTGTTCAAAAACCCGCCGACCAGGCCCTGCGCCAGGACGGATTGAGCCTGCTCTTGCCGGCCGGCTTCACCACCAGCCTGAAGCTGCAAACGCCGCAATGGACGCAGGACTGGGACGGCCTGGCCGACTCGTGGAACCGGCTGCCGCCCGACGCGCACCTGAAGGACGGCGGCCACTACCGGCGCCGGCGCCACGCCTGCTTTGTGCAGGAACTCGCCAGCGGCGCGCTGACGCAGGTGGCGCACCGGGCGCACTGGCAGCCGACCGACTACAACGCGCTGCACGGCGGCTTCGAGCGCTGGTTCGACCCGGTCGAGCCGGCCGTCGCCCAGGCGCCGGCCTGGCTGGAGCTGCTGGCCAGCCTGGGCCAGTTGTTTGCCCGGGTCAAGCCGGTGCCGCGCTGGTACATCGAGGCGCACCAGTTCCGCATCGACACCACTGAAGGCGTGGGCCGGCCGACGCCCGAAGGCGCGCACCGCGACGGCGTGGACTTCGTGGTGGTGCTGCTGGTGGCGCGGCGCGGCGTCAAGGGCGGCGAAACCCGCGTCTTCGATGCCCACGGACCCGACGGCGTGCGCTTTTTGATGCAGGAGCCGCTGACGGCGCTGCTGCTGGACGACGAGCGGGTGATCCACGAAACCACGCCGATTTTTCCCGTCGACGGCCAGGATCGGCAGGGCGGCGTGCGCGACACGCTGGTGCTGACCTACCGGGCAGACGGCTTTCAGGCGCCCTGACAGGCCGAGCCTGGCCTGGCAAGGCTGGTGATTACCCCGCTTGACGAAATTACTTTAAACCTAAACAATTAAGGCAAGATCAATCTACAGGACACGCATTTCATGCACATCCTTTGCCTGGGCGGCGGCCCCGCCGGTTTGTATTTCGGCCTGCTGATGAAGCAGCAAGACCCGGCGCATCGGGTGACCGTGGTGGAGCGCAACCGCCCGTTCGACACCTTCGGCTGGGGCGTGGTGCTGTCGGACCAGACGCTGGGCAATTTGCAGGCCGCCGATCCGGTCAGCGCCAAGCTGATCGGCGACGCCTTCAACCACTGGGACGACGTCGAGATGTTCTTCAAGGGCCGCAGCGTGCGCTCGGGCGGCCACGGGTTTTGCGGCATCGGCCGCAAGCGCCTGCTCAATATCCTGCAGGATCGCTGCCTCGACCTGGGCGTCGAGCTGGAGTTTGAAACCGACGTGCAGGACGACCAGGCCATCGCCGCGCAGTACCAGGCCGATCTGGTGATTGCCAGCGACGGCCTGAACAGCCGCATCCGCAGCCGCTACGCCGACACCTACCGGCCCGACGTGGAATTGCGCAACTGCCGCTTTGTCTGGCTGGGAACGCGCAAGACCTTTGACGCCTTCACCTTCGCCTTCGAGCAGACCGAGCATGGCTGGTTTGCCGCCCATGCCTACACCTTTGACGCAACCACCTCGACCTTCATCGTCGAAACGCCCGAGGCGGTGTGGAAAGCCCACGGCCTGGACCAGATGAGCCAGCAGGAAGGCATTGCGTTTTGCGAGCGGCTGTTTGCCAGATACCTCGACGGCCATGCGCTCATGAACAATGCCACGCATGTGCGCGGCTCGGCGATCTGGATTCGCTTTCCGCGTGTGGTCTGCGAGCGCTGGGTGCACTTTGAGTCGATTGACGGCCGGCGCGTGCCCATCGTGCTGATGGGCGACGCGGCGCACACCGCGCATTTCTCGATTGGCAGCGGCACCAAGCTGGCGCTTGAAGACGCGATTGAGCTGGCGCGCTGCCTGGCCGCACAGCCCGGCCTTGATGCGGCGCTGCAGGCCTACGAAGCCGTGCGCTCGGTCGAGGTGCTGAAGATCCAGAACGCGGCGCGCAACTCGACCGAATGGTTTGAAAACGTCAACCGCTACAGCGGCCTGGAGGCCGAGCAATTCTTCTACTCGATGATGACGCGCTCGCAGCGCATCAGCCACGAAAACCTGCGCGTGCGCGATGCCGCATGGCTGCAGGGCTACGAGCAGTGGCTGGCGAAAAGTCATGACGCCTCCCCGCCACCGCCGATGCTGCTGCCGCTGAAGGTTCGCGAACTACAGCTTAAAAACCGCATCGTCGTCTCGCCCATGGCTATGTACAGCGCGGTGGACGGCGTGCCGCAGGACTTTCACCTGGTGCACCTGGGCGCGCGGGCGCTGGGCGGGGCGGCGCTGGTGTTCGTGGAAATGACCGCGCCGTGCGCCGAAGGCCGCATCACGCCGGGCTGCACCGGCCTGTGGAACGACGTGCAGATGCTGGCCTTCAAGCGGATTGCCGACTTTGTCCACGCCTCGGGCACGGACGCGAAAATTGGCATGCAGCTCGGCCACAGCGGCCCCAAGGGCTCGACGCAGGTCGGCTGGGAAGCGCCCGATGAGCCGCTGCCGGGCGGCAACTGGCCGCTGCTGGCCGCCAGCGCGGTGGCTTACGGGCCGAACAACCAGCGGCCGGCGGCCATGACGCGCGCCGACATGGAGCGCATCAAGGCCGAATTCGTGCAGGCCACCCGCCGCGCGGCCGAGGCCGGCTTTGACTGGCTGGAGCTGCACTGCGCGCACGGCTACCTGCTGTCGAGCTTTATCACGCCGCTGACCAACCTGCGCGGCGACGCCTGGGGCGGCAGCCTGGAAAACCGCTGCCGCTACCCGCTCGAAGTGTTCAGCGCGATGCGCGCGGTGTGGCCCGAGCACCTGCCGATGAGCGTACGCATCTCGGCCCACGACTGGGCGCCCGGCGGCAACACGGGTGACGACGCGGTCGCCATCGCGCGGCTGTTCAAGGCCGCCGGCTGCGACTTCATCGACGTGTCGTCGGGCCAGACCACGCGCGCGGCCAGGCCGGTCTATGGCCGCATGTACCAGACGCCGTTTGCCGACCGCATCCGCAACGAAGCCGGCATCCAAACGATTGCCGTCGGTGCGATTTCCGAGGTCGATCATGTCAACAGCATCATTGCCGCCGGCCGCGCCGACCTGTGCGCGATTGCCCGCCCGCACCTGGCCGACCCCGCGTGGACGCTGCATGAGGCGGCCAAACTGCAAAGCCGGCATGCGCAGTGGCCGCAGCCGTATTTGAGCGGCCGCGACCAGCTCTACCGCGAGATTTCCAGGCAAAACAAGGCTTCTGCGCAATAGCCATATGCGCAGATAGCTATCAAATAAATAGCAACCAGCAAACCCGAAGGAAATTCAATGGACATGGAAGCACGCGGCCACAGCGAACACCCCGAGGCCTTGCGCCTGTGGCTGCGCATGCTCACGCTCACGCAACTGGTCGAAAAGCAGGTGCGCAGCCAGCTGCGCGAGCAGTTCGGCACCACGCTGCCGCGCTTTGACCTGATGGCGCAGCTCGAACGCAAGCCCGAGGGCCTGAAGATGAACGAGCTGTCGCGCCGCATGATGGTGACCGGCGGCAACGTCACCGGCATCACCGACCAGCTGGTGGCCGAAGGGCTGGTCGAGCGGATCGAGGTCGAAGGCGACCGCCGCGCCTACCGGGTGCGCCTGACGCCGCGCGGCCGCACCGAATTCGGCGCGATGGCGCGCCAGCACGAAGGCTGGATCGTCGCCGCGTTCGAAGGCCTCTCGCCCGCCGAGGTCGATGCCCTGCACCAGCTGCTGGGCAAGGTCAAGCAGCACTACAACGACATCCCCCTGGAGACGACATGAAACACTACATCGGCCCGGCCAATCCCATGCATGCGCAGTTCGATGCGCTGGCCGCTTACCAGGCGCAGCACTTTGCCTACGCGTTCGACAGCGGCGTCGCCACGCTGACCTTGAATCGCCCGGAGCGCAAGAACCCGCTGACCTTCGACTCCTACGCCGAGCTGCGCGACCTGTTTCGCGCGCTGAACAGCGCCACCGATGTGAAGGCCGTGGTGCTGACGGGCGCGGGCGGCAACTTCTGCTCGGGCGGCGACGTGCATGAAATCATCGGCCCGCTGACCAGGATGAGCATGCCCGAGCTGCTCGAATTCACGCGCATGACCGGCGACCTCGTCAAGGCGATGCGCCTGTGTCCGCAGCCCATCGTGGCGGCGATCGACGGCATTTGCGCCGGCGCGGGCGCCATGATGGCGCTGGCATCCGACCTGCGGCTGGGAACGGCGCAGGCCAGGACCGCTTTTTTGTTCACCCGCGTCGGGCTGGCCGGCGCCGACATGGGCGCCTGCGCGCTGCTGCCGCGCCTGATCGGCCAGGGCCGCGCGTCGGAGCTGCTGTTCACCGGCCGCGCGATGACGGCGCCAGAGGGCCTGCAGTGGGGATTTTTCAACGCACTGCATGAACCCGACGCACTGCCGGGCGCGGCGCACCAGCTGGCGCATGAACTGGCCAGCGGCCCGACCTTTGCGCACGCCATGACCAAGACCATGCTGCACCAGGAATGGGCCATGACGCTGGACCAGGCGATAGAGGCCGAGGCGCAGGCGCAGGCCATCTGCATGCAGACGCGCGACTTCACGCGCGCCTACGAAGCCTTTGCCGCCAAACAGAAACCGGTGTTCCAGGGCGACTGAGCGCCTTCATCCCACCCACAAGCCCATGCCCATGACGCCCACGACTTCTCACCTGGCCCTGCCCTTTTTCGACGACGTTCACCGGGAACTCGGCGCGCGGCTGGCCGGCTGGATTCCCGAGCAGCAGATCGACGAAAGCGACGACCGCCGGGCCTGCCGGGAATGGGTGAAGCTGCTGGGCGACCAGGGCTGGCTGCGCTACTGCGTCCCTAGCGGCAGCGATGGCGCGCTGGGCGGCGCGCTGGACCGGCTGAACTCGCGGGCGCTGGTCATCCTGCGCGAAACGCTGGCCTTTCATTCGCCGCTGGCCGATTTTGCATTCGCCATGCAGGGCCTGGGCAGCGGCGCGATCACGCTGGCCGGCACGCCCGGGCAGCAGGCCGCTTACCTGCCCTTGGTCGCCAGCGGCGCAAAAATCGCCGCCTTCGCCTTGAGCGAAGCCGATGCCGGGTCGGACGCCGGCGCCATGGCGACCCGCGCGGTTCAGGCCGAAGGCGGCTGGATGCTCAACGGCAGCAAGACCTGGATCAGCAACGGCGGCATCGCCGATTTCTACGTCACCTTTGCCAAGACCGACCCGGCGGCGGGAACGCGCGGCATCACCGCCTTCATCATCGACGCTGGCACTCCGAGCCTGGACGCCAGCGAGCACATCGCCGTGATGTCGCCGCATCCGCTGGCCACGCTCAAGTTCACCGATTGCCGGCTTGACGGCGGCGCGCAGCTGGGCGCGCTGAACGCCGGCTTCAAGCTGGCGATGCGGACGCTGGACATCTTCCGCGCCTCGGTGGCGGGCGCGGCGCTCGGCATGGCGCGGCGCGCGCTGCTTGAGGCGGTGCGGCATGCCAAATCGCGCAAGATGTTCGGCCAGACGCTGGCCGACTTCCAGCTGACGCAGGCCAAAATCGGCGAAATGGCCGCGCTGGTCGATGCGGCGGCGCTGCTGACCTACCGCGCCGCCTGGCTGCGCGACGAGGGCGAGCGCCGGGGCCAGAGCGTGCGCGTGACCGCCGAAGCGGCGATGGCCAAGATGACAGCCACCGAGAACGCCCAGCGCGTCATCGACATGGCGCTGCAGATGCACGGCGGCCTGGGCGTGAAGGTCGGCACCCGGGTCGAAAGCCTGTACCGCGACATCCGCGCGCTGCGCATCTATGAAGGCGCGACCGAAGTCCAGCAACTCATCATCGGAAAGGCGGTGCTGCAATCATGACGTCCTCCATCACGGCCCCCTGCGCGCAGACCGACCGCTTCGTGCACGAGCACCTGCCGCCGCCCGAGCAGTGGCCCCGGCGCGTGTACCCGCCCGGCACCGAAATCCCGGAGCAGGCCAACCTGGTCGATGTCCTGTTCACCCGGGCTTTTCAAAACGGCCATGCCGACCGGCCCATGCTGCGTTCGGACCGGATCACGCTGAGCTATGCCGATGCCTTGGGGCGCGTCAACCGCATCGCCCAGGTGCTGACCGAGGATTTCGGGCTGGTGCCGGGCAACCGCGTGCTGCTGCGCGGCGGCAATTCGATCGGCATGGCGCTGGCCTGGCTGGGCGTGGTCCAGGCCGGGCTGGTGGCGGTGGCCAGCATGCCGCTGCTGCGCGCCAAGGAACTGGCAGAGATCATTGACAAGGCCAGGCCGGCGCTGGCGCTGTGCGACGGCGCGCTGCTTGAAGAACTGCAGATCGCCCAGGCGCAAACCGGCGCGCTGCAAGCCGTCATCCCCTTCAACCTGATGGACGCGCCCGGCTCGATGGCGGCGCTGGCGGCGCGAAAGGACGGGCGTTTCACACCCTGCCCGGTCGCGGCCGACGACATCGCCCTGATGGCCTTCACCTCGGGCACCACCGGCAAACCCAAGGCGGCGGTTCACAGCCACCGCGACGTGCTGGCCGCCTGCGAAGCCTGGCCGCGCCATGTGCTCAAGGCCACGCCCGACGACATCGTGATGGGCTCGCCGCCGCTGGCCTTCACCTTCGGGCTGGGTGGCCTGCTGGTCTTCCCGATGTGGGCTGGCGCCTCTAGCTACTACCCGTCGATTCCCTACACGCCTGAGGCCATGGTCCAGCTTATCCGGCAGGTGGGCGCGACGGTCTGCTACACGGCGCCGACGTTCTACCGCCAGATGGCCGCCTTTGCCAGGCAGCAGGGCGTGCCCGATTTGCGGCTGTGCGTGAGCGCCGGCGAAAGCCTGCCGGACGCCACGCGCCAGCTCTGGAAAGACGCCACCGGCATCGAGATCATCGACGGTATCGGCGCCACCGAGATGTTCCACATCTTCATTTCGTCAAGGCCCGGCGACGTGCGCCGGGGCGCCATCGGCCAGGTCGTTCCCGGCTACAGCGCGAAAGTCGTCGATCAAGAGGGCGCCGAGGTGCCGCGCGGCCGCATCGGCCGGCTGGCGGTGATCGGCCCGACCGGCTGCCGCTACCTCGATGACGAGCGCCAGCGCAACTACGTCAAGGACGGCTGGAACTACCCCGGCGACGCCTTCACGCAGGACGCGGACGGCTATTTTTTCTACCAGGCGCGCGACGACGACTTGATCATCACCGCCGGCTACAACGTGGCCGGCCCGGAAGTCGAGGACGCGCTGCTCAAGCACCCGGCGGTGGCCGAATGCGGCGTGGTCGGCGTTCCCGATCAAGACCGGGGCATGGTCGTGAAGGCCTTCGTGGTGCTCAGGCCCGGCCAGGCCGGCGATGCCGCGATGGCCAAGACCCTGCAGGAGCATGTCAAGGCCATGCTGGCGCCGTTCAAGTACCCGCGCCAGATAGAATTTCTGCCCAGGCTGCCGCGTACCGAAACCGGCAAGCTGCAACGCTTCAAACTCCGCCAGCCATGAAATTCACCACCGAAAAACTGGTCCGCTTTCACCACTGCGACCCGGCGGGCATCGTGTTTTACCCGCAGTTCTATGTCCTGCTGCATGAGGTGCAGGAAGACTTCCTGGCGCACATCGGCTTTCCCGAACACAAGATGGTCGAAGGCGGCACCGGCGTTCCCATCGTGGACATGAAGACCGAATTCCTCGGCATGTGCCGCCATGGCGATGTGCTGACCATGACGCTGGAGCTGTCGCGCATCGGCGGCGCCAGCCTCGGCATGCACTATGAAATTCATGCTTCTGCGCAGGCGCCGGGCGCACCAAGCGCTCTCAAATTAAGAGCAGACGGCGTGGTGGTGTATTCGCAGGTTCCACACGGCAAGGCAGTGCGCATCCCCGACGACCTGCGCGATGCCTTGCTGCCCTACCTCCAGGCCCACCCGGAAACCCCATGATCACCAGACTCCAGCCGCCCGACTGGGCCGAACCCAAGGGGTATGCCAACGGCATCCTGGCGCGCGGGGCCCTGCTTTTTGTCGGCGGCCAGATCGGCTGGAATGCCAGCCAGCAGTTTGAAAGCGACGATTTCGTGGCGCAGACCCGCCAGGCCCTGCGCAACATCGCCGCCGTCTTGAGGGCCGGCGGCGCAGGCCCCGAGCACATGGCGCGCATGACCTGGTACATCGTGGACCGGGTGGAATACAACGCCCGGCTGAAGGAAATCGGTGTGGTCTACCGCGAAGTCATGGGCCGAAACTTCCCGGCGATGACCTGCGTGCAGGTGGCCGCTCTGGTGGAGGAACGGGCGAAGATCGAGATCGAGGTGACGGCGGTGCTGCCAGACTGAGGCTGGGCGCCAGCGGGTTGAAAACGGGCAGCGCTTGACTCGGAGCGCTTTGACAGGGCGGGAACGCTGGCGAGAGTCGATTTTCAGTTTCGGGGGATTCGTGCGAAGGCGGCAGATGTGTGCTCTGATCACGTCCAAACCGGGTTCTGGGTGGTTCAAGGTGGCCTCATGGCGCCTTGCCTTGCCAACCGCTGTGAGCGTTCGATCAGCGCGTTGCCTCCTCAAAAAAGACGTCACGCCGATCAATCGCACTCAATTGGGCCCAAGTCCGACAGCCTCCTGGATTGCAAGGTGCGTCAGCGTGGCGGGATGCCGCGATGGGTGCCTTCGGCATCCTTTGGCGCGTCGTCAGCACTGGTCGTACTTTCTGGATTTACCAACTCGCCGGCAGCGCCGCCGCCAATCGCGCCGGCAACAGCCCCAATCGTGCCGCCGACCAATACACCGACCGGCCCTGCAACCACGGCACCAACGGCTGCACCTGCAGCCGAACCTGCCACCAAGCCGCCCCCAATCAGGACGGACTTTGACTCTCGCTCGGCTTCCTCGGGATCGAGGGCAACCTGAGCTGCAGGGTCCGGATCCTGGGACGGAACACCATGTCCAGGAACTGCCTGCTCGGCAAGGTCTGGGTCAACCGGTTTTACGCCTGTCGGCTGAGTGGTGGATGAGTTCATGTGCGCTCCTTGGGGGAAGTTAACGCGTAGACGAGCGGGACGCTCGCTGCAACACCGTTGTACATCCCACACCACGCCGTTCGCGTGGTCCAAGAGACTGCGATACTGTCAGATAACATCCAGTTGCACCGCCACCCTTGACACACGTCATGCCGCGCTCGCAACGGAGTACGTCACCTGTTTTCCCGCCGGTGAACCACCCCAGGAATTGTGGAGGCTGGTTGGTTTAAATTGAGCCCGCCTGGGCGGCCTCACTGGCGAATTGCCGCCAGTAGTTTGCCTCAGCTTCTGCCGGAGGGATGCCCCCAATCGATTGAATTTACATTGGCAGGGGGAGAAGTGGGGGAAGCTTTCCGGAAAAAGCAACAGCCCGGAAATGGACCGGACGCGAGGACTGTTTGTCCCTGGAAACAAAGAAGCCAACCGCATGGGTTGGCTTCTTTGCAAGACTAATCTTGGTGGCCTGGGGCGGAATCGAACCACCGACACAAGGATTTTCAATCCTCTGCTCTACCGACTGAGCTACCGGGCCTGAGCACAAGAGTATATATCACCCGGAAGGCCGTTTTGCCGCAAAACGGCCTCAAATTCACAGGCCGCGCTTGCCGCGCGTCAGGTCAACACCCAGCTGCTTCAGTTTTCGGTACAGATGGGTCCGCTCCAGGCCGGTTTTTTCGGCAACGCGGGTCATGGAGCCGCCTTCCTTGGCCAGGTGAAATTCGAAGTACGCTTTTTCAAACTCGTCACGCGCATCGCGCAGCGGTTTTTCCAGCATGAAACTCTGGGTGGCCTGAGGGCTCCTGTCTGAGGAAACGGCCAGAATGCCACCCGCCACGATGGCTTCCGGTACGAAATCGGTCATGGGCACCGCCATCTTGAGGGGGATGGACGGCCGGGTGAGAGTTCGGGCCAGGCCTTGCTCAACGGCTTTGAGCAGTTTTTGCAGCGTGATCGGCTTTTCCAGGAAAGCCATGGCGCCGATTTTGGTGGCTTCGACCGCCGTGTCGATGGTTGCATGGCCGCTCATCATGATGACCGGCATGGTCAGCAGGCCGGTGGACGACCACTCCTTGAGCAAGGTGACGCCATCGGTGTCGGGCATCCAGATGTCGAGCAGCACCAGGTCGGGCCGGGCCAGCGCCCGGGCGGCGCGGGCTTGAGAGGCATTTTCAGCCAGATCGACCTGATGCCCCTCATCATTGAGAATTTCTGAGAGAAGGTCGCGTATGCCCAGCTCGTCATCGACCACCAGAATATTTGCCATGATTGAATTGCTGCCCTGCCTGTTGTTGACGGTTGTGTTGCCGATATGGAGATGTTTAAACCCGGATTGCCCCGAACGCTGTCAAGTCGCAACGCCAAATGATAACGACACTTGCGCGCCCTGCACGACCCCATCGGTAACACGGTTTGAAATGTCGATGCGCGCGCCGTGCTCATCGACAATTTTCTTCACCACCGCCAGCCCCAGGCCGGTGCCCTTGACCTTGGTGGTGACGTAGGGCTCGAAAGCCCGTTTGAGGATGTGCTCGGGAAAGCCCGTCCCATTGTCGCGCACGCTCAGGCGTACCCGCTGCGAGCTTTCGGAATAGTCGGTTCTGAGGGTCACGCAGGCCTCTTGCCGGCCTTCCTGCGCATCCTGGGCGTTTTGCAAAAGATTGTGTATGACCTGGCGCAGCAGTTGGGCATCGCCCCGGATGGGCGGCGCCTTGGGGTCGAGTTCGGCGACTACCGGGGCCAGCGGGCTTGCAGAGTCGCTGTGGTAGAGCTGCAGCACGTCGTTGATGAGCGCATTGAGGTCCACGGCGACCAGCTCGGCGGCAGGCAGTCGCGCATAGTCACGAAATTCATTCACCAGCCGCTTCATGGCGTCCACCTGGTCCACAATGGTTTTGACCGATTTGGTCAGCAGCGCCTGCTCGGCGGGGCCCAGCTTTCCGTTCAGCTTCATCTCCAGGCGCTCGGCCGACAGCTGGATGGGGGTGAGCGGATTCTTGATTTCATGCGCCAGCCGGCGCGCCACTTCGCCCCAGGCCTGGGCGCGCTGGGCCGACACCATGTCGGAAATGTCGTCGAAGACGAGCAAATACTCCTGGGTTCCCGGCATTTTGGCGCCGCGCGCAATCAGCGTGATGGCGTTGTCGCTGGCGCCATGGCCGGCGGCATGCAGCTCAAACGACTGCTGCCAGTGCGCCAGCGTTTGCGCCGCGTTGTTGCTGAGGTAGTCGGCGAACTGGGCCAGCACGTCCTTGGCAAAAACCTCCAGCCCGGGGACTTCGCCCAGCGGCTGGCCCTGGTAATCCCGCAGCGGCGCGCGCAGGATGCGGCTGGCGCCCGGATTGCTCGACTGCAGGCGCCCCCACACGTCCAGCACGATGACGCCCGCCGTGAGGTTGTCGAGGATGGTCTGCAGGTTGGCACGGGCGGCATCGACCTGGCTCATGCTGTGCTGCACGGCGGACCGGGCGTCGGCCAGCTGCTGCGTCATGTCGGCGAACGAACGCGTCAGCCCGCCCAGTTCGTCCTTGCCTTTGAGCGCGGCTTTGGGCGTCAGGTCGCCCTGAGCCACCTGTTTCACCCCTTCGGCCAGCAGGAGCAGGGGTTTGGCCAGCTGGTTGCCCAGAACGACAGCCAGCAGCACCGCGCCAAACACGGCCAGGAACAGGCTGAGCGTGAGCGTGCCGATGTACATCTTGCGCAAGCCCCCGCGCGCCAGGGCACGCTCCTGGTACTGGCGGTTGGCCTCCTGCACGGCAATGGCATTGTCCACCAGTCCGGCGGGCAGCACGCTGGTGACCTGCAAATAACGGGACTGCTCCAGCACGCTCAGGTTCGGGTTGTTCACCACGGCAATGGCCTTGACGCGCGCGGCCGTGGAAGCGCCGCGTGCCGGCTGGGTGGCATGGGTGTCGGCGCCCAACTCACCATTGCCGCCCGGCACGATCTCGTCAAGCCCTTCGATCTGCGTGGTGACCCGCTGGGTGCGCGCGCTGCGCAGTTGCTGCACCGAAGGCCGCTCGGGCTGGATTAAAAACCTGGATTCGCCGGCGTTGGCAATCAACTGGCCGGAGGCGCTCCAGAGCACCACATCGCTGGCCACCAGTTGCTCGCGCAGGCGCTCCAGGTTCAAGCCGACCATGGCATCCGGGACTTCAGCCAATTGCGTGGCGGCCTGCCGCGTCTTGTTGGCCAGATCATTGGCCAGGGTGTCCAGCGTTGCGCGGCCCAGGTTCAGGCCGGCGCCTAAAGCGCCCTCCACTTCGACATCGAACCAGCTTTCAATCGAGCGCGAGACGAACTGGTAGGACACCACATAAATCATCAGGCCGGGCATCAGGCCGACCAGCGCGAAGATGGCCGCCAGCTTGACCAGCAGGCGGCTGCCAAAGCGCCCCTGGCGCAGGCGCAGTACAAGCTTCAGCGCAATCCAGCCAATCACCAGCACCAGCAAGGCGGCCACCGCCACGTTCAGCCCGAGGAGCAGCGTGTAATTGCGTTCGTACAGCTCGCGGTTGCCGGTCGCCTGTGTCAGCAAGAACAGCAGCACCAGCCCCAGAGCCACCACGACACCCGCGCCAACGCCCACGGTCCAGCGAAAAGCCGTGCTGCTTTTCAAGGCAATCAGCTTGACGGAGCGAATCATTTGCCTCCCCCGGTGCTGCTGCTGGCGGCGGGCGTCAGCCGGAGCCGATCCTTGAGCTGCGCGGAAATGGTCCAGTCGCGTTGCCCGGACATGCCAATCTGGAAAGGTCGCGGCAGCTGCGACAGGTCGAGCCGGAAATTCAGGTCGAGCGTGTAGGCGGCATCCGGCTCCACCTCGGACGCCTCGGCAATTTTCCAGCGGGTCAGGCGCTGGATGGCGGAAAGGGCTTCGGGCAGGGTTTCGTAGTTTTGATTCAGCGTGGCGCGCAGGCCGGACGAGCTGGTGATCAGGCCGGAAACGATGTTCACGCGCCAGCGGCCGGTCAGAGGCTGGTAGGCCAGGCGCAGGGTGCGGGCGGCGCTGGTCACGCGCGGATCGGTCCAGTACCAGCGGTCGCGGTAGATATCGGCCTCGACGACAAAAAACAGGGCAATCCCCTTGAGCAGTGCGTCTTCAACCACGGCCGGGAGGTCAAACCGCACAATCGCCGAGAGATACACCCCGTCTTCGGCACGCTCGGTGCGCAACTGGGTGATCTCGGTGGGTGCTGCCGCGCTGCTACGCGGCGCCCACAGCAGGCACACGCACGCCATCAGCAGGAAGTGCGCAATCGCCTTAAGCGCGGCGCTTTTCAAGGAGTGCGTAATAAAAGCCATCGTGTTCACGCATCAAATTGTCCGGGAATACGGCCGCGCCGGCACCCCCTTGAGGCAGCAAATGCCCGGGTGATGGCAACAACAGGGCGTCGGTGTGGCGTGCGGCAAACGCTTGTACCTGCTGCTCCCCTTCGGCCCGGAAAACCGAGCAGGTGCAATAGACCAGCCGCCCGCCGGGCTGAAGCAGCGGCCAGAGCGTGGCGAGCAGCCTGGCCTGGATTTGTGCCAGCTGGGCAATATCGGTCGGCCTGCGCAGCCAGCGCACGTCCGGGTGGCGGCGCACGATGCCCGATGCGGTGCAGGGCGCGTCGAGCAGAATGCCGTCGTAGAGCCGGCCGTCCCACCAGTCGCCGGGCCGGCCGGCGTCGCCCACCACGATATGCGCCCGCAGGCCCAGTCGCTGCAGGTTCTGGGCGATGCGCTCGCAGCGCCGGGCGTCAATGTCCAGCGCGGTCACGTCGCAGTCGGCCAGTTCCAGCAAATGTGCCGTCTTGCCGCCGGGCGCGGCGCAAGCGTCCAGGATGCGCAGACGCGGCTGGCCCTCGCCTGCGGCCATGAGGCCGTCGAGCAGCAAGGGCGCGGCCAGCTGGGCGGCGGCATCCTGTACCGAAAAATGCCCTTCGGCAAAGCCCGGCAGCGACGTGACCGGGCGCGCCTCGGTCAGGACCACGCCATGCTCGCCCACCGGGAACGCTCCTATATCCATAGCTAACAATGCATGCAGGTATTGCGCAGGAGTCGTTTTTTTTTCATTAATCCGCAAAATCAGCGGGGCGCGGCTGTTGTTGGCCCGCAAAATGTCCTGCCACTGCGCCGGATGGTCTTTTTTGACCCGGTCTATCCACCACTGCGGATGGTTCCAGACGGCTTGCGGGCTTTTCTCGGTCAGCGCCATCAACTCGCCCTGCTCGCGCAGGAAGCGGCGCAGGCAGCCGTTGATGAAACTGGCCTGGTGCAGCGTGGCGTCGCTGCGCTTGGCCGCTTCCACCGCCTGATCGACCAGCGTATGCGCGGTGTAGGGCGCCTCTTCTGCGGAGCACGCCAGCGCCAGCGCCACGCACAGCAGCGCGTCGGCTTCAGGCGGCGGCGGGCGCTTGGCGAGTTGCTGGCGCAGCGCTTCGGCGCGGCCCAGCCAGCGCAGGGCATGAAAGGCCAGCGCCTGGACGCCGGGGCGCAGCTGCGCATCGACATCTTCCAGCGCCGGTGTCATCGACTGGCCGTCGCGAACGGCCAGCACGACGGAAGCGGCGCCTTGAAGCTGGCGCCATAACGGGACTTGGGCTGACGGAGAGGAATTCGGGTGATGTTGCATTGCTTCGGTTTGATCAGGGCCGGCCTTGCAGCGGCCAGCATAAACCCGTCCGGACGCGGACGGTGGTGTGCCGCTATTAGACCAGCCCCGGCCCTGGCCCGGTGCATGGCCGCCGTTGTCAGGGCAACGCGAAGGCATCGACTGCCGGAATCGCCTGCGCCCGAGGTTCTCGTCTCTGGTTAAAACAAGGCGTCGGGCCGCGTCGGGGCGTGGTCATCGCGCTGCGCGGACAGCATCGGCATGGGCCGGCCGTAAATCCGGCGTATGCGTTCGGCCAGCGGCGGATGGCTTTCAAACCAGCGCGTCTCGGTGGCGTCGCTGACCAGCAGCATGTGGTGCACCGCCGGGTGCAGGTGATTCGCCATGGAACCGTGCTGCCGCGCCGCGCTCGCCCGCTCGCCCGCCGCCTTGCGCAGCACGCCGCCCAGCCCTTCCTTGCTGCGGGTGAACTGCACAGCGCGCGCATCGGCCAGGAATTCGCGCTGGCGCGAGACGGCCGCCTTCAGCGCACGGCCGGCCAGCCAGCCCAGAAAACCCGTGGCCATGATGGCAAAACCCGGCAGGGCCAGAAAGGAGCGGCGCCCGTACTCATCGCCCTCGCACATGCTGCGGCCCAGGTTGAAAATCATCTCCAGCCCGCACACCATGCCCGCCAGCCGCATGTTCAGCCGGGTGTCGCCTTCGCGCAGATGGCTGAACTCGTGCGCCAGCAGGCCCTGCAGTTCATCGCGGCTCAGGCGGTCAAGCGCGCCCTGCGTCACCGCGACGATGGCGTCATCCTCGTCCCAGCCGGCGGCAAAGGCGTTGATGCTGTCCTCGCGCGGCAGCACCATCGCTTGCGGCGGCCGCATGCTGGCGGCAATCGCCAGCTCATGGACGATGTTGCACAGGCGCTGCTCGGCCTCGCGGCTGGCCGGCCAGGCTTCCCGGGCGCCCGCCTGGCGCGCCAGCGCCTGGCCGCCGCCTTCAAGCACCGAGGTTTCCAGCCACCAGCCGCCCAGCACGAACAGCAGCGTCACGCCGGTATTGACACTGAAAAAATACGCCGGATAGCCGATCCAGCCGGGCCACACCAGCCGCCAGGTCAGCGCCAGCGCGCCATTGACGGCCAGCACCAGCGCCAGCACCGCCAGGGCGAACAGCAGCAGCAGCCGCAGGGTTTGCGCCCGGGCCTGTTCCTGCGCTTCAAAAAATCGCATGGACTGAGCGGGTTATTTGAACGCCGGACGTCAGAGCCATCACATCTGGATGCGCACGGCCTGGCGTTCGACGGCGCTCTCGGTCGCCTGCAGCATGGCCGATGGTGCAAAACCGAACACGCGGGCCACCAGCAGGGCCGGAAACTGGCCTTGCGCATTGTTGTAGTCGAGCACGGCGTCGTTGTAGGCCTGGCGGGAAAAGCCGACCTTGTTCTCGGTGCTGGTGAGTTCTTCGCTGAGTTCGCGAATGGTCTGGTCGGCCTTCAGGGCGGGATAGGCCTCGGCCAAGGCAAACAGCCGGCCCAAGCTGCTGTCCAGCGTCTGCTCGGCGGCGGCCAGCGCGATGACGGCGTCGGCCTTGCCGGGACGGCTGCGAACCGTATCGCTGGCGCTGCGCGCCTGGTTGCGGGCGGCAATCACCGCCTCCAGCGTAGCTTGCTCATGCTGCAGGTATTTTTTTGCCGCTTCGACCAGGTTGGGAATCAGGTCATAGCGGCGCTTGAGCTGGACATCGATCTGGCCAAACGCATTGGCGATGGTGTTTTTAAGGCGCACCAGGCGGTTGTAGGCGCCGACGGCCCAGAAGATGAGCATGGCCGCCACGGCCAGAAATGCCAGATTGCTTGTTGACATGCGGTTTTCCTTGTGGCGTGGGGAGTTGTTAAGCTGAACGATAACACCCGTGGAGCCCAGGGCATCGGTCAGCAGGGATGGAAACACTATTAAATTCATAGCTGCCTACGCATGTATTCATTGCACCAGATGCTGATTTGATGCTTGAAAACCGTGTTGAGTGCCTGCCGGGCCGCTGACTATTCCCTACGCGGCGTTTGGCTCTTTTGATTTTTGTGGGACATGGGAGAGCTGACCCTTATCCTCCCCGAGTTGAGAACCTTGGAAAGTTGGGCCAGCAACTGACTGACAAGAGGTGCGGGGCTTATGGCTGAAAAGTCCTGCTCTATCAAGGACTTGTAGCTTGCGGCACCAGGCGGCCGCTTAACTTTAATGGCATTGGGGGTAAAGTCACGCATGACCTATCCTCACGGTTGAATCGGACGACATTTAAAAAAAAGGGGTATCTATGGGTGGATTTTTGCTTTTCGCTGTATTTCTTCAGGGGTTGATCTTCGGTTTTTTTTCCAGCTACATCGCGGGAGAAAAAAATCGGGATAAATTTGGTTGGTTCATGCTCGGATTATTTTTCAGTATCTTGGCTGTGCTGGCGCTAATTGCGATCCCCAAGATTGAAAATAAAGTCAAGTTAACCGCAGTGCCTTCCGGGGAGTTTCCTTTGTTTGATGGAAATAGGGACATTACATCGCCTCAGTACCAACTTTTTCTGACTAAACAATATTCCATCGAGAAAAATTTAACACTGGAGAAATTCGTTATAGGGAATGTTGTCTTCAATACTTTGGATGACTCATTGAGTGACGCGAATACTCGCTACGCGCGCTACTTGTCTGAAAAGGCTAATAAGGAACGTGTTGCAGCGGAGGAAGCGAAGGCGAAGGCGTACGAACTGGAGGGTGCCAGTAAGAAGGACGAAGAACGGCAAAAATCAGCGGTGATGATCGTTTCCCTTGCTCTGGTTGTAGTCATCGGCTACGGTATTTGGCACTCAAAACATCAAGAGGATGTCTATCCGCCACAAGATATGTCAGAAAAGGCCGATGACGCTCAGGCTCGGGCATTGGGATTCAAAAACCAGTCAGAAATGGAAGAGTTCGGAAAGGCACAAAAATAGGCTTGTCGTGCCTGATTGACGTAGAAAAACGCCTTTGTTGGATATGGGGTCGAGCAAGGAGGATAAGGGTCAGGTCTCCCATTTCCCAAAAATGATTTGGCATTTTTACATTCTATTTTCATACGCAATAACAACCCGGCTAACTGTCGCGCTGGACAAGCCAAAGGCCAGCGCTATGGCCATCTGACTGTGACCGCCCTGATAGAAGAGAAGGCATTGGCCTGCACTGGCCGGGCAGACCTGACCCGCTCCGGGCCTGAAATACTATCTTTTTCATAGCTGCTTGCGCATGCACTGCTTGCGCTGGAGCACTTTTTCATTCACAAAATAAGGCTTTCGGGCATAAAAAAAGCCCCACGCCTTTGCAGACATGGGGCTGGACGCCATTCAAGGCGCCGTGCGTTGGCCGAATTTACTCGGCGGCGGCGTTTTCATCGCTGGTTTCGGCCTGCGAGGCTTCCAGCTCGGCGGCTTCGGACTCGGCGATGGCGCGGCGCTCGGAGTCGTCCATCAGATCCTTGGCCTTGCGGGCTTCATGGTAGGCCATGCCGGTGCCGGCAGGAATCAGGCGGCCGACGATCACGTTTTCCTTCAGGCCGCGCAGCTCGTCGCGCTTGCCCATGATGGCAGCCTCGGTGAGCACGCGGGTGGTTTCCTGGAAGGAAGCCGCCGAGATGAACGAATCGGTGGACAGCGATGCCTTGGTGATACCGAGCAGCAGGTTGCTGAAGGTGGCCGGAATCTTGCCATCGGCGCGTAGCGCGTCGTTGACATCCAGCAGCGCCGAACGCTCGACCTGTTCACCGGCGATGTAGCTGGTGTCGCCGACGTTTTCGACGACCACGCGGCGCAGCATCTGGCGAACAATCACTTCGATGTGCTTGTCGTTGATCTTCACGCCCTGCAGGCGGTACACGTCCTGCACTTCATCGACGATGTAGCGGGCCAGCTCGGCCACGCCCAGCAGGCGCAGGATGTCCTGCGGGTCGGCCGGGCCGTCAACGATGGACTCACCCTTGTTCACCACCTGGCCTTCGTGCACCAGGATGTTCTTTTCCTTCGGCACCAGGTCTTCCCAGACCTTGCCTTCAGGATCGGTGATCTGCAGGCGAACCTTGCCCTTGGTTTCCTTGCCGAACGACACGGTGCCGGTCATCTCGGCCAGCGTGCCCTTGTCCTTCGGCGTACGGGCTTCGAACAACTCGGCGACACGCGGCAGACCGCCGGTAATGTCGCGGGTTTTCTGGCCTTCAATCGGGATACGGGCCAGCACTTCGCCGGGTCCCACGTCCTGACCGTCACGCACCTGGACCAGCGCACCGATCTGGAAGCCAATCGTCACCGAGTGGTCGGTGCCGGGAATCTTGACTTCGTTGCCGGTGGCATCGATCAGCTTGACCTGGGGACGAATCACCTTGGTCGCGCCGCGACGCTTCGGATCGATCACCACCAGGGTCGAGAGGCCGGTCACGTCATCGACCTGCTTGGCCACCGTCACGCCTTCTTCCACATTCTCGAACTGCACCTTGCCGGCGAATTCGGTGATGATGGGGCGGGTCAGCGGATCCCAGTTGGCCAGGATGGCGCCAGCCTTGATGGTCTGGTCGATCTTGACCGTCAGCGTGGCGCCGTAAGGCACCTTGTGACGCTCGCGCTCGCGGCCATGCTCGTCATGAATGATGATTTCGCCGGAGCGGGCAATCACCACCAGGTCGCCCTTGCCGTTGGTCACATAGCGCATCGGTGCGTTGAAACCGATCACGCCGTTGGACTTGGCCTCGACGCTGGAGGCAATTGCCGCGCGCGATGCCGCGCCACCGATGTGGAAGGTCCGCATCGTCAGCTGCGTGCCGGGCTCGCCAATCGACTGGGCGGCGATGATACCGACCGCCTCGCCGATGTTGATCAGGCCGCCGCGACCCAAGTCACGGCCATAGCACTTAGCGCACAGGCCGAAGCGGGTTTCGCAGGTCAGCGCCGTGCGCACCTTGACTTCGTCAACGCCAGCGGCTTCGAGTCCGTCGATGATGTCCTCGTCCAGCATGACGCCGGCCTTGGTCAGCACCGAGCGGTTCTCGGGGTGCAGCACGTCTTCGACGATGGTGCGGCCGAGAACCCGGTCGCGCAGCGATTCGATGACCTCGCCACCTTCGACGATGGCGCGCATGACGGAGCCGTCCAGCGTGCCGCAGTCGTCTTCGGTGACGACCAAGTCCTGCACCACGTCGCACAGGCGGCGCGTCAGGTAGCCAGAGTTGGCGGTTTTCAGCGCCGTATCGGCCAGACCCTTACGGGCACCGTGGGTGGAGATGAAGTACTCCAGCACGTTCAGGCCTTCGCGGAAGTTCGCGGTAATCGGCGTTTCGATGATCGAGCCGTCCGGCTTGGCCATCAAACCGCGCATGCCGGCGACCTGGCGAATCTGCGCTGCGGAACCGCGGGCGCCCGAGTCGGCCATCATGTAGATGGAGTTGAACGAATCCTGCTCGACTTCATTGCCATGGCGGTCAATGACCTTTTCCTTCGACAGCTGGGCCATCATGGCCTTGGAGACCTCGTCGCCCGACTTGCCCCAGATATCGACCACCTTGTTGTAGCGCTCGCCGGCCGTCACCAGACCCGAGGTGTACTGCTGCTCGATCTCTTTGACTTCCTTCTGGGCGTGCGCAATGATGCTGGTCTTTTCCTTGGGCACCAGCATGTCTTCGATGCAGATCGAGATGCCGGCCTTGGTCGCCAGGCGGAAACCCGACTGCAGCAGCTTGTCGGCAAACACCACGGTCTCTTTCAAGCCGCATTTGCGGAAGGACACGTTGATGAGCTTGGAGATTTCCTTTTTCTTCAACGCCTTGTTGATGTTGGAAAAAGGCAGGCCCTTGGGCAGGATTTCGGACAGCAGTGCGCGGCCGCCCGTGGTTTCCCACAGCTTGGTCGATGGCACGAACTCGTTGGTTTCCTTGTCCTTGCTCCACTCGGTCAGGCGCACGCTGATGCGGGCGTTCAGGTCGAGTTCACCCGCGTCAAAGGCGCGGCGGACTTCGCCAGTGTCGGAAAACACCAGGCCCTCGCCCTTGCCGTTGGTGCGGTCGCGGGTCGTGTAGTACAGACCCAGCACTACGTCCTGGGAAGGAACGATGGAAGGCTCGCCGTTGGCCGGGAACAGGATGTTGTTCGAAGCCAGCATCAGCGTGCGGGCTTCCATCTGCGCTTCGACCGACAGCGGCACGTGAACGGCCATCTGGTCACCGTCAAAGTCGGCATTGAACGCCGAGCAGACCAGCGGGTGCAGCTGGATCGCCTTGCCTTCAATCAGGATCGGCTCGAAGGCCTGGATACCCAAACGGTGCAGCGTAGGCGCACGGTTGAGCATCACCGGATGCTCCTTGATGACCTCTTCCAGAATGTCCCAGACCACCGGCGTGCCGGTTTCGACTTCCTTCTTCGCCGCCTTGATGGTGGTGGCAATACCACGCACTTCGAGTTGGGCAAAGATGAAGGGCTTGAACAGTTCCAGCGCCATCAGCTTGGGCAGGCCGCACTGGTGCAGCTTGAGCGTCGGGCCGACGGTAATCACGGAACGACCCGAGTAATCGACGCGTTTGCCCAGCAAATTCTGGCGGAAACGGCCTGACTTACCCTTGATCATGTCGGCGAGGGACTTGAGCGCGCGCTTGTTGGCGCCCGTCATGGCTTTGCCACGGCGACCGTTGTCGAGCAAGCTGTCCACAGCTTCCTGGAGCATGCGCTTTTCGTTGCGGGCAATGATTTCAGGCGCTTTTAGTTCCAGCAAACGGCGCAGGCGGCTGTTGCGGTTGATGACGCGGCGGTACAGGTCGTTCAGGTCGGAAGTCGCAAAGCGGCCGCCGTCCAGCGGCACCAAGGGACGCAGGTCAGGCGGCAGCACGGGCAGCACGTCCAGAACCATCCACTCGGGCTTGATGCCGGATTTCTTGAATCCTTCCATCAGCTTCAGGCGCTTGGCGTTCTTCTTGATCTTGATCTCGGAGCCGGTCAAATCATTGCGCAGCTTGTCGATTTCAACATCGAGGTCCAGCCCTTCGAGCAGGTCCTTGATGCCTTCGGCGCCCATCTTGGCGGTGTATTCGTCGCCGTATTCCTTGCGCTTGGCGTCGAAATCGTCTTCCGACATGATGCTGAATTTCTTCAGCGGGGTCATGCCGGGGTCGGTGACGACATAGGCTTCAAAGTACAGCACGCGTTCGATGTCGCGCAGCGTCATGTCGAGCACCAGGCCCAGACGCGACGGCAGCGACTTCAAAAACCAGATGTGCGCGCACGGTGCGGCCAGGTCGATGTGACCCATGCGCTCGCGGCGAACCTTGGTCTGCGTGACTTCAACGCCGCATTTTTCGCAGATGACACCGCGGTGCTTGAGGCGCTTGTACTTACCGCACAGGCATTCATAGTCCTTGATGGGGCCAAAGATCTTGGCGCAAAAAAGACCGTCGCGCTCGGGCTTGAAGGTGCGGTAGTTGATGGTCTCGGGCTTTTTGACCTCGCCGAAAGACCACGAACGAATTTTCTCAGGCGAGGCCATGCCGATCTTGATGGCATCGAAATGCTCATCCGGCGTGAACTGCTTGAACAGGTCTAGTAATGATTTCATGTGTAAATCCTTTTCTTTCCCGCTGAATTAGCTGCGTTCCAGTTCCATGTCGATACCGAGCGAGCGAATTTCCTTCACCAGCACGTTGAACGACTCCGGCATGCCGGCGGTGATCGCATGCTCGCCCTTGACGATGCTTTCGTACACCTTGGTACGGCCGACCACGTCATCGGACTTGACCGTGAGCATTTCCTGCAGCACGTAGGCGGCACCATAGGCTTCCAGCGCCCAGACTTCCATTTCACCGAAACGCTGGCCACCGAACTGGGCCTTGCCGCCCAGCGGCTGCTGCGTGACCAGGCTGTAAGGGCCGGTCGAGCGGGCATGCATCTTGTCGTCCACCAGATGGTGAAGCTTCAAGAAGTGCATATAGCCGACCGTCGTCGTGCGTTCAAACGCATCGCCGGTGCGGCCGTCATACAGCTGGGCTTGCGTGCGCGTCGGCGTCAGGCCCTTGGCCTTGGCAACTGCATCGGGGTAAGCCAGTTGCAGCATGGTCATGATGTCGGCTTCCGAGGCACCGTCAAACACCGGTGTGGCAAATGGCACGCCGGTGGTCAGGTTCTGGGCCATCTCGATGACCTGCTCGTCCGACAGCGAGGCCAGGTCTTCCGTGCGGCCCGACTTGTTGTACAGCGTGTCCATAAACTGGCGCAGTTCGGCCACCTTGGACTCGGCCTGCAGCATGTCGCCAATCCGCTGGCCCAGGCCCTTGGCGGCCCAGCCCAGATGGACTTCAAGCACCTGACCGACGTTCATGCGCGATGGCACGCCCAGCGGATTCAGCACGATGTCGCACGGCGTACCGTCGGCCATGTGGGGCATGTCTTCGACCGGAACGATCTTGGACACCACGCCCTTGTTGCCGTGACGGCCGGCCATCTTGTCGCCGGGTTGCAGGCGGCGCTTGACGGCCAGGTACACCTTGACCATCTTGAGCACGCCGGAAGGCAACTCGTCACCCTGCGTCAGCTTCTTGCGCTTTTCCTCGAAAGACAAGTCGAAACTATGGCGCGTCTGCTCCATCGAGTTCTTGATGCTTTCCAGTTGCGAAGCAACTTCGTCATCTGCCGGACGGATGTCGAACCAGTGGTACTTCTCGACATCGGTCAGGTAGGCCTTGTCGAGTTTCGTGCCCTTGGCGAGCTTTTTCGGACCGCCATTGGCGATCTTGCCGATCAGCAGCTTTTCGATACGGTCAAACGCATCGGCTTCCACAATCCGCAACTGGTCATTCAGGTCCAGGCGGTAGCGCTTGAGTTCGTCGTCGATGATCTGCTGGGCGCGCTTGTCGCGGGTGATGCCTTCACGGGTGAAGACCTGCACGTCGATCACGGTGCCCGACGAGCCCTGGCTGACGCGCAGCGAGGTGTCTTTCACATCGCTGGCTTTTTCGCCGAAGATGGCGCGCAGCAGTTTTTCTTCCGGCGTCAGCGTGGTCTCGCCTTTTGGCGTGACCTTGCCGACCAGCGTGTCGCCCGGCTGGACTTCGGCACCGACATAAATAATGCCGGATTCGTCCAGACGGTTGAGCTGCTGCTCGGACAGGTTCGGAATGTCGCGGGTGATTTCCTCGGAGCCCAGCTTGGTGTCGCGCGCCATCACGACGAGTTCTTCGATATGAATCGAGGTGTAGCGGTCTTCGGCCACCACGCGCTCGGAAATCAGGATCGAATCCTCGAAGTTGTAACCGTTCCAGGGCATGAAGCCGATCAGCATGTTCTGGCCAATGGCGATTTCGCCCAGGTCGGTCGATGCGCCGTCGGCCACCACATCACCCTTGGCCAGCTTGTCGCCCATCTTGACGATGGGGCGCTGGTGGATGTTGGTGTTCTGGTTGGAACGCTGGTACTTGATCAGGTTGTAGATGTCCACGCCGATTTCACCGGCCAGGGCTTCCGCATCATTGACGCGCACCACGATGCGGGTCGCATCGACATAGTCCACCACGCCGCCACGGGTGGCGGTCACGACCGTACCCGAGTCCACCGCCGCAACGCGCTCGATACCGGTGCCGACGAGCGGCTTTTCCGGACGCAGCACGGGCACGGCCTGACGCGACATGTTGGCGCCCATCAGCGCGCGGTTGGCATCGTCATGCTCCAGGAACGGAACCAGCGAAGCCGCCACCGACACGATCTGCGCCGGCGACACGTCCATGTACTGCACGCGCTCGGCGCTGACCAAAATGGATTCGCCTTTTTCACGGGCCGACACGAGGTCGCCGGTCAGGCGGCCTTCGTTGTCCAGCGCGGCATTGGCCTGGGCAATCACATACTTGCCTTCTTCGATGGCCGACAGGTAATCGATTTCCATCGTCACCTTGCTGTCGGCCACGCGGCGGTACGGCGTTTCGATAAAGCCATATTCATTCAGGCGGGCGTACAAAGCCAGCGAGTTGATCAGGCCGATGTTCGGACCTTCAGGCGTTTCAATCGGGCAGACGCGACCGTAGTGAGTCACATGCACGTCACGCACTTCAAAGCCGGCACGTTCGCGGGTCAAACCACCGGGGCCAAGGGCCGAAACACGGCGCTTGTGGGTGATTTCGGCCAGCGGATTGGTCTGGTCCATGAACTGCGACAGCTGCGAGGCGCCGAAGAATTCCTTCAGAGCGGCCGAAATCGGCTTGCTGTTGATCAGGTCATGCGGCATCAGCGGTTCTTGCTCGGCCTGGCCCAGACGCTCCTTGACGGCCTTTTCGATACGTGCCAGACCTGTGCGGTACTGGTTTTCAGCGAGTTCGCCGACGCAGCGCACCCGGCGGTTGCCGAGGTGGTCAATGTCATCGACTTCGCCGTTGCCATTGCGCAAATCGACCAGTATCTTGACGACGGCGAGGATGTCCTCGTTGGTCATGACCATCGGGCCGGTGGATTCGTCACGGCCCACGCGGGCGTTGAACTTCATGCGGCCCACGCGCGACAGGTCGTAGGTGTCCGGGTTGTAGAACAGGCGCTGGAACAGGGCCTGAACCGCATCTTCGGTTGGCGGCTCGCCGGGACGCATCATGCGGTAGATGGCCACGCGCGCTGCAAACTCGTCGGCCGTTTCGTCGGCGCGCAGGGTTTGCGAAATGTACGCGCCCTGGTCAAGCTCATTGGTGTACAACACCTGCAGGTTCTGGATGCCGGCCGTACGCAGCTTTTTCAGCAGCAGTTCGGTCAGTTCATCATTGGCCTTGGCAATGATTTCACCCGTATCGGTGTCGATGATGTTCTTGGCGACCACGCGGCCGATCAGGAAATCTTCCGGCACGCTGATGCTGGTGGTGCCGCTTTGCTCCAGTTCGCGGGTATGGCGAACCGTGATGCGCTTGTCCTTGGCGACGACGACCTTGCCGGCCTTGTCGGTCAGGTCGAAACGGGCGACTTCGCCGCGCATGCGCTCGGCGACGAACTCCATTTGCGCGCCGCTGTCCATCAGGCGGAAATTGTCGAAAACAAAGAAGTTCGCCAGGATCGATTCGTGGTTCAGGCCGATGGCCTTGAGCAAAATCGTGACCGGCATCTTGCGGCGACGGTCCACGCGGAAGTACAGGATGTCTTTCGGGTCAAACTCGAAGTCCAGCCATGAACCACGGTAAGGAATGATGCGGGCCGAAAACAGCAATTTGCCCGAGCTGTGGGTCTTTCCCTTGTCGTGCTCGAAAAACACGCCTGGCGAACGGTGCAACTGGGACACGATGACGCGCTCGGTGCCGTTGATGACGAAGGAACCTTTGTCGGTCATGAGCGGCACTTCGCCCATATAGACTTCCTGCTCCTTGACTTCCTTGACCACCTTGGACTGCGACGTCGAGGACTCGCGGTCATAGATGATCAGTTGTACCTTGGCGCGAACGGCCGAAGCAAAGGTCAGTCCACGTGTCTGGCACTCACGCACGTCGAATGCGGGCTTGGCCAGGTTGTACTCGATGAACTTCATCTCGACAAAACCGTTGTGCGAGACGATGGGGAAAGCGTTTTGAAAGGCCGCCTGAAGGCCTTCAACCATGCGTTTTTGGGGCGCACGGTCGGCTTGCAGGAATGCGATGTACGCATCTTTCTGCATTTGCAGTAAATAGGGAACAGTCAACACGCTTTCGCGGTTGCCGAAGCTTTTGCGGATGCGTTTACGTTCGGTGAAGGAATAGGCCATGAGTTCTCCGCGTTGATGGGCTCTGGCGACTCTCGAACCCGAATACACCACGTATTCAGGCAACTTGGTGGTTGGCCACTACCAACCATGGCGGACGGTGATGCATTGCACAGCACCCGAACCAAGGCGTTTTCTGCAGTCGGGATTCAGAAAACACTGGAAAAAAGACTGCTTTTAATCTTTTTTCCGGTATCTTTCTATCAATCCAAAAAGACACTTCTTTTTTCAGCAGTTAAGAAGGCATCCAGGCAGGCTTAACAGGCATCAGCCTTAAACAGGAAAGGCTGGAAGCCCGTGGAGGTCTTCCAGCCTTTGCAAACTCCAAGAATTACTTGAGTTCGACTTTCGCGCCAGCATCTTCCAGCTTCTTCTTGGCTGCTTCTGCGTCGGCCTTGTTGGCGCCTTCCTTGACGTTCTTTGGAGCGCCGTCAACCAGATCCTTGGCTTCTTTCAAGCCCAGACCGGTCAGTTCGCGCACGGCCTTGATGACCTGAACCTTTTGGGCGCCAGCTTCGAGCAGAACGACGTTGAATTCGGTCTTCTCTTCAGCAACAGCAGCACCTGCACCGCCGCCGCCAGCAGCGGGAGCAGCCATGGAAGCTGCGCTCACGCCAAATTTCTCTTCGATGGCTTTCACCAGGTCGTTGAGTTCGAGGACCGTCATGCTGTCCAGCACGGTCAAAAATGCGTCTTTATCGAATGCCATTTTGAATTCCTAAAAAAATTTCTTTAACAGTTGGAGACAGTGCTTGGCGCTTACGCGCTGCGGTCTGTCCCGCAAAGGTCTATCGTTTACGCCGCTGCGGCTTCTGTGACTTCAGCTGCGGGCTCTGCAGCCTCCGCAACTTCTTCCACGCCTGCGCCTCGTTGCGCGGACAGCGCTGCAAGCACAGCAGCGGTACGCGAAATAGGCGACATCAGCAAGCCACACAACTGAGCCAGCAATACGTCCTTGGAAGGAATGTTGGCCAGTTGCTTAACGCCTTCGACGTCCAGGGTTTTCCCAGCGAATGCACCTGCGCGAATCACCAGCTTGTCGTTGGTTTTTGCGAAGTCAGCCACTACTTTTGCAGCAGCGACAGCATCAATGGAAAAGCCGTAGATCAGCGGACCGGTCATCTGGTCGGACAGGACTTCAAATGCGCTACCTGCCACGGCACGGCGAGCCAGCGTGTTCTTCAGAACACTCAGGGTCACGCCTTTTTCGCGGGCTTGGCTGCGCAGCTTGGTCATGTCAGCGACCGTGATGCCACGGTATTCCGCCATCACGAGCGTTTGAGCTTTAGCGGCGAGGCCTGTCACTTCATCAATGACGGCTTGTTTCTCACTGCGATTGAGACTCAAGGTCTACTCCTTAAAAATGTACCGTCGGGCTTGCGCTTGCGCGGCCACCCTTTGATACGCTCATGTTCAGCGACCAACTGTTTTCAGATTTCTTTCAAAACCATTCAAGCAGCGGGACCGCCATCTGCGTTGGCTGTCTTGCGATTAAGTGCCTGGCCCTGATAGTTATCAAGGCTGGCACACCAACGGTCCTGGATGACCTGCCAGAGAGACCCCGGCAGCCCACCACTCTGAACGACGCTTGCGCGTCGTTCAAATTTTTACCCTCAAGCCGCGATGGATTGCGTATCGACGCGAACGCCCACGCCCATCGTTGATGAAACAGCGACTTTCTTCAAGTACACGCCCTTGCTGGTAGCAGGCTTGGCCTTGATCAGCGCGTCAACCAATGCAGCCAGATTGCCTTGCAACTTGGCGGTGTCGAACGAACGGCGACCGATGGTGCCATGCACAATACCGGCCTTGTCAACGCGGAACTGGACCTGGCCAGCTTTTGCGTTGCGGACAGCGGTCGCGACGTCAGGCGTCACAGTGCCGACCTTAGGGTTAGGCATCAGACCACGTGGGCCGAGGATCTGGCCCAGCGTACCGACGATGCGCATCGCATCAGGGGAAGCAATCACGACGTCGAAGTCCATCTTGCCGGCCTTGATGTCGGCAGCCAGATCATCCATGCCAACGATGTCTGCACCAGCAGCCTTGGCTTCTTCAGCCTTGGCACCTTGGGCGAACACAGCGACACGCTTGGTTTTACCTGTGCCGTTTGGCAGCACGACAGCGCCGCGAACAACCTGGTCAGATTTCTTGGCATCGATACCGAGTTGCACGGCCACGTCGATGGACTCATCGAACTTGGCGACAGCGAACTCTTTGACAAGGCCCAGTGCGTCAGACAGTGCGTACAGCTTGTTGCTGTCGATCTTGTCGCCGACGGTTTTTTGACGTTTGGTCAGCTTGCTCATACAACACCCTCCACCGTCACACCCATGGAGCGGGCAGAACCGGCAATAGTACGAACTGCGGCATCCAGATCAGCAGCAGTCAAATCTTTCATCTTGGCTTTGGCGATTTCTTCCAGCTGTGCGCGGGTGATCTTGCCAACCTTGGCGGAATGCGGCGTTGCCGATCCCTTGTCAAGCTTGATGGCCTTCTTGATCAGGGTGATCGCTGGAGGCGTCTTGATGATGAAGGTAAAGCTCTTGTCCGCATAAGCGGTGATCACCACGGGCAGTGGCAAACCAGGCTCGACACCTTGGGTCTGGGCATTGAATGCCTTGCAGAATTCCATGATGTTCAAACCGCGTTGACCCAGAGCGGGTCCGATCGGTGGGGATGGATTGGCCTTGCCAGCTGGTACTTGCAGCTTGACGAAGCCGACGATTTTTTTCGCCATACTTTTCTCCTTGCGGGTCATAACGCCGAAAGCTGTCAAAAACAGGCTTCAGGCTTCCCGGGGTTACACAACTCAAAAGGGATTTCTTAAAATCCTTCGCGCCGAGTTGCAAAGCGCAAAATTTTCATCAACCCAAAACAGCGCCTGGGCTTATTCCCTCAAAAAGGGGAATCAGGTTTTTTCGATCTGACTGAACTCCAGCTCAACCGGTGTTGCCCGTCCGAAAATCGTGACCGACACCCGAACTTTGTTCTTTTCGTAGTTCACTTCTTCAACCGTACCGTTGAAGTCAGTGAAAGGGCCATCCTTGACACGAACGTATTCACCCGCTTCAAACTCGACCTTGTGGCGCGGCTTGTCGGTACCAACCTGCATCTGGCTGACGATCTTTTGCACTTCTTCTTCAGAAATGGGGGCTGGACGGTTTTTCGCACCGCCAACAAAACCAGTGACTTTATTGGTGTGCTTCACCAAATGCCAGGTTTCGTCATCCATGACCATTTCTACAAGCACATAGCCGGGGAAGAAACGACGTTCGGTCGTTTTTTTCTGGCCATTCTTGATCTCGACCACCTCTTCGGTAGGCACAAGAAAGCGGCCAAACTTGGACTGCATGCCAGCACGGTTGATGCGCTCAACAATATTACGCTCAGCCGCTTTTTCCATGCCGGAATAGGCATGAACAACATACCACTGCATGCCAGGGGTCAGCGCCAAGGAGGCATCAGCTACAACGTCGCTGACTACCGTATTGTTCAGATCGCTCATTATCTTTTCCATCCAAGGATCAGGTCGTAGAACACCCATTCAAGTGTTTTATCCGTCAACCACAAAAACAATGCCATCACCACCACAAAGCCAAACACGTAAGCGGTCATTTGAATCGCCTCTCTACGAGCCGGCCAGACGACTTTTTTGACTTCGCGTACAGAATCACGGCCGAAAGCAAGAAACTGCTTGCCAAGTTCCGACGATACGAAAACAACAACCGCCGCAACCAGACCTGCGAGCAGGACACCCCATTGCGCAACCTGACCCTGCTTGCCAAGCATGTAAAAGCCCACAAGGGATGCCAGAACCAGCACAACCGCCAAACCGAGCTTGGCCTTGTCGGCGTTGGTACTGACGGTTTCAACTTGAGTAGAGGCCATGGCTGCCGAATTTCCTGTTCAATCTTCGTGCATCTCTGCAGACGCTTAAGCCCACCCGAAGTTTTTAACTCCCGGTGGGCTTGCTTATTACTTTTCAATCCACTTGCGACGTTGATGACTTCAACAATCGAGTGGCAGGGGCAGAAGGAATCGAACCATCAACCTTCGGTTTTGGAGACCGACGCTCTGCCAATTGAGCTATACCCCTGCATTAAACTTTCAACCAATTACGCGAGGATCTTGGCCACAACGCCAGCGCCCACGGTACGGCCGCCTTCGCGGATGGCGAAGCGCAGGCCTTCTTCCATGGCAATCGGGTTGATCAGCTTGACGGTGATCGACACGTTGTCGCCTGGCATGACCATTTCCTTGCCTTCTGGCAACTCGATCGCGCCGGTCACGTCCGTCGTGCGGAAGTAGAACTGGGGACGGTAGTTGTTGAAGAAAGGCGTGTGACGGCCGCCTTCGTCTTTCGACAGGACATAGATCTCGCCGGTGAAGTGCGTGTGCGGCTTGATCGAGCCGGGCTTGCACAGCACCTGGCCGCGCTGCACATCTTCGCGCTTGGTGCCGCGCAGCAAGATACCGACGTTGTCGCCAGCTTGGCCCTGGTCGAGCAGCTTTCGGAACATTTCCACGCCGGTGCAGATGGTCTTTTGCGTGTCAGCGATACCGACGATCTCGATTTCTTCGCCGACCTTGATGATGCCGCGCTCGATACGGCCGGTCACCACGGTGCCGCGGCCGGAGATGGAGAACACGTCTTCCACGGGCATCAGGAAGGCGCCGTCAACAGCGCGCTCTGGCAGGGGAATGTAGTTGTCCAGTGCGTCAGCCAGCTTCATGATGGCTTCTTCGCCCAGCGGACCCTTGTCGCCTTCGAGGGCGAGCTTGGCCGAGCCGTGGATGATGGGGGTGTCGTCGCCAGGGAAATCGTACTTGTCGAGCAACTCGCGCACTTCCATCTCGACGAGTTCGAGCAGTTCTGCGTCATCGACCATGTCGCACTTGTTCAGGAACACGATGATGTAGGGAACGCCCACCTGGCGGGCCAGCAGGATGTGCTCGCGGGTCTGGGGCATCGGGCCGTCAGCGGCCGAGCAGACCAAAATGGCGCCATCCATCTGGGCGGCGCCAGTGATCATGTTCTTCACATAATCGGCGTGACCCGGGCAGTCAACGTGGGCGTAGTGACGGGCGGCCGTTTCGTACTCGACGTGGGCGGTGTTGATGGTGATGCCGCGCGCTTTTTCTTCCGGTGCCGCGTCGATCTGGTCGTACGCCTTGGCTTCGCCGCCGAACTTGGCGGCCAGCACGGTCGCAATCGCTGCCGTCAGCGTGGTCTTGCCATGGTCAACGTGGCCAATCGTGCCGACGTTTACGTGCGGCTTGGTCCGCGAAAATTTCTCTTTTGCCATTTCCAACTCCGAAAAGTTACAAAACCACTTAACAAACTGCAACCAGCTTCAGCAAAAAATATACTGCGCTAGTTTAAAAATTGGTGCCCATTCCGGGAATCGGACCCGGGACCTCTCCCTTACCAAGGGAGTGCTCTGCCACTGAGCCAAATGGGCGAATTCAAAAAATTCTTACAGCAAACAAGCGCAACTTTAACCTGCAAAACTCCACAGCACTTTCAGCACCTTGGAGCGGGAGACGGGAATCGAACCCGCGTCATTAGCTTGGAAGGCTAGGGTTCTACCATTGAACTACTCCCGCGCAGCCCTACCAGATCAACTCACACTCAACTACTTCAAAACACTGACTTTTCTATGTTTGCCTACCAAAATCAATTAGAAGTTGGTGGATGGGGCTGGATTCGAACCAGCGTACGCGTTAGCGAACAGATTTACAGTCTGCCTCCTTTAACCACTCGGACACCCATCCTCAAGCGAATTACGGATTATGCCATTCTTTTATGAAAAACGTAAAATTCCTGCGCCTAAACTGCTTTAAATATTTACAAGCAAGCGGCCAGCGCGCCAAGCCGACCCACATCAATGCATCAAGGCACCGATTTCTGCCACTCATCAAGCTGGATTGTCTATCTCGACAAGCGCTTCAAGCTATCAACTAAATAGCGAGTCAGTCTTTTTGATGCGCAACCTTCCACTCACGCGCCTGTGAAAAATGCCCGCAACCGATGAAAGGCAAGGGTGGCCTCAGGGCCGACAGTGGCGAAGGATGGTTGGCAACCAGCACCTTGTGGCGGCTGTCATCGATCAGCGCTCGCTTGGACTGCGCATGCGCGCCCCACAGCATGAATACCACAGCATGATCGCCCGCCGATACCTGGCGAATCACGCTGTCGGTCAGCATTTCCCAGCCCTTGCCGGCATGGCTTGCCGCAACGCCCTCTTCCACCGTCAGGCAGGTGTTGAGCAGCAGCACGCCATGGGTTGCCCAATTGACCAGGCTGCCGCCGGGCACCGGGAACTTCGGCGGCGGCGTGCCCAGGTCGCGCTGCAGTTCCTTGAAGATATTGCGCAGCGAAGGCGGCAAAGCCACCCCAGGCGCCACGGAAAACGCCAGCCCTTCGGCCTGCCCGCGCCCGTGGTAGGGGTCCTGGCCCAGGATGACGACGCGCACCTCCTTGGCCGGCGTCAGTTCGAGCGCACGCAGCGGCCGTGGCGGAAAGATGACCGCGCCGGCTTCCAGCCTTGCGCGTAAAAACGCCAGTAGCTTCTGGCCGGTGGCACTGGCAAAAAAATCGTCCACCACAGGCTGCCAGTCGGCCGCAACCGGCCATGTTGACGGATCGGCGCTCATCAGCCGGTCCGGCATGACACCGTCAGGCAGTGCGGAAAAGGATTGCTGCGCCATCACCCTCTCCTCTTTTATTCGCCAAACAGCTCGGCCAGCGCAACGCCCGGTTCGTCTGCCCGCATGAAAGCCTCGCCGACCAGGAAAGCGTTGACCTTGGCGTCCCGCATGCGTTTGACATCTTCAGGCGTCGTGATGCCCGATTCGGTGACCAGCAGGCGCTCTGCTGGCACTTTTCCCATCAGCCTCAAGGTCGTGTCCAGCGAGACCTCGAAGGTGTTCAGGTTGCGGTTGTTGATGCCGATCAAAGGCGTCCTGAGCCTGAGCGCGCGTTCCAGCTCCGCCTCGTCATGCACCTCGACCAGCACCGCCATGTCGAGCGACATCGCCAGCGCTTCTAGGGTCTTCATCTGCGCGTCGTCCAGGCAGGCGGCGATCAGCAGGATGCAGTCGGCGCCCATGACGCGGGACTCATAGACCTGGTAGGCGTCAATGATGAAATCCTTGCGCAGCACCGGCAGGCTGCACGATGCCCTCGCCTGCTTCAGGTAGTCGATGCTGCCCTGGAAAAACTGCTGGTCGGTCAGGACCGACAGGCAGGCCGCGCCGAACTCGGCATAGCTCTGGGCGATATCGGCGGGAATGAAGTCGGCGCGCAGCACGCCCTTGGACGGGCTGGCCTTCTTGATTTCGGCAATCACGGCGGGCTTGCCTGCGGCGATTTTGGCGCGCAGGGCGCCGACAAAGTCCCGCGTCAGCACGCGCGACTCGGCGTCCTTGCGCATGGCGGGCAGGGGCTTGCGGTTGATGGCGTCTTTGATTTCTTCGCGCTTGACGGCAATGATCTTGTTCAGGATGTCGCTCATGGGATTCCAGTGGGGTAGACGGGCGGCGGCTTGCGCTGCCCGGCGGGTGATGTGTTCAGGCTCCGGACGCGGACTGGCTGAACTCGGCGAGTTGCGCCAGCTTCCGCCTGGCCGCTCCTGATTCAATAGCAGCTTGCGCCCGATCCATGCCGTCTTTCATTGAATTTACCACATTGGCGGCATAGAGCGCGGCACCGGCGTTGAGGATCACGATGTCGCGCGGCGCGCCCAGCTGGTTGTCGAGCACGCCCAGCAGCATGGCCTTGGACTGCTCGGGCGTTTCAACCCGCAGCGCGCGGTTGCTGGCCATGGGAATGCCGAAGTCTTCCGGATGGATTTCGTACTCGGTGATTTCGCCGTCCTTCAGTTCGCCCACCACGGTGGCAGCGCCCAGGCTGACCTCGTCCATGCCGTCCTTGCCGTACACCACCAGGGCGTGCTCGGCCCCGAGGCGCTGCAGCGCGCGGACCTGAATGCCGACCAGGTCGGGGTGGAACACGCCCATCAGGATGTTCGGTGCGCTGGCCGGGTTGGTCAGCGGGCCGAGGATGTTGAAGATGGTGCGGATGCCGAGTTCCTTGCGCACCGGCGCGACGTTCTTCATGGCCGGATGGTGGTTGGGTGCGAACATGAAGCCGACGCCCACTTCCTCGATGCAGCGGGCAATCGCCTCGGGCGACAGATTGAGCGAAATGCCCAGCGACTCGACCACGTCGGCGCTGCCCGACTTGCTGCTGACGCTGCGCCCGCCGTGCTTGCTGACCCTCGCGCCGGCGCTTGCCGCCACGAACATGGCGCAGGTCGAGATGTTGAAGGTGTGCGAGCCGTCGCCGCCGGTGCCGACGATATCGACCAGATGGGTCTTGTCGGCGACATGCACCTTGGTCGAGAACTCGCGCATCACCTGCGCGGCGGCGGTGATTTCGCCGATGGTTTCCTTCTTGACGCGCAGGCCGGTGATCAGCGCCGCCGTCATGAGCGGCGACATCTCGCCACTCATGATGAGCCGCATGATGTGCAGCATCTCGTCATGAAAAATCTCGCGGTGCTCGATGGTGCGCTGCAGGGCTTCGCTGGCGGTGATCTTGTGGCTGTTGGGCATGGGGTTTCTTGATGGTGAGGTGTTTGGGCTTGATGGCGGCGGCAGAAGGTCAGCCATTGAAGAATTGTCGGACCACGGCGGCTGCGCGGTCAATGTCCGCAGCATCCACGTCCAGGTGCGTGACAAACCGCAGGCGGTAAAGGCCGGTGGCCTGAATACCGTTGTCGGCCAGATGCCTGAGCAGGTCGGCAGACCGGGCCTTGGCGGCACCCGTCAAATCCACGAACAGGATGTTGGTCTGCGGCGCTTCCACCCGCAGGCCGTCGATGCCCGCCAGCCCGTCGGCCAGCCGCTGCGCCAGCGCATGGTCCTGCGCCAGCCGCACGACATGATGGTCCAGCGCATGCGCGGCGGCCGCAGCCAGCATGCCGGACTGGCGCATGCCGCCGCCGGCCATCTTGCGGATGCGGTGGGCGCGGGCGATGAAACCCGGCGATCCGCACAGCGCCGAGCCGACCGGCGCGCCCAGCCCCTTGCTGAAGCAGACCGACACGCTGTCAAAGCACTGGGCGATGCGGCGCGCCTCGGTGAAGGCATCGCTGCCGGTTTGCGCCGCCTGCGCCACGGCGGCGTTGAACAGCCGCGCACCGTCCAGATGCCGGCCCAGGCCCCGGTCTTGCGCCAGTTGCGTGGCTTGCTCTACATAGTCGAAAGGCAGCAGCTTGCCGCCCAGCGTGTTTTCCAGCGCCAGCAGCCGCGTGCGGGCGAAATGCGCGTCGTCGGGCTTGATGGCCGCTTCGATATCACCCAGGGCCAGCGTGCCGTCGGGCTGGTGGTTCAGCGGCTGTGGCTGCACGCTGCCGAACACCGCCGCGCCGCCGCCTTCCCAGCGGTAGCAGTGCGCCTGCTGGCCGACGATGTACTCGTCGCCGCGCTGGCAATGGCCGAGGATGGCGCACAGGTTGCCCTGCGTTCCGGTGGGCACGAACAGCGCGGCCTCGAAGCCCAGCAGCGCGGCGATTTTTTCCTGCAGCGCGTTGACGCTCGGGTCGTCGCCAAACACATCGTCGCCCAGCGGCGCTGCCTGCATCGCCGCGCGCATCGCGGCGGTCGGCTGCGTGACCGTGTCGCTGCGCAAATCGACTGGTTTATGCATCATTCAGGCCTTTTGCGCATGCTGCTTATGCGCAAGCAGCTATCAAATAAATAGCGACTCTCATATCCGCTGCTCCAGGAAGTTTTTCAGCATCGCATGGCCGTGCTCGGTCAGGATGGATTCGGGGTGAAACTGCACGCCCTGAATCGGCAGCGTCTTGTGGCGCACGCCCATGATTTCGCCGTCGTCGGTCCAGGCGGTGACTTCGAGCACGTCGGGACACGACGATTTTTCAATCGCCAGCGAGTGGTAGCGGTTGACGGTGAATTGCGCGGGCAGGCCGGCAAAAACGCCCTGCTGCGAGGTCGTGATGACGCTGGTCTTGCCGTGCATCAGCACCTGCGCCCGGATAATCTTGCCGCCAAAAGCCGCGCCTATGGCTTGGTGGCCCAGGCAGACGCCCAGGATCGGCAGCTTGCCGGCAAAGTGCTGGATGGCCGCGACTGAAATGCCGGCCTCGGCCGGCGAGCACGGGCCGGGCGACACCACCAGGCGGTCGAGCAGCCCCGCGTCCAGCCGCGCGGCAATCTCGGCCACCGTGATCTCGTCGTTGCGAAACACCTCCACCTCGGCGCCCAGCTCGCCAAAATACTGGACGATGTTGTAGGTGAAGCTGTCGTAGTTGTCGATCATCAAAAGTTTCATGCGTGACATGGCTCAGCCTTCCTGGGACGGTTGCGGGCGCAGGCGCTGGAACTCGCCGCGCTCGAATTCGATGAATGCGTCAATCATGGCGCGGTAAGCGGCCTCGATGACGGCTTCGGGCGCGCCCTGCTCTGCCGCCATGGCTTTTACCCGGTCCACGATGAAGTCGATGCGCGCCTGGTCATGCACCTGATTTGCGTTTTGCTTGATGCGCGCGGCCTGGGCGACGTAGCCGCTGCGCTCGGCGATCAGCGCCACGATGCGCTCGTCCAGCGCGTCGATGTTGCGGCGCACATCGGCCATGGTGTGGCAGTGTTCGACCTTGTGAATCAGTGTCATGGCTTACTCCAGTCCTTCTTCAACCAGTTCGCTGGCACGCAGCAGCGCCCGCGCCTTGGCTTCGGTTTCTTTCCATTCCAGTTCGGGCACCGAGTCGGCCACCACGCCAGCCGCGGCCTGCACATACAGCGTCTGGTCCTTGATGATGCCGGTGCGAATCGCAATCGCCACGTCCATGTCGCCGGCATAGCTGAGGTAGCCGCAGGCGCCGCCGTACAGGCCGCGCTTGGTCGGCTCCAACTGGTCAATCAGCTCCATCGCATGCACTTTCGGCGCGCCGGTCAGCGTGCCGGCCGGAAATGTCGCCCTGAGCACATCCATGCTGGTCATGCCGTCGTTCAGGATGCCTTCGACGTTGCTGACGATGTGCATCACATGGCTGTAGCGCTCGACGGCGAAGGCTTCGGTCACCTTCACCGTGCCGGTCTTGGCGATGCGGCCGATGTCGTTGCGCGCCAGATCGATCAGCATGACGTGTTCGGCGCGCTCCTTCGGGTCGTTGATGAGTTCGTGCTCGGCGGCCTTGTCGGCTTCCAGCGACGAGGCGCGCGGCCGGGTGCCGGCCAACGGGCGAATGGTGATTTTCTGGCCCGCTTCCACCTGCTCCTGGCGCACCAGGATTTCGGGCGAGGCGCCGACCACATGGAAATCGCCGAAATGGTAGTAGTACATGTAGGGCGACGGATTGAGCGAGCGCAGCGCCCGGTACAGCGACAGCGGCGACTCGGTGTAGCGCTTCTTGATGCGCTGGCCGACCTGCACCTGCATGAAGTCGCCGCCTTCGATCAGCTTTTTGGCGCGCTCCACGGCGGCAATGTAGTCGGCCTTGGCGAATTCCCGCTCGGCCGGGTAGCCTTGACTCGGTTTCACGCTGGGCGCGCTGACCGAATACTTGAGCTGCTCCTTGAGTTCGCGCAGGCGCTTCTTGGCGTTGGCATAGGCTTCGGGCCGGGCCGGGTCGGCATAGACGATCAGGTAGAGCTTGCCCGACAGGTTGTCGATCACCGCCAGTTCCTCGCATTGCAGCAGCAGGATGTCGGGGCAGCCCAGCGTGTCGGGCGGGCAGGAGGCCTCTAACTTTTTCTCGATGTAGCGCACCGCGTCGTAGCCAAAATAGCCCGCCAGGCCGCCGCAAAAACGCGGCAGGCCGGGCCGTAGCGCGACCTTGAAGCGCTTCTGGTAGTCGCTGATGAAGTCCAGCGGATTGACGCGGGAGGTTTCAACCACCTGACCATCGGTCACGACCTCGGTCAGCGCCTCAAGGCCAAAGCCCGACGAGCGCAGCAGCGTTCTGGCCGGCAGGCCGATGAAGCTGTAGCGGCCGAAGCGCTCGCCGCCGACGACGGATTCGAGCAAAAAGCTGAATTTGCCGCCGTCCCTGGCGTTGGCCAGCTTGAGGTAGAGCGACAGCGGGGTCTCCAGGTCGGCGAATGCTTCGAGCATCAGCGGAATGCGGTTGTAGCCTTGCGCCGCGAGGCTTTTAAATTCGAGTTCGGTAATCACGATAGATCCTTTACCGGAAGACGATGCGATTCAGAAATGCCGTCTTCCGTCATTCAAAACGCCCCGAAGTCCGGGGCCGGGATGCTCTTGCGTGGCGCAAAAGCGCATCAATTCGGGAGGAAGCCGCCTGGAGGGCAATGCAGGCTCAGGGCAATGAGCGGTGCGGGGCCTCAGGCGTGCCGTGAATGACAGGGACGCCAAAGCCAGGCTCCCCGGCTGGTACCAGCTGTTTGAACGATGTGTTGAATGGACATGTTGGCCAAAGTGTAGCAAAGAGCCGCTGCAACCCGGCGCAGCGCTGAAAAAATCACCTGCGGCAGATCACGCCAGCCGCCACTAGCGCAAACACCTCTTGCAAAGAAACGGGTTCAGGCTCCAAAATGGCTTTATAAAAAAGAACGACCGTTCTATTTAAAAACTTACCTGGAGACATGGATGACTCTTTCAAAGCGCTGCATGACGGTCCTGACAGGCTGGCTGCTGTCAGTCAGCATTCAGGCCGCACCGATTGACATGGCAGGCATCAGGCTGGCCGACCCGATTGACCTGAGCGGCGCCAAACTGCAGCTCAATGGCGCCGGCATTCGCTACAAGGCCGTCTTCAAGGTCTATGTCGCGGCCCTTTACCTGGACAAAAAGGCGGCGACTCCGGAGGAGGTTTACGCCACTTCGGGTCCCAAGCGCATCAGCATCACGCTGCTGCGCGAGATCGATTCCAATGAACTCGGCAAGAGCTTTACCAAGGCGTTCGAGGAAAACGCGCCCAGGACAGAGATGTCCAGGCTGATTCCGGGTCTGATCAAGATGGGTCAGGTTTTTTCAGCCCTGAAAACAATGCCGGCGGGCGAAAACTTCACCATCGACTGGGTTCCGGGAACGGGCACGGTGATTTCGGTCAAGGGCAAGCCGCAGGGCGAGCCGATCAAGGAGGCCGAATTCTTCAACGCCATGATGCGCATCTGGCTGGGCACCAAGCCGGCCGACTGGAAACTCAAGGACGAGCTGCTGGGCAAGGCATCCTGAAGCCGCCATGGCCCCTGCGGCCTTTGCCTATGTCAGCGCCGGTCTAACAGTTCCGCCAGCGAGTCCACAAAGCCGTCGGCATCCACCGCGCGCACCGGCTCGCCATGGTTGTAGCCATAGGTCACCAGCAGCACCGGACAGCCCGCAGCCCGCGCCGCCCGGGCGTCGTTGCTGGAGTCGCCAATCATCAGGGTGCGCGCCGGCAGCGTTCCCAGGAACTCGCAGGCCTTGCGCAGCGGCAGCGGGTCGGGCTTTTTGCGCTCGAACGAATCGCCGCCAAAGACCTCGCAGAAAAACCCGTCCAGGCCCTTGAGCTTGAGCAGCGAACGCGCAAAGGACAGCGGCTTGTTGGTCAGGCAGACGAGTTTGAGCCCGGTTTTTTGCAGGCTGCGCAGCCCTTCCAGCACGCCGGGGTAAAGGTTTGCATGCTGGCCGTTGATGGCCGCATAGTGCTGCTGGTAGCTGGCCTGGGCGCGGTCGTAATGCGCTACCAAATCAATAGCTGTATATGCCCGCCCTGATTGCGAAAACACATGATTCAGCACTGATTTCACCAGATGCTCGGAGCCTTTGCCGACCATGCGGCTGACGGTGGTGGAGTCCAGTGCCGCGCGGCCAGACCCTGGGGCAGCACCTCTGCCAGCATCAAATCGAGCGCCACCACGAAGTCGCCCATGGTATCGACCATCGTGCCGTCGAGATCGACGATGGCCGCGTCGTACCGGCCGTGGTTCAAGAAAATAGAGTTCACGCAAAAAATCAATGAAGTTCAAAAAAGCCACGGAAACCAGATCGATTTCAGGGAATGGAGTCCAAAAATTTTAACGTGTCACGCCGTTTGCTACGACGGTGAAGACATGTGCTCATCCCGGCGGACAAACGCGCGCCGGCGATGGAGTTGCGCTTCATGGCTGCGCCTCGGGGTAGAGGTGATGAGTCCGGCCAAACAGCCGCGCCAGTCCCAGCAGCGCATTGATATGGGGGGTGGGCACGTTCAGGCGCTGGCCCATCTCGTGCACCGCGGTGACGATGCTGTCGAGTTCAATGTCGCGCCCGGCTTCAGCGTCCTGCAGCATGGAGGTTTTGAACGCCCCGAGCCTGGCCGTGACCGCGTGGCGGTCTTCCGGGTTTTGCGTGATGTTGCAGCCGATGTGCCGGCCAATGGCGGCGGCCTCGCGCATGGCGCTGGAACAGAACTCGCGCACCAGCGGGTCGGCCAGCAGGCGGTCGATGGTGGCGCCGGTGATGGCCGACACCGGGTTCATGGTCAGGTTGCCCCAGAGCTTGAACCAGATGTCGTAGCGCACATTCGGTGACACGGTGACATCAAAGCCCGCGCCACTGAGCAGCGCGCCCACGCGCGTGGCCCGGGCCGATTCGCCGCCCGCCGCCTCGCCGAGGATCAGGCCCTGGCCCATGATGTGATTCACGATGCCGGGCGCGCCACGGCTGGAGCTGGCATGCACCACGCAGCCCAGCACATGCGGCAAGGGAATGCGCCTGGCAAGCTTGCCGCCGGGGTCCACGCTTTGCAGCGGCGCATCGCCCAGGGCCGTGCCCATGCCAAACCACCACGGCACGCCGTTCATGGCGGGCAGCACCACCGTATCGGGACCGATCAGCTCAGCAATGGTGGGCGCGAGTTGCGGCAGCACCGGCCCCTTGAGCGCGACGATCACCAAGTCCTGCCGGCCCAGCTCGGCGGCGGTGTCCGAAACCCTGGCGGGCGCTTGAAGCAACTGGCCGCCCTGATGCAGGCGCCAGCCGTGCTCGCGCATTGCGGCGAGTGTGGCGCCCTGCGCGAGGGCGCTGACATCGCATTGCCCGGCCGCAGCCAGGCGCGCGCCGATGAAGCCGCCTATGGCACCGACGCCCACGATGGCGACCTTCATGGCTTCACTCCTTTGGCGGCGGCGGCATAGTTGTCCTTGAAGCGCTCGGGCACCCGTTCATCAAAACCAAACGCCACGCGGCGCACCTCGGGGCTGTCGGTGGGCTGGTGCCCCACGCCCAGGGCCGAGGCGCGCGGCGCGGGAATCGCCACCACCGTGCCTGCCAGGCGCCCCAGCCCGGTGATCTCGCACTCCACCAGGTCGCCCGGATCGACCGAGCGCGAGTGGCACGGCGTACCCATCAAAATCACGTCGCCGGGCAGCAGCGTGATGTGGCGGGCAATGTCGGCAATCACGTAGTGCGGCCCCCAGATGGTCTCGTCGCCGATGTGGGCTTCCTGCACCACCAGCCCATTGCGGTAGGTGCGCAGGGTCTGCTCGAACAGGTTGACGCCCTTGACGATGCCGGGGCCGATGGGCAGCAGGGTGTCGGCGCCCTTGACGCGCAGCATGCTGCCCTGGTCGGTGTCGCGGTAGTTTTGCAGGCCCATGTCCAGCGCCGGGCAAAAGCCCTCGATATAGTCCCAGGCTTCGTCGGGCAGCACGTTGCGGCAGGTCTTGCCGATGACCACGGCGTACTCGCCCTCGTAGTTCAGGTACAGGCTGTCGGCCGGTTTCAGGATTTCGCAGCCATGGCCGTTGACCGAGGTCGGCGGCTTGGTGAAGTAGGTCGGCGTTTCGGTCGGCTTGGGACTATTGCGCGTCTCGAAGCTGCGCGAGCTGTAGGAGATGTGCACGGCGATGATCTTGCTGGGCGCCACCGGCGGCAAATGCTGCGCCTCGGCCGGGTTCACCACGCGGCTGTCGTCCAGGCGCAGCAGGCCCTGGTCGGCGCCGTCTTCGATGATCGTGCCCCAGCAGGCGCTGCCGCCTACCAGCACGCGGCGGCGCTCCACGCGCGGGCCGCGCATCACGGCCGGGAGTTCTTTCAGGGGGAATTCGAAGTTCATGCGGTCTCCTGGTCAAACCAGATGTGGATGTTTCCGGTGCCGCGTGCGTTTTCATAGGCTGACAACGCTTCGCCCTTGGCCCGGCAAGCCGCCCCGCCCATGGCACCCAGCATCTGCAGGTAGTGCGCGCCAAAGGCTTCCCACGGCATCTTTCGGTACTCGTCCTGCCAGCGCTCCAGCACGCTGTCGTGGCGGCCTTGCTCCATCAGCGCGATGGCGCCCTTGTCGCTGGCGATGTTCTCGGGCCGCGACACATTGCTCTCGTGGAAGATGCGCGGATGGTTCGGTTTCCAGTCAATCGGGTTGAACTTGTGGCTCAGCGCGCCGGACGCCAGCAGCACCACGCGCAAGCCGCTGCGGCGGATGGCCTCGCCGATGGACTCGCCTGACTGCAGAAAGTGCGGCCAGTCGCAGTTCTGGCAGGAGCTGACGGTAACGACGGGGATGTCCGCCAGTTCCAGGCCCAGTTGCTTGACCAGGTTGATGGTGGCGTACTGCCGGCCCAACTCGGGGTGGTTGATGGCGCGGTTGTAGCCGCCCTGCTCCCTGGACACGGCTTCAATCGCCAGCGCCAGCTCGGGGTGGCCGCGGTAGTCGTAAGGCACGCCGTGCAGATACCAGGGCATTTCGTCCGAAATGTAGCTGCCCTGGTAGCGCGCCGCGCCGTCCACCATGTGATAGCCGGTGGTGAACCAGTGCGAGTCGAGGATCATCACCACATCGGGCTTGGCGGCGGCGATTTTCTCGCGCAGCCGGGCATAGCCGGGGATGAGGTCGGAGTCCGAGCCCGCGCCCATCAGCACGCGAAATTCCTCGCATTGCATCAGGCCGGGGTGGTGTGAAACCAGGGCTGCGCCCACGATATGTCCCATGAAATACTCCTTATTTGATAGCTGTCCGTGCATGCTGTACCTGCGTAAATAGCTGTTTTTGCATGAAAAATCTCAGCGCTGGCTGAAACTGGCGCGGAAGGGCTTTTTCGGCACCACCACGTCCTTGATGTCGCAGAAGAATTCAAAGCTCCAGTCGCCGCCTTCGCGGCCCACACCTGAGCGCTTGATGCCGCCAAACGGCGCGGCCAGGTCGCGGATGCCGAAGCTGTTGACCCAGATGAAGCCGGTGCGCACCTGCTGCGCAATCGCCGTGGCGTGCGCCACCTCGCCGTAGCAGACGCCGCCCAGGCCGTAGTCGGTGCCGTTGGCCATGGCGACCAGCTCCTCATCGCTGTCGAAGGTTTGCAGGGTCAGCACCGGGCCGAAGACCTCGTTCTGCACGATCTCGCTGTCCTGGCGCAGATTCGTCAGCATGGTCGGCTGGTAATACTGCGCGCCGAAGGGATGCGGCGCGCCGCCCCACAGCAGCTCGGCGCCGTCGGCCAGCGCGCATTCGACAAAGCCCTGCACGCGCTCGACCTGGCGCGGGTGGATGATGGGGCCGACCTCGGTGGCGGCGTCGCGCGGATCGCCGACCTTGAGCTTGTCCACATAGCCGCGCATCGCGGCCACAAACGCGTCGCGCACCTGGCTGTGCACCAGAAAGCGCGTGCCCGCCAGGCAGACCTGGCCGGCGTTGCGGTACATCAGCGCGCCGGTGGCGGCGGCGTTGTCGATGTCGGCGTCTTGCAGCACGATGAAGGGCGACTTGCCGCCGAGTTCCAGGCTGCAGGGCACGAGATTCGCGCCGGCCGCCTGGGCAATCCATTTGGCGGTGGGCACCGAGCCGGTAAACGACACACGCGCCAGACGCGGGTCAGACACCAGCTTGGCGCCGGTGTTGGCGCCGCTGCCCTGCACGATGTTGAACACGCCCGGCGGCAGCCCGGCGGCATGGGCGCAGTCGGCCAGCAGGCTGCTGGTCAGCGGCGCCCACTCGGGCGGCTTGACGATCACCGTGTTGCCCGCCGCCAGCGCCGGGCCGAGTTTCCAGGTGGCCAGCATCAGCGGTGCGTTCCACGGCGTGATGATGACGACCACACCCGCCGGGTCGTGGCGCACGAGATGGGTGGCCTGCTCGGTCTCGATGGGGCGGTCTTGCAGCGTCAGCGCGTGCTCGGCGAACCAGCTGATGTTGAGCATGGCGCGCGGCACCACACCGTGCGCCATGCGCGACAGCAGCACGCCGGCGTCGGTCGATTCGAGCTGGCAGAAGGCCTCGGCGCGCTGGCCGATTTCAAAGGTAAAGCGGTCCAGGTAAGGCTTGCGCTCGACGGCTGTCAGGGCCGACCAGGCCGGAAAGGCGTTTTGCGCTGCGGCGATGGCGGCCTGCACCTGCTCGGCCCCGCCTTCGCAGACCTGGCCCAGCAGGCTTTGGTCAATCGGGCTGTGCAGGTCAAAACGCGGGCTGGAGGCCACGCGCTGGCCGTTGATGTAGTGCAGCGGCGAGACGCTGTGGCCCGCCACGGTGAGGTTTTCTGTCAACACGGTTTGCTCCTTAATTAATAGCTGCTTGCGCAGACAGGGTGTGCGGAAAAGGCCGATTTGATTCAAATTTCAGCAGTTTTCCGGGGTTCATCAGCCCCAGCGGGTCCAGCGCCTGCTTGATGCGCCGCATCAGCTGCAGCTCCAGCGGCGACTTGTAGCGGGCCGACTCGTCGCGGCGCAGCACGCCCAGGCCGTGCTCGGCCGAGATCGAACCGTCGAACGCGTGTACCGCGTCGTGCACCAGCCGGCTCAACGGGCCTTCCAGCGCCACAAACGCGGCCGCGTGCTCCGGCCCGGTGCGGCCCGCCGAACTGTCGAGGCCGGCCTGTTGGGCCGGGGGCGAGACGTTGTAGTGCAGGTTGCCGTCGCCCAGGTGGCCGAACACCACCAGCCGCACTTCGGGAAACGCGCTGGCGATGGCCGCATCGGCCCTGGCCACGAATTCGGGGATGCGCGAAATCGGCAGCGCGATGTCGTGCTTGATGGTCTTGCCCTCGGCGCCCTGCGCTTCGGAGATGTTCTCGCGCAGCGCCCACAGCGCCTCGAACTGGGCCAGGCTGGTGGAAAGCGCGGCGTCCGTCACCCATTCGCTTTCCATGGCGGCCTCCAACAGGCCTTCCATGGCTTGTGCGGCCTGTGCCTCGTCCGTGGTGGCGGACAACTCCAGCAGCACATACCAGGGCGAAGCCTCGGCCAGCGGGCGGCGCGTGCCGGGGATGTGCTGCAGCACCAGGTCCATGCAGGTGTCGCTGAGGATTTCAAATGCCGTGAGGCCCGCGCCCAGGCGGGCTTGCGCCAGGGTCAGCAGATCCAGCGCCTGTTGCGGGCTGGGCACGGCCACCAGCGCCACCACCTGCGCGGCGGGCAGCGGGAACAGCTTGAGCGCGGCGGCGGTGATCACGCCCAGCGTGCCCTCCGAGCCGATGTACAGGTCGCGCAGGTCGTAGCCGGTGTTGTCCTTGCGCAGGGTGCGCAGGCCGTTCCACAGCTCGCCCTCGGCCGTCACCACCTCCAGCCCCAGGCACAACTCGCGGGCGTTGCCGTAGCGCAGCACCTGCACGCCGCCGGCGTTGGTGGCCAGGTTGCCGCCTATGGTGCAGCTGCCCTCGGCCGCCAGGCTCAGCGGGAACAGGCGCCCGGCGTTCTTGGCCGCCTCCTGCACCTGCAGCAGGGTCACGCCGGCCTCGGCCACGAGGGTGTTGTTCAGGGGGTCGATGGCGCGTATCCGGTTCAGGCGGGTTAACGACAAAACAACCGGCAACGACTGTGGCTGGGCAACCCCGCCGCCGGGCCGCCCCAAGGCGGGGTTCGCCCCCTCGGGGGGCAGTGAGGACACGCCAGTGCCGAGCGTGGGGGCCATATTCGGCACCGAGCCGCCCGACAAGCCGGTGTTGCCACCCTGCGGCACCACCGGCACGCGATGGGCGTGGCACCAGGCGACGACTCTCGCCACCTCTTCGGCGTTGTCGGGCTGCGCCACGGCCAGCGCCTGGCCGGTCCACTTGCCGCGAAAGTCGGTCAGGAAAGGAGCCGCGTCCGCCCCGGTGAGCAGGCGGCCGCTGAAGGCGGCGCGCAGGGATTCGAGCAGCATGTCAGTACGCCCCGCCAGCGGCCGGCACCGGCGCAGCATTTTTAAACTGCGCCGCCAGCGCGGCAGTCGCCCGCACCAGCAAGGAGGTGTCCACCCCCACCGCGACAAAGCGCGCGCCCAGCGCCAGGTAGTGCCGCGCCAGCGCTTCGTCGGCGCACAGGATGCCCGGCGCCTTGCCGGCGTGCAGGATGCGGCCAATGGACTGGTCGATGGCAGCGCGCACTTGCGGGTGCGCGGGCTGGCCCAGGTAGCCCATGGAGGCCGACAAATCGGCCGGGCCGATGAACACGCCATCCACCCCCTCGACCGCCGCAATCGCGTCGATCTGCTGCAAGGCGGCCAGCGATTCGACCTGCACCAGCAGGCAGACGCGCTGATTGGCCTCGTGCAGGTAGTTCGGATAGCGCGACCAGCGCGCCGAGCGGGCGATGGCGCTGCCCACGCCGCGCACGCCCTGCGGCGGGTAGCGCATGGCGCGCACCAGCGCAGTCGCCTGCTCGGCCGATTCGACCATGGGCACCAGCAAGGTGGTGGCGCCGATGTCCAGCACCTGCTTGATCAGCGCCGCGTCGCCGTGCGGAACCCGCACCACCGGGTGCGTCGGGTAAGCCGCCACGCTTTGCAGCGCGCCCAGCAGGCTGCGCAGGTCGTTGGGCGCGTGCTCGCCGTCGAGCAGCAGCCAGTCGAAGCCACTGCCCGCGCAGAGTTCAGCCGCATAGGGGTCGGCCAGGGCCTGCCACAGACCGATTTGCGCTTCGCCACGGGCCAGGGCCTGCTTGAATAAATTGTCAGGAGTTTGCATGGGTTGGTGCCTTACATGAAGCGAAAGGAGATCGCGCCCAGCGGGCCGTAGTCGGCGTGGAAGGTGTCGCCCGCCGCCCCGGCCACCGGGCGCGTGAAGGAGCCGCCCAGCACCACCTCGCCCGCCGCCAGGCCCTCGCCATGGGCGCTGAGCTTGTTGGCCAGCCAGGCGACGCCGTTGGCCGGATGGTTCAGCACGGCGGCGGCCAGGCCGCTTTCCTCGATCACGCCGTTCTTGTAGAGCAGCGCGCCGCTCCAGCGCAGGTCCACCGCGTCGGGCCTGACCGGGCGCCCGCCCATCACGATGCCGGCATTGGCGGCGTTGTCGGCGATGGTGTCGAGCACGGTGCGCGGGGCTTGGGTCACGCGGTCGAGTTGCTCGATGCGGGCGTCGATGATCTCCAGCGCGGGCACCACGTAGTCGGTGGCGGCCAGCACGTCAAAAATCGTCACGTTCGGGCCGCGCAAGGGCTTGCCGAGGATGAAGGCCAGCTCGACCTCGACGCGCGGCAGGATGAAGCGCTGCAGCGGGATGTCGGCGCCTTCGGCGAACAGCATGTCATCCAGCATGGCGCCGTAGTCGGGCTCGGTGATCTGCGAGGAAATCTGCATGGCGCGCGAGGTCAGGCCGATCTTGTGGCCCAGAATCTTGCGGCCCTCGCCCAGCTTGATCTGCACCCAGGCGCGCTGGATGGCGTAGCTGTCGGCGATCTCCATGCCGGGGTAGCGCCTGGAGAAATGCCCGACCTGCACGCGGGTCTTTTCCGCCTGGTGCAGCTCGCGGGCCAGGGCCTGGTGGATATCGGGGGTCAGCATGCCGGTGTCTCCTTGCTAGTTTTGGGCATCAAGAGCGCCGCAGTTTGCAGGAGGTCGCGCACGGCAACAAACGATAAATATTGCTCTATTGCTTAGGTTTTCTTCATAATCAGCCCATGTCCTTGCCCCGCTACACCCTGCGCCAGCTCGATGCCTTCGTCACCGTGGCCGATGTGCTGAGCTTTACCGCCGCCGCCGACCGGCTGGCGCTGACGCCTTCGGCAGTCAGCCAGTTGGTGGTCGAGCTGGAGTCCAGCCTGGGCTTCAGGCTGTTCGACCGCAGCACGCGCAAGGTCGCGTTGTCGGCGGCGGGCAAGGAGTTCTGCGGCTCGGCCCAGACCGTGCTCAGGCACCTGCGCCTGGCCGAAGTGGCCGCCTCCGACCTGCGCAACCGGGCCGCCGGGCTGGTGCGGGTGGCGGCCCCGATGGTGATTGCCAGCGCCATCCTGCCGCCCCTCATCCAGGCCTACAGCCAGGACCGCCCCAAGCTCGTCGTGCGCATCCGCGACGCGGCGGTGGAGCAGCTTACCGACATGGTGGCCAGCGGCGAGGTCGATCTGGCCGTCGGCCCGGACCGCCAGAGCAGCGACAACGTGCTGCGCACCAGCCTGTTCAGCAGCCCCTGGGTGTTGTGGTGCGCCAAAGGCCATCCGCTGGCGGCCAAGCGGGTGCTGCAATGGAGCGATTTGCGCCCGCATGCGCTGGTCACGGCGGGGCGCGACCACGAACTCAGCGTGGCGCAAATGAGCGCGGGCCTGCCAGACGTCGAGCGCATCAGCCCGCACGATGTGGTGGACAACATCTCCACGGCGCTCGGCCTGGCCGCCGCAGGCCTGGCCGCCACGCTGTCGCCCGCCTACGTCGCGCCCTGGGCCAAGCGCCAGGGCCTGGTGATGCGCCGCATCGTGGAGCCCGAGGCCATGCGCCAGGTCTGCCTGTACCGGCCGGCGCACCGGGTGGCGTCGCCCGCGACCGAGGGCTTTGCGGAGTACCTGGTGGAGCGGCTCAAAAAACCGTTGTCGCCGGCCTAGCGGCGAACCGGCAATGCATTGAGCGGAATGCGCAGGTAGGCAATGCCGTTGTCGTCGGGCGGCGGCATCTGCCCGGCGCGCACGTTGACCTGGATCGACGGCAGGATCAGCGTCGGCATCTCCAGCGCGCTATCGCGGGCGGTGCGCATGGCGACAAATTCGTCTTCGCCGATGCCGTCGCGCACATGGATGTTGCGGGCGCGCTGCTCGGCCACCGTGGTTTGCCATTCGGGTTCGCGCGATGCCGGCGGGTAGTCGTGGCAGACGTAGATCACGGTTTGCGGCGGCAGTTGCAGGATGCGGTGGATGGAGCGGTAGAGCTGATGGGCATCGCCGCCCGGGAAATCAGCGCGGGCCGTGCCCACGTCGGGCATGAACAGCGTGTCGCCGACAAACACCGCGCCCTCGACCCGGTACGCCATGTCGGCCGGTGTGTGGCCCGGCACGAGCAGGGCCGTGGCCTCGACCCCGCCGATCATGAAGGTCTCGCCGTCCTTGAACAGATGGTCGAACTGCTTGCCGTCGGGCATGAAGCTGCGTTCAAAGTTGAACATCCTGCTGAAGACCGTCTGCACATCGCGGATGTGCTCGCCGATGGCAATGCGCCCGCCGATGCGCTGCTGCAGGTATTGCGCGCCCGACAGGTGGTCGGCATGGGCATGGGTTTCAAGAATCCAGTCCAGCTGCAGGCGGTTTTCCTGCACATAGGCCAGCACCCGGTCAGCCGAACCGGTGTGGGTGTGGCCGGACTTGAAATCGTAGTCGAGCACCGGGTCAATCACCGCCGCGTGGCGGCTGGCCTTGTCCCAGACCACATAGGTGACGGTCCAGGTGATGGGATCGAAAAAAGCCTGGGTGGCGGTTTGGGCGTGCATGTGAACCTCTTCAATGTATTGCTTGATATTATATTGATTGATATAATGAAGTCAACTTAAACCTTGCAAGCACCCTGATGACACTCGCCCACCCCGTGATTGATACCGATACCTTGCGCCAGGGCGCGGCCCAGGCGGTTGCCGCCCTGAAGCTGCTGGCCAATGAAGACCGGCTGCTGCTGCTGTGCCAGCTCTCGCAAGGCGAGATGTGCGTCAGCGAACTGGAGGCGCAACTGGGCATCCGCCAGCCGACGCTGTCGCAGCAACTCGGCGTGCTGCGCGCCGAAGGCGTGGTGAACACCAGGCGCCAGGGCAAGAACATCTACTACAGCGTGGCCGACCCGGCCATGCTGGACATCGTGGCGGTGCTGCATCGCCTTTACTGCCCGAAGGAGGCATCATGATGATTGACTGGACTGCTTTCACGCCGTGGCCGGCCCTGGCCGGCGGCGCCCTGATCGGGCTGGCTGCCGCCCTGTTCCTGCTGCTCAACGGACGCATTGCCGGCATCAGCGGCGTGCTGGGCGGACTGCTCAAGCCCGTCAAGGGCGACATCGCCTGGCGGGCGGCATTCGTGCTCGGCCTGGTCGGCGCGCCGCTGGTGTACGGGCTGTTCCAGCGGCTGCCCGTGCCACAGATTGATGCGGATTACGCCGCCCTCATCGCCGCCGGCCTGCTGGTCGGCGTGGGAACGCGCTACGGCTCGGGCTGCACCAGCGGGCACGGTGTCTGCGGCCTGGCTCGACTGTCGCCGCGCTCGCTGGTCGCCACCGCCTGCTTCATGGCAGCCGGCTTTGCCACCGTGTTCGTGATTCGGCATCTCTTCAAAATCTAAGGAACCGCCATGCTTGCATTCACTTCCCTGCTCGCCGGCCTGGTGTTTGGTATCGGCCTGATGATTTCCGGCATGGCCAATCCGGCCAAGGTGCTGGGTTTCCTCGACCTGTCCGGGCGCTGGGATCCGTCGCTGGCCCTGGTGATGGGCGGGGCGGTCGCCGTGAGCGCTGTGGCGTTTTCAATCGCCCGCAGGCGCAACGCGTCGCTGCTGGGCGCCGCCCTGAAGCTGCCGACGGCGCGCCAAATCGACCGCCGGCTGGTCATCGGCAGCACGCTCTTCGGCATCGGCTGGGGCATCGCCGGCTTCTGTCCCGGGCCGGCGCTGGTCGCACTGGGCATGGGCGAGGCCAAGGCGGTGGTCTTCGTGGTCGCCATGCTCGCCGGCATGGGCCTGTTCGAACTGGTCGAATGGAAAAAGCAGTCGCCAGCCCTGCGCACCCGCTGAGATCAAGGCATGACAAGCACCGCCACCTGGCTGGCCGCAGTCGCGACCGTGGCCACACTGCTTCTGTATGAAGCTGCTGTTGTGCTGGCGCAGCGGCACACACCGGAACGCCTGGCCAGAAGCGCCCATGCCTCGCTTCGCGAAGAATGGTTCACGGCGGTCTCCGGGCATCCAGGCTCGGAAATCCTCGCCGTGCAGACGCTGCGCAATTCACTGATGTCGGCCACCATGACCGCCTCCACGGCAGTGCTGGGGCTGATGGGAACGGTCACGCTGGCCGCACCCTATCTGCGGTCCAGCCTGGGCGATGCAGGCGCCGGCGGGCTGGCCTTCACGCCACGGCTGGCCCTCGAACTGATGCTGATGACGCTGCTGTTTGCCTCGCTGGTGTGCTCGGCGATGGCCGTGCGTTACTACAACCATGCCAGTTTCATTTGCGCGATGCCGGTCGGCTCGGCGCCAAGGCAGCGCTGGTCAGCCTCGGGCACGGCCTATGTACGCCGGGCCGGACTGCTGTACAGCTGGGGGCTTCGCCACCTGGTGATGGTGGCGCCCATTGTGGTGTTCATCGTTCATCCGTTCGCCGGCCCGGTCGCGGCCATCGTGGTGGTGGCGGTGCTGCGCAGCTTTGACCGCGTAAGCAGCGCCAGCGCAGCCTCATCCGACCTTGCGTAACCCGGAATGTCCTGGCGCGGTTCAGGCCTGCAGCGCCCCGCGCATCGCGTCAATCACCGCCTTGTAATCGGGCTTGCCGAAAATCGCGCTGCCGGCCACGAAGGTGTCGGCGCCCGCGTCGGCCACCCGGCGGATGTTGTCAATCTTGATGCCGCCATCGACTTCCAGGCGAATGTCACGGCCCGACGCGTCGATGCGCTTTCTCGCCTGCTCGATCTTGCGCAGCGCCGAGTCGATGAAACTCTGGCCGCCAAAGCCGGGGTTGACGCTCATGATCAAAATCAGGTCGATGTCGTCAATCGTCCAGTCCAGCACGTCCAGCGGCGTGGCCGGGTTGAACACCAGCCCGGCCTTGCAGCCCTTGGCCTTGATGGCCTGCACGCTGCGGTGCACATGGCTTGACGCTTCGGGGTGAAAGCTGATCAGGTCGGCGCCGGCATCGGCAAAGGCGGCGGCCAGGCTGTCAACGGGCTGCACCATCAGGTGCACGTCAATCGGCACGGCCGTGCCGTCGGCGCGCTTGGCGTGCGGCTTGAGCGCCTGACAAATCATCGGACCGAAGGTCAGGTTCGGCACGTAATGGTTGTCCATCACGTCAAAGTGAATCCAGTCGGCGCCGCCGGCAATGACGGCTTTCAGCTCGTCACCCAGGCGGGCAAAATCGGCTGACAACAGGGAGGGGGCAATGCGGTAAGTGGGCAGGGTTTTAGGCATGCGCAGGATTGTCGCAGCAAGCGGGCGCTACATCAGCGGGCCAGGCAAGCGGCTGGCAGAGCCCGGACCGGGGCGGTTAACATGGCAGCCAAACCGATTTTCATGCCATGCCCCATGTCCAAATACCAATTTTCCTGCGAAGTCCTGCCCCAATACCTGCCTGAGCAATCGGCGCCGGAGCACGGGCTGTATGGCTTTTCCTACACCGTCACCGTGACCAACACCGGCGAAGTCGCGGCGCAGCTGATTTCGCGGCACTGGATCATCAGCGACGCCAACGGCCACAACGAAGAGGTCAAGGGCCTGGGCGTGGTCGGCCAGCAGCCCCTGCTCAAACCCGGCGAATCGTTCCAGTACACCAGCGGCTCGCGGCTGCGCACCCCCAGCGGCACCATGCACGGCAGCTACTTTTTCGTGGCCGAGGACGGCGAGCGCTTCGAGGTGGTGGTTCCCCTGTTTGTGCTGGAGGCGATGAACGGCAGCAGTCCTTCCGGGCGCGTCCTGCACTAACCGGGTGACGGTGCAACCTGCGATGAAGGACCTGACCCAGCTGCTCAGGGCGCTGGACCCGGCGGCCGAGCTGGCGGACCGCCATGTCTGGCTGATCAAGCTGTTTGAATGGATTCGCGGCGACAAGGCCTCCGTCCAGGCCGCCGTGGCGCGGGTGCAGGCGTTCATCGAGGCCGTGCAGAAGCAGCCCGAACTTCAGGCGCGCCTGCAGGCCTGGTGGGAAACACTGATCCAGACGGTTGACATCACGCCCCTGCTGGCTGATTTCGGTTTTGCGCCGCGCACCGCCTTTGTCAGCGAACTGGCCGAGCGCCTGCGCCGCAAGCTGCTGCCGGGCACGCCTGAAACCCGCGACGCCTCGGAACTGTTCCCGCTGGTGGTGCCGACGCGTTTCGATGCCCAGTGGATCAGTGCGCTGGAAGAACCCCAGATGGCGCAGCTCACGGTGCTGCTGTCGGCCAACCCGGCGCGCGACACCCGGCGCTGGCACTACAGCCTGATGGACGCCATCACCTACTGCACGGCGCAAATCCGCGCCACCGGTTTTGCACCCGAGCTTCGGCTGCGCATGAACCGGGCCAGCCCGCATGCGCGCTCCTTTCATGCCCTGCCCGCCGATGTGCAGGAGCTGCGCACGGTCTTTTTCCAGCCCCAGCGCGACGCTGCGGCGCTGCAGGCGGCCGTCAGGCAGTACCGCGAGCGGCTCGATGCCTGCCGCCAGGCGGTCAACAGCATTTATGCCCACCTGGAGGAAAACGGCATTTCCGTCGGCATGGTGTTCCGGCTGCGCCAGCTGCGCGCCCGCATGCTGCGCGACCGCGAACTGCTCGAAGCCCTGCTGTCGCCCAAACCGGCCATGGCCGCGCTCAAGCTGCTGGCGCGGCGCGTCGCCACCGCGCAGGAAAGCAAGAGCATAGGCGCGCTGATCAGCACCAATTCGACCCTGCTGTCGGCCAAGATGGCCGAGCGCAGCGCCGAGACCGGCGAGCACTACATCACCCGCAACCGTGCCGAGTACAAGGAAATGCTGGGCAAGGCGATGGGCGGCGGCGCCGTCACCGCGCTGACGACGCTGCTCAAGTTCATGGTCGCGGGCATCGGCCTGTCGGCGTTCTGGAGCGGCTTCTGGGCCAGCGTGGCCTACGCCGGCTCGTTCATTTTGATACAGCTGTTGCATTTCACGCTGGCCACCAAGCAGCCGGCCATGACGGCGCCGGCCATGGCCGCCAAGCTCAAGAACATCGACTCCGACGAATCCGTCACCACGCTGGAGGACTTCGTCGATGAAGTCACGCACCTGGTGCGCTCCCAGGTGGCGGCGGTGTTTGGCAATGTCTTCATGGTTGTGCCGGCCGTGCTGCTGGTCAACGCCGTGATCGAGCTGCTGCTGGGCCGGCCGATGATCAGCCATGACAGCGCCCGGCATGTGCTGGAATCGCTCACGCTGCTCGGCCCGACGCTGCTGTGGGCGGCCTTTACCGGCGTGGTGCTGTTTGCCTCCAGCATGATTGCCGGCTGGGTCGAGAACTGGTTCGTGCTGCACCACCTGGGCTCGGCCATGCGGCACAACCCGCGCTTTACCGCCGTGCTGGGCAACGAACGCGCGGCCCGCTGGTCGGCGTTCACGCGCGAACACATCTCGGGTTTTGCCTCGAATATCTCGCTCGGTTTCATGCTCGGCCTGATCCCGGCATTCACCGGATTTTTTGGCCTTGAGCTGGAATTGCGCCATGTCACGCTCTCGACCGGGCAACTGGCGGCCGCCGGGGCGTCGCTGGGGCTGGAGGCTTTGCGGCAGGCAGCGTTCTGGTGGAGCGTGGCCTCGATTCCGCTGATCGGCGCGCTCAATCTGGGCGTGAGTTTTTACTTTGCCTTCCGGCTGGCGCTGCAGGCGCACAACGTCAGCAAGCGGGACCGCGCCCGCATCCGGGCGGCTATTCTGGCGCGCTGGCGCAGCCATCCGCTGCACTTTTTCATCCCCCGTTAAGATAAACGCTTTCGTCCTTGTCCTACAAAAAGATTCGGCCAAGTCCTGTAAATTCACGAAACATCATTGTTTCCCCCTGGCAAGCACCGGCCTGTTGGCCGGCCTGCGGCCTGTTCAAGGCCGGGCCTCCTGCCGGGCTTCATGCCTTGCCTGCGGGCCTGGCAGCGCAGCCCCCAACCCCTAGCGTGGAGACATCCTCACATGAACGAAATCATGGCCATCTGGGCCGAATGGATCAAGCCATCGGCCGGACTGCCGACCGTGCAATGGTCCATCCTGCTCGCGCTTGCCGCCGCCGCCGGCCACCTGGTCAACCGCTATACCGGCCTGCCCAAGGTGATTGGCTATTCGGCCGTCGGCACCTTTGCCGGCCTGGCCGGCTTCACCGGCGCGGCCTGGCCGCTGCAGGGAACCGGCCTCTTTTTGCTTGAACTGGGCGTGGCGGTGGTGCTGTTCGAGGCCGGCGGGCGCATTCCGCTGCGCTGGTTCCGGCACAACCCGATGGTGCTGGTGCAAAGCCTGGCGGAATCGACGCTGACCTATTTCGGGGTGTACTGGCTGCTCGACCTGATGGGCGTGCACGGCGTGGTGGCCGAGTCGCTGGCGCTGGTCGCCATGGCCGCGTCGCCGGCGGTGCTGTCGCGGGTGGCGATTGACACGCGCGCCGCCGGCCCGGTCACCGAGCGCGCGCTGGTGCTGTCCACCCTGAGCACGCTGTATGCGCTGACGCTGTGCAGCGCCAGAGCCGGCATGCTGCCGCGCGGCGAAGCCGGCCTGTCGGATACGCTGCTTCCGGTGCTGGTGGTGCTGGGCCTGTCGGTGGTCGTGGCCGCCGTGCTGGCGCTGGTGCTGCGCACGGCGCTGCGGGTGATGAGCCCGACCAGCGAGAACACCGCCATCCTGCTGCTCTCGCTGATTGCCGCAGGAGCGGCGCTGGCATCCAACTTCGGCGGCTCGGCGCCGCTGGCGGCGCTGCTGGGCGGCATGCTGCTCAAGCAGCTCAACCCGCGCCCCTGGTCCTGGCCCCGGCAGATGGGCACGGCCTCGTCCATGCTCACCATGCTGATGTTCGTGCTGGTGTCGGTGGTCGCCGCGCAGGCCGACTGGAGCCGGCCCGTGGCCAGCCTGGTCATGGGCCTGGTGGTGGTACGAATGATCGCCAAGGTGGCTGGCGTGTCGCTGGGCAATGCCGGCAGCGGCACCAGCTGGCGTCAAGGCCTGTGGGTCGGCTGCGCCATGTCGCCGATGTCGTCGGTGGCCTTGCTGCTGGTGTCGCAGTACGTGGCCGCTTCGTCGTCCATCGGCGGCCAGGTGGCCGTCATCGCCCTGCCCGCCATCCTGCTGATGGAAATGCTGGGTGCCGTGCTGGCCACGGTCGCCCTTTACCGCGCCGGCGAATGCTCCCGGCCCTGGTCTCCCGTCGTGCGCGGCGCTTCAACCGGACCTGTCCATGAGTCTTGAACCCTTCCAGAAGTCAAGCGCCCTGTCCCTGGGCGTCGAGCTTGAAATGCAGCTCGTCAACACCCACGACTACGACCTGGCGCCCTACGCCGAGGACATGCTGCGGCTGATGAGCAAGATTGCGCTGCCCGGCGCGGTGGTGCCCGAGATGACATCGAGCATGATCGAGGTGTCCACCGGCATATGCCACTCGTCCGCCGAAGTGCTGGGCCAGCTGACGCAGATCCGCGATGCGCTGGTCAAAAGCGCCGACAAGCTCAACATCGCGGTGGTTGGCGGCGGCACCCATCCGTTCCAGCAATGGCACGAGCGCCGCATCTACGACAAGCCGCGCTTTCGCGAGTTGTCCGAGCTGTACGGCTACCTGTCCAAGCAGTTCACGATCTTCGGCCAGCATGTGCACATCGGCTGCCCCGACGCCGACACCGCGCTGCTGACGCTGCACCGCATGTCGCGCTACATTCCGCATTTCATCGCACTGTCTGCGTCCAGCCCCTATGTGCAGGGGCAGGACACGGCGTTCGACTCGGCGCGGCTGAACTCGGTGTTTGCCTTTCCGCTGTCGGGCCGCGCGCCGTTTGCGCTGACCTGGGACGAGTTCACGGTGTACTTCAACAAGATGGCGCACACCGGCGTGGTCAAGAGCATGAAGGATTTCTACTGGGACATCCGGCCCAAGCCGGAGTTCGGCACGATTGAAATCCGCGTCTTCGACACGCCGCTGACCATCGAGCGCGCCACCGCGCTGGCCGGCTACGTGCAGTCGCTGGGTTCATGGTTCATGAACGACCAGCCCTTCATGCCGACCGAGGACGACTACCTGGTCTATACCTACAACCGCTTCCAGGCCTGCCGTTTTGGCCTGGACGCGGTGTATGTCGATCCGGCCACCGGCGGCCACATGCCGCTGCGCGAACACATCCTGATGACCATGGCGCAGATCGAGCGCCATGCCCACCGCCTGGACGCCAGCGCCTCCATCCACCTGCTGCGCACCAGCGTCGAGCGCAACGACAACGACGCCCGCTGGCTGCGCGAGCGCCAGGGCGAGGAGCGCCTGCTGGCCGAAGTCATCCGCCAGGCGGCGGACCGCTTCCGGGGCGGCGTGGACCATGAGCCGGGTGGATTTTCGTAACTGCTCAGGGGTTCTGGTCTTGCGTGGGTTGTTGCTTTTTCCTGGACGGTTGCTTGGTGGCTGGGTTGGCTTTTCTCGGTTGGGCTGGCCGGGAATCGCCCGGCGGCGACTCACTTTTCTTTGCTTCGCCAAAGAAAAGTAAGCAAAAGAAAGGCGACCCTGCTGTCCGCGACCCTACGCTTCGCTTCGGGCACCCTGCGGTACTCGCTTCAGGCGGGGTCCGCGCAAACTCGCTGCGCTCAAACAGCGCGCGGCCCTGATCCGCCTGAAGCTCCGTTCCTCAGCGCTGACAGAAGGGGGGGCTCGGGGAAAAAACCAATACCAGCAGCCAACAGCCGAATACGCAGAACGCGCAAGCGCGTTCTGCTCCCCGAATCCGAATCCGAATCCGCTTCCGACCCCAACCCGTCCTGGCCGAGCCTGTGCTACGCCGCAAAAGCGGGATTAGGGCCGCGCGCTGTTTGAGCGTAGCGAGTTTGCGCGGACCCCCGCTTTTGTGGCGTAGCGCAGGTTGCCCGAAGCGCAGCGCAGGGACTCGGACTGCGGGTCGCCTTTTCTTTGGTGACTTTCTTTTGGCGAAGCAAAAGAAAGTTACTTGCTGCCGGGCAACCCCCGGCCAGCCCAACCACGCAAAGCCAACCCAGCCACAAATCAAGCACAGGATTTCACCAAACCCCAGCGGCACTGGCACTGGCGGTATGCTTGCCGCCATGGGTGAATTTGACTTGATCGCGCGCTATTTCACGCGCCCCGCAGCACGCGCCGTACTCGGCGTGGGCGACGACTGCGCGCTGCTGCAGCCAACGCCGGGAACGCAACTGGCCATTTCCAGCGACATGCTGGTCGAGGGCCGGCATTTTTTCGCCGACGTTGATCCGTTCAGCCTGGGCCACAAGGCGCTGGCCGTCAACCTGAGCGACCTGGCCGCCTGCGGCGCGACGCCGCTGGCCTTCACACTGGCGCTGGCCCTGCCCCGGATTGACGAGCCCTGGCTGGAAGCCTTTTCGCGCGGATTGCTCGCACTGGCCGACGCCCACGGCTGCGAACTCGTCGGCGGCGACACCACGCAGGGGCCGCTCAATATCTGCATCACCGTGTTCGGCGAAGTGCCGGTGGTCAACGGCAAGAGCCAGGCGCTGCTGCGCTCGGGTGCCAGAGCGGGCGACGACATCTATGTCAGCGGCACGCTGGGCGATGCGCGGCTGGCGCTCGAAGCGATGCGCGGCAGCATTAACCTGCCCGCCGACCTGCTGGCGCAAGCCAGGGGGCGGCTGGAGCGGCCCACGCCGCGCGTCGCGCTGGGCCAGGCGCTGCGCGGCGTGGCCTCGGCGGCGCTCGACATCAGCGACGGCCTGCTGGGCGACCTGCGGCACATCCTGAAGGCGTCTGGCGTCGGCGCGACGCTGGACACTTCGATTGCTATTGAATTAATAGCTGCTAGAGACCATCCAGCATGCGCAAAAGGCCTTATTTCCTTGAAAAACCAGCTCGACTACGTGCTGGCCGGCGGCGACGACTACGAACTGGCCTTTACCGCCCCGGTTTCGGCCCGCGAAGCCGTGCTGGCCGCAGAGCGCCAGGCTGGCACGCCCGTCACGCGCATCGGCTGCATCGACGCCGAACCCGGCCTGCGGCTGGTCGATGGCAGCGGCCAGGCCGTGTCAAACAGCTACACCTCTTTCGACCACTTCGCCTGAACCGGCGGCTGGGCCTCGGCGCGCAGGTATCAGGACTTGAGCCAGCCGATCAGCTCGTCATCCAGCAGGAAGGCGTTGATGTCCTCGTCGGACTTGGTGATGAACTGGCGCACGTTGGCGATTTCCCGGAAGCCGGTGTTGCCGAACGCGTCGCCGATGGACTCCAGAAAGCTGAAGCGCCCGCCGCCGTTGGAGACGCCGAGAAAGAGAAAATACACCTCGTCCCTGCGCGCTTCGGATTCGCGCAGCACCTGGCGCGTGCGCTCCTTGTCGTTGTTGTCGCCGTCGGTGATGAAGATCACCAGTGAGCGTTTTTTGGCCTTGGCCGCCTCGTCCTTCTGGCCGAGCATGCGGCCAAGGAAACCGGCTTTTTTCGCCTCGCCCTTGATCCAGCCAAACTCCTTGAGCGTGCGCTCCAGCACGTAGCTGTAGTCCGTCGCGCCGTTCCAGCCGGGCACCTTGTTGACGATGTGGTTCCTGACGTAGCCCTGGTAATTGTCTTCGTTCAGCGCGCCGACCAGATGCGCCGACGCCGCCCCGTTGCTGAAGGTCAGGATGTCGATCTTCTTGTCCGGGTCGAACGTCAGGCCCCACGGGGCCAGCCGCGTCAGCAGGTCGGTCGTGGTGCCGTCGAGGTGCTCGTCCTCGAACGAGCCGCTCACGTCCAGGACCATCGCCATGTCGAGCACCGGCATGGTGTGGATGCCGCTTTTTTGCAGCGACAGCTTCAGGGTGCCGGAAGATTTTTGCAGGTTCAGTGTCAATGCCATGAGGGATCAATCCTTTGAGGGTTTTCAGTTTTTCAGCCGGTCGATGATCTGTTGCAGTGCGTCGCGCACGACAAAACGCTGGGTGTCGTTCAGCTCTGCGGGCTGATGGGCCAGCTGGGCCAGCCAGGCCGGCAGGGCAATCAGCACCGCGTCCTGGATGCGGTCGCGCAAGGCGCCGAGGCTTTCCGCGCTGGCCATCGACTGCGCCTGCTGCTGGCGCACCAGGGCGGCCGTTTTGGCCAGGGCCAGCGCGCGGTCAGCCAAAACGGCGCGCACTTCGTCATCCAGCGGCGCGCTGTGCGCCAGCCATTCGCAGGCCAGGCTGGCAGCCATCAGGTGCTCGAACAGCTCCGGGAGCTTGCCGCGCACCTGCATCACCTGTCCCGTGGGCGCGTCCAGCGCGTCAACGGATGCGGCCAGCGTGGCGCGCAACTGCTCGATTTCCAGTCGGTGCAGCGCAAGCAGGCGCGGCCTGTCCTTGCGCAGCCACTGGCCCATCAGGCCGGGCGCCGCCGAGAAATCCTCGGCGCACACCTGCAGCAGGCTCAGCAGGCGCGACAGGTGCTGCGGCGCGGCGCGCAACACGTCGGCCGACATGGCATCGAGCAGGCGCTGCACCCATGCGCCGTATTCCTTTTGCACCTCCAGCCCCAGCTTCTGGGCCTGCGACCAGTCCAGGCCCTGCAGCACCACGCCGCCCAGCACGCCAGCGGCAAGTTCGAGCACGCGCCGGTCCTGCAGAGGGAAGCTGCCCGCCAGCGCCTCCACGCCGACCTTCAGCCCGACGCGCACCTGGCCAGGCATGGGCCGGGGAAGCGGCGTGCCGGCCACGCAAGGCAGCCGCGCCGCGGCAGCGGGCGCAGCGCCTGGGCTGGAGGCAAGGGCCGCAGGCGCTGGCGCCGAGCCGATACGCCGGGGCAAGCGCGCGGGCGCTACCGCAGCGGGCGGCTCCGGCATCGCGGCGTCGCCCGCAATGGGGCGCGATGGCGGCGCAGGCGCCGCAACCACCTCACCGAGCACGCGCGGCTGGCGCGGGGCGGGCATGGCCGGACTGGCGGGCGTCGCAGGCGCTGAAGGCGCCGGGGCCGGCGAATGTCCCATGGCGTGCGGCAAGGGCGGGCGCGTCATGGCAGGCAGGCGGCGTGCGTAGTTGCCAGCGCTCAGCCGAAGTGCTCGATGACGCTGTTGAAGTCGCCCATGAAGCCCGAGCCGACTTGCGAGAATTCGGCCTTGCCGTTCGAGTCGATCATGATCGAACCCATCTGCACGCCGATGAAAGGGCCGAATTGCGCCGACAGGCTGATGTCGAGCAGCGTGTCGCCGCGCGAGTTAACGATCTGGACCTGCGCATTCCTGACATTGGCGAAGGTCTGGCTTCCCGATTGCGGATGGATCATGGCAATCAGCGGAATCTCGATGAATTCGCCGGATTTTTTAGGAATCCGGGCCGGGTCCACGCGGATCCATTCATCCACGCCGTCGAGCTTGCCGTCGATGGCATCGGCGCTGTGCACCAGCGCGCCCTGGTAAATCTCGAAAGTGCCATCGGCGTTTTTGTCGATGACGCCGACTTCGCTTCCGGCAATCTTGCGGCGCACGTTGTAGGTGGACAGTATCTGGTCCAGCGACGTGATGCCGGCCTGGCCGCCTTCGACGCCCACGCACAGCAAGGCATGCAGGTCCAGGTCGGTGCCGCCGTCCCACAGGAGCTTGGCGGTGAATTTCTCGTCCTTGTTCAGGTTCAGGGACAGCTTGGCGGCTTTGTCGCCGGGTTTGCTCAGGCTCAGGGTCAGTGACATGGGGGTGCTTTTCAAAGGTTGACGCGTTGACGAACAGAGAAAAATAAAGCTCAGAAGTTCATGGTCTTGTCGGGGCGGATCACGGCGCCCAGTTCGGACAGATCGGCGCGCGCCTGGACCAGGATAGCCCGGGCTTCGTCGAACTTGGCCTTGTTGTCGATGCGGGATTTTTCAACCAGGGCTTGCAGCTCCCGGGTGTTTTTCACCACCTCGCGCAACTGGCTGGCCTGCTGCAGGCGGTTGTCGCCGGGGGCGTTGGCCGCAGCCGTGACGACGCCCGTGACCATGCGCTCGCGCACCCGGGACAGGTTGCTGTCAAGGTCCGCGCCTTGCTGGGCCGTGCGCTGCAGGTTCTGCACCGTCATGGCGCCGTGCAGCGTCAGCAGGGTCATCTTGATACTGGCAAAGCGCCCGGCCGTCGTCGTCGTGACTTCCTGCACCGTCTGGATGGTGGCGGTCTGGATCTGGCGGATCACCAGTTGCTCGGCGGGCAGCTTGGTCAGCACGCCTTCGACTGCCAGCGCGCGGCTTTCCAGCGCCTGCACCTTGTCCTGCGCCTCTTGCAGCGTCATCGCGCCGGACTGGCCGCTACCAGCCTGCGCAGTCTGCACCCCGGCCAGCTCCTGGCGCGCCTTGGCCAGCAAGGTGGTCAGGAAGGCCGTGGCCTGCACGAATTCGCCAAAGCGCGCGCGGTAGTTGTCCTTCAGGCGCTCAAGGCTGCGCGCCTCGTCCAGCGCCTTGGCTTTCTCGACCTCGATGTCTTTTTCCATCTTGTCGAGCACGCTGCCGAGCTTGCGGGTCTTGCCGGCCACCAGCAGGCGCAGATCCTCGAACATGGCGTCGCGCGCGGCGGCGAGCTTTTTGGCGCTCATCATGCCAAGCAGCTTGTCGAAAAAACCCGGCGTCCCGTTGAGGATTTTGTCGGCCAGGCCGTCCAGGTCTTCGGCCTTGATGGCGGTGTTGAGTTCGCTCACCAGGCGAAATATCTGTGGCGAATCGCCCTTGTCGATGCGGTCCAGAAACGCGCCCAGCGATTTATGCAGCGCCATCTCGACTTCCGAGCCGAGGCCGGCGATCTGCAGCAGGGACAGGTCATGGATGCTCAGGCCGTTGACCTGGCCGACGATGCCGCGAGACTGCTCGCTGGTCAGGATGCTTTCGTGCATGCCCTGGGGCAATTGCACCCGGCCGTTCCAGGCGTCGGCGGCGGTGGCGGGATGGGCCGCCAGCCCGCCTTGCGCTGCCGTTTCGGCCGGAGGAAGGAAAGAGGGCAAGGCCGCCGCAGGAGGGCTGGCCGCGTCCGCCTGCGTGGGCGGCGTGGGCGATGCAGCCAGGATGGGCAAGCCGATGACGCGTGGTTTCATGGTGAACAAGCCTTGACAGGGAAAGTGGTGCGTACCTGGCCAAAAAGAGCGGGAAGCAGCGGTCATTGCCAGGGGCATCAAGCGTCATCTCCAGCCAACCGCCTTGACTGTAACAAACTGATTGGCACACCAGCCTGACAAAGAATACCGCCCCTCCCGTTTACCCGGGCCAGGCGGTGCCCGCAGGGGCTGGCGGACATGGCGCTCCGTTGCCCATGCACCAGCCAGTGCGTCTTCGTGATAATCCGCTCATGCTTGACCACGAACTTCCTCTTGCCCACGCAGCCGCCGGCCCCGTCCGGCCGACGGCCAAATTCATGCTGGCGCATCCGGCGCATTTCGTCGCCCTGGGCTTTGGCTCGGGCCTGAGCCCCTTCGCGCCTGGAACCGCCGGCACGCTGTGGGCCTGGCTGTCGTTCATGCTGCTGCAGCGCTGGCTGTCGCCTGCCGGCATCGGCTGGCTGATTGCTGTGTCGATTCCCGTGGGCTGGTGGGTCTGCACCGTCACCGCGCGCAACATGCGGGTGCTTGATCCGGGCAGCATTGTCTGGGATGAAATCGTTGCCTTCTGGGCGGTGCTGTGGCTGGTCATGCCGGCCGGCCTGCCGGGGCAGGCCATCGCGTTCGCCCTGTTTCGCTACTTCGATGCCGCCAAGCCCGGCCCGGTCGGCTGGGCCGACCGGCTCTCGCACGGGGTTGATCCGGCCACCGGCCGGCATGCCTGGAGCATCGCTGGCTTTGGCATCATGTTCGATGACCTGGTGGCCGCCGGCTGCACGCTGCTGGTGATTGCCATCTGGAGATTCTTCGCATGACCGATTTGCTATCAAAACCAGAGCTGCCTGTGCTTACCTCGCCTGTGCAAATAGCCATTTTGGCTGCTATTTTGCAAGAAAAAGGCTGGTTCATGGCGACGGCCGAAAGCTGCACCGGCGGGATGATCGCTGCGGCCTGCACCGACCTGGCCGGCTCCAGCAACTGGTTTGAACGCGGCTTTGTGACCTACTCGAATGAAGCCAAGACCGAAATGCTGGGCGTCGCCGCCGGATTGATAGCCCGGCATGGCGCGGTCAGCGAGGAAGTGGCGCGCGCCATGGCGCAAGGCGCGCTGGCCCATTCGCACGCGCAGGCAGCGGTGGCCGTCACCGGCGTGGCGGGTCCATCCGGCGGCAGCGCGGACAAGCCGGTCGGCACGGTGTGGTTCGGCTGGGCGACGCCGGCGGGCATCGTCAGCGAGCTGCGGCATTTCGACGGCGACCGCGCCAGCGTGCGACTGGCCACGGTGGGCCATGCGCTCGGGCGGTTGCTGGAGTTTCTGGCCTAGCGTCAATGCCCTGGCGTCGATGGCGGCGTGGCCAGGCCAGGCCAGGCCAGGCCAGGCCAGGCCAGGCCTTGGACAGTCGGGCTGGCAGACGGCGACCGGGCAGCTGCACATGACCCAGCAGCTTGGCTCCCGCGCCTGCTGCATCCCCAACACCGGCTGGCCCGCGCCGTGCATCCCATGCGCTTCGCAAGCGCTGGCGGTTGCGCCACGTTCGCCCCTTCAAAACCCCCTGCTTGCGCTGGCGCAGGCCGGTGCGCGCCTGCGCTGGGCTGCGGCCGCATCCACTTGGCACGATATGCGCTTGCATGCCCCCTGGACGGCGCCGTGGCGACGAAGCGAGCGCGCCGATCCAGGTCAAACAACAAGGAACACTGTGAACAGGAACACTGAAGCGCGCTTGGCGCTGCTGGGGATCGGGTTGGGACTGGGGCTGGCTGCGGCATGCGCGCAGGCCGCGCCGGACGAAGCCGCCACGCAGCAGGTGCGGGCCCGGCTCGTCGCCTCCGTGGACGCCGTGCATGCGGGAGATCGCCTGGTGCTGGGAGTTCATCAGCAAATCGCGCCCGAATGGCACACCTACTGGATCAATCCCGGCGACACCGGCCTGGCCACCAAAATCGACTGGACATTGCCACCAGGGAGTGCGGCGGGCAAGATTCAATGGCCGACTCCACAGCGCTTTCAGCTCGGCTCCATCACCAACTTTGGTTATGCCGGAGATGTCACCCTGCTGACCGAGATCGACGTACCCAAGGAATTGCAGGCGGGCCAGCAGTTCCCGGTTCAGGCTCAGGTCAACTGGCTGGTGTGCCGCGAGAGCTGCATCCCGCAGAAAGTCGAGCTGCGCTTGAACCTGCCGGTGCTTAGCGCCGGCCAGCCCAGCGGCGCGGGCAGCCCGCTGATCGACGCGGCCCGCACCCGCCTGCCGGTGGCCAGCCCCTGGCCCGTCAAGCTGCAGTACGCCAGCGATCATGTGACCCTGAGCCTGGTGAACCCCGGCCTGTCCAGAGGCGCGCTCGACACCCTCGCCTTCTTCCCGGCCCAGCGCCATCAACTGTCGAATGAGCTGCCGCAAACGGTCAAGGTGGTCGATAACGAGGTATTGCTGCAACTGCCCCACGGCGACGAGCCGCCCTCGGCACAGGCCGCATTAACCGGCGTGCTGGTGGTCAACGACCCCGCCCAGCCCGCCAGTGCGGCCCGTGGCTATACGGTCAACAGTGCGGCCTCGCCGCTCGCCAGCCAGCCAGCCACCGCTGTCGAAGCCCCCGCATCGGCGTCATCATCCATCACGACCCTGGCCTCGGTGCTGCTGCTCGCGCTGCTCGGCGGCATCGTGCTGAACCTCATGCCCTGCGTGTTTCCGGTGTTGTCGATCAAAGCCCTGTCGCTGCTGCAGCACGCCGAGCGCCCGGCGCGCGAAACACGCCGGCATGGACTGGCCTACACCCTGGGCGTGCTGGCCAGCTTTGCGCTGCTGGGCGGGCTGCTGATCGTGCTCAGGCAAGGCGGCGCGCAGATCGGCTGGGGCTTTCAGTACCAGTCGCCCGGTTTTGTGCTGGTGGCCGCTTACCTGATGTTCGCGGTGGGCCTGAGCCTGTCCGGCGTGTTTTCGGTGGGGGCCTCGGTGGCGGGATGGGGCTCCTCGCTGGCCTCGCGGGTGGGCTACAGCGGCAGTTTTTTTACCGGCGTGCTGGCCGCCGTGGTCGCCAGCCCCTGCACCGCCCCCTTCATGGGCGCCGCGATAGGCTATGCGCTGACGCAGCCGGCGGCCATTTTGCTGGCCGTTTTCCTCACCCTGGGACTGGGTCTGGCGCTGCCCTACCTGCTGCTGACGCACTGGCCCGCGCTGCAGCACCGCCTGCCCCGCCCCGGACGCTGGATGGAGCGCGTCAAGCAGGGCCTGGCGTTTCCGATGTATGCCGCCGCCGTCTGGCTGGCCTGGGTCTTGGCCCAGCAGGCAGGCTCTCCGGCGGTGGCCGCCGCGCTGGGCGGCATGCTGGCCATCGCGTTCGCGGCCTGGGTTTTTGACGCCACGCGGGGCCATGCCCGCACGGCCATCCAGCGCAGCGGCGCCGGCCTGGCCCTGCTGGCGGTGACGGCGGCCTTGCTGGGGGGGCAGGCCAGCCTGGGGGCGCAGCCCGCGCCGCAGGCCCAGCAGCAGGCGACGAGCAAACCGTCGCACGGCGCAGAGCCCTACAGCGCGGAGCGGCTGCAAAGCCTGCGCAGCCAGGGTCAGCCAGTCTTTTTGAACCTGACGGCGGCCTGGTGCATCACCTGCCTGGTCAACGAGCGGGTCGCGCTCAGCGACTCCAGCGTGCTGCAGGCGTTTGAGCGCGCCGGCATCCACTACCTCAAAGGCGACTGGACCAATCAGGATGAGCAGATCACGCGCAAGCTGGGGGAGTTCGGGCGCAGTGGCGTGCCGCTGTATGTGTACTACCCTGCAAATGCTGGCGCCGACCCGGTGGTGCTGCCGCAAATTCTGACACCGCAGCTGGTGCTTAATGCCTTGCAGTCCCCCACGGCCGTGTCAGTGGCCGGCACGCCCTGAGCGGATTCTGCAGGGCTAGGATGCGGTCAGCAATAACTTCCCTGCGTCATACCCGCGAAGGCGGGTATCCAGACTCGTTTGAGCGTTTCAGCCCGTGTTGCTGGATTCCCGCCTTCGCGGGAATGACGGACGGGAAGTTATTCTTTGCCAGATCCTAGCGGCGATGGCAGGCGCATGGCCGGGTCGGGAGCCAGTCCAGCCAGCTTCGCCGCCAGCCTGCGGCCCAACTAATCCAGCGCCTCTGCCGAATACCGATCCGCCTGGACCTTCCCGCCCACCGCGTGCGTCCTCACCTCTTTCGTGATCGGCAGCATGGTTGCGTCCCAAGCGGCCCATTGCTGTTTCAGCGCCGCGAACACTTCGGGGTGCTTCAGGGCCAGGTTAGCGCGCTCGCGCTGGTCCTGCACGACGTTGAACAGGAATTCGTTGCTGCTGACCTTGAGGTATTTCCAGTCGCCCGAGCGCACGGCGCGCTGGGTGTTGGCCTTGTAGCGCCAGAACAGGGTGCGGGGGCCCGGCGTGCTCGCGCCCAGCAGCACCGGCAGCAGGTTGACGCCATCGGGCGCATAGGCCGGGTCGGGCGCGGTGCCGGCGGCGGCCAGCAGGGTCGGGAGCCAGTCCATGCTGACGGCCACCTGGGAATTGGTCTGGCCGGGCTTGATCCTGGCGGGCCAGCGCACGAGGGCGGGCACGCGGATGCCGCCTTCGAGCAGCTCGGTTTTCTGGCCGCTGAAGGGGCAGGTTTTTGAAAAGCGCTCGCCGCCGTTGTCGCTGGTGAAGACGACGATGGTGTTGTCGGCCAGGCCGCGCTCCTGCAGGGTCTTGAGCACGCGCCCGATGGCGCTGTCCAGCGTGGTCACCATTTTTGCGTAGGTGGCGAGGTTGCCGCCGTCGTAGTGAAAGATGTTGCCGATCTCGCGCGAGACAGCCTCGTCCCCCGGCCCTTCCCACGGCCAGTGGGGCGCGGTGAAATGCAGCGACAGGAAAAACGGCTGGGCGCTGCTCTGGCGGCCGATGTAGTCCACGGCGCGATCGGCCAGCAGGTCGGTGTAGTAGCCCACCTTGTGCACCGGCACCTCGCCTTCGTACAGGTCTTCACGCACGTTGGCGCCGACGCCGGGCTTGTGGGTGAAGTAGTCGATGGCGCCGCCGTAGTTGCCGAAGAAGGTGTCATAGCCGCTCTTGAGGGGGCCGAAGGTGGGCAGCGAGCCCAGGTGCCATTTGCCGATGAGCGCGGTGGCATAGCCCGCTTTTTTCAGCAGCGAGGGCAGCGTGGGGTGCGTCGGAGGCAGGCCGATGGTGTCGGAGGCGCCGGCAATGGGTTCTTCCAGCCCGCCGCGCAGGCGGTACTGGTAGCGCCCGGTGATCAGGCCAAAGCGCGTGGCCGAACAGACGGCCGAATTGGAATAGGCCTGAGTCAGGCGCAGGCCCTGGCTGGCCAGCTGGTCGAGCTGCGGCGTCTGGAAATCCGTCTGGCCATAAACGCCCAGGTCGCCATAGCCCAGGTCATCGGCCAGGATGAAGAGGATGTTCGGTTTTTCGCTGGTCTGGGCCTGCGCGGTGGTGCCGGACAGCCCGGCGTAGGAGACCAGCGACAGCGCGGACAGACCGCCCAGAACATGGCGTCGTTGTTGATTGAATGGGGTCATGGGTTGCCTGAAAAGGTGATCCGGGTTGCACGAAAAAGCGCACCACCGCCGGGCTGGCTCGCCTGCCGCGCGGCGCTCGGGCGCGGGGACGAGGATTTACGGTTGCGCCGGCAGGCGAAAAGTCCTGACATCGATGGCTTTGACCGCCTGCCCGACCAGAGGCGCGCCGGTGGGCACCCAGCCATGAGGGACGGGCTGCGCACGGTAAATCCAGTTGCTCAGGACGGTTTTGCCTTCGCCGCCATTTCTGACCTCGCCGAAATACGGGCTGATGTATTCCCAGACAATCTCGCCGCCGGGCGTAACCTGGAACAGCCGCCCGCTCGTGCCTTCGTCGATCAGGGTGTTGCCGTTGGGCAGGCGGCGCGCGCTGCTGATGAAGGAGCTGTAAAAGCTCCAGGCCGGCGCGCCCGAGTCGGCGCCGGTGTATTGCCAGACGATTTCCTTCTTGACCGGATCGATTTCCAGGATGCGCGAGCGCGGCTGCAGCCCTGGGCTGACGATGGGGTAGCCGGCCTCGCCCTGGTTGTCAAAGACCAGCAGATGGCCAGCGCCCGGCAGGCCCTTGGCAATGATGTGTCCGTCATGCTGGCCAATGAGCTGGTCCACGGGGCGCGGCAGCTTGGCACCCGCTGGCGCAGACGGCGCAAAGTCGGGGCCTAGATGCCAGACGACGCGGCCCGTCTTGCGCTCGATGATGGCCATGAAGTTGGCGGTACGCGAGCCGATCAGCAGGTTGTCTGGATGAAAGCGCGCATCGCCGGCGTCGAACCAGCGGTTGCTCCCGAGGACTGACAGATTATTGAGATGCAGGTAGTCGAAGGGCGCTGACTTGTTGTTTCGCGCCAGCGTGCCGCGTATCAGTTTCAGGGAGGCGTCGCTGAAACCGAACTCCTCCAGGTGCTCGGAGGCCACCCAGCGCCAGACCACCTCGCCCTGGGGTGAAACCTCGTAGATGGCGTCGTCGATGACCTTGTCCGCCGCGAAGCCTGCAACCGGGTGGGCGTAGCTGACCAGCACCGCCGTGTTGCCATTGGGCAGGCGGCGCCAGTCGTTGTGCTGGCGCACCGCCGGGCCGGCTGCGGCGGCGCCGTCCGGACTGCCATAGGCTTGCTGGGCCTGTGCGCCACTCCAGCGCCACACCACCTGGCCGTTCCAGTCCACTTCGCCCAGGGATTGCGGCGCCAGGGCATTGGCAGCTGCCGGGCCGTCCAGCTGGCGCGACAGCTGCACCAGCACATGGCCCAGCTTGCCGCCGGTCACGGCCGGGTCCAGCAGCACCGGCGGGAAGCCTTCGTAGGGCCACTGGCGGACTTCGTTGCCGTTGAGGTCGATCAGGTGGGTGCGCTTGTCCTGGCCGGTGAAGAGCACATAGCTGCTGTTGTCGGCCCTGGCCGGGTCGTGGCGCGTGACACCGGTGGGGTAAACGCTGGGCGCGGCCGAGGCTGATGCTGCGCACAGGGCCAGCAGACCGGCCAGAACGCAGGCTCTGCCTTTTGCGAGGCGGCGCGGCAGGCGGGATACTTTGGAGGATAAAAACCGGGTCATCACACGCCACCCCGAGGCGTCATTGGGCGGCCTGCGCTGCAGACCGGGTTGAAAAAACTCATGAAGGCGAGAGAGAAAAGCCCGCCGCCTGAATCGCTTGCAGGGGCCGCCAGAGAGCATCCTCCCCGGCGGTTTCGACACCGTTATTTGCCGGCAACGTCCTGCCCGACAGCCGCGCGCAGATCCGCCAGCGTGGCCAGCTGGCCGTGCAGCGGGGCGATCCTGGCCACATCGAGCTTGAGTTTCTTGACGTTGTCCAGCAGGTTGACCGAATAGGGATTGGGCTGGGCCGGCGGCTTGGCGCCTGCTGCCAGCGGGGTGTAGGCGTCGCCTTCGATCAGGATTTTCTCGGCCGGCAGGTAAACCAGGGCAAAAGCGTCGTTGTGGGTGTTGCCCGCCAGGGTGTGCACCTCGATGCGGCGCTGGCCATCGGTCAGCACGTGTTTGTCGGTGAAGCCGGCAAAACGGGCCGGCTTGTGCGATTTGGCCAGGCGGTCCGGATTGAGCGTGTGCGCGCCGGCCCAGGCGGCGCGGTAGTAGGCGATGTTGTCCTGGTGCGTGACGATGGTGGCGCCTTCGGCCACATAGCTGCGAAGGCCGCCCGAATGGTCGAAGTGGGCATGGGTGTTGATCAAATATTTGATCGGCTTGCCGGGAATGGTGGCCTTGACCTGCTTGATCACGGCCTGCGAGCGCGCCTCGTCCAGCGGCGCCTCCACCAGCACCACATGGTCGCGCTGCTCGATGGCCACGCTGTGGTGGCTGCCGCCGCTCAGGTAGAACACGCCGTCGGCCAGTTTGTTGACCGTGACGGTGACTGCTGGCGCGCTGGCGGCGGCTTCTGGCGCAAGGAGGGGCGCGGTGCGGTTGACCTTGACCTCTGAAACAGCCAGGTCCAGCACCCGGTGGCCGCCCTGGGTGCGCACGATGTGGGCCGGAAAGCGCACGCCGCCCCGCTCCTCGTAGTGGCTGAAGGTGGTTTCCACCAGGGTGTCGCCGAGCACCGGGTTGTCGATCCAGGTGCGCACCTCTTCAACCTCGTCGCGCGCGTTGATCAGGCCCACATAGCGGTATTTGCCCCCCAGCTTGAAAGACACCTCCACGCCGCCGTCCTTGAGCGGGCGGGACTGGGCCTGGTTGGCCAGCGCGGCTTTCAGGAAGCCTTGCGGCGTGGCCCAGATTTCGGCGGCGCGCTCTTCGGCGGCCGCCGGCTGCGGGGTCACGGTGGTGGCCGCCGGGGCCACGGCCTGGTTCCAGGCGCGGGCGCCACTGACGTACTGGTCCAGGTTCTGCTCGATGGGCGCGGGCCGCACCCGGTCCGGCTCCAGGGTCTGCAGGCGGCTGAGCTGCACCCGGGCGCTGGCGCTGTCGTAGTGGATGCTGGCCGTGTAGCGGCTGACGTCGAACCGGGGCCAGGGCAGTTCGGGGGCCGGTGCCTGTCCGAACTGGAACCATTTGCCGCCTCCCGAGAACTCGATGGACTGGATGCGCGTGGCCCCGAGCGATTCTGCTGCGGACTGCAGCGAAGCGCCCTGCGCCGCCAGGGCCAGGGTGGACAGGGCCATGGACAGGCCGACGCGCTGGATGAAGTGATGCATGGGATGTCTCCTCCGGTTTACAAAATGACTCAAAGCTGCCAGCCGCCCCCCAGCGCCTTGACCAGGTAGGCCGTGGCCTGCAGCTGCTGGCCGCGCAGCTGGCTGGACAGGCGCTGATTGGTCAGCACGTTCTGCTGGGCGGTGACCACGTCCAGGTAGGTCGAGAGGCCCCCGGCGTAGCGGTCCTGCGCGATGTCCAGCACCCGCTGGGCGCTGGCGCTGGCGGCCTGGGACTGGGCCTGGGCGCTGGCCAGGGCGTTGAGCGCCAGCAGGCCGTCCTCCACCTCCTGCAGCGCGCGCAGCACCACCTGGCGGTAGCTGGCTGCGGCCAGTTCCTGGCCGGCTCCAGCCTGCTCCTCTCTGGCGCGCAGGCGCCCGCCGTCGAACACGGCCTGCGTCAGGCTGCCGCCCAGCGCCCACAGCAGGCTGGGCGCGTCGATCAGGCTGGCGATGCTTTTCGCTTCCCAGCCGCCCGAGGCGCTCAGGCTCAGGCTGGGAAACCAGGCTGCTTTGGCCAGGCCGAGTTGGGCATTGGCCACGGCCACGGCGCGCTCGGCCGCGGCGATGTCGGGCCGGCGCTGCAGCACCTCGGACGGCAGGGCCACCGGCAGGCCGGGAACGCCTGCGGGTAAAGCAGCCACCGGCAGCGTGAACTGACTGGCCGGCGTACCGACCAGCGTGGCCAGCGCATGTTCCAGCTGCCCGCGCTGTTTGCGCAATAAAGTTAGCTGCGTGCGCGTGGCGTCGAGCTGGGCCTGCTGCTGCGCCCGGTCCAGGCCGGAGGCGGCGCCGCCCTCGTGGCGCGCTGCGAGTAAATCAGCGGCGCGGCTCTGGACTTGCAGGCCCTGCTCCACCACCGCGATTTCGGCATCGAGCGAGCGCAGCGTGAAATAAAACGCCGCCAGATCGGCGCTGAGCACCAGTTGCGCGTTCAGCTGGTCCGCTTGCGCCTGCTGCTCGAAAGCCAGCGCGGCCTGCTGCTCCTGGCGCTGGCGCCCGAACAGGTCCAGCTCGTAGCTGACGGCGGCGCTGAGCACGAAATCGTTCTGCACGGACGCGCTGGCCTGGGTGCCCGCCGTGGCTGCGGGCCGGTTGCCGGAGGTGCCGGTGCGCGTGCCGCGCAGGCCGGCATCGACGCGGGGCAGGCTGGCCGCCCCGGCGATGTCCACCAGGGTATGGGCCTGGCGCAGACGGGCGGCGGCCACCTGCAGGCTCGGGCTGGCCTGGCGGGCTTGCTGCTGCAGGGCGTCCAGGCCGGGGTCATTGAACAGGCGCCACCACGCGCCCTTGTCGAGGCCATCGCCCGGCTGGGCCAATCGCCAGGGCGCGGCGCCCTGCGCTGACGCCAGATCGGCGGGCGTCTGCCATGCGGGCGGCGCCTCGCCCAGCGCCACCGGCGGCGGCACGACGCTGCCGCAGGCCGCCAGAGCCAGTGCCGCCAGGCTTGTCAAACCCGCCAAAGACAGACGCAGGCGCCAGCGGCCTTGACGGCGCTGGCGCCCGCGGTGTCCTCTCCCCACTTCCCCCACTTCTCCTCCCACTTTCGCTTGCACTTGCTGGTGTCTCATGCCTTGCCACCCTTGGCGTCCTTGTCACCATCAGCCTTGGCCTCGGCAGGGCGCGAGGCGCCGCCTGCCGGTTTCGGCGCCGGCTTGTCCTCGGGCGCTTTCTGGGCCAGCACGCGCTCGCCCTCTTCCATCGTGTCGGGCGGGTTCAGGATGACGGCGTCCTTGGACGAAATGCCCGCAATCACCTCCACCGAGCGCCCCAGGTCCCGGCCCAGCTTGACCTGGCGCAGGCTGACCTTGCCGCCCTCGCCCACCACGGCTACCTGCGCGCCGTCCTGGCGGAACTGCAGAGTGCTGGGCGAGAGCAGCAAGGTCTTCGCCGCGCCGCTCAGCGGCAGGGCCACTTCCACATAGGCGCCGGGCAGAAAGTCGCCCCTCTGGTTGTCCATGCTGACCTCCACCTGAACCGAGCGCGTGGCCACGTCCACCCCGCCCGAAACCCTGGTGATCTGGCCCTTGCCTGGGGCGTTCGGGCGCTCCAGCAGCTTGATGCTGACCTCCTTGCCCACCGCCACATCGGCCGCATAGACCTGCGGAATCGCCACCGTCAGGCGCAGGACGTCGGTCTGCGCCAGGTAGAACAGCTCCTTGGTATTGGCGGCGCTGCCGGCGGCCACCAGCGCGCCTACCTCGACATTGCGCTTGATCACCACCCCGTCAAAAGGCGCGGTAATGCGGCCGAAGTCGTGCATCTGCCGCAGGCGCCGCACATTGGCCTGCGAGGCGGCCAGATCGGCCAGCGCCTGCTGCTGGGCGGCGCGCCGCTCATCGAGTTCCTGCTGCGACACCGCGTCGCGCTGGCGCAGCCCTTCCCAGCGCGCCAGGGACGACTGGGCCAGGGCCAGTCTGGCCTTGATCTGCTCCTGCGTGGCCTGCGCCTGGGCCAGATCCTGGTCCACCTCGGGCGTGTCGATCAGGGCCAGCACATCGCCCTTGCTGACCTTGTCGCCGATGTCCCTGGTCCAGGCCCGGACATAGCCGTTGGTGCGCGCATAGAGCGCCGCTTCGTTGCGCCCACGCAGCGTGGCCGGCAGGGCCACCGTGCGCAGGCCCTGCCCCGGCCGGGCCTGGGTGGTCAGCACCGATCTGAGGGCGCTGCGCCCGGTGCGGTCCTCCACGGATTTGGCGTGGGCCGCGTTGACATAGGTGCGCACGCCGGCGCCGCCCAGCAGCAGCGCCAGCACGCTCAGCCCGATCCAGCGCGCCCGGCGCAGCGGGCGGCCCGCTTCAGGATGGATGGGCTCATGATTCAGGGAAGGGGAAGAACTCATAAAAAGGAACTCGGTTCGGTAGATCAGGCCGGGACCGGCTCGACAGGGGTGGCGCCGGGCAGACGCACGCGGGCAGACAGGCGGCGATGCACGCCGGCAAAGACCAGCGGCACCAACACCAGCGTTGAAAGGGTGGCAAACAGCAGGCCGCCAATCACGGCGCGGCCCAGCGGGGCGTTCTGCTCGCCGCCTTCGCCCAGGCCAATGGCCATGGGCACCATGCCGATAATCATGGCCAGCGCCGTCATCAGCACCGGGCGCAGCCGGGTCGAGCCGGCTTCCAGCGCGGCGCTGAGCGCGGGAACGCCATCGGTCAGGCGCTGGCGGGCAAACGACACCACCAGGATGCTGTTGGCCGTGGCCACACCGACGGTCATGATGGCGCCGGTCAGGGCTGGCACCGACAGCGGCGTGCCGGTCAGGTAAAGCATCCAGGCAATGCCGGCCAGCGCGGCGGGCAGGCCCGAGACGATGATGAGCGCATCCAGCCAGGACTGGAAATTCACCACCAGCAGCAAATACACCAGCACGATGGCCAGCGCCAAGCCCCAGATCAGCGAGGAAAACGCGGTGCGCAGCGTCTCGATCTGGCCGCGCACAGTGATTTCGGAGCCGCGTGGCAGCTTTTCTCTTGCTTTGACAATCAGTTTTTCGATGTCGGCGTAGGTGCTGGCCAGATCCCGGCCATCGACGCTGGCGTAGAGGTCGATGACCGGCGCGATGTTGTAGTGCGACACATTGGCCTGCTGGCTGGCCGATTTGATCGACACCACATTGCCCAGCAACTGCGGTTCACGCGGCTGGCCATTGCTGCCCGGTGCATTGACCGGGATGGCGAGCATGGCGCCCAGGCTGTCGATGTCGTAGGGCGGCGCCTGCACCGCGACGTTATAGACGCTGCCGTTGGCCGGATTCATCCAGTAAGTCGGCGAAGTCTGAAAGCTCGAACTCAGCGAGACCATCACGTTCTGCGCCACATCGCGTGCCACCAGGCCGGTTTGCGCCAGGCGCGAGCGGTCCATGTCCAGCTGTAGCGCCCGGCGGTTGAAACGCTGGTACAGCACCGTATCGACCGCGCCGGGCACCTGGCGGATCTGGTTCAGCAGCGTGGCGGCCACCGCCAGATTTTCAGCCGTTTTAGTGCCCTGAATCTGGATGTCGATGGGCGCGCTCAGGCCAAAGTTCAGCGTCTGGCTGACCATGTCGGCGCTCTGGAAATAGAACTCGTTGCCTGGAAAATCGCGCGCCAGCGTCTCGCGCAGCGCGCGGATATGGCCTTGCGTGGGCTGGTGGTCCGGCGTCAAGGCCACCATGATTTCCACGTCGCTGCTGTCGATGGTGCCGTTGTTGTTATAGACCGTGTTGTAGGGCGTGTACGGGCCGCCGACGATATCGACGATGCTGGCCACTTCGCCCGCGCCCACCACCTCGCGGATGCGCCGTTCAATTTTGTCCACGAAAGGCGGCATCTCGTCCAGGCTGGTGCCCGCCGGGGCGCGCACATGCAGGCGAATCTGGCCGGCATCCACCGTGGGGAAAAAATCCCGGCCCAGCGCCGCGTACAGGCCGCACGAAAGCAGCGCAAAAGCCATAAAACCGCTGCCAAACAGCGCCTTGCGCTGCAGCAGGGCCGCCAGCACCACGGCGTAGCCATGGCGAAAATGCTCGAACCAGGCATCGAAAGCCAGGTGGATGCGCCGCAGCCGTCCGGGCTGGTGTTGCGCCTGGGTTCCATGGCGCACCTGGTGGCGCATCAAATACATCACCAGCGTCGGCACCAGCGTGCGCGACAAAATATAGGAAGCAGCCATCGCAAACACCACGGCCTGGGCCAGCGGCATGAACAGCTTGCCCGCCACGCCGGGCAGGAAAAACAGCGGCACGAAGGCGATGCAGATGCAGGCGGTGGCCACCAGCGCCGGGGTGGCGATTTCGGCTGCGCCGTCCAGAATCGCCTGGTGCGGCGTCTTGCCCAGGTGCAGATGGCGTTCGACGTTCTCGATCTCCACCGTGGCGTCGTCCACCAGAATGCCCACCGCCAGCGCCAGACCGCCCAGCGTCATGATGTTGATGCTCTGGCCGATCAGGTGCAGCGTGATCAGCGAGCACAGGATGGACAGCGGAATCGAGATGGCGATGATGGCCGTGCTGCGCCAGTTGCCCAGAAACAGCAGCAAGAGCGCGGCCGTCAGCGCGGCCGCAATCAAAGCCTCATGCACCACGGATTTGATGGCGGCCGAAACGAACACCGACTGGTCCGCCAGCGGCGTGACCGTGATGTCTTCGGGCAGCGCCAGCAGCGCCTTGGGCAGCTCGGCCTTGATGCTGTCGATGATGTCCAGCGTCGAGGCGCCGCCGTTTTTCAGCACCGTCATCAACAGGCCGCGCTCGCCGTCGCGGCGCACGATGTTGGTCTGCGCCTGGGCGCCGTCGCGCACCTGCGCCACGTCGCGCACATAGACGGTGGCGCCGTTGACCGTCGTGATCGGGATGTCGCCCAGCTCGGCGATGCTGGCCGGCGAGCCATTGAGGGCGATGGCGATTTCCTGCCCGCCAATCTTGGCCGTGCCCGAGGGAAGCATCAGGTTTTGCACCTGCAGCGCGTTGACCACGTCGATGGCGCTCAGGCCGCGCGAGGCCAGCGCCGGGCCGTTGATGTCGATGGAAATCTGGCGGAAGCGCCCGCCATAAGGCGCAGTCACCGCCGTGCCCGGAATCGTGATCAGCTTGGTGCGCAGCACGTTGAAGGCCTGTTCGTTCAACTCCTGCACGCTGCGCGCCGGGCTGCTGAAACCGAGCTGCAGGATGGGCAGATCGGTGGCACTGTACTTGATGATGGTGGGCGGCTGCGTGCCGGCCGGCAGCGAGCGCAGCGAAGCCTGGGTGCTGGCCACCACCTGGGCAATGGCCGAGGCCTGATCCACCTGCGGCTGGAAGAACACCTTGATGATGCCCACGCCGCCCAGCGTCTGGGACTCGGTGTGCTCCATGTCGCTGACCGAGTTGGCCAGGTTGCGCTCAATCGGCGTGATGATGCGGTTGGTCATCTCCTCGGCGCTCAGGCCGTTGTAGCTCATCAGGATGGCCACCACCGGGATGTTGATTTCCGGGAACACATCGACGGGCGTCTTGCGCAGCACAAAAGGCGTCGCCAGCAGGATGAGCAACGCCGCCACGATGAAGGTATAGGGGCGCCGCAGGGCAACTTGAACAATCCACATGCGAAAAACAGTCCGGACAGGCAATCAGTCAAAAAAAGGCGGGCAAGGCGGAGCGCCTTGCCCGTTGGGCATCGCTTACTTGGCAGCGAAGCAATAGAGCAGCCCGGCGCCGCCGGTGCTGATCAGGTTGGCCTGGCCGCAGCCCCGGCTCGGGTGCGCCGAGTTCCAGGACAGCGCGGTCGGCACGCGGCCGGTGCGGTCAAAGTGGCCGAGCTGCACCGCGCCGTCGGCCGCGCTGCTGGTGTAGTTTTTGCAGGTGTGGTCGGCGCTGTCATTGGCAAAAGCGCGGCCGTCCGGCTGGGAGCCGGTCAGGATGTCGTGCTCGTTGGGCGTGTCGCCGGAGCGCTTGACCGGCTCGCCTTTTTCGGTGAGGGCGGTGGACCAGTTCAGCGCATTGCCGATGCGGCCCTCCTCGACGGTGTCGCTGTGCAGGTGGCTCACGCTGCGCGCCACCAGGGCGCCCTTGACGTTGTACCAGGGGCCGGTGCCAATGCGCTCGCGCGCATTGACCGCCGGTTTGCCGGACTCGAGCTGGGTGCTCAGGTAGGCGCGCCAGGCCTTGTCACCGGCACCCGCGTCAGCGGCGAGCTTCTGGCAGTGGGCGTCGGCGCCGGCCAGGCCGCCAAGGTCGGCGCCGTTGCCAGCGCCCTTGCTGGTGACGAAAAAGGTGAAGGGACCGGCCGGGGCCGCACCAGCCGGCGCGGGCGTCTGGGCCTGGGCCAGGCCCGCCAGCAAGAGCAGGCCGGCCAGCAGGGCGCTGGCGGCGATACGGTGTGATTGGCTCATGGCCTCCTCAATCCTTCTTGCGGAAGTCGTCGTGGCAGGACTTGCAGGTGCCCTGCACTTTTGCCAACTGTGCCTTCACCACCGTCAGGTCGCCCAGCAGCGCCACGCGGGCCAGTTCATTGGCTTCCTTGTTGAAGTGGCCGGCAATCTCGCCCGCCTTCGGGTCGGTGAACAGCTCGGGCTTGACGTTGGTTTCCCTCCAGCCTTTGCCGGTTTCGGTGCCGGGGGCGTAGAGCGCGCCCAGGCCGGAATTGGCGATGGCCGCAATCGTGTTGGCGGCCTTGATCACGTCGTCCTTGTTGTACTGGCCGTCCACATTGGCCTTGATGCGGCCGGCGTTCCAGGCCAGCACCTGGTAAGCCGACTGGCGCCACTTGATCAGCTGCTCGGGCTTGGGCGCCTGCTGGGCCATGGCCGTGGCCGTCGCGGCCAGGGCGCCTATCGACAGCACGGCTGATGCGATGAGTTTGAGAGGTTTGTTCATCTGTTTTCCTTCATTTTGTCTTCGGGGGTTGGAGAGGCCCGGCGTCAATGCCAGGCAGGCGGGGATGGAGTTTTGAATCGAGGCGCTCAAGCGCGCAGTTGCTGGTTGAAGAAATCCACCGTGCGCTGCCAGGCCAGCCGGGCGGCAGCCTGGTCGTAGCGCGGCGTGGTGTCGTTGTTGAAACCATGCTGGGCGCCGGGATAGATGAAGGCCTGGTGGCGCACCTGGGATTTTTTCAGCGCCGCTTCGTAGCGCGGCCAGTTGGCATTGATGCGCTCGTCGTTCCCGGCGTAATGAATCAGGAGTGGCGCCTTGATGCGGGCGGCTTCCTCGTCGGACGGCTGGTTGCCATAGAACGGCACGGCCGCGCCGAGGTCGGGCAACTGCGTGGCGAGAAAGTTGGCCATGCCGCCGCCATAGCAAAAACCCACCGCACCGACTTTGGCGTTGCCCTGCGGCAAGGCTTTCAGATAGGCTGCGGCAGCCAGAAAATCGGCGCGCGTCTTGCCCTGGTCAAGCTTGGGAAACAGTTCGCGGGCTTTGTCCTCGTCGCCGGGGTAGCCGCCCAGCGGATACAGCGCATCCGGGGCAAAGGCGATGAAATCGTCCAGCGCCAGACGGCGGGCGATGTCCTCGATGTGCGGATTGAGCCCGCGGTTTTCATGCACCACCAGCACGGTGGGCAGCTTGCCCTTGGGCGCGGCGGGCTGCACCAGGTAGCCGCGCACGGTGCCGTAACCCTGCGGCGAGGGAATCTCGACATAGCGCGCCTGGATGCGCGGGTCATTCCCCGGCACCTGCTGGGCGCTGGCGAAATTCGGGCTCAACTCGGCCAGCACGGCTTCGGCGCCAATCGCTCCGACGGTGTATTTGGCCGCTGACTGCAGAAATCCCCGGCGGCTCAGGAAACCATGCACATAGCGGTCGAACAGCTGGAGCACCTCGGGGGCGAAATCATGGGCGGTCTTGCGTGTCATCTTTGCTCAACTCCTGGGTGGATTACTTGGCGCGCCCGGCATAACCGGCGGTCAGCACCGGCAGGCGGTAGGCCGCGCCGCGCCCCACCACATACAGGGTCTTCTTGCCGTCACCGGCAAAAGCCAGGTTCTGCGGTTTTTTCGGCAGGGCAATGCTGCCCAGCGCCTCGCCCTGGCTGCTGAACACCTCGATGCCCTTGTTGCTGGCCACATAGACGCGGCCCGCCTCATCGACAGCCAGGCCGTCGGCGCCGCTGGAGTTGCCGGTGTCGGTCTTCTGCCAGCCGTCTAATTTGGCGAAGTTGCGGCGCGGCCCCAGCGTGCCATCGGGCGAGATGTCATAGGCCAGCAGGTGCTCGCCCAGGGTGTTGGCCACATACAGCACTTTTTCGTCCGGGCTGAGCTGGATGCCGTTGGGGCGCTCGATGTCAGCCAGCAGGCGTTTGAGTTCACCCTTGGCCGAGATGCGGTAAACCGCCGGCTTGGCTGGCGCGGTCGCCTGCACGGGCGGCGCCGGCTGACCAGCCACAGGCGGATTCGCGCCGGAATCGGTGAAATAGACATTCCCCTTGCTGTCCACCACCAGGTCATTGGGACGGCCAAACGGCGCCCCCTCAAAGTTGTCGGCCAGCGTCCTGGCCTTGGGTAGCGGGAAGATGATGCCCACGCGGGCTTTCAGCACCTGCACCGCGTACAGGTCGCCGTTGGCGGTGAAGCCCAGCCCATTGGCGCCATTGCTGCCCTCGACGAAGGTCGAGGTCGAGCCATCGGGCGCGATGCGGGTCACGCGGTTGGCCGTGGTCTCGGTGAAGATCAGGCTGCCATCGGGCAAGGCCACCGGCCCCTCCGTGCCAGTGAAACCCTCCTTGATCAGCTCAATCGGGGTTCCCGCCGCCACCACGCCGGCAATGGCCGGTGTCACCGCCCCGGAGGGCGCCGGGCTCTGCGCCTGCGCCGCTGCCGAGGCGAAAGCCCCGGCCACGCTGGCGGCCAGCAGGGCGCGGCCAACGATGTTTTTTGTTGTCATAAGTTTTCCTGGGTTGGGGTGCAACTGGCTCAGAGCCTGGAGCCAGCCGTCCCGGCCTTCGCCAGCCCCTGGACCACTTCCAGCGCCTTTTCGACATTGGCCACCGGCGTCAGGCCGCCCACGGTCGCGGCGACCTTGCCGTCCGGCGTCACGATGAAGGTGGTGCGCTCCACTCGGGCATGGTCGATGTCGGCGCCGCGCGTGTCCTTGCGGCCCGCCGGGGTATCACTCACGTTCAGGTCAAAGGCCTTCGAGACCTTGCCGCCGGCGTCCGAGGCCACGGCGACCTTGCCGGCGCAATACTCGGGGTCTGCCGAGAAAGTATTGAGGCGCCCGATGCTGTCGAGCGAGACGCCGATGATGGAAGCGCCCGCTGCCGCGAACTTTTCCGCGTTCACGGCAAAACTGCGGGCCTGGATGTTGCAGCCGCCGGTGTAGGCCGAAGGGTAGAAATAGACCACGACCGGGCCTTTGCTGATGGCATCCTTCAGCGAGTAATTGAACTCCTTGCCGGCCAGGGACGCCTTCAGCCTGAAGTCCGGCGCCGCATCGCCTTCTTTCAGGGCGGCAGCCGCCGGCAGGGCCAGCAGTGCGGACATGAGCGCGGGCAGGGCCGCCTTGAAAATCCAGTGGTTCATGGTTGTTCTTCCAGTTCGTTCAAAAAGTGATTCAGATACCCGAGAGGTAATTCGCCAGGGCTTCGATTTCAGCCTCGGTCAGCGCCTTGGTGGCCTGGCTCATGACGCCGCCATCGCTGTTGCGCCGCTCGCCCGAACGCCAGTCGCGCAGTTGCTGGTCGAGGTAGCGCCATTCCTGCCCGCCTATCACCGGCGTCAGCGGGCTGACGGCCAGGCCCTTGCCTTTGACACCATGGCAGCTGCTGCAGGCCACGACGCCACGCGCAGGATCGCCGTTCTCGTACAGCGATTTCCCCAGCGCATGGCGCTCACCGTCCTGCGCATTCATGGCCGGCTGGCTGGCGAAATAGGCGGCGATGTCGCGCATGTCCTCGTCGGACACGCTGCGGGCCATGATCTGCATCTGGTCGTGCTTGCGCGCGCCGGAACGGAAGTCCCGGATCTGCTTGAGGATGTAATCCGGGTACTGACCCGCGAGCTTGGCGAACTTGCCTTCCGGCCCATTGGAATGGCCGGCGCCATGGCCGTCCACGCCATGACACTCCATGCAGCGCTCCGCGTCGGCCTTCTCGCGGCCCAGCACCGGATCGCCCTTGACGGGCAGCGACCTGGCCGGCGCCGCATCAGCCGCCCGCGCCTTGCCGGCAGGGGTTGCCGCCATCACAGAGGGCAGCAGGCAGGCCGACACCAGCAGGCTGTAAAACAGGGTTTTCACAAGCGGTCCTTGACTTCAGGACTTCTTGTAGAAGTTGTGGCAAGTCTTGCAGGCCCTGGAGATGTTTCCGGCCAGTTCCGCAGCGTGGTCAAACTGCTGGGAATCGACTGATTTGACAATCTCGCCGGCCCAGTCCTTGCTCTTCTTGGACAGGTCCACTGCGTCAGCCGCATCGCCCTTGGCCACGAAATGTGCCTCCACCTGCGTGAACATACGGTGCAGCTCGGCCGCCTCGGCCTTGCTGCGCTTGGCATCCTTCAGCGCAATGTTGGAAGCCAGGCTCAGGTTGGTGTCCTCGATGGTCTGCATCAGATCTGTATCCAGCTCGATGCCGGCGGCGCGCACCACCCCCGCCAGCAGCATCACCAGGCAGCCCATCACGATCAGCATCTTGCGCATAAAGCAAAAATTCCTTCCAGCGGGGCCTCACGCCCCGCTTCTTCAGCTATGTAAACGATCAGGCCAGCAGGTCCTTGACCACCTTGCCGTACACCACCGTCGGACGCTCGGAGCGGCCGTTGTTCAGGAAGGTGGTTTTCATGTGGTCCAGGCCCATCAGGTGCAGGATGGTGGCGTGCAGGTCGTAGGTGTCCATCGCCTTGTCCTTGTCGGCCGTCTGCAGGCCGATCTCGTCGGTCTCGCCGTAGGTGAACCCAGCCTTGAGGCCGCCGCCGGCCATCCACTGGGTGTAGCCCCAGGGGTTGTGGTCGCGCCCGCTGCCACTCTCGCCCCAGGAGGTGCGGCCAAATTCCGAGGCCCAGACCACCAGCGTGCTGTCGAGCAGACCGCGCGACTTCAGGTCGGCCAGCAGGCCGGCGATTGGCTTGTCCACCATCTTCGAGAGCAGCCCGTGGTTTTGCTCCAGCTCGTCGTGGGCGTCCCAGTTGCGGCGCTCCGAATCCAGGCTCTGCGGGACGGCCGAGACCACCTGGATGAAGCGCACGCCGTTTTCAACCAGCCGGCGCGCGCGCAGCAGCACCTCGCCGTAGCTTTGGCTGGTCTTGTCGTTCAGGCCGTACATCTCCTTGGTGGCGGCGCTTTCCTTGCTGATATCGACAGCGACGGGCGCGGCGGCCTGCATGCGGTCGGCCAGCTCGTAGGACTGGATGCGGGCGCGCAGCTCGCTGTCGGACGGGTAGCGATCGGCGCCCGCCGAGTTCAGGCGCTTGAGCAGATCGAGCGACTTGCGCTGCTGCTGGGCCGTGCGCAGCTCGGGACGGTCCAGGTACAGGATCGGGGAGTCGCCCGGACGGAAAGCCGTTCCCTGGTACACCGCCGGCAAAAAGCCCGAACTCCAGTTCACCGAGCCGGCCTGGGGCTCGCGGTCACCGTTGTACAGCACCACATAGGGCGGCAGATCCTTGTTCGCCGAACCCAGCGCATAAGTGATCCACGCGCCCAGGGACGGACGGCCGGGGTTCAAATCGCCGGTGTTGAGCTTGAGGATCGAGATGTCGTGCGTTGCGCCCACCGTCACGCTGGACTTGATGAAGGTCATGTTGTCGGCCTGCTTGGCCAGGTTGGGCAGCAGGTCCGAGAACCAGGCGCCGCTTTGGCCATGCTGCTTCCACTCGCGCTTGGACGCGTAGAGCTTGCCGACCCCCCCTTGGGTGCTGGTCTTGATGCCCTTGAGGAAGGAGGCCGGAACCTCCTTGCCGGCCAGCTTGATCAGTTCGGGCTTGTAGTCATACAGGTCCAGCGTGCTGGGCGCGCCGTCCTGGTGCAGCCAGATCACCGACTTAATCTTGCCCGGAAAATGCGGCCCCTTGAGTGCCAGGGGATCGACCAGATCGGCCGCATGGGCGGCAGAAAAGCTGCCCAGCCCTGGGATCACACCGCTCATGGCGGCGGCGCCACCGAGGTACACCCCGGATTTACGAATAAAGTCGCGGCGGGAATCGTTGCTCATGGGAATCTCCTTGTCGTTTGTCAGTAATGGTTGATGGTCAGAAGCGGTAGGCGAACTCGTTGGAATTGGCGACGGTGTGAACCAGATCGACAAACGCCGCAGACTTCACCGGGTCGAATTTCGTGGTGTCCTTCAGGCCGGAGGGCACGGCAACCTCGAACTTGCCGTTGGCCGCCTTGTGCTGGACCACGATCTTTTGCTCGGCCAGGAAAGACTTGAGCGCGAGGCGCTCGGTCTGGTTGGGCTCGCGTGAGTACAGGATCTGGTAGAGCCGGTTGATCTGCGCCGTCTCGTCGCCGCCCGCCTCGTTGATCACGCGTCCGGCCAGGGCCTGGGACCAGTCGAACACCACCTCGCTGTTGAACAGCGTCAACGCCTGCAACGCCGTGGTCGTCACATCGCGCTTGTGGTGCGGCTGGTTCGGGTTGGCCGGGTCGAAGTTCTGCGTGATCGGGTAGCTGAAGCTGCGGCGCGTGAAGATGTACAGGCTGCGGCGGTTCCAGTCTTCCTTGTCGGTCGAAACAGCCCAGACGCGGTTGCCCTGGAAATCCTCCGCCTTGCCCACCACGTCGCCGGTCTTGACCACCGGCGGGAACACGGAAGGGCCACCGACCTTGTCGCTCAGCAGGCCCGAGGCGTACAGCAGCGAGTCGCGGATCACCTCGGCCTCCAGGCGCTTGCGCGGATAGAAGGCCAGCAGCTTGTTTTCCGGATCGGTCTTGACCACGTCCAGGCGCTCGTCGGACGACTGGCGATAGACGCTGGACAGCAGGATTTCGCGGTGCAGCTTCTTGACGCTCCAGCCGTTTTTCACGAAGTTGGTGGCCAGGTAGTCGAGCAGCTCGGGGTTCGTCGGCTTGGTGCCAGCGCGGCCGAAGTCCTGCACCGTGGAGATGATGCCCTTGTCGAAATACTGCGCCCAGACCCGATTGGCATAAACGCGCGCCGTCAGCGGGTTGCTGTCGCTGCTCAGCCAGTTGGCCAGCGCCGTGCGCCTGCCCGATGAGCTTGCTGTCGGCGTGATGGCTGCTTCTCCCTTGCCGCCCCACAGCGCGGGAATGGCCGGCTGCACGGCTTCGAGCGGGCGCTCGTGGATGCCGCCGAAGCGCACATGGGTGGGCGGCACTTCTTTGGTCAGTTCCAGCGCGGCGGTGAACTGGCTCGACCCCTTGGCCGGCTTGATCTTGTCGAACTGCTTGAGTTCTTCGCGCAGGGCCTTGAAGGTCTTCCACTTCTCTGCGTTTTCGGGGTTGTAGTAAACAACGCTCGGTTTCGTGCCACTGTCTTCCAGATAGCTTGCGATTTCATTGTCGGTCGCCACGGCCTGCTTGCGCCAGTTGACCCAGCGGTCCAGCGGCGTCCACTGCGCCTCGGGCTTGAAGATCGCCTCGCGGCTGTCGGTCAGGTAACGCTCGTTGTAGTACTTGCGTCCGGCCTCGCGCACGGTGTCGAGAATGGCCTTTTGCTTGGCGCGTATGTCCTTGGTAGCCTCCTGGTAAGCCGCCTGCTGCTGCTCGTAGGCCTTGTCCCATTCGGTTTCAGTGCCCTTGGCCAGCGGCGTCTGCTCGTTGAAAGCGGTGTTGGCCAGGAAGGCCTGCAGCTGGAAGTACTCCTTCTGGCTGACCTTGTCGGACTTGTGGTTGTGGCAGCGCGCGCAACCGACGGTGGCGGCCAGGAAGGTCTCGCCCACCAGGTCGGTCATGTCGGTCTCGATCTGGTACTTGCGCTGCACCAGGTCGCGCGAGTTGCGGTTGTCGGGGTAGCCGGCCAGGAAGCCGGTGGCAATCCTGGCGTCCTGGCTTTCTGGCCAGAGTTCGTCGCCGGCCACCTGCTCCTGGATGAAGCGGCTGAATGGCCGGTCCTGGTTGAAGGCCTTGATCACATAGTCGCGGTAGCGCCAGTTGTTCGGACGGGTGTTGTCGTTCTGAAAACCCGTGCTGTCGGCGTAGCGCGCCAGATCGAGCCAGCGCCGCGCTTGCCGCTCGCCATAGTGCGGCGAGGCCAGCAGGCGGTCGGCCAGCTTTTCATAGGCCGTGGGCGACTTGTCGGCCACGAAGGTTTTGACCTCCTCGGGCGTTGGCAAGAGTCCCCAGGCGTCCAGCGTGGCGCGCCGGATGAAGGTGGCCCGGTCAGCCTCCTTCGAGGGCTTGAGGCCCTTGGCTTCGAGCTGGGACAGCACGAAAGCGTCGATGGGCGTGCGCACCCAGGCCTTTTGCCTGACCTCGGGCGCCTGCGGCGCCTGCACCGGCTGATAGGCCGACCAGGCCTTGGGCGCTGCTCCTTGCGCGGACTTGGCCGCGTCAACGACCGCCTGGGTCTGCGCCAGCACTGCAGGCCCAGCCAGAACGCCGAGCATGACTGACAGATATATCGCCTTGTTCTTCATTACCGTGTACCCCCAAAAACATAAATCGATTTACGCATTTACTTACTCCATTTGCGAGCACAAGTTCATGCACTTTTCAAATACAACCACTCATCCGCAACACACGCAAAAAAAGCATGCGGGCAGACGAAAGATGGCAAAACCAGAAACCCAAGATGCAACCATCATGCCAACCAACAAATTCTCTTTTAAAAATAAATACATCCCATAAGTCATTGTTTTATATACATATTTTTTTATTTCATTTGAATATTCAATATTCAACTAAAACAACACAAAGCATCCATGGCGCGGCATGACTGAATATCAACAGGCCAAGAGTTTAAATCTCAACAGTGCAGTTAAATAATCAGCATAAATAGGCAAAAACCCATCGAAAAAGCATGGCACAAATCCTGCTAAACCTTGCCGGTAAATCATTTTTTCAGCCACCAAACAAGGGTTATTCAAGGTGCCATCTTTTAAAACAACAGCGCTGGCCACTGCCGTGCTGCTCGCTTTGTCGAGTGGTGCGGTGCAGGCGCAGCCAAATAACGAGATCAAGGCGCTCAAAAGCGTCGTCAACGAGTTGCAAAAACAGCTTCAGGAACTCAAAAAAAGCAACTCGGGTGCGAGCACGTCCTCGCTGGAACAAGCTCGGCTCCAGGAGTTGGCCAAGCAGGTGAGCGAGCTGCGCGCCCAGCTGGCGAAACAGCAAGCGGCCGCGCAGGCCACGCAAGCGGCGGCATCCTCGGCTGAGGGGGAAAGCCAGGAATCCATAGATGCCCGGACGGCGGCGACCAAGGCCGACATCCAGGGCATGCGCACCGACCTGGAAAACTACAAGTACGACCAGTCCCGCCTGCTGGAGCGCAACGTCCCCAGCGTGACGCGCAACACCAAGATCGGCGGCTCCGTCACGGTCCGCTACGACATCCAGAATCCGGCGGCGCAGCCGTCAGCCTCATCCAGCGGCAACGGCCCGACCGATCCGCGCAACCGGGGTTTCAATGCTTCGGCGGTCGGCCTGAACTTTGCCGGCAACCTCTACCGCGACTACGCCGAGGGCCGCAACCTCACCTACCGCCTGGCCCTGACCAGCCAGAACACGGCCAGCAGCTCATCGACCGGCGTCAACCTGACCGATGCCTATCTGCGCTACAGCTTCCAGCCGGCATCGGGCAACCCGGAAGATTCGCTGGGCACCATCACCCTGGGCCAGCAGACCGTTCCCTTCGGGCTGGATGCGCAGGCTCTGGACCCTGAAGTCAAGGCCGTCATCGACAACGCGGGTTTTGTCGCCGGCCTGGGCCTGAACACGCGCCAGACGGGCCTGGTGGTTTCCGGCGATTACGACCCCTATGTCGATTTCACCAACAACTACCGCGCGCCCTTGCTGACCTATTCGCTGGGCGTGTTCAATGGCAATGGCGCCAACAAGGCCGACAACAACAACTACCTCGACACCATCGGCCGCCTGGTCTATACGCTGCCGGTGGACTACAGCAGCTGGCTGCGCCAGTTGCAGATTGGCGGTTCCTACTACCGGGGCTACACCTCGCTCGGCCCCGCCAGCACCACAGCCACCACCGTAGCCACCAGGAAAGGCCATTACGACCGCTATGGCGTAGATGTCAACTGGACCCATCTGCCCTACTCGGTGGCCTATGAACGGGCTTACGGCAAACAGGAGTTGCTGACGGCCAGCCCCGCCAGCCCCGACAGCTACCAGCGCAGCATGGGCCAGTACATCAACTTTGGCTATACCTGGGGCGAGCAGTTCCTCGCCAGCTCCAAGCAGCAAGGCAAATTCGACGATTACTGGCCCAAGTCCTTCCAGACCTTCATCCGGTTTGACGACTGGAACCCCAACCGCAGCGGCTTGGTCGTCAATGACAAGGTGTTCGTCGCCACGCTGGGCCTGAATGTGTTCTTTGCCGAAACCACCAAGTTCCAGATCAACTACAAGCACATCCGCAACCAGCTCGGCGGCGCTGCGCCGACGGCGGACAAGCCGGCTTCGGTCAACGCCATCCAGGCCCTGCTGAACGCCACTTTCTAACCCCTATACCGACTCCGGAGTACACCCATGAAACGTCGTTCATTCAATTCGGCCCTGCTTGCAGGGCTGGGCGCCCCCGCCCTCATCGGCCTGAGCGGCCAGGCCCGCGCGGCCGGCAAACCCACCACCATCCGCATCGGTTTTCCCGGTGCCGGCACCGGCGGTCGTCCCCTGCCCAGCTCGGGCTTTCCCGCCAACGCCGTCTTTCGCGGCGAGATCGAACAGGAATTCGCCGCGGAGGGCATCAAGATCGAGTGGAAATACTTCGTCGGTGCCGGCCCGGCCCTCAATGAGTCCTATGCCAACGGCCTGCTGGACTTCTGCTTCGGCCACGGCGACCTGCCGCTGATCGTGGGCCGCTCGACCGGCCTGAAGCACAAGATCCTGCTGTCATCGGGCCGGGGCGGCGACGTGTACGTGGTGACACCGGCATCGTCCCCCGCCAAGTCGGTCGCTGACCTCAAGGGCAAGACGCTGTCGGTGCAAAAAGGCACGGCAGGCCAGCTGACGCTGTACCGCGTGCTGGCCAAGTACGGCTTCAACGATCCGGAAAAAGAGTTCCGCATCATCAGCCAGATCCGCGACGACCGCGTGGCCTCTCTGGCCACGGGCGACATTGCCGGCGCCATCGAATCCCCGTTCGGCCTGGAGGCGCGCGGCGTGGCCAAGCGCGTGGCCGAAATCTTCGACGACCCGGCCATCAACGCGCCCGGCTCGGTCTGGGTGGGCGAGGCCTTTGAGCAGCAGTACCCGGACATCGTGCAGCGCATCGTGACCCGCTTGGTGAAGGTGGCGCACTGGAGTACCCAGGAAGCCAACCGCGAGACGCAGTACCAGCTGTGGACACGCTCGGGCACCAGCACCTACATCGACAACAAAAACAGCTGGGACCGCGTCAAGGATCTGCGCAGGCGCATCAACCCACTGCTGGACGACTACTACCTGGCGGCAATCAACAAGTCCATCGAGGAAACCAAGAAGTACAAGCTGACCCGCAGGCCGGTCAGCCTGGACGGCTGGATCGAACCCAAGTACCTCAACAACGCCCTGCGCGAGCTGAAGCTGGAGAACTACTGGCCCACGCAGGACGCGGCGGGCAAGTTCATCGCGGCCTGAAGAGCCAAGCCCCCAAGCGAATCGGCCATCGGCGCCCAGCCGGTGGCCATCTGAGAAACTACTGGAGTCAGTGCCATGAGCGCATCCACCGCCGATATCAACGTCTTTCCTGCTTCCTTTGCGCGAGCCGAGCCGGCCCGCTGGCATCGGCATGCGCTGGGTGCCGCCAAGGCCGGCCTGAAGGCAGTGCACACGCTGCTGCTCGGCCTGATCCTGCCTGCCCTGCTGTTTGCGCTGTGGTGGATCGCCACCGAGCGCCACTGGGTGGCCGAGCAGATATTGCCGCCGCCGGCCTTTGTCTGGGAATCGCTGAAAGATGTGCTGGCATCGGGCGAGTTACTGGACCACGTCAAGTTCAGCGCCGCGCGCGTTGCCTGGAGCCTGCTGATCGGCGGCTCGGCGGGTTTGATTCTGGGCTTTGGCATGGGCCTGTCGCGCACTTTCAAGGCTTACGTTTTTCCCACCTTCGATGTGCTGGCCCAGTTGCCCGTTCTGGGCTGGATTCCGCTGCTGATCATCTTTGTCGGCATCGAGGAAGCCCTGAAAGTGACGGCCGTGTCCATCGCGGTGGTCGTTCCGGTGGCATTGAGCACGCTCAGCGGCATTGCCAACATTCCGCAGGCCCTGCTCGAAGTCGGGCGGGTTTACCAGTTCAGCGCTTTGCAGATCATCCACCGCATCGTGCTGCCCGCCGCCGCGCCCAGCCTGTTCACGGGTCTGCGCCAGGGCGTGATGCAGGCCTGGATTTCCGTCATCTTTGTCGAGCTGCTGTCGTCCAGCGAAGGGCTGGGCTTTTTCATGGCCTACAGCCGCTCGCTCAGCCAGATCGACATGGTGATCGTGGCCATGCTGGCCATCGGCGTGGTCGGCATCGTCATCGAGCTGGGCCTGCGCCTGATCGAGTCGCGCCTGCAAGGCTGGCGCCGTTCGGCTTTTTGACTGCAGGGAAACGCCATGTCCGACACCGCATCCGCATCCATCTCATCAGCCGACACCGCATCGGCCACATCAGACAGTAAAACCGCCTTCGACTGGCGTGGGCTGGTGTTGCCCATCGCCTTCGTGATCGTCTGGTACGCCGTCACCGCGCTGAATCTGGTCAACACCAAACTGATCGTGCCGCCAGCCGGCGTCGTGGCCCAGGGCCTGAAAGAGCTGGCCAATGGCAGTTTTTACCTCGGCATCGGCCTGAGCCTGTGGCGCGACCTGTCCGGCTTCACGCTGGGCGCGCTCGCTGGCATCGCCGTGGGCGCGCTGATCGGCGTCTCGCACCTGGCCGACAAGGTCATTGGCCCGACGTTTCACACCGCGCGCCAGATCTCGCTGTTTGCCTGGCTGCCGCTGCTGTCGGCGCTGGTGGGCACGGGTGAGCTGTCCAAGATCATCTTCATCAGTTTTTCGGCTTTTTACCCGGTGGTGCTGGGCACGCTCGAAGGCGTGCGCGGCGTGAGCCGGGCGCATGCCGAAGTCGCCCGCGTCTATGGCTTCACCCCGGCGCAGGTGTTCTTCAGGCTGATCCTGCCGGCCGCCTCGCCGCAAATCCTGGCCGGGCTGCGCCTGGGCCTGATCTACGCCTGGCTGGCCACCATAGGCGCGGAGTACCTGCTGGTCAACGACGGACAGGGCATCGGCAACATCGTCTTCAAGGGCCGCATGGCCTTCAACGTGGAATTGATCATCTTTGGCCTGCTGGCCATCGGCCTGGTCGGCAACGTCTTTAACCGCATTGCGGCCGCAGGTGAAAACCGCCTGCTGCGCTGGCGCGCCCCGGCGCGCTGACTTCCCAAACACCATTGCTGTCACACCCTGTTCACCTCTTTTGAAAGAAGCCCCGCCATGCCCCAAGCCGGCACCATCGAGATCAAGAACCTCAACAAGTATTACGAAGTCAAGGGCAAGCCGCTCAAGGTTCTGGAAAACATTTCCCTGTCCATCCGGCCCGGCGAATTCATCAGCATCGTCGGCTCCAGCGGCTGCGGCAAATCCACGCTGCTGCGCCTGCTGATCGGGCTGGAGAGCGGCTACGCAGGCCAGATACTGCTGGACGGCAAACCCATCAACGGCACCAGCCTGGACCGGGGCATCGTGTTCCAGGAGCACCGGCTCTTTCCCTGGCTCACGGCCGAACAGAACATCAGCCTGGGCCTGCTCAACGCGCCCGGCACACAGGCGGCCAAGAACAAGAGCGTGCAGGAACACATCAATCTGGTTGGCCTGAAGGGCTTCGAGAAAGCCTACCCCTACCAGTTATCCGGCGGCATGTCGCAACGCGTGGCGATTGCCCGCGCGCTGGTCAATCGCCCGGAAGTATTGCTGCTCGACGAGCCTTTCGGCGCCCTGGATGCCCTGACCCGCTCGCACCTGCAGCAGGAGTTGCAGCGCATCTGGCAGGCTGAAGGCATCACCGCCATCCTGGTGACGCACGATGTCGAGGAGGCCGTCTTCCTGGGGGATCGCATCGTGGTGATGCAGCCCCGCCCAGGCCGCATCAAGCGCATCGTCGATGTGCCGCTGGGGCGCACGCGCGACCGTGGCAGCTACGACTTCGCCGCCATCAAGGACGACGTTCTGAGCGAGTTCAGCCACGAGCCGCACGTCGAAGACCCTGCCACGGCCCTGGCGCTCGCAGCCTGATTGATTCGCCCATTTTTTCTCACCAACCCACCTTCAACCTCAACCATTCCTTCTTCTGAAGATAAGCGCCCATGACTCCTTCTTTCAAGACTTCCCGATTCAAGGCATCCAAAACGCGCACTGCCGCCTGGGTGTTCGCTGCCGTGGCAGCCGTCCCGCTGTTCGCACTGGCCCAATCGGCCAATCCTCCTCCTCCGGCCCCGGTGTCAGCCGCTGAAGCGGCCAAACTCTTCAGCTTCTTTATCACCAGCCAAGGCGCCGGCAAGGGCGCCGACCTCGGTGGTCTGGCGGGAGCCGACGCCCATTGCCAGAAGCTGGCCAGCGCCGTTGGCGCGGGCAACAAGACCTGGCATGCCTACCTGAGCACCCAGGCCGGCGGTGGTCAGACTGCGGTCAATGCGCGCGACCGGATTGGCCAGGGCCCTTGGTACAACACCCGTGGCGCGGTGGTGGCCAAGGATCTGGCCCATCTTCATGGCGACACCCTGGAGACGGCGCGCCTGGGCAACAACCTGAGCTGGGCCACGGCCTTTTCCGAAAAGAATGAGCCCGTCAAGCGCGCGGGCGACAAGCCCAACGAGCACGACATCCTGACCGGCTCGCAGCCCGACGGGCGCGCCTACACCGACGACGCGGACCACACCTGCAAAAACTACACCAGCAGCGCGCCGGATGGCTCCGCGCAATTGGGCCACTTCGACCGCACCGGCGGCGGCAACACTTCCTGGAATTCGACGCACCGCAGCCGGGGTTGTGGACAGGACAACCTGGTGAGCACCGGCGGCGCGGGCCTGCTTTACTGCTTTGCCGTGAATTGAGAAAAAGGCAGCCTGTCAGGCCTGGCGACCGCAAGGTGCCGGGCCTTTTTTAGTGTTGCGGCGCGAATTTTTTAGTAACTGCTCAGGGGTTCTGGTCTTGCGTGGGTTGTTGCTTTTCATCGGCGGTTGCTTGCTTGGTTGCTTGGTTGCTGGGTTGCTGGGTTGGCTCTTCGTGGTTGGGCTGGCCGGGGGTTGCCCGGCGGCAACTCACTTTTCTTTGCTTCGCCAAAGAAAAGTAAGCAAAAGAAAGGCGACCCGCAGTCCGGGTCCCTACGCTTCGCTTCGGGCAACCTGCGCTGCGCCAGAAAAGCGGGGGTCCGCGCAAACTCGCTGCGCTCAAACAGCGCGCGGCCCTGATCCCGCTTTTCTGGCGCAGCACAGGCCCGGCCAGGACGGGTTTGGATCGGATTCGGATTCGGATTCGGAATCGGGGAGCAGAGCGCGCATGGCGCGTTCTGCGTATTCGGCTGTTGGGCTGTTTGTATTGGTATTGGTTTTTTTCCCCGACCCCACCCCTTCTGTCAGCGCTGAGGAGCGGAAGGCCAGACGGATCAGGGCTCGTGCTTGTTTGAGGCGATAGCCGAGTTTGCACGAGACCCCGGCTGGACTGAGCACCGCAGGGTGCCCCGTAGCGAAGCGTAGGGGTCGCGGACAGTAGGGTCGCCTTTCTTTTGCTTACTTTTCTTTGGCGAAGCAAAGAAAAGTGAGTCGCCGCCGGGCGACTCCCGGCCAGCCCAACCACGAAAAGCCAACCCAACCACAAATCAAGCACAGGACTTCGCCAAGCCCTCAAGCCTTGCATCAGCCCGCCGCATGAGCTGAGCAGTTACAATTTTTAAGCTTTTTTTGCCTCTAGCGCAATATGGACGGGCGTGAGTAGCTATCAATAAAGAAGCACATCTCAAGCTGCGCAGGACGCGCCCACATCAGGATTTATCGCCCTGCCCCCGCTTTGGCACGCCCGCCAGCGACTCGGCCCTGGCGATGCTGTCGGCGATGGCCGCCGCAACGGGCGAGTCCGCAGGCGCATGCAGCAGCACCTGCCGCCACAGTGCCACCGCGCCGGCATAGTCCTGGCGCTCGAAGCGAACGCTGCCGGCCAGAGCCAGTGCCTGCACGTTCTGCGGCGCCAAAGTCAGGGCCTGCTGTATCAGTTGTTCCGGCTCACCGCCGAGCTGCTGGTTGCCGCTCATGGCCAGGGTCACCGCATAGTCCAGCAAGGCATCGGCATCGCCCGGTGTCAGCTTGACCAGCTGCCGATAGGCCTCGACCGCCTCATTGAAGCGCTGCGCCGACTCGTAGGCCCGTGCCAGCCGGCGCCAGGCAGCGGCATCGCCGGGACTGGTTTTCAGGTGTTGAACCAATTCGGGAACCGTTTCAGGCGTGCGCGTGGCCTGGAGGGAAGCGGGCGCGCCCACCGCCGCGTAAACAAGCGCTGCGCCAGCCACCAGCGCCACGGCCAGGCCCACGGCAAGCCCGCGCTGCGGATCACCGGGTGGCGCTGCATGCACAGGATCGACGCCGGGCGGCACCCGCTGCGCGCGCAGCAAGGCCGGCAACACAAAGCCCAAGGCCAGCAGCAGCAACAAAGCCGCCAGAACAGCAAAGGTGGTCATGCGGCGTGCGTCTCCCCGGCGGGATCAAGGGCGTCGCCTTGCGCTTGGCGCTGGCGCACCTTGACGAAAAGCAGGCCCAAGCCGGCGAGCAGCATCGCCAGCGGGCCAAACCACAGCAGCCAAGTACTGGGCTTGACGGGCGGGCGGTAGAGCACGAAGTCGCCATAGCGCTGCACCATGTAGTCCAGCACTTCCTGATCCGATGCGCCTGCGGCCAGCTGCTCGCGCACCTGGTTTTTCAGTTCGACGGCGAGCTGGGCGTGCGAGTCGGCAATCGTCTGGTTCTGGCACACCAGGCAGCGCAGCTGCTCGCTCAGCCGCGTCACATGCTGTTCGAGCGTAGGCTCGGCCAGGGCCGGCGCGGCGGCCAGCATCAGACACAGCAAGAGGCTACGCACGGTTCAGCTCCTTGATCAGCGGCAGCAGTTTTTTCTCGATGATCTCGGCGGTGACCGGCCCGGCGAGCTTGAGGCGAATCACGCCGCGCTTGTCGATCACAAAGGTTTCAGGCACGCCGTAAACCCCGTAGTCAATGCCGACTTTGCCATCGCTGTCAAGGATGGAGAGCCGGTACGGGTTGCCATGCTTTTCCAGCCACTTGGCCCCGTCAGCGCGCGCATCCATGTAGTCCATCCCGACGATGCTCACCTGGTTTCGCCCGGCCAGTTCCAGCAGCAGCGGATGCTCCTGCCGGCACGCGGTACACCACGAGGCCCAGACGTTGAGCAGCCAGACCTGGCCCTGCATGTCCTGCGGGCCAAAGGTTTTATCGGGCAGCGCCAGCTGCGCCAGCGCGAAAGCCGGGGCGGGCTTGCCAATCAGGGGCGAGGGAATTTCCTGCGGATTCAGGCGCAGCCCGGCCCCGAGGAGGCAGACCAGGGAAAAAAACAGACCCAGGGGAAACAGAAAACGTCGCATAACAGTCTCTAGGTGGCAAGTTGAATGGAAGGCGTGACGGCCGCATCGGCATCGGCATCGGCCAGCGGGCGTTTGGCGCTGCGCTTGCGGCCCCAGCCGTAGCGCCGGTCCGAGGCGGCCAGCGCCCCGCCGAGCGCCATGAACAGCGTCCCGCCCCAGACCCAGTTCATGAACGGCTTGTGCTGCAGGCGAACCACCCAGGCGCCGTCCTTGGTGGCCTCGCCCAGTGACACGTAGAGGTCGCGCAGCCATCCCCGGTCAATGGCCGCGTCGGTCATCGGCATCTGCTGCACGGTGTAGAAGCGTTTTTCGGGGTACAGGGTGGCGACCGGGGCGGCGCCCCGCGTGACCTCGAAACGCGCCCGCGCCGCGATGTAGTTCTTCCCTTCCACACGCTCCAGCCGGGCAAACGTGAAGCGGTAGTTGCCCAGGGTGGCGCTGTCGCCCACGCGCATGCTGTGGTCGCTCGATGCGTCCAGCCCCCTGACCATGGTGACGCCGATCACGAACACGCCGATGCCCGCATGGGCCAGCAGCATGCCCCAATAGCTGCGCGGCAGGCTGGCCAGACGCTGGCGCAGCGGCGCGCCCAGCGCGGCATGGCGCAGGCGCCCGGCCAGCTCAGCAGCGGTGCCGAGCAGAACCCAGGCCGCCAGCGCCAATCCCACTGCCACCATCACCGAGGTGTTGAGCACCAGCGCCACCCCCAGGGCAAACAGCACCGCCCCCACGGCGATCCAGCGCAGCCGGCGCAGCACACCTTTGAAGGAAGCCTGCTTCCACGAAGCCATCGGCCCCACCGCGATCAGCAGCAGGAAGGGCAGCATCAAGGGCACGAAGACGGCCTCGAAATACGGCGCGCCGACCGAAATCTTGCCCAGGCCCAGGGCATCGAGCAGCAGCGGGTACAGCGTGCCGAGCAGCACCGTGCCAGCGGCCACGACCAGCAGCACGTTGTTGACCAGCAGCAGCGACTCGCGCGAAAACAGCGCAAAACGCCCGCCCAGGCCCACGCCGGGAGCGCGCCAGACGTAGAGCGCCAGCGCGCCGCCCACCACGACGGCCAGGAAGACCAGGATGTAAATACCCCGGCGCGGGTCGCTGGCAAACGCATGCACCGAACTCAGCACGCCCGAACGGACCAGGAAGGTGCCGAGCAGCGACAAAGAGAACGCCAGAATCGCCAGCAGCACGGTCCAGTTCCTGAAGGTGTCGCGTTTCTCTGTCACCGCCAGGGAATGGATCAGCGCGGTGCCCACCAGCCAGGGCATGAAGGATGCGTTTTCCACCGCGTCCCAGAACCACCAGCCGCCCCAGCCCAGCACATAGTAGGCCCAGGCGCTGCCCAGCGCGATGCCCAGCGTGAGGAAAGCCCAGGCCAGCAGCGTCCACGGGCGCGACCAGCGCGCCCATGCCGCGTCCAGGCGACCCTCCAGCAAGGCCGCGATGGCAAACGCAAAAGCCACCGAAAAGCCCACGTAGCCCATGTAGAGAATCGGCGGGTGCGCGATCATGCCCAGATCCTGCAGCATCGGGTTCAGGTCGCGCCCGTCCGCTGCGGCCGGCAAGGTGCGGTCAAAGGGATTAGAGGTGAACAGCAGAAAGCACAGGAAACCGATGCTGATCAGCCCCATCACTCCGAGCACGCGCGCCACGGTGCCCGCCGGCAGGGAGCGGCTGAACACGGCCACGGCGGCGGTCCACAAGGCCAGCATCTGAATCCACAGCAGCACCGAGCCTTCATGCCCGCCCCAGACGGCGGCCACCCGGAAATGCAGCGGCAGGCGCGAGTTCGAGTTGGCGGCCACGTAGCTGACCGAAAAATCGTTGACGGCGAAGACATACACCAGCGCCGCAAAACCCAGCGTGACGAACAGGCATTGGCCAAAAGCCGCGCTGCGCCCCAGCGCCATCCAGCGCGGCTTGCCCTGGTGCGCGCCCAGCAAGGGCAGGCTGCCCTGCAGGCAGGCCAGGCACAACGCCAGCACCAGCGAGAAGTTGCCCAGTTCGGCGATCATTTCACCGCTCCCGCCAGCGCTGGCGCACCGGCCTGCTTGAGTGCATAGGCGGCCTCGGGCGGCATGTAGTTTTCATCATGCTTGGCCAGTACCTCATCGGCCACGAACAGCTGGTCCGCCGTGAGCTTGCCCTGGGCCACCACGCCCTTGCCTTCCTTGAACAGGTCCGGCAGGGAACCCCGGTAGTTCACGCGCAGGCGCTGCGCGTTGTCCGTAACCAGGAAGCTGACCGTGATGCCGTCGGCCTGGCGCTCGATGCTGCCCAGTTCCACCAGGCCACCGATGCGAAAGCTGCGGTTCTGCGGCGCCTCGCCCGCCGCCACCTGGCTCGGCGTGAAGAAGAACACCAGGTTTTTCTGAAACGCCGACAGCACCAGGGCCACGCCCAGACCCAGCGCAGCGAGCCCGGCGACGATCAGGCCCCAGCGCTTGTGCCGGGCCTTCATGCATCTTCTCCACCGGGATGCTGCCGGGCGTGACGGAGTTCACGCACGATATCCTTGCGGCGCCATCCCAGCGCCAGCCATTCCCCCGCCAGGCAGGCCAGGAACATCCCCACCGAGCCCCAGACATACAGCGCATAGCCGCCCATGGCCACAAAGTCGCTCACGTTGCGCCAGATCATGCCGACACCTCGGGCAGCCGGGCCACCCATTTGGCATGGCGCTCGCGCTCCAGCACGATGCAGCGCAGGCGCTTGAGGACTGCTGCCAGCGCATACACCCAGGCGCCCAGCGCGGCCAGCAGCAAGCCCATCAGCATGCTGGACGCCATCAGGGGCGCACTGCTCAGGCTGATGGAAGCGCCCTGGTGCAGGGTGTTCCACCATTTCACCGAGAAGTAAATCACCGGCACGTTGACGACACCGACCAGCGCCAGCAGCGCGCCCGCCCGGTCGCCGCGCCGTGGGTCGTCGATGGCCGACTGCAGCGCCATGAAGCCGGCATAGAGAAACAGCAGCAGCAGCTCGGAAGTCAGCCGCGCATCCCAGACCCACCACGCACCCCAGGTCGGGCGGCCCCACAGGGCGCCGGTCCACAGGGCGACGAAGGTGAACATCGCGCCCGTGGGGGCAATCGCACGCGCCATCATGAAGGACAGGCGGCTGTTCAACGCCAGGCCCGTCGCGGCCCAGAAGGCCATGGCCATGTAAAGCAGCATCGACAGCCAGGCGGCGGGCACATGGACAAAGATGATGCGGTAGGCCTCGCCCTGCTGGTGGTCCGTGGGGGCCAGCAAAAAGCCGATTCCCAGGCCCAGCGCCAGCAGGGCCACGGCCACGGCCTGCAGCCCGGGAATGAGCCGCCCGGCCAGCGGGTAAAAAGCGGGAGCGCCAGCGTACTTCCACCAGCCGGGACGAGGGCCGGCGAAGAAACGCACGGCAAAAGGGGCATGTAAAACGGGTCGCAAGACAGAACTCCTTGATCAGATCGTTATTCCAGGGCGATTCGCAGCGCTGCCGAGGTGGCCCAGGGCGCCAGCGCCAGCGCGCCGGCCAGCACGCCGCCCAGCAGCAGCATGTGGGCGGCGGCGTCCAGGCCGCTGGCCTGGGCCTGCACCGCGCCCGCGCCAAAAATCAGCACCGGCACATACAGCGGCAGCACCAGCAACGCCAGCAAAACCCCGCCACCGCGCACGCCCAGGGTCAGGGCGCTGCCAATCGCCCCCAGCAAACTCAGGATGGGCGTGCCGATCAGCAAGCCCAGACACAGCACCTGGATCGCGGCGCCCGGCAAACCAAACTGCAGCGCCAGCACGGGCGAGAGCATCACCAGGGGAACGCCCGCCACCAGCCAGTGCGCCAGCACCTTGCCCAGCACGATGAGCACCAGCGGCTCGGCCGACAAGGCCATCTGCTCCAGCGTCCCGTCGGCAAAATCGAGCGCGAACAGCCGCCCCAGCGACAGCAGCGAAGCCAGCAAGGCCGCCACCCACACAATGCCGGGCGCCATGCTGCGCAGCAGGCCAGCCTCCGGGCCGACGCCGAGCGGAAACAGCATGACCACGAGAGCAAAGAAAAACACCGTGGCCAGCAGGTCGGACCGGCGCCTGAAGGCCAGCAGCAGATCGCGCCGAATCACGCATGCCAGCACCTTCAGCATGGTTGGGCAGGGCCGAGTTCGAGCACATGCAGCCGCGCCGCCTGCAAGGCCAGCGGCTGGTGCGTCGTGTACACCACCATGCCGCCCTGCGCGAGGTGCTGATTCAGGGCCGCCTGCAGACCGTCCGCCGCCGCCTGGTCCAGGGCATTGAAGGGCTCGTCGAGCACCAGCAGGGGCGGCCTGCGCGCCAGGTGCAGCCGGGCCAGGGCGACCCGCTTGCGCTGGCCCTGCGACAGGCGCGCCGCCGGCAGCCGCGAAACCGCCGCCAGGCCCACCTGCGCCAGCGCCTGTTGCGCCTGTTGATCTTCAACCGCCTGTCCGGCGATGCGCGCGCCGAGCAGCAGGTTTTCCGCCGCCGTCAGGTCGTCCTTGATGCCGCCGGCGTGGCCGATGTAGAGCAGGTCGCGGTAAAAATCCTCGCGCAGGTCGCGCACATCACGGCCCAGCCAATGCACCGCGCCCGCGCTCGGGAGGGCCAGGCCGCACAGCAGCCGCAGCAAGCTGGTTTTGCCGCTGCCATTGCGGCCCTGAACCCACAGGGCTTCGCCGGCCGAAACGTCGATGTCCACGGCGCGAAACAGGTCGCGCCCGCCACGCACGCAGGCCAGGCCGTGGGTGCGCAGGCCGGTCGCTACCATCCGGGTTTGCCTTGCGTGGCCGTGGCCGGTTCTGCCGCCGCCGCTGGCGAACCCGGCAAGGCCGCGCCACTGACGCCATACACCACTGCCACAGCCACGGCCAGCGCCACCACAAATGCAATCGCGCCGCCTTTGCGGCCGGAGGCGTTTTGATGATCCGCTGGCGGCGCTTGATGCCGCTCCACTTCTTTCCAGCCCGTCACCATGGGCTTGACCAGGTTGTCGCGTTTGAACGCGGCATAAAACGCGATGGCCGCCACATGCAAGGCCAGCAGACCCCACAGGACATTGGCAAACTGCTTGTGCAGGCTTGTCAGCCGGCCGGCCAGGGCTTCGTCCACCAGCGCGAACAGCGGGCCGCTGAACGCGATGTCGTCATTGCTGAACAGTCCGGTGGTGGCCTGCGCGGCCAGCAGGCCCAGCAGCGCAATGACGGACAGCGCGCCCAGCGGGTTGTGCCCGACGCCGCGCCAGCGCCTTGTCAGGTAGGCCTTGAGCCGGGACGGTGTGGGCAAGAAACTCAGGAAGCGGGCATGGGCCGAACCAATCACGCCCCACACCAGCCGGAACACCACCAGCCCGATGATGCTCAAACCCGCCTTGCCATGCAGCTCCATCCATGCGCCGCCCAGTTGCCCCGTGATGAGCGCCACCGCCACCGCCAGCACCAGCAGCCAGTGAAACAGCCGAAGCGGCAGATCCCACAGGCGAATGCGCACGCGCGCAGGCAGGCTGACCGATGGCGCAGCCGTTGCGTGACGAGGCGCGTTGTCAAGAATGGCTTGGGCTTTCATGGGTTTTCTCGCAGGGAAGGTTGTTCTCAGGGCGCGGCGGACACCGTGGCGGGCTTGGGCGGCGGCGGCACGACACGGGTCACCGTACCGCCCTGGGCCTCATAGTCTTCAGAGCCGGTGGCTCCGGCCACCTTGAAGCCCTTGCTGGTCAGCAGGTCTCCCACCGCACCGGCACGGTGGGCATGGTTGGAGACGGTCAGGATGGCGCGATCCTTGGGGATGTAGGCCAGGCTTTTTTCCACTTCCTTGACCTGGATGTTCAGGTACACCGGAAAACTTCCCTTGGCGGTGAGTTCATCGGGGCGGCGCACGTCAATCACCACCAGCTTCTGCGGCTTGGCCAGCAGCGCGTCCACGCCTGCGCGATCCAGCCGCTTGGTCTTGTACTTCCATACATCGGCTGCGGCAGCGGCGCCGGGACTTGCGGCAGGGCTGGCCTGCTGCGCAAACGCGGCGCAAACGCCCAGACTTAACAGGGTGGCAGCCAACACGCTCTTATGGTATTTCATGGGAATTCACTTTCTTCGTTGAGGGTTCTGGCATCCCCTGTCCTGGTCCTTGCGGGGTGTCTGCCAACCCTCCTACCGCAAAAAGCGCGCCATCTTTGTGACGCGCCCTCCTCCGGGGGAAACACCCTTCACAGCCACATCAGCCATGCTGAAAATCCAGCAGCCCTGCAGCCTGATCAACAGTGCCCGCCCTCAGACTGCTGCCTCAGCGACAGCGCCTTCACCGGCCTTGGCGCAGCGCCAATATTCGTGTTGAGCGTCCTAAATCAGCGGCTGGCCGGCGCCAGGGTCTTCCCGGTGACCGGGCTGCTGGCCAGGTCGCCTGAATCGTTGCTGCTGTCTTCCTGCATCGCCAGCAGCCCATGCTGTTTCAGCAAGGTGCGCAGCACATTGCGCGACAGGCCGAGCAGGCGTGCGGTCTGCACCTGGTTGCCATGGCAGAACTCGAAAGCGGTGGAAACCAGCGTTGCCTCCACCTGTTCAAAGAGAAACGGCTGGTTGAGTTCCATCGATTTGAGCACCAGCTCACGCAGCGTTTGCCGCAGCGTGGGGACGGCAGGCTCCTCTGGCAACGCGGTGGCGATGCGCTCCTCCACCGCTGGCGGCAGGGTGGAAGGCAGGCGCGCCCGGCCGTGCGCCGAACGCTGGAGCGCCTGCAAGTCATTCGCGTGGACGATGGCCATGGGGGCCACGATCAGCGCGTAGTGAATGACATTTTCCAGTTCGCGAATATTGCCCGGCCAGTCGTACGTCAGCAGCGCCTGCTCGGCGTCCGGGGCCAGCACGGCACCCTCAATCCCCAGGCGTTTGGCGTAGCTGGCCAGAAAGTGCCGGGCCAACGGAAGAATATCGCCCGGCCGCTCCCACAGCGGGCGCAGCTCCAGCGTCGCCACGCTGAGCCGGTAATAGAGGTCAGCGCGAAAGTGGCCTGCGTTCACCGCGTCGCGCAGGTCCACGTTGGTGGCGGCGATCAGGCGGACATCAAGCTCGATGGTCTTGCGCGAGCCGATCCGCACGATCTGGCGCTCTTGCAGCACGCGCAGCAGCTTGACCTGCAGCGCCAGCGGCAAGTCGCCAATTTCATCCAGAAACAAGGTGCCGCCATTGGCCGTCTCGAACCACCCGGCCCGGGCCTGGCTGGCGCCGGTGAAGGCCCCGCTCTCGTGGCCGAACAACTCGGCATCGATCAGCGATTCGCTGAACGCACCGCAGTTGACCGCCACGAAGGGGCCGCGCCGCCCGCTGCCCTGGTGAACGCGGCGCGCCAGCAGCTCCTTGCCGGTGCCGGTCTCGCCGATGATGACGACGGTGGCCTCGGTGGGCGCCACCTGGTCCAGGCGCGTGAGCAAGGCCTGGGACTGGGGGTCTTCAAACACCAGTGCCTTGGCGCGGATGGACAAGGCATGCTTGCCCGCGTCGGGAAAAGTCAGCAGTTGGTTCATGGGTTTCGTGGTGTGGGAGGTGATATGCAATGGCCTGTGAAAACCGCGCCACCCCCGCACCCTTGAACTCGGTGTGCATGCACTTGCGAACTTTTTCCGAGTGGCAACCCTATCAAGCCATCACTGTTCTTCCTGTGCCTTGGAGCAGGCGCAAGCGCGGCGCTTATTTATTCAGGTAAATCTGGTCAAACGAGCCGCCATCGGCAAAGTGATCCTTGTCCGCCTTGGTCCAGCCGCCAAAAGCCTGTTCGATGGTGAACAGGTTGAGCTTGGGCAATTGCTTGGCGTACTTGGCCTGGGCTTTTTCCGAAATCGGGCGGTAGAAGTTCTTGCCCGCGATGTCCTGGCCCACGTCGGAGTACAGGTATTCCAGATAGGCCTGCGCCACGGCGCGCGTGCCCTTGCGGTCCACATTCTTGTCCACCACGGCCACCGGCGGCTCGGCCAGGATGCTCAGGGACGGGTAAATAATGTCCACCTTGCTGCCAAACTCTTTCTCCAGAAGATGCGCCTCGTTCTCCCAGGAGATGAACACATCACCCTGGTTGCGCTGGGCAAAGGTGATGGATGAGCCGCGTGCGCCGGTGTCGAGCACCGGCACGTTCTTGTACAGGGCCTGCACGAATTCCTTGGCCTTGGCGTCACCGCCGTTTTTGCGTTTGGCGAATTCCCACGCGGCCAGGTAGTTCCAGCGCGCGCCACCCGAGGTTTTGGGGTTGGGCGTGATGACGCTGATGCCGGGCTTGATCAGATCGTCCCAATCTTTAATCCCTTTTGGATTGCCCTGACGAACCACCAGCACGATGGTGGAGGTGTAGGGGGCCGAGTTGTGCTTCAGTCGTTTTTGCCAGTCCGGGGAAATCCAGCCGCCGTTCTTGACCAGCGCATCCACGTCGCCCGCCAGCGCCAGCGTCACCACATCCGCATCCAGCCCGTCAATCACCGATCTGGCCTGCTTGCCCGAGCCGCCGTGGGATTGCTTGATGGTCACGTCCTGGCCGGTTTTTTCTTTCCAGTATTTGATGAACGCGGCGTTGTATTCCACATAAAGTTCGCGGGTCGGGTCATACGATACGTTGAGCAGGTTGACGGCCTGCTGGGCGCTGGCGCCCAATGCCGCGGCAGCCAGCGTGGCGGCCAGGGCGATTTTCAGAAATGGACGGCGAAAAGTGTGGCGATCAGCCATGGAAAACTCCAGAAAATTGCAACGCAATAGTGCGACGAATTGGATTCTGGAGCTTGATCCATAAAACTGGAACTACTGAATTTTCATTTTTAAATAACTTTTACATTCTTAGGAAAGGTTTCGACCTTGCTAGCCAATGTTAAGAACTCTCCAGTGAAGATCAAAGCTGCCCTTCATAGAAGAAAGGCGCTTCCTCTGCGCCAGATCAGTTCTTTACGGATAAATTCTCATTCAAACGCCGTCACATTCACCCCGTGCTGCTCGGAAAATGCCTTCAGAACGCCGGCAATCTGCGCGTCCTCCAGCGTGGTCGTCAGCTCGACCAGCTTGTTGCCGGGGCCTTTGTGGCTGTCGCTGATCGCGACCGTGGCCGCGCTGTCCTGCGCCGCCAGCAGCGCTTTCAGGGTGGATTCGAGCGAGTCCATCACTTGATCACGCTCGGACTGGGTCCGGTCCGAATCGGCCAGGTACTGCACGTCAAAGGCAAAGTGGATTTTCATCAGCATGGCATTCAACGCGCCTTGTCCAGCGTGGCCGACAGCGTGATCTCGGGAACGCTGGCCAGCGCCCTGGACAGCGGGCAGGCTTTTTTGGCGCCCTCGGCGATTTCCTGGAACTTCGCTTCATCAATGCCGGGCACCACGGCCTTCAGCGTCAGCGCAATGCGGTCGATCAGGAAACCGTCGCCCTGGGGCACCAGCCGGACCCGGGCCTGGGTATCGACCGACTCGGTGGCAAAGCCGGCCTTGTCGCAGGCAAATGAAAACGCCATGGTGAAGCAGGCCGCGTGCGCCGCGCCCAGCAGTTCCTCAGGGTTGGTGCCGCGCCGGTCGTCTTCAAAGCGGCTGCCGAAGCCGTAGGGATAGGCCTTGAGCGCGTCGGTTTCGGTGCTGATCTGGCCCTGGCCTTTTTTGCCCTGGCCTTGCCAATGGACGGATGCGGATTTTTCAGTCATGTGACAGCCTTCAAACAGGTTGGGGTTGCAGGAAAAGGCGCCGCAAGGCGCCCGCCTCCAGCAGTTTGCCCGTTCAGGCCGGGCCGCGGCGTCAGACAAGACCGCAAATGGCGGGCCTACGCGTCGCCCTCCAGGCCCAGGTTCTTCATCTGCCAGAGCATCCGCGCCAGCTCGGGCTTGAGCTGCGCGCGCGCCTCGGCGTCCAGCCGGGCCAGGCTGGCCGGCAGGCTCAGGGCGCGCGGCGAGATGGGCGGGCCTTTTCGGGCGAACACAATGCTGTTGCTTTGTTCCGCCGTGATGATTTCAACCGCATTGCCGCTGAAGCTGCGGCTGATGCGCGCCAGCAGCAGCGGGTAGTCGGGGTGCTCGTAGTGCAGGTTGACCGCCAGCACGCCGCCGGCCGGCAGCGCGGCGAAACAGTCGTCGTAAAAGCGCTGCGTACACAGCGCGGCGGGCTGGCCCTCATGGTCAAAGCCATCGACCAGCAGCACGTCGAACTGCGGCGATTCGGTGCGCAGGTACATCGCGCCATCGGCGGCAATCACCTGGAAGCGCTCGTCGTCGTCGGGCACCTGGAAGTCCTGGCGCAGCGCCAGCACATAGGGGTTGATCTCCAGCACCGTCATGCGGCTGGCCGGCAGGAAGCGGTGGCAGAACTTGGCAATCGAGCCGCCGCCCAGGCCGATCATGCCGATGTGCGCGGGTGCCGGGTTGAACAGCAAAAACCCCATCATGGTGCGGGTGTAGTCCACCTCCAGCCGCCAGGGACTGTGCGTAAGCATGCGGCTTTGCAGCTCGCCCCGGGTGAAATGCAGCGACTTGGACGCGCCGTCGTCCAGCACGAAAGGCTTGACATACTGCAGCGACCGGAAATCGCCCGGCAGCGCCGGCTTATCGGGCATGCGGGGAAAGCAAAAAATTCAACGGCATCAGGTTCTTCTCTTCTCAGGCGGTCAGGCGTCCAGGTCGGCAGGCAGGCCGCCAATTATCGGCCCACGCCACAAGCCCGGGCTCACCCCGGCCGGAAACTCCAGGATTCGCTCATAGGCCAGCAGGCTGGCCCGGTAGCAGTGGCAGCTGATGCGCTCCAGGCCGGCCTCGTCGCGCAGCATCATGTAGCCATGGCTGTAGCTGACCAGGCCCAGCCGTTCAAGGGCGCTGGCGGCCCGGCTGACGCTTTCGCGCCGCACGCCCAGCATGAAGGCCAGCGCCTGGTGGGTCAGGAACAGCTCGCTCGAATGCGACAGGTCGCGCGTCATCAGCAGCCAGCGCGCCAAGCGCTGCATGAGCGTGTGGTGGCTGACGCAGACCAGCTGCCGGGCCAGATGCGTCTGGAACACAGCGGCATAGCGGCTCAGCACGTCGCGCAGAAAGGGGTCTTCAAGCAGCCGCGACTCCAGCGCGCCGCGAGGGATGCGAAAGGCCCGGCCCGCGCCCTGGACCGCGCCGGTGAACGCCGACGCGGCGACCCTGAGCACCACGGAGGCGTGCAACATGCCTTCGTTGCCCACCATCGCGACCTGGACATTGGGCGCATCGTCCGAGGGCATGGCGACACAGACAAAGCTGTCCACCGGGAACCAGGCGTATTCGAGCGGCTGGCCCGCCTGGCTCAGCACCTGCCGGTGCTTGAGTTCGACCAGCTCGCAATGCGCCAGCAGCAAGGCGCGCTCTGGCGCCGGCAGCGCCGAGATCAGCCGGTTGGCCAGCGAGAGGTCTTTCCCGACCGCCATTGGATGCCTTCGTGAAGCTTGTTTAAAAAAGGAACGTGCGCCTAGGGCCGGGCTTTCAGTTCAAACCGCCGTCCATCGGCCGCCTGGCACTGCCCGCTGACTTGGGGAAACCCGGTGGCCAGCTGGCACTGCAGCACCTTGGCGCTGCTGGCGAACAGGAACGCGCGCCCCCACGCGCCGGTATTGCCCGTATTGGCCGCGCCCGGCGCCAGGGCGCCGGCATCTTCGGCCCGGGCGGCGTAATGGCCCCGGTACATCAGGCCATCAATCTCGACGGAAAGGGCTTCGTCCGGCAGGCTGTACCGGCCCAGATAGGTGCGGCCATCGGTCACGAAAGCGACCGCTCCCGCGTTGCCTGCCGGTTGTGCCAAAGCGGCGCCGCCGAGGCAAAAAACCGCAAGCGCCATGCAGCGAACGAGGGCCTGGATGGGTTTTTTCATGCGCTTCCCCACAGTTGAGCGTCACATTCATCGAAGACAAATCGGCATTTCTACGCCTTTCCAGGGACATCGACATGCGATTTATCAAGATGGCCAACAAATGGTAAGCAAAAGTTATTTCCCGTTTACGCGTGGTTACCCATCTCTTGCGCCAGTAACTCTTTAGTTTTCACTCGAAGGCTTTCAAAAACTCACATCAGCAGTTTTTGGTTACAACAGGTTTTTGGCTTGCACTCCCTCGCATTCAGGCCAAACCGTCGAAGGGCTGGGTAACCATTCCCCTCCAGCCCTCGCAGGCAAAGCCCCCACGGGGGAAGGGCTGAAAACACGGCCCAAAAAAACCACGCCAGCCGGCACGGCCGGTTGCAGGCACGCCAGGCTCTGCCCGCCGGCTCATTGATTCAAAACGCCCGGGATCGCCTAACTCATCAGTAGCGGTTTTTCAAAAAACTGTGTTCCCGCGCACGCATGTTTGTTCAGGAACAAGCCGGTTTGACACTCCGCCCCGGAGTTGCGGGAAAGAATTTTTTCCCCTGCTTTTGCGTTTTCACTATCGCCAGATAGTCAGCTCGACCTGCGGCCCTCGCCGGCATGGCGACTCTTTTTACATTTCTACACAGGAAACCCGGTCATGCAACGTCGCAATTTTTTCATCCAGTCATCGGCCATCACCCTGGGCGCCACTATGCTCGGGGGCGTGAGCAACAGCATGGCCCAAAGCACGCGAAGGCGCGGCACCACAACGCCACCCGCCACGACGCCGCCCGCCACGACCAGCGCCATCAATGCGGTGGCGGCGATTCAGGCGCTGCGCATCCCCTCCGGCCCCTACACCGGGGGCTACGAGATCGCCCCCAATGGCCTCATGAACTGGTACTTTGCCAACCTCGGCCTGATTTCCGTGGTGCAGTACCTGGACGCCGCCGCGCTGGACAGCTACATCCGCGTCTACCTGGACCTGTACATCAGCAAGCTGGAGTCCAACCTGTCGATCCAGGACGTGCATTTCCCGTTTGGCCGCGCCAACCCGAGCAGTTTCACGCTGGCGCCGGCCGACTCCGACGACTCCTATGTGGCCACCCTGCTGAGCCTGGCCGTGCGCTACCTGCGGGCCAGCCAGAACTGGGCCTGGTGGGACAAGAACAAGGTCATGCTCAAGAACATGACGAACAAGAACATCATTGCGTCCATCAAGCCCAGCGGCCTGACCAGCGTGTTCCAGTCGCCCCGCAGCCAGACCAACAACGCCGGCTACCTGATGGACAACGCCGAAGTCTATCGGGGCCTGCGCGACTTTGCCGCCATGCTCAGGGAGCGCGGCGACACGGCTGATGCGACGTACTACGACCAGTTCGCCGTCAAGATGGCCGCCGGCATGGCCGGGCTGTTCAGCGCCAGCACCAGCGCCTTCAGGATGGCCGACCTTTCGACGCGGACCGAAACCTCGTTTTACCCCGGCACCACCTGCCAGGTGTTCCCGCAGGCGTTTGGCGTGGCGGAGCTGTCGGGGTATTACGACCGGGCCTGGACGTTTTTCAATGGCAACACGCCCGGCTGGGAAACCGGCAAGCTCGACCCCTATCCCTGGGCCGTGCTGGGCCTGGCCGCCGCCAAACGCGGCCAGACCGCGCTGGCCAATGCGCAGCTGGCGTCCATGGACAAGACCTTTTCAGTCAACCGGGCGCTGGTCACGATCAATGAACTCGGGTTTTACCAGCGCACCCGCAGCGTGCTGACGGGCCGGAGCGACATCTAAGCCTAAGCCAGCGGACTTCAGGAATGACGCTTTCACTTTCAGCGCTGCATCCGCCAACGCGCGCTCATCAATGGCTGTCGCGCTCGGTCGCGGGACTGCTGTGGGCCGTGGCCGCCGCCAGCACGGCCTACTGGGGATCGCGCATCGCCAGCGCGGGCGCCACGGTCGCCGTCCATCAAGCGCCGAAGCAGACGCTGGACACCCAGGCCCCCGCGCATCAGGCGGCGCTGGCCCGGGCGCTTGGCGCATCGCCCCATGCGGCCGGTGCGCCCGAAGCCGGGGCCGCGCAGCGATTTGCCCTGCTGGGGGTGATCGCCATCGGGGCAGGCCAGGGGGCCGCGCTGATTTCGGTCGATGGCGAGCCGGCCCAGCCCCTGGCCGTGGGCGCGCGGATCGCGTCCGCTTATGTGCTGCAGGCGGTGGGCCGGCGTGACGCCGTGCTGCTGGACAGCGCAGCGCAGCCGGCGCGGATCAGGCTGACGCTTCCCGATCCGGACGCGGCCCCTGCCGATGCGCAGCCGGCGGCAACCGCAGTTCGTGCTCCTGCTCCTGCACAGACCGCCGACGCCGTGGCCGCAGCGCCTGCCGAGCCTGCGGCGGTCACTGCGGCGGACGGGCCACCCGTAGCGCATGCCACGGCACCCCGCCCCGGCACGGAGCCACCGGCACGGCAGGATGCAAGATACGCGTCCCCGGGGCGCTAGCGCCGGCCTGAATCACACACGTCCGGCACGGCTGCCGGCGCACGCTTGCCATGCCGGCGGTTTCGCCTCAGACTGGCAGGCCCCCAATGCCATCGCCGGAGCCCTGCCATGATCCCTTTCAGCCCCGAAGAATTCAAGGATGCCACGCGCCAGGCGTGGAACCAGTCAGCCAGCGGCTGGAACAGCCAGACGCCGGCCGTCCACGACTGGCTCATGGCGGCCACGGCCGACATGCTGGACGCGGCGCGCATCACCACCGGCATGCGGGTGCTCGACATGGCCGCCGGCACGGGCGACCAGACGCTGGACATCGCCCGGCGCATCGGTTCCGGCGGTCATGTGCTGGCCACCGACCTTTCCGAAGCCATGTTGCGCTTCGCCCGTGACAACGCGCGGCAGGCCGGCTTGAGCCAGGTCGAGACGCGGGTGTCCGATGCCGAAGACCTGGACGTGGAGGCAGCCAGCTTTGATGCCGCCGTGTGCCGGCTGGGCCTGATGTTCTGCCCGGACCCGGTGCAGGCGCTACGCCAGATGCAGCATGCGCTCAAGCCCGGCGGGCATGCGGCCGTGCTGGTGTTCTCGGAACCGCAGCGCAACCCGTGCATCGGCATCCTGATGTCAACGGCCCTGCGGCATGCCGGTTTGCCGCCGCGCGACCCGTTCCAGCCCGGCGGCCTGCTGAGCCTGGGCAAGCCGGGGCTGCTGGAAACCTGTTTCGGCCAGGCCGGATTTGCCAAGGTGACCGCGACCCGGGTCTATGCGCCGTTCCAGTTGCCCTCGGCCCGCAACTACCTGGACTTCGTGCGCGCGTCGGCCTCGCCGATCCTGCAACTGCTGGGCCAGCTGGACCCGCAGGCCCAGGAGGCCGCGTGGGCCGACATGGAAGAGCAGCTCGATGTCTTTCAGCTGCCCGAGGGCTGGGAAGGGCCGAATGAATTGCTGCTGGTCCACGGCATGCGGCCGGTTGGTTGAGCGGGGGAAAGTGGTAGCCGGAGCAGAAGGCTATAGGGTCAGGTCTTGCATTGGACCGCTGGCTGATCTGGTGTGTCGCAGAAATGGCACTGAGCAGTAAAACTGCAACTCGCTATGAATATGAGAGCTGCTTACACTGTTCTGTTGTGCGCGAAAGGCATCTCTAATGCCCTGTGAGAGAAATCACCCTACCGATCAGAGCGAACAATACAAGCACAGTTAAGCCTGCAAGAACCGGTCCCCAGAGAAGAGAAATTCCAATAAACCGACGCATTGCCTGTCCCTCCGACTTTGATAGCCGACAAGTCCACCTTAGATAGGCCACAACCGAGACGAGCCAGAGGACAAAGGCCACTGTCGGTGCAACGAAGAACGTAAACCATGGCCCGGCGATGCATTCCCAAGCGCACAGCCCCGCGAAAGTAAAGGCAAAGATTGTGGCAGGCATGAATGCCACCCACGCAACATAGATGACCTTTGATTTGTGGATGCGTTCGGACATGTTCTGGTTATCGCGGGGTTATTAGGGTCGGGCCTTGCATTGCAACACTGACCGCCATGCGGGGGCCAAAAAGATACCGGGCAACCAGCTTGATGCCCCGAGCACCATCCCTCTCAGCCCTGCCGCGCCATCGGCTGCGCTGCCAGCCGCAGGCCCAGGGCGCGCATCACCTTCAAAATAGTGGCAAAGCTGGGGTTTCCCTGCCCTGACAGCGCCTTGTAAAGGCTCTCGCGTCCCAGGCCCGTGTCCTTGGCCAGTTGCGTCATGCCGCGCGCGCGGGCAATGGTGCCCAGCGCCTTGGCAAGAAAAGCGGCATCGTCGCCCGCCTCTTCCAGGCAGGCCTCAAAGTAGGCGGCAATGTCTTCTTCGGTCTTGAGGTACTCGGCACTGTCGTAAGGGGTGGTTTGGGTCTTGCTCACCTTGGGCTCCTAAAGGTTTTGCGCCAGTTGCAGCGCTGTCTGAATGTCTTTGGCCTGGCTGCTCTTGGGGCCACCGGCCAGCAAAATCACCAAAGTGCCGCCGCGCTCGGTGTAGTACAAGCGCCAGCCGCTGCCAAAGTGCAGCCGGCCCCATGCAGTGCGCTGATGCTGCAGCCCATTCAGACTGGTTTTGTCCAGGCGTCCTCAGCGACCGGCGAAACATTGCCCACCTTGTCCCATGCGGCCTGCGCTGCGGCAGTGCTGCTTGACAGCGCCCGTTTCTCGAAGAATTGCGCGGTTTCCATGGCGCTTATTTTTTCGGCAATGGCGACCACGAAAAACTGGTTCATGGTGGTGTCGTCGGCCGCGGCAATCCGTTTGGCGGCTTGCTTGAGGGATTCAGGCAGGCGAAGGGCGTAATTGCTCATGATGTCGAACTCCTTTGCACGGCAAGATTGAATTGTTTGAAGGTCTGCTCGGGATTGAGCACCGGAATGCCAAAACGTTTGGCGGGCTGGAAATCCTTGAGGTTATAGGTCACTATGGCATGAACCTGGGCATTGGCAGCAGCTTCCAGCACCATTTCATCGGACGGATCACGCAATTGCGGACGCCATTGATAGTGCGTGACAACCGGAGAAATCAGCCCGGCCAGTTCATTCAAAATCGCATCCACATCGCTCGCCAGCAACCCTGACACTGCCAATTGGCCGGGACGTTTGAGCACATCCTCATACTCCAGAAAGAGCGCGGGACTGCAGCACATCACGACGCTGCCACGCCTGACAAGTTGCATCAGGGCGAACGAGGGGCCTTGGCGACTGCGCGTGGCGGCTACCAGGATGTTGGTGTCGATGGTTAATCTAGGCGTAAGATTCATATCACTGGTGATATTAACATTAACGGCTTGATGCTGCTGTGCTGTAACGCAGAGTTGCTGCATCCCGTCACAGGCTGGATCAGGATTTGCCTTGCAACACGGACTGACTGGCGGGCAGCTGGACTTTAAATTGCTATGAATATGAGAGCTGCTTATGCTTTCCTGTTGTGCGCAAAAGGCCTTTTTCATGCACAAATTCATTTGCCGCGATGGACAAGAGAGAAACCATTGCACTCCGTCCTTGAATTTCCGCAGCCAAGCAAGCTTGCAGACCATCCGATGACGGTGTCAGGCCATCAATTTCAGCCCCGGCGGCAGCGACTCGCCCAGCATGCGGCGCTCGGTGGCTTCGTCGAGTTCCACCTTTTTCTCCACCATGGCCACCCAGGCCGAAGGCGCGTGGCGCTATGGGGTTCATAGCCGCCTGCATCCATTCCACGGGGCCTGCCGGCCAATCCAATGGGGCAGCCTCATCGTGCAGCCGGGCCAAACGCTCCAGGCCCCGCCACTGAGCGCATTTGAGGGCGAGCAACTGAGCCAGTACGCCCAATACGGCAACAGCCTCGTGAGCCGCAACCAGCGCGGCCTGGATGTCAAGGCGCAGATCGAGGCCCAGCAAGCCGCCCTTGCACAGGCCCAGATTCAGGAGCAGCGCTACAACCTGATGATGAGCGGCGGGCCGCGCGGGGGAACGGGTGCGGCTTACGGGGATGCGCCTGCAGCGCCAGTGAGCGCCAGCGCTGCCGCAGGCGGGCGCGGCGTGTTTGACCGCTCCGGCGCCGGAGAGCTGGACAGCCTGGTCAATGGCAACCCCCTTGCCGATGCAAGCGAGACGCTGTCGCAGGGTCTGGCCCGTGCAGTGAAAAGCGCGGCCGCCATCGCTGACGGCGCGGTGGAACTCGCCGTGAAAGGCAGCTGGAACGCCATGGGGGCAAGACCGGCCAGCAGCGTTGCCGCCTTGCCAGCGGCGCTGTTCATGGGCGGCGCCCAGGCTTACACCGAAATCCAGCGCGACTTGCAGCAGCGCTGGAGCGCCGAGATCCAAACCCCCGGCGGCCAGGCCATCGAAGCATTCGCCGGCCAGCTGCTCGAGCCCGTAGCCCAAGGCATCACGCAACTGCGCAGCTACTCGCAAAGCCAGCTGGGCGATGGCGCCACCACAGCCTTCTTTGCCACTGCGCAGTTCGGGGTTGAGGCGTTCGGTTTCTTGGGCGGCGTGTCTGGCCTAGGCAGGGGCGCGGCCCGCCTGGGCCTGGACGGCGCCTCGCTCGCGGCAGCCGGGGAAGTAGCCACCGCGCGCGTGGGACCGTTTGCTGGCGATATGGGCAACACCGTGCGGGCGGGCGCCAGCGCAATGCTCGACGCCATGCCCGGCGGCTCCAGCGCGGGCGTGCGCTGGCCGGGCTATCAGATTGGCGCGGTCGGGGACTTGGGCAATATCAGGGCGGGGGGACTGATGCGTAATGCCGCGTCGGAGGGCGGGGGGGGGGGTAATTGGGGCAAGTAGTCTAGCAGGCCGCTGAAATACCTCAAATCGAAGTTCGCCGGTTTTCAACCCCACCCGATAATCTGAAGCAGTCCCTTTTCTGACCCGATACCAACCCAGTCCATCCATGCGCGGAGCCGACACCTTCACCGAAAGCCCGTTCACGCTGCATCGCCTGGAAGACTTTGTGCCGGCCGACCATCCGTTGCGCCCGATACGCCAGATGGTCAACGCGGCGCTGGGGAAGATGGACGATTTGTTTGCCGCAATGTATGAGGCGCACAGCAAAGGCGGGCGGCCCAGCATTGCGCCTGAAAAGCTGCTGCGCGCCATGCTTTTGCAGGTTTTCTACAGCATCCGTTCGGAACGCCAGCTCATGGAACAGGTGCAGTACAACCTGCTCTACCGCTGGTTTATCGGGCTGGCGATGGAGGATGCGGTGTGGGTGCCCACGGTGTTCACGAAAAACCGTGAGCGCTTGCTTGAGCATGACGCAGTGATTGAACTGTTCAACCATGTGCTGCAAAGCGCCGACAAGCAAGGCTGGCTCTCGGGCGAGCACTTCAGCGTGGACGGCACCCTTATTCAGGCCTGGGCGAGTCACAAGAGCTTTGTGCGCAAGGACGGCAGCGACGGCGACCAGGGAGACGGCAGCTTCAAGGGGCAGACGCGCTCGAACGAGACGCACGAATCGAGCACTGACGTTGACGCCAGGCTGTACCGCAAGGGCAAGACGGCCAGCGAGCTGCGCTTCATGGGCCACACGCTGAGCGACAACCGCCACGGGTTGATTGCCAGCGCCGTGGTCACTCGGGCAGACGGCTACGCCGAGCGCGAAGCGGCCAAGGTCATGGCGCGCGATGCCCGGCAAGCCCTGCCGGACGCGCAAACCGCCCTCACGCTGGGAGCCGACAAGGGTTACGACGCGCAGGAGTTCATCGAGGCGTGCCTGGCGATGGGCGTCACGCCGCATGTGGCGCAAAACACTTCAGGACGGCGCTCGGCCGTGCCCGATGCGATTGCCCGGACAGACGGTTATGCCGTCTCGCAGCAAAAAAGAAAGCTCATCGAGCAAGGCTTTGGCTGGGCCAAAACGGTAGGAGGGATTCGCCAGGTGATGGTGCGCGGGCTTGAGCGCGTGGACCAGATGTTCGTGCTGACGATGGCTGCTTACAACCTCACGCGTATGCGCACCTTGGGACAAATCCGTCTGCAGGGGCAATAAGTGGATAAAAAAGGCGACAGGAGCGATTCAGGTCGCCAGCCGCAACGTCAAAAGGCACTGTGATTTTCAAATATGAAAAATAATCGCAAAAACAAACCACTTCGAGCCAGTTGCTGCGCCTGCGCAGTCAGTATTTCAGCAGCCTGCTAAGATAAAGGTTATAAAATTATTCGGCGGCACCGACGACACGGCATTATATATTTGCGGCATAACGTACTTATTTTGCGAACCGATGGAGCTATTCACACCAAGATCTCCATAGCCAGTTATTCCAATAGCACGACCACCGAGAATCATATCAGGACTGTGTGTGGCAGCAAACTTTGCGGAAGGATTATTAGCAAGATATTCCTGCGCGAATATATCATCCGAAATCGGATTGGCACTGCGATATGCTTTAATTGCTGAGGTTGCATCTGGAGGACGATCATTGAACGTGCCATAGTTATCAATATTGGCTTTAATCTCACCTGCCGTCAACTTATTTATTCCAGCTTCCTGATCACCGACAAGCTGCCGCATGAATTCTCTTTCCTTGCCGATTAGCAGGCTGCTGAAATACTGACTGCGCAGGCGCAGCAACTGGCTCGAAGTGGTTTGTTTTTGCGATTATTTTTCATATTTGAAAATCACAGTGCCTTTTGACGTTGCGGCTGGCGACCTGAATCGCTCCTGTCGCCTTTTTTATCCACTTATTGCCCCTGCAGACGGATTTGTCCCAAGGTGCGCATACGCGTGAGGTTGTAAGCAGCCATCGTCAGCACGAACATCTGGTCCACGCGCTCAAGCCCGCGCACCATCACCTGGCGAATCCCTCCTACCGTTTTGGCCCAGCCAAAGCCTTGCTCGATGAGCTTTCTTTTTTGCTGCGAGACGGCATAACCGTCTGTCCGGGCAATCGCATCGGGCACGGCCGAGCGCCGTCCTGAAGTGTTTTGCGCCACATGCGGCGTGACGCCCATCGCCAGGCACGCCTCGATGAACTCCTGCGCGTCGTAACCCTTGTCGGCTCCCAGCGTGAGGGCGGTTTGCGCGTCCGGCAGGGCTTGCCGGGCATCGCGCGCCATGACCTTGGCCGCTTCGCGCTCGGCGTAGCCGTCTGCCCGAGTGACCACGGCGCTGGCAATCAACCCGTGGCGGTTGTCGCTCAGCGTGTGGCCCATGAAGCGCAGCTCGCTGGCCGTCTTGCCCTTGCGGTACAGCCTGGCGTCAACGTCAGTGCTCGATTCGTGCGTCTCGTTCGAGCGCGTCTGCCCCTTGAAGCTGCCGTCTCCCTGGTCGCCGTCGCTGCCGTCCTTGCGCACAAAGCTCTTGTGACTCGCCCAGGCCTGAATAAGGGTGCCGTCCACGCTGAAGTGCTCGCCCGAGAGCCAGCCTTGCTTGTCGGCGCTTTGCAGCACATGGTTGAACAGTTCAATCACTGCGTCATGCTCAAGCAAGCGCTCACGGTTTTTCGTGAACACCGTGGGCACCCACACCGCATCCTCCATCGCCAGCCCGATAAACCAGCGGTAGAGCAGGTTGTACTGCACCTGTTCCATGAGCTGGCGTTCCGAACGGATGCTGTAGAAAACCTGCAAAAGCATGGCGCGCAGCAGCTTTTCAGGCGCAATGCTGGGCCGCCCGCCTTTGCTGTGCGCCTCATACATTGCGGCAAACAAATCGTCCATCTTCCCCAGCGCCGCGTTGACCATCTGGCGTATCGGGCGCAACGGATGGTCGGCCGGCACAAAGTCTTCCAGGCGATGCAGCGTGAACGGGCTTTCGGTGAAGGTGTCGGCTCCGCGCATGGATGGACTGGGTTGGTATCGGGTCAGAAAAGGGACTGCTTCAGATTATCGGGTGGGGTTGAAAACCGGCGAACTTCGATTTGAGGTATTTCAGCGGCCTGTTAGGACGAAAACCTTGAGTAAATTTGAACGAACTTACAATCAGACTGACTCGGTTTCCGTTGCTTCAGCCGTCAGCAAACTATCTCCAGCGGTCAGTGCTCCAGCTGGAGTGTATAACTCCGGACTAATTACAGTTCTTGATGATGAATTGGGAAGGAAAGTACTGAATGACTGGCAGTGGCTTCTTGTTGATGCCGTTGGCTTGGCGTCGACATGGCAGGGAAATATTTTTTTTTGGTCACCGAAGCATAGCGCAAGCTTTTATCTAGACACTCAACGAGGAAAAACGACATTCGTGGAAGAGAGCGTTGATGTACTGTTCAACGTATTTCTCACAAGGGAAGGAATAGGAAAAGATGTCCTATTGGAAGATTCGTTTGGTGTAATACATGCCAGAGAAGGCGATCTGAACTACTGCGAATGTTATATAGCAAAGCCGTGGCAAATGCTTGGTGGATCTGGAGAACTGGATACCTTTGGGAAAGGTGACATGGAAGTATACATGTCATTAACTGGGCAAACAATCAGAAAAATTATGTCGAAAAGCTGATGCGGTAATAGTGGCCGGATTCCAATTAAATGCAAAAACAAAACCTCTTCATGCCCCGTTCTGCCCAAACCCCGCAAAAACCGCCTCCACCTGACTTTTGAGCATCAAACAAGCCTCTTGCGCAATAGCAGCGGCCACAGACGGCTATTAATTCAATAGCATTCTGAGGCAGCAACGTCACCGGCCAGGTTCTTAACGCCGACGGCCAGGTGGCGCGCGAGCGCCAAGCCGACGGCGGCATCGTGCGGCACGACTACAACGCCTTCGGCCAGCGCACCGGCATGACCGACGCCATGGGGCGCGCCACGCGCTACGGCTACGACCAGCTCGGGCGCAACACGGACATCTCCACCGACGCCGTCACCGTGGCCACCTTCGACGGCAGCCAGATCAGCGCGCAAAGCCGCAGCCTGAACACGCGCTTTACCTACGATGGGGCCGGGCGGCGCCTCACCCAGACCAACGGCGCCGGCGAGACCCAGCGCTACGCCTGGGACGCGCGCGGCAACCAGGTCAGCACCACCGAGGCCCTGGGCCAGAGCGCGCGCAGCGCCTGGGACGCACTGGGGCGCCAGAGCGCCGCGCAAAACGCCAATGGCGACACGGCCACCTGGACCTACGACGAGCACGGCCAGCTCAGCGGCCACGGCGACATCGGCGGGGCCAGCTACGCCTACCGCTACGACAGCGCCGGCCAGCTCAGCGGGCAAACCAGCAGCCGCGGCCAGGACCAGCGCCTGGTGCGCGACGCGGCCGGGCAGGTGGTGCGCATCGACGACGCGGCCACCGGCACCACCACCGCCTACCGCTACGACGCGGGCGGCCAGCGCGTCTTCGAGCAGACCGTCGTCAACGGGGTTGAGCAGCAACGCCAGAGCCTGGCCTACGACAGCCTGGGCCGCCTGGTGCAGCTCAGCGCCATGGACGGCGTCAGCGTGCAGCGCGACTACGACGGGCAAGGCAACCTCATGCGCCAAAGCGTCACGAGCGGCGCAGCCCTGCCCCACACCAGCGAGGCGCAAACGCTCATCCCCATGGGCCGGGCCTGGACGCAGGTGGGCTCGCACCAGGAGCCCAGGAGCGTGCAGGTGCAAACGGGCACCAATGCCGACGGCAGCCCGGTCCATGAAGAGCGCACCGTCCTGGTCGATGTGCCCGACTACGGCTGGCAGGGCTTCAGCGCGCTGCGCAACACCATCAGCAGCGGCGCCCCCGCCAGCACCGGCGCGAGCCGCTACAGCCAGACCCAGTGGTACGCCTACGACCGCATGAACCGCCAGGTGCTGGTGGACGGCGCGCTCAATGGCGACGCCTCGGACCTGGCCAACCTCACGGCCGACCAGGGCCACCTCCTGGACTACGACCTGAGCGGGCAGCGCACCGGCGACACCCACATCGGGCGGCGGGTCACGCAGAATTCAGGATCAGGTCTTGCATTGCAACACTGACCGCCATGCGGGGGCCAAAAAGATACCGGGCAACCAGTTTGATGCGCCAAGCACAACCCCTCTCAGCCCTGCCGCGCCATCGGCTGCGCTGCCAGCCGCAGGCCCAGGGCGCGCATCACCTTCAAAATAGTGGCAAAGCTGGGATTGCCCTGCCCTGACAGCGCCTTGTAAAGGCTCTCGCGTCCCAGGCCTGTGTTCCTTGGCCAGTTGCGTCATGCCGCGCGCTCGGGCAATGGTGCCCAGCGCCTTGGCAAGAAAGGCGGCATCGTCGCCCGCCTCTTCCAGGCAGGCCTCAAAGTAGGCGGCAATGTCTTCCTCGGTCTTGAGGTACTCGGCACTGTCGTAAGGGGTGGTTTGGGTCTTGCTCACCTGGGGTTCCTAAAGGTTTTGCGCCAGTTGCAGCGCTGTCTGAATGTCTTTGGCCTGGCTGCTCTTGGGACCGCCGGCCAGCAAAATCACCAAAGCGCCGCCGCGCTCGGTGTAATACACCCGCCAGCCGCTGCCAAAGTGCAGCCGCAACTCGCTCACCCGGCGCCCACGGGCGCCACGTCACCGGGGTTGCCGTCCTGCAGGCGGTCAATGCGCACCTGAATCCTTGCCCTGACTTGACGGTCGGACAGGGATTCAAACCACACCTCGAACTCGTCGGTTTTCTCAAGCTGCTTCATGGTTTTACTGTATCCCATTTTATACAAAACAGGATGACAACACTGGCTTGCCCGGTCGCTTTCCCTGAAAAATCCGGTGCAGGCGTCACGCCATCAATTTCAAGCCCGGCGGCAGCGACTCGCCCAGCATGCGGCGCTCTGTAGCCTCGTCGAGTTCCACCTTTTTCTCCACCATGGCCAGCCAGGCCGAAGGCGCGTGGATGGCCCTGAGCCGCGCCATGAGCTGCTCGCGCAGGGCCAGCGGCAAATCCCGGGCGCGGTCGTCGGTCACGCGCGCCAGGTTGACGGCGGCAAAGGCGGCGGCCTCGATGCGCTTCCAGTCGAGCGCCAGCAGGTTTTCAACCCAAGCCGCCGCAGCCTCGGCCGGCACCACGTCGTGCGGGCTGCCGTGGAACGGCTCGCGCGCGCCGATGCGGCCCAGCGCCCATAAATACAGGCTGTCGTCGCCGCTGCCGTCGTGGCCCGCGCGCTGGCCCGGCTGCGGCGTGGCGATGGATTTTTGCAGCCGACCGAGCAGCCATTCGCCGATCTCGGTCTTGTAGGCGGCCGGGATGCGCTCCAGCGAAGCGCCCAGGCGCAGCATGTCGCCCTGGCTGCCCTTGACCGGCTTGGCGCCCTCAAGCCCGTCGGCGCCCTCCTCGTTGATCTGCAGGTTGAAGGCGAAATCATCGAGCAGGCGCAGCTGTGCGGGGGCATCCAGCCCACCGGCCACGCGCCGCCACAGCGTCCACCATTCGGCGCACGCCTGCTTGTCGTTGACATGCTGCACGCCGGGCGCGAACAAGGTCCAGAGCTGCTGCACCCGCCAGGCGTCGAGCGCATCGCCAAAGCCCGGGCGCAGGCCATAACCGGCCAGATTGAGCCAGACCCGTTCATGCTCGGCGCTGCGCCGCCGCCCGCGCGCGCGCTGCCACAAGGCATCGAACAGCTGGCGCAGCACCGGCGTGGTCCATTGCGTGCGGTCGCCGAGCAGGCGCTCCAGCTGCGCGCGCAGCTGCGTCACGTCCTTGGTTTTGACCTGCTGCTTGTTGGTGCCAAAAATGCGGTCGATCTGGCTGATGGCGTCCGTCATACGGGCGGCCAGCCGGCGGTCTTCGGGGCTGCGCGGGTCGGTGGCGTCGGCATCCTGCTGGCGCAGGTCAAACGCCAGCAGCCAGCGCTGGCCGGCATCAAGCAGGCTGACGCAGTGCAGCTCCAGCGTGCCGACTTCGGTCAGCGAGGTCGCGAGCTGCACCGGAATGTCCTGTCGGCTCGGCGCTGGCTGGCCGGTGGCCGCCGCGCCAGGCGCGGCCTGCAGCACGATCACGAGGGGCGGCAGGCGCACCAGCGCGTCTTCATTCAGCGTGACCAGTTCACCGAGCCGGGACGGCGCCTGGTCGGCCTCGTCGGCCACCGCGCTGAACAGCTGGAAGCGCACCGGCTGGCCGACGCGCAGGGCAAAGGTCCGGTCTTTCAGCAGCATTTCCTGGCCCGGTTCGCTGCCGCGCGGCAGGATGCAGATGCCGCGCGCCTTCGCAGAGCCTCTTGAATCATCGAGGCGCAAAAAGTAGCTGCGTGCCGAGCCGCCGCCGATGCGCGGCGCCTGGCCCTTTTGCGACAAGGCATAGGCGACCGCGCCGCGCGCCACGGCCACGTCGGGGTTGTCGTTGTGCAGCAGGCGCAGCGGCTCGCCGCGCCAGTCGCCCAGCGTCTGCGCCAGCCGCCGGACCAGCGCGTCGGCGCGAAACACGCCGCCATTGAGCAGCAGCGCATCGGGCATTTGCGGCCCATGCTGGCGCAAAAAGTCGGCGATGTGGCGGGTGATGGCCGCATCGCGCGCATACGGCAGGCCGAAGGCGACGATGCCGCTGCGCGCCTGCCGGACCTGCGCGTTCGCATCCACCTGGGGAAAAAACCCGTCCACGATGAGCTGCTCGACCTCCTGGCGCGCCAGCATCACCGAGCGGCTGCCGCCAATCAGCCGGGCGCCGCCGCCCAGCAGCGTGACGGGCGCCTGTTCGGGCGCGTCGGCGGCCAGCAGCAGTTCCTTCGCCGCGCGGCAGCGGTCCATCAGTTGCGCCAGCCGGCTGGCCGACAGCGGCGCGGCAGATGCGCCACCCGTGCCGCCCATGCGGCTTTCGACCGCATGCGCCAGCGCCAGGTCCATGTTGTCGCCGCCCAGCATCAAATGGTTGCCCACGCCGATGCGGGTCAGTTGCGGCTGGCCACCGGCCCATTCGACCTCGATCAGGCTGAGGTCGGTGGTGCCGCCGCCGACATCGCAGACCAGCACGCGCCGGGTTTGCGCCAGCGCCTCGGCCAGTTGATGGCGGTGGCGCAGCAGCCAGTCGTAGAACACCGCCTGGGGTTCTTCGAGCAGGCGCACCCTGGGCAGGCCGGCCAGGCGCGCGGCGCTCAGCGTCAGCGCGCGGGCGCCTTCGTCGAAGGACGCCGGCACGGTCAGCACCAGTTCCTGCTGCTCCAGCGGGCTGCCCGGAAAGCGCGCGTTCCAGGCCTGCCGGACATAACGAAGATAGCTGGCGCTGGCCTCGACGGGCGAGACTTTGTTTACATCGTCAGGCGCGCCCCAGGGCAGGATGGGCGCCAGCCGGTCCACCGCCGCATGCGAGAGCCAGCTTTTGGCGCTGGCCACCAGCCGGCCCGGCACCTGCGCGCCCAGCTTGCGCGCCAGTTCCCCGAACACCACCGGCGCCGGGCCGGGTTCAGGCTGCGCAGGCCAGGGCAATTGCAGCGCGCTAGCATCCAGTTCGCCCGGCGCCGCGTGGTAGCGCACCGAGGGCAGCAGCGGCCGTGCGGCGACTTCACCGGGCGCGACCAGCTGCTCGATGTCGAACAAGCGGATGTCGGCCGGCCCGCCCTGCCCCGCCAGCGGCGCATAGGCGACGACGGTGTGGGTGGTACCCAGGTCGATGCCGACGATGTAGTGGCTCATGAATGCGGTTTACGCGCTACGGGCCAGCGAGGGAAATTGGCATTCCAGCGCGCAAGGTTCAAGACCACGCAGGACTGAACCAGGGCGCCGCTCCAGCGCGGACCGGCAGAGCCCACCGGAAGCTGGCGCTGCAGCTCCTTGCCCATCACCGACAGCAAGGCGTTGTCCAGGGTCAGCAGGCACAGGTAGCGGATGGGTTTATCGACTTTGCCCTCGGCCCAGCGGTACAGCCAGGTGTCGCGGAACTTGTGTTTCAACACCTCGCGCAAATGGCTGAAGCAGGCCAGGCGCGCATTGCGCTGCACAGTGTCAAGGGCGCGCTTGAAGTCGTAGTCATCGGCGGCATGGAAGTCCTTGATTTCGATGAACAAATAGTCTGACGGCAACTCCACTACCAGATCAACCGCTTTCATCGCATGCGACAGGCCATGGAAATGGGGCTGGGTCTTGTCTTTTTCGTCAAAGCAAAACATGTCAAGGGCATCGGGAAAATGAAACTCGAAACCATCGGCCTCAACTTTCATCGCCCCAGGCCTCCCATGGTTTGCTGGATTTCACGGTCCACCAGGCCTGCAAAGGCTTCATCAATGGCGTTGGGGCTCAAGGCGTCGTAGTCGGTGAACGAGCCAGCCTTGATGCTGCCGCCGTCATCGCGGTACAGGCTGTGAAACAGCAGCTGGTCCGTCGCGGCCTTTTGCAGATCGAACTCCTTGAGCAGGGAATAGTTGTGGGTGCTGATGAAAAGCTGCACGCCCATGCGCTGCAGTTCAATCAAAATCTCGACCACCGTGCGCATCAGCTTGGGATTGAGGTTGGTTTCAGGCTCGTCCCACAGCAACACACTGCCATTGAGCAGCGTGCCGTTTTGAATCAAGACCCACAGCAGGCCCAGCTTGCGAATGCCTTCGGCCAGCAGCGTGAATTCCAGTTCGCCCTGCTGGCTTTTCAGGAAAAACTCTTCGTTTTTGGCAATGACCTTTCCATCCATCGACTGCTGGAGAATGTCCAGCAGCTTTTTTCGGGCCGGGTCGGCAGGGCCTTTGAGCGAGCCCAGGAACACCCGGTCGATGATGTCGGCATACACCTCTTCGAAGTGAATGTGGCGCAGGCTGTAGAGCGAGCGAAACCCCGGCGCGTTGGCCATCATGTCCTTGACCGGGATGTACACCGACTCCACCGGATGCTCCTGCCATAGCTTGTGCGCCCCCGAAACGGTGGCTTTGGCCGGCTCTTTGGTGTGGTTGGACAGGGACAGCTTGATGGCAATGGACTTGCCCAGGCCTTCGACATGGCGGCTCACCTCGAAGCTGCCGGTGGTGCTGACGGACTTGCGCTTGACCAAGCGGCCTATCTGCTCGCCCGAGGGCAAGAACACCCGGTTCACCTTGTCCGCCAGCGATTTCTGGTTTTTGCTGACATCGCAAGCGGCATAGACGGCTTTGAGCAGGTGGGTCTTGCCGGTGCCGTTTTCCCCAATGAACAGGTTGATGCCTGGAGAAAACCGCAGGGTCAAACTCTCAAAGGCGGTAAACCGCTCCAGCTTGATTTGCTCAATCATGGTCAGTGCCTTTTGTCTTTAGCTGTTCGCGCGCACGTCGAACTCCACCTTCCAGTGCTCGCCGCCCTGCGTGGCGACGGCGGTCAGCTCCAGCGTGCCGGTGTCGGTGGCGACGGCGCGCAGCCTGACCTGCACGATTTCGCCGGCCTGCCGGCCTTCGGCGGGCAAGGTCGCCTGGATGTCGCCCAGCTCCTGCAACTCGTCGGGCTGCCAGAAGTCGAGCAGCGTGCCAAGCTGGTCCTGGCGCCGCACCGACGAGCCGAAAAAGCGCAGGTGCATGGCCTCGCCCACGACCAGGCCGAATTCCTGCGTCTGCAGGTCGGCCTCGATGCCTTCCTCCATGCCGAAGGGCGCAATGCACAGCGCCTGGATCGGCGGCTCGAAACCGGGAATGGCCGGCATCGACGATTCGACCGCCACGTAGTAGGCGCGCGCCGTGCCGCCCCGGATGCGCACGCCCTGGCCGCGCCGCACATAGCCGTAATACGCCGCGCCGCGCGCCACCGCCAGGTCCATGTCGGCGCCCGCGAGTGCGCGCGCCGGCGCGGCCTGCTCGGCGGCCAGCCAGCCGTTCAGCGTCGCCAGCGTGCGCTCGGCCAGGATGTCGGACTTGAAGACGCCGCCGTTGAACAGCACGGCCGTCGGATGCAGAAAGCTGGCGCCCGCATCGACCTTGCCGGCAAAGCCTTCGAGTTCGGCGGTGGCCCCGGCCTGGCGCCCCAGCAGCGCAGCCAGATGGCGCGTCACGCCGGCGTCCTGCGCGTAAGGCAGGCCGAGCTGCGTCAGGCCGCCCCGGGCGCGGTTCACCGGGCGGGTCGCCGCCTCCACCTCGGGGAAAAAGCCTTCCAGCAGCGCGCTGCGCACTTCGTCCTGGGTCAGTTCGGTGCGCACCGAGCCGCCTATCAGCTTGGAGCCGCGACTTGGCACGACGATGGGCTGCGCCTGCAGGCTGGCGTCGCTGAGCAGGCTTTCCTTGGCGCTGCGGCAGGCGTAGGTCAGCGCGCGCATCTGCCAGGGGTCGAGCTGCTTGCCCTCGGCCGCGAGCTTGCGCGCCACGACGTGCGCCAGCATCAGGTCCATGTTGTCGCCGCCGAGCAGGATGTGGTCGCCCACGGCCACGCGGTGCAATTCGAGGTTGCCTTCGCGCTCCAGCACGGCAATCAGCGAGAAGTCGCTGGTGCCGCCGCCCACGTCGATCACCAGGATGATCTCGCCCGGCTTGACGTCCTTGCGCCACTTGCCGCTGCTCGCCTGAATCCAGTTGTAGAGCGCGGCCTGCGGCTCTTCGAGCAGCGTCAGCGAGGTGTAGCCGGCAGCGCGGGCGGCCTCGGCGGTCAGCTCGCGCGCGGCCGGGTCGAACGAGGCCGGAATCGTAACGGTCACGTCCTGCCGGTCGAACGGCGCCTCGGGGTGCGCGTGGTCCCAGGCCTGGCGCAGGTGCGCCAGGTAGCGGGTCGAGGCTTCGAGCGGCGAGACGCGCGCCACTTCAGGCGGCGCATCGTTGGGCAGGATGGCCGCGCGCCGGTCCACGCCGGGGTGGCAGAGCCAGCTTTTGGCGCTGGACACCAAACGGATCGGCGTCTGCGCGCCACGCGTGCGCGCCATTTCGCCGACGGCAAAGTCCTGCTCGCCGTTCCACGGCAGCGCCAGGTCGCCTGCGGCGAGTTCGCTTTCATGCGGCAGGTAGAGGAAGGACGGCAGCAAGGCCAGGCTCTCCACGCTGCCCGGCGCGCTCAACTGCGGGATGTCGAGCACGCCGTAGCTGGTCTTTTCGCCATCGCTGGCGCCGATATCGACATAGGCCAGCGCGCAGTGCGTGGTGCCCAGGTCAATGCCGATGGAAAACTGCGGCTCGCCCGCAGCGGTTTCGGTGCTTTCGGTGCCTGCGGCGCTGATGGCCTGTGCGGCCTTGGTGGTCTTGGCGGCGTTCACAGTTCCACCTCGGCCTGGGCCAGCACGGTGGCGTCATGGGCGGCGCCCAGCTTGGGCAATTTGACTTCGGTGGCGCGCCAGCCCCGGTGGCTCAAGGCGCCCTTGAACGGTGCCTGGCCGACCACGTTGCCGGTCAGGCGGATGGCCCGGGCGTCAAACCCGTCATTCAGCGTAATGCGGCTGCCCTCGGCTTCGGGGCGGACCGGCGCCAGGGTGAAATGCTCGCGCAGCACCTTGGCGCAGCCTTCGTGCACCAGCCGGGCCGGGCCGCCGATCTCGGCGTCGCTGTAGCCGCTCAGGTCTTCCTGGACGAAGTCGATCAGGCGCGCGTCGCGCTGCAGCAGGGCCAGCAGTTGCAGCGCGGCGTCGGGCGTGGCCTGTTTCAGTGGCGCGGGCGGCGCAGCAACGGGCGGCGCGGGTGCGGCGGGTGCGGCATCCTCGCGCAGCCCAAGCACGCGGCTCGCATAGACAGGATCTGACAGGCTGCTGAAAAAAGCGCCAAAGGCGATGGGAATGCGTCGCAAAAATGAAGGATTCGCGTCTGGCGTTGATGGGGTCATTAAGGGCTCCTGATTACGCCGGCTTGCGGCCGAACATGGGTGGATTGGACGGGAAGCGGATCACAAAAAACGGCCGGGACGACACGCCAGCGGCATGGCGCCGGGCGCGTCGCCGGCAGCGTTATTTTCCAAGGATGGGCATCAAATGCTGCCCGCTTGTGAAATTCCCGGTTGCAAGCGTCTATTGTCTCCACAAAAAAACACCTGATGAGCGGGCCGCTCACTATTTTCAAGCATAAAAAAGGCCTTTTGCGCTTATGCGGTGAGCGCTACCAGCTACTTAATTCATAGCAAATTGCGCTGCCTTGCCCAGGCACGCTGGCAGCCAGGGTATTGAACGGCGCCAGCGCCGCGTGTCGCCATGCGAAGGCCAAAGTCGCCGGACTCGTTACACCGCGTGACTGGAAGTTACAGTGATTACCCTCGTTACGTACGCTGATTGAACGCTTTTCCGTGGCGACGGCTTGACGGCGCCTGCCAGCCCCCTATAGTCCGGCTCCAGCCTGCGGACAAGGCGCTATCTGGCCCCGTTGTTCCGGTCAATGTGTTTCACCTTCAATGTTCAGGAGCCGTCCATGCACCCCAAATTTGCTCTTAAATTCATAGCTGCTTGTGCAATAGTAGCAAGCGCAACAGCCGGTTTTTCGCAAGAAGTTATCAAGATCGCCAACATTGTCGAGCTGTCCGGCAGCGGCGCCACCGCCGGCACCAATTTCAAGAACGGCATCGAACTGGCGGTCAAGGAAATCAACGCCTCGGGCGGCATCCTGGGCAAGCAGATCCAGACCACCACCAGCGACACCCAGAGCAACCCCGGCGTGGCCAAGGGACTGACGCAAAAAGCCATCGACAACGACGTGTTCGCCATTTTCGGCCCGGTGTTCTCCGGCTCCATCATGGTCAGCATGGCCGAGTCGCGCCGCGCCGAGGTGCCCAACTTCACCGGCGGCGAGGCGGCAGCCATCACCGAGCAGGGGAATCCGTATGTGTTTCGCACCAGCTTCACCCAGGCGACCGCCATGCCCAAGGTGGCGCGCTACATGAGCGACCAGGCCAAGCTCAAGACCATCGCCGTCATCTATGTCAACAACGACTTCGGCAAGGGCGGGCTGGACATGCTGAAAAAGGCCCTCGAAGACTCGTCAACGCGCATCACCACCGCCATTTCCACCGATGCCGGCCAGGTGGATTTTTCGGCCGCAGTGCTCAAGGCCAAGCAGAGCAACGCCGAGGGCGTGTTTGTTTATTCCAATGAAGAAGAGTCGGCGCGCATCCTGCGCGAGCTGCGCAAGCAGGGCTGGACCAAGCCCATCATTGGCGAAACCACGCTGACCGGCCAGAAGGTCATCGAGCTGGCCGGCGACGCCGCCAACGGCGCGATTGCCCATGTCGGCCTGACCGTCAATGCCCCGGTGCCGGCGGTTCGCGCCTTCAGCGCCAGGTTCGAGAAGGAATACAGCTACCTGTCGGACCACAACGGCATGAAAGGCTATTCGGGCATTTACTTTTTGAAGGCGGCGATTGACAAGGTGGGCAAGCTCGACCGCAAGGCGGTGGCCGATGCGATGCACCACCTGAAAGTCAACAGCGACCGCTACCCCGGCGCGCTGATGTACACCGAATTCGACGGCAAGGGCGATCTGGACCGCATGAGCTTCATGGTCGAGGTCAAGAAAGGCAAGCAGGAAGTGATAGCTTTCGTGCCCCCGCTGGGCTTGAGCCGCAAGCCGGTGGCCGTTGCCGCAGCGCCTGCGCCTGACATCGCGGCGGCGCAGCCGAAGAAAAAGTAGCCCATGGGCGAGCCGGGTCAGGGTTTTGACCTGTCATGGCGCGGCATAAAAAAACGGCATCCGAAGATGCCGTTTTTTTTCGCGAACCTGCGGCATGCCGCAAGTCCGCATCCGCCGGCGTTTAGGCCTGCGCCGCGCTCAACGCTGCGTTGAAGGTCGCGCTCGGGCGCATCACGGCCTTGACCTTCTCCGCATCCAGCAGGTAGTAGCCGCCGATGTCGGCCGGCTTGCCCTGCACCTCCTTGAACTCGGCGACGATCTGCGCTTCGTTCTCGGCCAGCGATTTGGCCAGCGGCGCGAACCGTGCCTGCAGCGCCGCGTCTTGCGTCTGTTCGGCCAAGGCCTGCGCCCAGTACATCGCCAGGTAGAAATGGCTGCCCCGGTTGTCCAGTTCGCCGGTACGGGTCTTGGGGCCCTTGTTGTTGTCCAGCAGCTTGCCGGTGGCGGCGTCCAGCGTCCTGGCCAGCAGCTTGGCCTGGTCGTTGCCGGTCTTGATCCCCAGGTCTTCCAGCGACACGGCCAGCGCCAGGAACTCGCCCAGCGAGTCCCAGCGCAGGTGGTTTTCCTCCACCAGCTGCTGCACATGCTTGGGCGCCGAGCCGCCGGCGCCGGTTTCGTACATGCCGCCGCCGGCCATCAGGGGCACGATGGACAGCATCTTGGCGCTGGTGCCCAGTTCCATGATCGGGAACAGGTCGGTCAGGTAGTCGCGCAGGATGTTGCCGGTGGCGCTGATGGTGTCCTCGCCGCGGCTCACGCGCTCCAGCGTGTAGCGCATGGCGCGCACCTGGCTCATGATCTGGATGTCCAGCCCGCTGGTATTGTGCTCGTGCAGGTACATCTTGACCTTGGTGATCAGCTGGGCCTCGTGCGGACGGTAGGCGTCGAGCCAGAACACCACCGGCATGCCGGAGTTGCGGGCACGATTCACTGCCAGCTTCACCCAGTCGCGGATGGCGGCGTCCTTGCACTGGCACATGCGCCAGATGTCGCCAGCTTCCACGTTCTGGCTCAGCAGCACTTCGCCAGTAGCAACGTCAGTGATGTTGGCGACGCCGTCTTCGCTGATCTCGAAGGTCTTGTCGTGCGAGCCGTATTCCTCGGCCTGCTGGGCCATCAGGCCGACGTTGGGCACGGTGCCCATGGTCTTGGGATCGAAGGCACCATGCCACTTGCAGAAGTTGATGATCTCCTGGTAGATGCGGGCAAAGGTCGATTCGGGCATCACGGCCTTGACGTCCTTCAGGCGGCCGTCGGCGCCCCACATCTTGCCGCCGTTGCGGATCATCGCGGGCATGGACGCATCGACGATCACGTCATTGGGCGAATGGAAGTTGGTGATGCCCTTGGCCGAATCGACCATGGCCAGCTCGGGTCGGTGCTCGTGGCAGGCGTGCAGGTCGCGCTTGATCTCGTCCTGCGTGCTCTGCGGCAGGGTGGAAATCTTGTCGTACAGGTTGGCCATGCCGTTGTTGACGTTCACGCCCAGCTCGTCGAACAGCTTGGCGTGCTTTTCGAAGGCGTCCTTGTAGAAAATTTTCACGCAGTGGCCGAACACGATGGGGTGCGAGACCTTCATCATCGTGGCCTTGACGTGCAGCGAGAACATCACGCCGGTCTTGTAGGCGTCGTCGATTTCCTGCTCGTAGAAGTCCAGCAGTTCCTTCTTGCTCATGAACATGCTGTCGATGACCTCGCGGTCCAGCAGCTTGGTCAGGGCTTTGAGCACGATGGTCTTGCCGCTTTTCGTGATCAGCTCCATCTTCACGTCGCGCGCCTTGTCCAGCGTCATCGACTTTTCGCCGTGGTAGAAGTCGCCGTGGTGCATGTGCGAGACGTGCGAGCGCGACGCCTGGCTCCAGTCGGCCATCGAATGCGGATTCTTGCGCGCGTAGTTCTTCACGGCCAGCGGGGCGCGGCGGTCGGAGTTGCCTTCGCGCAGCACCGGGTTGACGGAGCTGCCGATGCAGCGGGCATAGCGCGCGCGAATCGCCTTGTCCTCGTCGCTCTTGGGGCTTTCGGGGTAGTCCGGAAGGTTGAAACCCTTGGACTGCAGCTCCTTGATGGCGCTGACCAGTTGCCCCTGCGAAGCGCTGATGTTGGGCAGCTTGATGATGTTGGTGTCGGGATCCTGCGTCAGGCGGCCGAGTTCGGCCAGCGTGTTGGGAACCTTCTGCGCGTCGCTCAGGAACTCGGGAAATTCGGCCAGCACCCGGGCCGCGACCGAGATGTCGCTCTCGGCGACTTCAATGCCGGCAGGCGCGGTGAAGGCGCGCACGACGGGCAGAAACGACCAGGTCGCCAGCAGTGGCGCCTCGTCGGTGAGCGTGTAGATGATTTTTGATTTTCCGGCAGTCATGGTGATCCTCTTGCTGTTTGGGGGTTGAGCTGGCTTGGCAATATAGGGGATTCCCCTGTCGTCAACCTGAATGGCGCGCCGGGCAAGCGCTGCCGGAAACGCCAAGTCATCTCGGAATGCGAAGTTTACTCCCGGCATATGCAATTTTTCAGGGGCTTGTCCCAAGGCTTGCGCGATATTGTGCTGGCCGCAAAAACGCAGGCGCGGCGGGTGGCCAGCACCCTGCGCGGGCCGCGCTCCTTGGGGGATGACGGTGTAAAGCACGCCTGCCTCCGGCCTTCTCCATTTTGTATATCCTGTATATACTTTAATTTTCAAGGAGAAAACCCATGCTGACCCGAGTCTTCAAAAGCGGCAACTCGCTGGCCGTTCGTATCCCCAAAGAGCTGGGTTTCGTCGATTCGGCGCAAGACATTGAAGTCGAGCGTGTCGGCAACACCCTGGTGCTGCGGCGGGTGGCGCAGGAAACCATCGGTGACCTGACGGAAATACTGGCTGCATTCCCCCCAAGCTTCATGGCCGGGGGCCGTGAGTTCCATGAAGAGCAGGAGCGCGACTGGAGCGGATTGGGCGGTGCGGGCGCGGACAAAGCGCAAGGCTAAGCCATGCGTTTCCTGCTCGACACCAATATCTGCATTTACTTGCTCAAGGCGCATCCACCGCAAGTGCTTGAACGCTTCAAGAGCACACCGTTGGGCCAGGTCGTGATGTCGGTGGTGACCTATGCCGAGCTGAAGCACGGCATAGAACGCTGCCCCCCGGAAGACCGCGCCGCAGCCGGCCATGCACTGCAGCGCTTTATCGAGCGCGTGCCGGTGCTGCCCTTTGATGAACGCGCGGCGCAAAGCTATGGCGAGCTGGCCGCCGCTGTGCACGACCGCCGCCGCGACGCCATGAACCGCCTGATTGCCGCCCACGCCCTGAGCGTCGGCGTCACCCTCATCACCAACAACGAGGCCGATTTCAACGGCTATCCCGGCCTGGTGGTCGAAAACTGGGCGCACGCCGCTTGAACGCAAGCGCTCAACACCTCTTTCATGGCGAGCCGGAAAGCGAAAACGGCAGCCGAAGACGCCGTTTTCGCTATTTTTAGAACTAAACAGGCCTTTTGCGCATATCCAGCAAGCGCAAGCAGCTATTCAATCCATAGCAACCTGCATCGCCACAATCAGGCCGTTCCAGCCTTCACCTTCAACCGCCAAGCATGCAGCAGCGGCTCGGTATAACCGCTGGGCTGCGCCAATCCCTTGAACACCAGATCGCACGCCGCCTTGTAAGCCGCCGACGTATCGAAATGCCCGGCCATGTTCTTGTACAGCGGGTCGCCCGCGTTCTGGCCATCGACCACGGCGGCCATGCGCTCGAAGGTTTCTTTCACCTGGGCTTCGGTCACGACGCCGTGGTGCAGCCAGTTGGCCATGTGCTGGCTGGAAATGCGCAGCGTGGCGCGGTCTTCCATCAGGGCGATGTTGTGGATGTCGGGCACTTTCGAGCAGCCCACGCCCTGGTCGATCCAGCGCACCACGTAACCCAGGATGCCCTGCGCGTTGTTGTCGAGTTCCTGCTGCTTTTCGGCATCCGACCAGTTCGGCGTGGCCGTGACCGGGATTTGCAGCAGGCCGTTCAGGATGTTGCCGCGCTCGGCGTTGGCGTCGATCTTTTCCAGCTCTTTTTGCACGTCGGACACCAGGATTTGGTGGTAATGCAGCGCGTGCAGCGTGGCGGCGGTCGGGCTGGGCACCCAGGCGGTGTTGGCGCCGGCTTTCGGGTGGCCGATTTTCTGCTCCAGCATGGCGGCCATCAGGTCGGGCATGGCCCACATGCCCTTGCCGATCTGCGCCTTGCCGCGCAGGCCGCAGGAGAGGCCGACCAGCACGTTGTTCTTTTCGTAGGCGGCGATCCAGGCGCTGGTCTTCATGTCGCCCTTGCGGATCATCGGGCCGGCCTGCATGGCGGTGTGCATCTCGTCGCCGGTGCGATCCAGAAAGCCGGTGTTGATGAAAGCCACGCGCGCTTCGGCTTCAGCGATGCAGGCCTTGAGGTTGACGCTGGTGCGGCGCTCCTCGTCCATGATGCCGAGCTTGACGGTGTTGGGGCTCAAGCCCAGCATCGCTTCGACGCGGCCGAACAGCTCGCAGGCAAAGGCGACTTCGGCTGGGCCGTGCATCTTGGGCTTGACGATATAGACGCTGCCGGTGCGCGAGTTGCCCTTGCGCTTGAGGTCGTGGATGGCGATGGTCGTGGTGATGACCGCGTCCATGATGCCTTCGGGAATCTCTTTTCCGTCCGCGTACAGGATGGCCGGATTGGTCATCAGGTGGCCGACGTTGCGCACGAACATCAGCGAGCGGCCATGCAGCGTGACTTCGCCGCCATTGGCTGCGGTGTACACGCGGTCGGGGTTCAGGCCGCGCGTGAAAGTCGTGCCGCCCTTGCTGACTTCCTCGGTCAGCGTGCCTTGCAAGATGCCCAGCCAGTTGCCGTAGGCCAGCACCTTGTCTTCGGCATCGACCACGGCCACGGAATCTTCCAGGTCGAGGATGGTCGAGAGCGCCGACTCGATCACCATGTCGCTGACGCCGGCCGCATCGCTCTTGCCCAGGGTCGTGGCGCGGTCGATGATGATGTCGATGTGCAGGCCGTTATGTACCAGCAGCACCGACGTGGGCGCTGCCGCGTCACCCTGATAGCCGACGAACTGCGCCGGGTCTTGCAGGCCGGTCATGCCGCTTGCCTGCGTGACGACCAGTTGGCCGCCTTCGATGCTGTAGCCGGTCGCGTCCTTGTGCGAGCCGGTGGCCAGCGGCGCGGCCTGGTCGAGCAGCTTGCGGGCGAAGGCAATCACTTTCGCGCCGCGCACCGGGTTGTAGCCCTTGCCTTTTTCAGCGCCGTCGGTCTCGGGAATGGCGTCGGTGCCGTAGAGCGCGTCGTACAGCGAACCCCAGCGCGCATTGGCGGCGTTCAGCGCGTAGCGCGCATTGAGCACCGGCACGACGAGCTGCGGGCCGGCCTGCACGGCCAGTTCGGCATCGACATTGGCGGTGGTCACGGCCACGGTGTCAGGCTGCGGCACGAGGTAGCCGATGCTTTCGAGAAAGGCGCGGTAGGCGGGCATGTCGGCGATGGGGCCGGGGTTGGCCTTGTGCCAGGCGTCCATCTCGGTCTGCAGGCGGTCGCGCTCGGCGAGCAGGGCGATGTTCTTGGGGGCCAGGTCGGCGACGATGGCGTCAAAGCCGGTCCAGAACTTGTCGCTGTCCACGCCGGTGCCGGGCAGCACCTTGTCTTCGATGAAACGGTAGAGTTCGGTGGCGACCTGCAGGCTGTGGCGGGTGGTGCGTTCGGTCATGGGAAGTCCTTTTTTAAAAAAATCAATGGGGCGGTGAAAGGCAGTGAAGCCGTGGCGGGCGGGCTGCGCCGCTCAAGCCCGCGCTGGATCGAAATGATAAGTCGTCATGCGGGCGCGCCCTGCCCCAGGCCGGGCAGCGCCAGCACATCGCGCAGGCTGACTCCGGTGTACGTCGGCTGGGTGCCCAGCGTCTCGAACGGCAGGCGGTTGCGGTTGACCCAGAGCGTCTGGTAGCCGAACCAGGTGGCGGCCAGCGCGTCCCAGCTGTTGCAGCTGACGAAGGCGATCTGCCGCGCCGGCAGGCCGGTGGCTTGCAGGCCGAGTTGGTAGGCGTCGGGATGGGTCTTGTACTTGCGGATCGCATCGACGCTGATGACATGGTCGAGCAGGTCGCCCAGCCCGGCCGACTTGACGGCCACGGCGAGCATGGCCGGGTCGCCGTTGGACAAAATGCCGGTGACCACGCCCCGGCTTTTCAGCGCCTGCAGCACCTCGCGGTTTTCGGGAAAGGCCGACAGGTGGTGGTACTGGTTCATCAGTTGCTCGACTTTGGCATCAAACTGGCCGTTTGCGCACTCAGTACGGGCATCACCAGCTATTCTTTTAATAGCATAAACGAGCGCGGCGCGGGTCAGTTCCCAAAACGGCTGGTAGTGCGCGCCGCCGCTGCTGGTGCTGACGAGGTGCGTGTATTCGATCTGCTTGTCGCGCCACATCACGCCCAGGGCCTGGCCGCGCCCCGGAAACAGCTGCTCGGCCAGCAGCCCGACGCTGTACACGTCGAACAGCGTTCCGTAGGCGTCGAACAGCACGGCGCGCAGCGGCTCGGTGCGGGTGGGGCGGATTTTTTCCATGGCGCTACTTTATTTGATCCCTGGGGAAAGATTAAGTACCTGAAATGCGATTTATCCGTGACTTAAAGCGGTGCAATCGCAATTTCTGCCGTGCGTGACTGGATTTGAAGCATTTCAGGGCTCCAGCGCATAGCCCGCCTGCGCAAGCAGCTATTAAAACAGGAGCATGGAGTATTTCCGGGGATTCGGCTTACGATGGAAGTCCGCGCTGTTGACAGCGCCGCACCATTCTTGCCCGCAAGGAACGCCGTTCCGTCCAGCCCCATTGAAAGGCCATTGCCCACCATGTATTCACCCGAGATATTGATCAGCGAAGTCGGCCCGCGCGACGGCCTGCAATCGGTCAAGGCATGCATGCCGACAGCCGACAAGCTGCGCTGGATCGACGCGCTGTATGCCGCCGGCGTGCGCGAGATCGAAGTCGCCTCCTTCGTGCCGGCCCGGCTGCTGCCGCAGATGGCCGACGCCGCCGAAGTGGTGCGCCACGCCATCACGCTGCCCGGCTTGAGAGTGATGGCGCTGGTGCCCAACCGCCGGGGCGCCGAGGCGGCGCTGGCCGCAGGCGTGCACAAGCTCACCGTGCCGGTGTCGGCCAGCGCCGCGCATTCGCTGGCCAACGTGCGCAGGACGCGCGAGGAAATGGTCGAGGAAGTGCGCGCCATCGCCGCCCTGCGCCGCGGCCTCGCGCCCCACGTCGGGCTGGAGGCCGGCATTTCGACCGCCTTCGGCTGCACGCTGCAGGGCCTAGTCGCCGAGGACGACGTGATCCGGCTGGCCGCGCAATGCATTGCCGCCGGGGCCGACGAGTCGGGCCTGTCGGACACCGTGGGCTATGCCAATCCGGCGCAGGTGCGCCGCCTGTTCAGGCGCCTGCGCGCCGAAATCGGCCGCCACGCCGGCGCGGCCCACATGCACAACACGCGCGGCCTGGGCCTGGCCAACTGCCTGGCGGCCTACGAGGAAGGCGTTCGCACCTTCGACGCGTCGCTCGGCGGGCTGGGCGGCTGCCCGTATGCGCCGGGCGCGTCGGGCAACGTCGTCACCGAAGACCTGGTGTTCATGTTCGAGGCGATGGGGCTGCGCACCGGCATCGACCTGGAAAAGCTCATCGCCGCGCGCGCTCCCTTGAAGGCCGGGCTGCCGGGCGAGCCGGTGTACGGAATGACGCCCGAGGCGGGTTTGCCCAAGGGCTTTGTCCAGGGCGCCCGCATGGCAACACCGGCCAGTCCGGCCGTTGAAGAAAGCGAAATCAAGGAAACGCCCCTGCCCTACGCCGGCATCCGCGTCGTCGAGTTCACCCACATGGTGATGGGGCCGACCTGCGGCATGCTGCTGGGCGACCTGGGCGCCGAGGTGATCAAGGTCGAGCCGCCCGAGGGCGACGGCACGCGCCGCCTGCTGGGCTCGGGCGCCGGGTTTTTCCCGACCTTCAACCGCAACAAGAAAAGCATCGCGCTGGATTTGAAGACGCCCGAAGGCCGGGAAGCGGCGCTGCGCCTGATCGCCACCGCCGACATCGTCAGCGAGAACTTCAAGCCCGGCACCATGAAAAAGCTGGGCCTGGACTACGAGACGCTCAAGCAACGCCACCCGCGCCTGGTCTATGTCAGCCACAAGGGCTTTCTGCCCGGCCCCTACGAGCACCGCACGGCACTGGACGAGGTGGTGCAGATGATGGGCGGCCTGGCCTACATGACGGGCCGCAGCGGCGACCCGCTGCGCGCGGGCACCAGCGTGAACGACATCATGGGCGGCATGTTCGGCGCCATCGGCGCGATGGCCGCGCTGCGCCAGCGCGAGCTGACCGGGCGCGGCATGGAGGTGCAGTCGGCGCTGTTCGAGAACAATGTGTTTCTGGTCGGCCAGCACATGATGCAGTTCGCCGCCACTGGCCAGGCCGCCGCGCCCATGCCCAGCCGCATTTCGGCCTGGGGCGTGTACGACGTGTTCACCGTCAAGGGCGGCGAGCAGATCTTCCTGGCCGCCGTCAGCGACAAGCAATGGGCGGTGTTCTGCCAAGCCTTCGGACTGGGCGAGCTGCTGGCCGACCCGCGCCTGAAAACCAACAACGACCGCGTGCGCGCGCGCGAATGGCTGCTGCCGATCCTGCGCTCGCACCTGGCCGGCTACAGCGCGGCCGAACTCGGTGCGGTGTTTGAAGCCAGCGAATTGCCGTTTGCGCCCATCGTGCGGCCCGAGGAACTGTTTGACGATCCGCACCTGTTGGCCACCGGCGGCCTGGCGCCCGTGCGCATGAACGACGGCAGCCGCTCCAGGGTGCCGCTGATGCCCTTCACGCTGGGCGGCCGGCGGCCCGGCATCCGGCTGCAGCCGCCGCTGCTGGGCGAGCACAGCCGCGAGTTGCTGCTGGAGCTGGGCTATGGCGAAGACGCCATCGAGGCTTTCCAGAGCGCCCAGCTCAAGCGCTGACGCCTGCACGGCGCGGCCACGGCCACCAGCGCCCGCGATGCGGTAAATTCGCGGAATGGCTCATCTACTGATTATTGAAGACGACGACTTGCTGCGCGACGGCTTGACCGACCTGCTCAAACAAACCGGACATACCGTGTGCAACAGCGCGGACGGCCTGGCCGCGCAGACCTTGCTCAACGAACAGGTCATTGATGCGGTGTTGCTTGACCTGGGCCTGCCCAAGCTCGACGGCATGTCCTTGCTGCGCTGGATTCGCCAGCGTTTTGAAAGCCTGCCGGTGATGATCCTGACCGCCCGCGACGGCGTGAATGACCGCGTGGAGGGCCTGCTCGAAGGCGCCGACGACTACCTCACCAAGCCCTTCAACAACGCCGAACTCAGCGCCCGCGTGCAGGCGCTGTTGCGCCGCGCCAGGCTGCCGGCCTTCAATACCGAGACCCGGGCCATCACCACGCCAGACGCCACGCAATGCCTGCAGATTGACAGCCAGCTGCCGCGCGCCTGGATTTTCGGCCAGGTCCACGACCTGACGCAGCGCGAGTGGGAGTTGCTGACCTTGCTGCACCAGCGCCTGAACCAGGTGGTCAGCCGCGAAGACGTGGCCGCTGTCTGGCAACACGAATCGGCCGAACCCACCGCATCCAACGCGCTGGAGGTGTACATCCACCGCTTGCGCAGAAAACTGCTGGGCTCGGGCCTGAACATTCGCAATGTTCGCGGACTGGGCTACATGCTCGAACCCCTGTGACGCACAGCCGGTCCCTGCGCCGCCAGCTCTTGCTGTGGCTGCTGCTGCCCCAGCTCGTTCTGTGGCTAGGGGGCGGCGCCCTCACCTATCGCATTGCCCTGAATTATGCGGAAAAGGGGCTGGACCAATCGCTCTCGCAATCGGTGCGCTCGCTGGCGCGCCAGATCAAGCCCATGGGCTCGGGGCTGCTGGTGGATTTTCCCAAGGCGGCCCAGGCCATCATTGAAGAAGACCCGGTGGACCGCGTGAGCTACATGGTGTCGTCGCCACCGGGCAAATTCCTGATCGGCAACCAGGAGATTGCCGCGCCACCGCCGGCACATGCCCTGGGTACGCTGGTGTTTTACCGGATGGAAATCGACGGCAAGCCGATGCGCGCGGTCGCCCTGGATGTCGCCTATGGCGAAGAAAAACACCCGCAACTGCTGCGCGTTCAACTGGCCAAAAGCTATATCGCCCGCGAGCGCATTGCCGAAGAACTGATTGGCGACCTACTGGCCCCTTTGCTGCTGCTGGGCGTGGCGCTGAGCGTGCTGGTGTACGCGGGCATCAAGCGCGGCATGGCGCCACTCACCCGGCTGGAGAAGCAACTCAAGGAACGCTCGGTGGCCGACCTGACCCCGCTGGAGTTCACCACCGCGCCGACCGAGGTGCATACGCTGGTCGATGCCATCAACCGCCTGCTCGCCGCCGTGCGCCGCAGCGTGAGCCAGGAAAAGCGCTTCATCAACGACGCCGCCCATCAACTGCGCACGCCATTGGCCGGGCTGATCAATCAAACCGAACTGGCGCTGGGCGAAAGCGATGCCGCGCTGATCAAGGCGCGCCTGCACAAAGTGCATGCCGGGGCGCAACGCAGCGCGCATCTGGTGAACCAGTTGCTGGCACTGGCGCGCAGCGGCTCCGAGGCGCCCATGGCGCAAGTGGACCTGGCGCAGCTGGCGCAAGACGTGGCACGCGAACTCAGCCCGCGCGCGGTCACCATGAAAGTGGACCTGGGCTACGAAGGCCATCAACACGCCTGGATGCAAGGCTCGGCCACGCTGCTGCGCGAAGCCGTGACCAACCTGCTAGACAACGCCTTGCGCTACGGCGTGAGCCGGGAAGCCGGCAACGAACCCACCGTGACCGTGTCGGTTCACCAGCACGCAGCGCATGTGGTGCTGGCGGTGGAAGACAACGGCCCCGGCCTGAGCGACGCGCAACGCGAACATGTTTTCGAGCGCTTTTGGCGCGGCAGCGATTTGCCCGGCGGTTGCGGACTGGGCCTGGCCATCGTGCAGGAAATCGCGCGCCGCCACGCTGGCGAAGCACGGGTGACGCCGGTGGCACCGCAGGGTTTGCGGGTCTCGCTGCACTTCTGACTTGAGTCCGCCCATTCGCCCCTGAGCGCGGGGGCAGCCATGCCATCAAGCCGGGCGCTGATCGGTCGAGGGGCGTTGCCACAGGTTGATGCCGCCGTCCACCGCGTGCTGGTCAATGGCCGCCAGTTCTTCGGCGGAAAACTCAAGGTTGCGCAGCGCTCCGACCAGCTCCGCGATTTGCGCCGGGCGGCTGGCGCCAATCAACGCCGAAGTCACGCGGCCATCGCGCAGCACCCAGGCGGTCGCCATCTGCGCCAGGCTCTGCCCTCGCGCCAGCGCCAGTTCATTCAGGGCACGCACATGCTTGAGGTTTTGTTCGCTCAGATGTTCGGCCTTGAGGGAACTGCCGCCGGGGCGGTTGATTCGGGCGTCCGCCGGAATGCCGTTCAGGTACTTGTCGGTCAGCAGCCCCTGCGCCAGCGCGCTGAACGCAATGCAGCCCATGCCGGTTTCAGCCAGGGTGTCGAGCAGCTCGCCCTCAATCCAGCGGTTCAGCAGGCTGTAGGAGGGCTGATGAATCAACGGCGCCACACCCATGGCGCGCAAAATGGCCGCAGCTTCGCGCGTCTTGGCCGCCGAGTAGCTGCTGAGGCCCACATACAAGGCCTTTCCCTGCTGGACTGCCGTGGCCAGCGCACCCATGGTTTCTTCCAGCGGGGTGTCGGGGTCAAAACGGTGCGAATAAAAAATATCAACATAGTCAAGCCCCATGCGCCTGAGGCTTTGGTCCAGACTGGCCAGTACATGCTTGCGCGAGCCGCCGCCCTGCCCATAAGGGCCGGGCCACATGTCCCAGCCCGCTTTGCTGGAAATGATGAGTTCGTCGCGATAGGGCTTGAAGTCGCGCCGTAGATGCTCGCCGAAATTGATTTCCGCACTGCCGCCGGGCGGGCCGTAGTTGTTGGCCAGGTCAAAGTGCGTGATGCCCAGGTCGAACGCGGTACGCAGCATGGCGCGCTGCGTTTCCATGGGCGTGGCGTCGCCAAAGTTATGCCACAGCCCCAGGGTGATAGCAGGCAGTTTCAGGCCGCTGCGTCCGCAGCTTCGGTAGGGGATGGTGTCATAGCGGGCGGCGTTGGGCTGGTAGTTCATGGGTGTGTTCCGGGGTGGATAAATTTATGGGCTGGCTGAAAGATTGTTAGGCAGATCAGCGGCGCTCACCTGCGGCCGGGTCTTTGCGGCCTTGTTTTTCAAGCGCATCCTAGGGTAAATCCCATGGGGTTTTGTTTTAAATTAATTAACAATTAATTAATTCGAGCGGCATGGTGCCAGCCCGGATAAAAAACCATGTTCCCTGGCCGGCTGCGCTGGCGGAGCATCACTATCAGGAGACAACATGTTGAAACTTTCCAAGCTGGCTACGGCCCTTGCCTTGGTGGCCGCTGGCACGGCGGCCATGGCCGGTGAAGTCGAAGTCTTGCATTACTGGACTTCCGGTGGCGAGGCCAAGTCGGTCGCCGAACTCAAGAAAATCATGGAAGCCAAAGGCCATGTCTGGAAAGATTTCGCCGTAGCGGGCGGCGGCGGCGACAACGCGGCCACCGTGCTCAAGAGCCGCGTGGTGTCGGGCAACCCGCCCGCAGCCGCCCAGATCAAAGGCCCGGCGATCCAGGAATGGGCGGCTGAAGGCGTGCTGGCCAACATGGACAGCGTCGCCCAGGCCGAAAAGTGGGACAGCCTGCTGCCCAAGGTGGTGGCCGACGTCATGAAGTACAAAGGCAATTTCGTGGCGGTTCCCGTCAACGTGCACCGCGTGAACTGGATGTGGGCCAACGCCGCCGTGCTGAAAAAAGCCGGTGTCGCGGGCATGCCCAAAAATTGGGACGAGTTTTTTGTCGCGGCTGACAAGATCAAGAAAGCGGGACTGATTCCGGTGGCCCACGGTGGCCAGAACTGGCAGGACTTCACCACCTTCGAGTCCGTGGTGCTGGGCGTGGGTGGCCCGAAGTTCTACAGCGACGCGCTCGTCAAGCTTGACCAAAAGGCATTGACCGGCGAGACCATGAAGAAGTCGCTGGAAACCTTCCGCAAGATCAAGGGCTACACCGACGCTGCCGCGCCCGGGCGCGACTGGAATTTGGCCACCGCCATGGTGATGCAGGAAAAAGCGGCCTTCCAGTTCATGGGCGACTGGGCCAAGGGCGAGTTCATTGCGGCCGGCAAGGTGCCTGGCAAGGACTTCCTGTGCGCCGCCGCGCCCGGCACCGCCAATGCGTTCACCTTCAATGTGGACTCGTTCGCCATGTTCAAGCTCAAAGGCGCCGCAGCGCAAAAGGCGCAGGCGGATTTGTCGGCGGCCATCATGGGCACGGAGTTCCAGGAGATTTTCAACCTGAACAAGGGCTCGATTCCGGTGCGCCTGAACATGAACATGGCCAAGTTTGACGACTGCGCCAAGTTGTCCGGCAAGGACTTTGTGGAGACCGCCAAAACCGGCGGGCTGGTGCCTTCGGTGGCCCACGGCATGGCCATCAGCCCTGCGGCTGAAGGCGCCATCAAGGACGCGGTCAGCCAGTTCTGGAACGACGACAAGATCTCGGTGGACGAGGCGCAAAAGCGCATCGCTGCCGCAGCAAAAACCAAATAAGCCCGCACCCCCTTCTGACAGAAAAAACAACAATGAAGACAACACACAAAATCAGCCTGATCGCAGCCGCTGCAGCCCTGTGCGCAGGCAGCGCATTCGCCATGGATGTGGGCGGCATTGAGTTCCACGGCTACTCCCGTGGCGGCCCGGTGCTGAGCCATGACGACAACATCAAGGGCGGCCTGAGCCTGGGCGGCGACTTGCAGAAGTACCGCCTCGGCAACGAAGGCGACAACGGCATCGAGATCGACCTGATCAAGAACTTCGAGGCCGGTGGCGTGAAATGGAAAGTGCACTACATGCCCGTCAAGTGGGGCAGCGGTTCGGTCGGCACCGACCAGGCCTACGTGGAAATGAGCGGGCTGTCGTTTGCCCCGGAAGCCAAGGTCTGGGCCGGGCAGCGCCGGCTGCGGATTCAGGACGTGCACATCGTTGACAACTTCCTGCTGAACTACGGCGACAACCAGGGCGCCGGCGTGACCGACATCGGCATTGGCGGCGCCAAGCTCGGCGTCGGCCTGTTCAGCGGTGACAAGTTCGACAGCTCAATGCCCGCCGGCGTGAAGGCCACCCGCCTGAATGTGGACATTTCCGCCATCAACACCAACCCCGACGGCAAGCTGCGCGTGTTGCTGACCACGGTCAAAGGCAGCGGCCTGGCCAACAGCAACTCCGGCTCCGGCATCTCGGTGTCGCACAACCAGGAAAACTTCCTGGTCGATGGCATGACCAACTCGCTGTTCCTGCAAACATCGACGGGACACGCCCGGATTGATGGCGAGTTCCAGTCCATCGACGGCGTGACCGCCGGCCAGCGCGTGAGCCGCATTGCGGATTCGCTGAACTGGCAAAGCGGCGCTTTTGGCGGCCAGACCTTGCTGAGCTACCAGACCAACAAGGTGGACGGCACCAGTGTGACGACCAAGGACACCTCGGTGGGCGGCCGCGTGTCGTATGCCTTCTCCAGCAACTTCAAGCTGCTGGCCGAAGTGGGCCTGACCGCCCGCAAGGCGCCCACCGGCAACCAGACGCTCAACAAGGTCACCATCGCGCCAACCATCTCGGTGGGGCCGGACTTCTGGAGCCGCCCTGAAGTGCGTTTGTATGTGACCAAGGCCAACTGGAACACCGCAGCGGCAGCGGCCAACGCCAGCACGTTCGGCGCGGGGGGCAGAACCTCCAGCACCATCATGGGTGTGCAGTACGAGGTGTGGTGGTAATCCGCTTTATTCAGACGTGACGTTTGACGGGGTGCTCGCAAGACTGCCCTTTTTAACCGTTCTAACCGCCGCCCAAGGCGGGTACAGGAGATGTGAACGAGATGAAAAACAATTTTGAAACGTGGCTGCCCAAACTGGTCATTTCACCGGCCTTCGTGCTGGGGTTTGCCTTTATTTACGGCTTCATGGTGTGGAACGGCGTGCTGTCCGTCACCGGCTCGCGCATGCTGCCCAACTATGACGAGTTCGTCGGGCTGGCGCAGTACGAGCGGCTGTTCGAGATGGACCGCTGGTGGGTGGCGCTGAAAAACCTCGGTATTTTCAGCCTGCTCTACGTCGGCGGCTCGATGCTGATCGGCATGGTGCTGGCGATTTTCCTGGACCAGAAGGTGCGCGGGGAAGGCGCCTTGCGCATCATTTACCTGTACCCGATGGCGCTGTCCTTCATCGTCACCGGCACCGCCTGGAAATGGATTCTGAATCCCAGCCTCGGGCTGGAAAAGCTCATGCACGACCTGGGCTGGGCAAGTTTTCATTTCGACTGGCTGGTGCAGAGCGACTTCGCCATTTACTGCGTGGTGATTGCCGGCATCTGGCAGTCGGCCGGCTTTGCCATGGCCTTGTTCCTGGCGGGCTTGCGCGGCATTGACGACAGCATCATCAAGGCCGCGCAAATCGACGGCGCCTCGCTGCCACGCATTTACTGGCGCATTCTTTTGCCCATCCTGCGCCCGGTCGTGTTCTCAACCATTTTGGTGCTGGCGCACTTGTCCATCAAGAGTTTCGACCTGGTGATGGCGCTGACCAATGGCGGCCCCGGGTATGCGACCGACGTGCCCGCCACCTTCATGTTCGTCATGAGCTTTACCCGCGGCCAGATCGGCCTGGGCGCTGCCAGCGCCACCATGATGCTGGCCACGGTAGCGGCCATCGTCGTGCCCTATCTTTACAGCGAACTTCGAGCCAAACCCCATGATCGCTAAACACCCTTTCGCTAAACACATTAGCCGTGCGCTGCTCTACGCGGTGCTTCTGGTCGCGGCCCTGTTTTTCCTGGCGCCGTTCTACGTCATGCTCGCAACCTCCTTCAAGGATGCCGAGCAGATCCGCTCAGGCAACCTGCTGAGCCCGCCCGCCTCGCTCAACTTCGACGCCTGGCGCCTGGCCTGGTCCTCGGCATGCACCGGGGTCGATTGCCGTGGCTTGCAGCCCTACTTCTGGAATTCGGTCAGCATGGCGATTCCGGCGGTGCTGATCTCCACCGCCTGGGGCGCGGTCAACGGCTACGTGCTGAGCCTGTGGAAGTTCAGGGGCAGCGAGTTGCTGTTCGGTTTCCTGCTGTTCGGCGTGTTCATGCCGTTTCAGGTGGTGCTGCTGCCCATGAGCCAGGTGCTGGGCTATCTGGGCCTGTCCAGTTCCATCAGCGGACTGGTGCTGGTGCATTGCCTGGCGGGCATGGCCGGCACCACGCTGTTTTTCCGCAACTACTACACCGCCATTCCCAAGGAGCTGGTGAATGCGGCGCGCATGGATGGCGCGGGTTTCTGGCGCATTTTCTGGCGCATCGTGCTGCCGCTGTCAACGCCGATCTTGATGGTGACGCTGATCTGGCAGTTCACCAACATCTGGAACGACTTCCTGTTTGGCGCGGCCTTCAGCGGCGCCGACAGCAAGCCGATCACGGTCGGCCTGAACAACATGGCCAACACCTCCAGCAGCGTGAAAAGCTACAACGTGGACATGGCCGCTGCCGTGATCGCGGGGCTGCCCACCATGCTGGTGTATGTGCTGGCAGGTCAATATTTCGTCAAGGGTCTCACAGCCGGCGCTGTGAAAGGATAAAAAATCATGGCAGCTTCACTCAAAATCGCGGGCATCCGCAAAGTCTATGGCAAGGCCGACAAGGCCGTGGAAGTCCTTAAAAAAATCGACATCGACGTCGCACCGGGCGAATTTTTGATCCTGGTCGGGCCTTCGGGCTGCGGCAAGTCCACCCTGCTCAACATCATCGCCGGCCTGGAAGAACCCAGCGAAGGCCAGCTGCTCATTTCGGGCAAGGACGTTGTCGGCGTCGCGCCCGCCCAGCGCGACATTGCCATGGTGTTCCAGAGCTACGCGCTGTATCCGAACATGAGCGTGGCCGACAACATCGGCTTTGCGCTGGAGATGCGCAAGGTTCCCAAAGCGGCGCGCGTCAAGCGCATCGCCGAGGTGGCCGCCATGCTGCAGATCGAGCATTTGCTGAACCGCCGCCCGGCGCAGCTCTCCGGCGGCCAGCGCCAGCGCGTCGCCATGGGGCGCGCCCTGGCCCGTGACCCGCAGATATTCTTATTCGACGAGCCCTTGAGCAACCTGGACGCCAAGCTGCGGGTGGAAATGCGCGCCGAGATCAAGCGCCTGCACCAGCTCAGCGGCATCACCAGCGTGTATGTCACGCACGACCAGATCGAGGCCATGACGCTGGGCAGCCGCATCGCGGTCATGAAAGACGGCATCCTGCAGCAAATCGGCACGCCCGACGATATTTACCGCCGTCCCGCCAATACCTATGTGGCGGGCTTCATTGGCTCGCCTACTATGAATTTCATAGCTGGAAATGCAAGCGGGACCAGCGCAGGAGGCCTATTTTCCTTTGAAGGCGGGGAACTGCCGCTGGACTGCCCGGCGCCGGCCGGCGCGGTCATGCTGGGGCAGCGGCCCGAGCACATCCACCTGCAGGCGGATGCGCCGTGGCGCGGCGAGGTCATGCTGGTGGAGCCCACCGGCGCGGACACCTATGTGGTGATCAAGACCGCCGTGGGGCCGATCACCGTGCGCGTGCCGCCAAATACGCCCGTCAAGGTCGGCGAGCTGACCGGCCTCGGCGTGAGCAGCAAGCACAACAACTGGTTTGATGCACAAAGTGGCCTGCGCATCGCCTGACCCGGCTATGCTGGTGGCCGTGCGCAGTGGCAACGCGCAGGCGCGGTTCCTGCCGCGCACCATGCAACACAACCTGTTCAACACACACTACCCATGACCACCCACCTTCCACCTGCCGGCGCACTCGACATCGTGATCTTCGGCGGCACGGGCGACCTGTCGTTCCGCAAGCTGCTGCCCGCGCTGTACATGGCGCACCTGCACGAAAAGCTGGCGGCCGACGCACGCATCATCGCCATTGGCCGTCAGGACTGGACGCATGACGAGTACCTGGCGTTCATCGACAGTCACTCGCCCGCATTCATCGACGCCAGTGCCTTCAGCGCCAGCGACTGGCAACATTTTTTGGCGCGCCTGACCTATGTCAGCATGGACGTGATGCAAGGCGAGGACTACGCCCGGCTCAAAACCCTGTGCAGCCAGCCTGCATTGCGCGTGTTCTACCTGGCCACGGCGCCCAGCCTGTTCACGCAGATTTGCGCCCGGCTCTCGGACGCCGGCCTGGTCGATGCGCAGGCCCGTGTGGTGCTTGAAAAACCGCTGGGCACCGACCTCGCCTCGGCCCGCGCCATCAACACCGAAGTGGCGCGCTACTTTGACGAGCATCAGATTTACCGCATCGACCACTACCTGGGCAAGGAAACGGTGCAAAACCTGATGGTGCTGCGTTTTGGCAACGCCATTTACGAGCCGCTGTGGCGCGCCCCCTACATCAGGAGCGTGCAGATCACGGTGGCCGAAACCGTGGGCGTGGGCAGCCGCGCCGGCTTTTACGACGGTGCCGGCGCCATGCGCGACATGGTGCAAAACCACCTGCTGCAACTGCTGTGCATCGTGGCGATGGAGCCGCCGATCTCGCTCGATGCCGACGATGTGCGCGATGAAAAGCTCAAGGTCTTGCGCTCGCTGCGCAAGATGGACCTGGCCGACATCAAGCGCGACACGGTGCGCGGCCAGTACACCGCAGGTGCGTCCGAGGGTGCCGCCGTGAAGGGCTACCTTGAAGAAGACGACGTGCCGGCCGGCAGCCGCACCGAAACCTTCGTGGCCTTGCGCGCGCACATCGACAACACGCGCTGGGCCAATGTGCCCTTCTTCCTGCGCACCGGCAAGCGCATGCAACAGCGCCAGTCGCAAATCATCATCGAGTTCGCCGACCAGCCCTTCTCGATCTTTGGCACGGCGGCCAGCCATGAGCCCAACCGCTTGATCATCAGCTTGCAGCCCGAAGAGTCCATCCACCTGGAGATGATGGTCAAGGAGCCCGGCTCGGGCATGAAACTGCACCCCGTCAAGCTCGGCCTTGACCTGCAATCGACCTCCGACAAGCGCCGCGCCGAAGCCTATGAACGCTTGCTGATCGACGTGGTCAAAGGCCGGCTGACGCACTTCATGCGCCGCGACGAACTGGAAGCGGCCTGGACGTGGATAGAACCCATCCTGGCCGGCTGGAAAGCGCTGGACGACAAGCCCCGCAGCTATTCAGCCGGCAACTGGGGACCGGCTGCCTCATCGGCGCTGATGGCGCGCGAACACCTGTCCTGGTTCGAGGAAGCCTGATGCGCGGCGCACCCCCCACCACCACCGAGGCTTCACGCCAGAAAGAAAGCTTGAGCCATGTTTGAATCGCGCAACCCGGACATCGCCAGCCCCGCCCCCTATCCGCGCTGGCTGGGCGACATTGGCGGCACCAACGCCCGCTTTGGCTGGCAAGCCAGCGAAAGCGCAGCGATCAGCCATGTGCAAGTGTTGCCGTGCGCCGAACATGCATCCCTCCTGGAGGCCGCGCAAAGCTATTTGCGCGAACAAGGCTTGAGCGCGCCGCCCTGCGCTGCCTTTGGCATTGCCAACCCGGTCACGGGCGACCAGGTCGCCATGACCAACCACCACTGGAAGTTCTCGGTCAGCGCCCTGCGCGAAGGCCTGGGCCTTGCGCGTTTTTTGCTGCTCAACGACTTCACCGCGCTGGCCTTGTCGCTCCCGCAGTTGCCCGAGGCACACAGGCGCGCCGTGGGGGGCGGCCAGGCGGCGCCCGACGCGGCCATCGGCCTGATCGGTGCGGGCACCGGACTGGGCGTGTCGGGCCTGTTGCCGCTGGGCCACCAGAACAAGTGGATTCCGATTGCAGGGGAAGGTGGCCATGTGAGCCTGAGCGCCGCCACGGCCCTGGAATTCGCAGCCATCGAGCAGTTGCAAAAGCGCTATGGCCATGTGTCGGCGGAACGCGTGATTTCAGGCGCGGGCCTGGTCGATCTGTACCACGCGCTGTGCGACCTCAAGGACGGCCAGGGCCGCGAGATCACCACCCCGGCGGACGTGATGGCGCGCGCGCGGGACGTGCCCCTGTCCACCGCCAACCAGGCACTCGACATGTTTTGCGGCTTTCTGGGCAGCGTGGCGGGCGACCTGGCGCTGACGCTGGGCGCACGCGGCGGGATTTACATCGGCGGCGGCATCGTGCCGCGCATGGGCGAGCGCTTTGAAGCCTCGCCGTTTCGCGCCCGCTTTGAGGACAAGGGCCGCTTCAAGCCCTATTTGCAGGCCATCCCCACCTGGGTGATCCACAGCCCGGTCTCGCCCGCGCTGCAAGGCGCATCGCAAGCGCTCTCGCTCACGCAATGGTGAAAAACGGGGCGCTTCGGCAATGTTTTATCCGTTCAATAACGCCTACAGTTAGCTTCCCCGTCCACCTCCAGAAATCATGCTGCTTACCGATTTGATTGGCTACTGCGCCGCCACCCTCACCACGGCCAGCTTTGTACCCCAGGCCTGGCACACCTTTCATACCCGGGACGTGCGCGGCATTTCGCTGGGCATGTACAGCGCGTTCACCGTCGGCGTGCTGTGCTGGACCGTCTATGGTTTGCTGATGGACGCCTGGCCCATCGTCGTGGCCAATTGCATCACCCTGGTCCTGGCGCTGGCCATTTTGGTGATGAAGCTGCGCTATCACCAGGCCTGAGCCCTGGTCAGGAGCGAGGCCGCCCCAGCCCCATAATCTGCGTCCATGGCCAAACTCAAGCAGCTCGAATCCTTTGTCTCCGTGGTCGCGCGCGGCAGCCTGACGGCGGCGGCGCTGGCCGAGGGCGTGGCGCCAGCCATCATGGGGCGCAGGCTCGATGCGCTGGAGGAGCGCCTGGGCGTCAAGCTCTTGGTGCGCACCACGCGGCGCATCACGCTGACGCACGAGGGCAGCGCTTTCCTCGAAGACTGCCAGCGCCTGCTGGCCGACCTGGCCAATGCCGAGGCCAGCGTGTCGGCCGGCGGCGTCAAGGCCAGCGGCCACCTGCGCATCACCGCGCCGGCTGGCTTTGGCCGGCGCCATGTCGCGCCGCTGGTGGCCACATTCCGCGAGCAGCATGCCGACGTGACCATCACGCTGAACCTGGGCGACCGGGTGGTCGATCTGGCCGGCGAAGGCTTTGACTGCGCGGTGCGCGTCGGCGACCTGCCCGACTCGTCGCTGGTCAGCGTCCGGTTGGCCGACAACCGGCGGCTGTGCGTGGCCACGCCGCGCTATTTAAAGCAGCATGGCACGCCGCAGCACCCCGCCGAACTGGCCAAATTCGACTGCCTCACGCTGTCCAGCGAAGCCTCGCAGACGCGCGGCTGGGCGTTTCATGTGGCCGGCGAACTGGTTTATCTGAAACCCGGAGGCCCGCTCGACTGCTCCGACGGGCAGGTGCTGCACGACTGGTGCCTGGCGGGCTACGGCATTGCTTGGCGCAGCACCTGGGAAGTCGAGTCCGAAATCGCCGCCGGCCGGCTGGTGGCGGTGCTGGAAGACTTTGCCGCGCCGGCCAACGGCATTTACGCCGTGTTTCCGCAGCGCAAGCATCTGCCGTTGCGGGTGCGGCTGTGGATCGATTTCCTGAAGCACCACTACAGCCAGCCGGAGTTCTGGCGGCAGTAAGTATCTGGCAAATCGATAACTTCCCTGCGTCATACCCGCGAAGGCGGGTATCCAGACTCGTTGGAGCGTTTCAGCCCGTGTTGCTGGATTCCCGCCTTCGCGGGAATGACGGACGGGAAGTTATTGCTGACCGCAGCCTGAGGCATTGACCTAAACCAGCCCGGCCAGCAGCCACGCGCCGGTGCCCCACATCATCAGCGCCACCAAGCCATCGAGCGCGCGCCAGACCCACGGCGCGTTCAGGCGGCTGCCCAGGCTCCACATCGCCAGGCCGAGGGCGCTGAACCACAGCAGCGAACCGGCGGCCGCGCCCAGCCCAAACACCGCGTTGTCGGGCCGCGCGTAGGCCAGCGAGGCGGTGCCCATCAGCACGGCGGTGTCCAGCCAGGCATGCGGATTGAGCCAGGACATGGCGACGGCCAGGCCGATGGCGCGGCGGCGCGACATGCCTGGCGCCGCCTCAGGCCCTGCGCCCGGTACGGCCAGCGGCGCCGGCCGGACAAAGCGCTGCATCGCCTGCGCGCCGTACATGAACAGCAACACGGCGCCAGCGCCCGTCAGCGCGCCCAGCAGCTTGCCCGACAGGCCGCCCAGTTGCGCCAGCCCGCCCACGCCGACGGCGATCAGCGACACATCGGTCACCACGCAAATCGCCACCGTCAGCCACAGGTGCTCGCGCCGCAGCCCCATGCGCATGACATGGGCGTTTTGCGGCCCGATGGCCATGATGAGCGACAGGCTTAAAGCCAGGCCAGCGAAGAAAGCCGGAGCGGTGAAGAGGTTCATGGGAGGCACGCGTCAGGGTGAATGGCAAAAGATCAAAGCGCCTGCCTTGCTGCAGACGCCCTGCCAGTGTCGCGACTCTCGCCGATGAATTAAATAGAATTAACTAAAATTAGCTTTACTCAATAAAAACTAAAGCAGGTTCCATGCTGGATGCAAGGCAACTCGAAGCACTGGCCGCCGTCATTGAAGGCGGCAGTTTTGGCGCGGCCGCCAAGGCGCTGAGCGTGACGCTCGCAGCGGTGTCCTTGCGCATCAAGTCGCTGGAGGCGGCGCTCGGTCAGCGGCTGCTGGTGCGCGGCAAGCGGGTAGCCGCCACCCCGGCCGGCCAGGCTTTGCTGGCGCATGTCAAGCAGTTGCGGCTGATGGAAGCCGACCTGATGGCCGGCCTGCCGGGCGCGGGCGCTGACACGGCGCGCATGCAGACCCTGAGCGTGGCGGTGAATGCCGATTCGCTGACCAGTTGGTTCCTGCCGGGCGTGGCGCCCGCCGTGCAACAGCACCGCCTGCTGCTCGACGTGGTGGTCGATGACCAGGACCACACCCATGACGCGCTCAAGAGCGGCGATGTGGTCGGCTGCGTCACCACGCTGGCGCAGGCCATGCGCGGCTGCGTGGCCGAGCCGCTGGGCATCATGCGCTACCGCTGCGTGGCCGCGCCGGCGCTGGTTGCCGAGTGGGGCGCCGCCCTGCCTCACCTCATGCTGCGCAGCCCGGCAGTGATCTTCAACCGCAAGGACGCGCTGCAGGACGCCTGGCTGGCGCAGCATTTCAACTTGCAGGGTGCGCTGTATCCGCGCCACTTCGTCCCGGCGGTCGATGCCTTCGAGCTGGCGCTGGAACTCGGCCTGGGCTGGGGCATGATGCACGATCTGCTGCTGCAGGCGCGCACCGGGCGGGCGCCGCTGCAGGAAGTCCTGCCCGGCCATCCGGTCGATGTGGTGCTGTACTGGCAGCACTGGGCGCGCGAGCCGCTGGCCGCCCAGCGCCTGACGCAGGCCATCAAGCGGGCCGCGCGCGACGGCCTGCTGCAGGGCTGAAGCGGCCGGCCGGCGGCCTCATCAATGCAAGGTTCTGATAGAAATATGCCATTTGCGCAATGCCCATAAGCATAGGCAGCTATTTATTCAATAGCACCCGGCAGGCATCGCCGGGCCAGCGGCAAGGCCTCATTTGCTCAGGCACTCTTTCATAAAGGCCTTGCGCGCATCGCCTTTTTTGCCTTTGGCATCGGCGTTGCAGGTTTTCATCTTGCTTTGCTGGGTGCTGTCTTGCGCAGTCACTTCTTTCTTGGCGCTCAGGCATTCCTTCATGAAAGCCTTGCGCTCGTCGCCCTTCTTGCCAGTGGCATCCTTGTTGCAGGTGGCCATCTTGCTTTGCTGACCGGTTTTGGCCGGCGCGACAACGGCCGGGGACGCGGCCGAAACCGCTGGCGCTGACGCCGGGGCCATTTTGGCCGGGGCAGCCGGGGCGTTCTGGGCCTGGGCGCCGGCCGACAGGCCCATCGTCAGTGCAAATGCAATAGCGCTCAGTGACAGCAATTTGTTCATGGTGACTCCAATAAATGAGTTTGGAAGTGATTTCCGGCTGGAAATCCAGACCCTAACGCGGCCAGCACCGGATTCGATGACCGGGTATCCACCGGGGCCAGACGCCAATCCGGCCGGCATTGGCTTGACCGTAAAATCCGCCCATGCTTTCGATTAAAAAAGACCTGCTCTCCGCCCTGGCTATCGCGCTGGAACAACTCTCTCCCGGTGCTGGCGACAAAGCCGCCTTCGAGTCGCCCAAAGTCGCCGCCCATGGCGACTTCGCCTGCACCGCTGCCATGCAGCTGGCCAAGCCGCTCAAACAAAACCCGCGCCAGACGGCCGAAAGCCTGCGCGCCCGGCTGCTGCTGGCGCCAGCCTTCGAGCGCTGGGTCGAGGCGGTTGAAATCGCCGGCCCGGGCTTCATCAACATCCGCCTGAAGCCCGCCGCCAAGCAGGAAACCGTTCGCGAAGTGCTGCAGGCCGCAAGCCGCTACGGCACGCAAGCCACCGACCACGACCGCAAGATGATCGTCGAGTTCGTCTCTGCCAACCCGACCGGCCCGCTGCATGTCGGCCATGGCCGGCAGGCGGCGCTGGGGGACGCGATCTGCAACCTCCACGCCACGCAGGGCGCGCAGGTCTGGCGCGAGTTCTACTACAACGATGCCGGCGTGCAGATCCACACCCTGGCCACCAGCACGCAGGCGCGCGCCAAGGGCCTGAAGCCGGGCGACGCCAGTTGGCCCGAGCCGGCCTACAACGGCGACTACATCGACGACATTGCCCGCGATTTTCTGGCCAAAAAGACCGTCAGGTCCGACGACCGTGAATTCACCGCCTCGGGCGATGTCGAAGACATGGAAGCCATCCGCCAGTTCGCCGTGGCCTATTTGCGCCACGAGCAGGACCTGGACCTGCGGGCCTTTTCGGTGCGCTTTGACAACTACTACCTCGAATCGAGCCTGTACAGTTCGGGCCGCGTCGAGTCCACGGTGCAGCGGCTAAAAGACGCCGGCAAGACCTACGAGCAGGACGGCGCGCTCTGGCTCAAATCGACCGACTACGGCGACGACAAAGACCGCGTCATGAAAAAGAGCGACGGCACGTTCACCTACTTCGTTCCCGACGTGGCCTACCACCTGGCCAAGTGGGAGCGCGGCTTTACCAAGGCGGTCAACATCCAGGGCATGGACCACCACGGCACCATCGCCCGGGTGCGCGCCGGCCTGCAGGCGGCCAATGCCGGCATTGCGCAAGGCTACCCCGACTACGTGCTGCACACCATGGTGCGCGTCGTGCGCAACGGCGAGGAAGTCAAGATTTCCAAGCGCGCTGGCAGCTACGTCACGCTGCGCGACCTGATCGAATGGACCAGTGCCGACGCGGTGCGCTTCTTTTTGCTCAGCCGCAAGCCCGACACCGAATACATCTTCGACATCGACCTGGCCTTGGCCAAGAACAACGAAAACCCGGTGTACTACGTGCAGTACGCGCATGCGCGCATTTGCTCCATCCTGACCGCCTGGGGCGGCGATGAAAGCCAGCTCGGGCATGTCGACCTGTCGCCGCTGGCCAGCCCGCAGGCGCAGGCGCTGATGCTGCTGCTGGCCAAGTACACCGACATGCTCAGCCATGCGGCCGCCGGTTTTGCGCCGCACGACGTGGCGTTTTACCTGCGCGAGCTGGCCGCCTGCTACCACAGCTACTACGACGCGGAGCGCATCCTGGTCGATGACGAGGCAGTCAAACTCGCGCGCCTGGCGCTGGTCGCGGCCACCGCGCAGGTGTTGCACAATGGCCTCGCGGTGCTGGGCGTCAGTGCGCCGCGCAAGATGTAACCAGGCTGCTGGCAAACCCCGGCAGCCATTCAAATTTCAGTCAATGCAAGTAACGGCTAAGTCATCGGAAAACGGTATGAAAAAGCAACGTGGTGGAACCCTGCTGGGTCTGGTTATTGGCGCGCTGCTCGGCCTGGGCATTGCGCTCACCGTGGCGGTGTACGTCACCAAGGTGCCGGTGCCCTTCATGAACAAGAGTCCGACGCACAGCCCGGACAGCGATGCCGCCGAAGCCCGGAAAAACAAGGACTGGAATCCGAACGCGCCCCTGGCCGGGAAAAATCCCGCCAGGCCGGCCGCCCCGTCGGCGGCGGGTGATCTCATCCCGCCGGTCGAACCCGAAGCCGAGGCGGCCACGTCCAGCACCGTGCCCGACCCGGTGCTGACGCCAGAGCGTGGCACGGCACCCGAGGCGGCGGCCAAGCCCAAGCGTGTTGCCACGCCCGAGGCGGTGAAAAAACCCGAACATGTTGCCGCGCCCGAGGCGGTAAAGAAGCCTGAACGTGTCGCAACGCCCGAGGCGGTGACGAAGCCCGAGGCCGTAACCAAACCCGAACGTGTCGTGAAAACACCCAAACCGGCAACGCCTGTTGAAGCACCCGTGGCGGCGCCGGCTGTGCCTGCGCCTGCGCCTGCCATCGTGGCCAAACCGGCCAGACCCCCGTCGGCCGATCCGCTGGGCGACCTGGTCAAGTCGCGCTCAGAGGCCGCGCCGGCAGCGGCGTCCGGCTCGGACCCGTTCAATTACTTCATCCAGGCCGGCGCCTACCGCACCCCCGAAGACGCCGAGCAGCAGCGCGCCCGCCTGCTGCTGCTGGGCATGCAGGCCAAGGTGACCGAGCGCGAACAGGCCGGCCGCACGGTGTACCGCGTGCGCGTGGGTCCGTTTGACAAAAAAGACGACGCCGACAAGGTCAAGGACAAGCTCGACAACAGTTCGATAGAAACCGCGCTGGTCCGGGTGCAGCGTTAAGTTTCATCCTGGCTGAACTTTTTGGGTTGGCTGCATCAAACCTTTGCAACATTGACACCAGGAGAAACCATCAATGCAACGTCGTGAGTTTTCAATTTCAGCCGCCACGCTGGCAGTCGCCGCCACGGGCATTTCCGCACTTCCCTCGCTGGCGCAAGCCCAGGCCAAGGCCTTTCAAAGCGGCACGGACTACCTGACGCTGGACAAGCCGGCCGCCACAGAAGCACCGGCCGGCATGGTCGAGGTGGTTGAATTCTTCTGGTACAACTGCCCGCACTGCAACGCCTTCGAGCCGATGTTCGATGCCTGGGCCAAGAAAGTTCCCAAGGACGTGCTGGTGCGCCGCGCGCCCATCGCCTTCCGGCCCGACTTCGAGCCGCAGCAGCGCCTGTATTACGTGCTCGAAGCCATGGGAAAGGTCGAGGAACTGCACAAAAAGGTCTTCAACGCCATCCACCTTGAAAAGCAGCAACTCGCCACCGCCGACCAGATCACGGCCTGGGTCGAAAAACAGGGCATTCCGAAGGCGAAGTTTGTTGAAATGTACAACTCGTTCTCGGTCAGCACCAAGGTGCGCAAGGCCACGCAGCTGCAGGATGCCTATGCGCTGGACGGCGTTCCCGCCCTGGGCATCAACGGCCGTTATTTCACCTCGGGCACGCAGGCCAAGACGCTGGAACGCGCGCTGCAGGTCACCGATTACCTGATCGGGCAGTCGCGCGGCAAGGCGCGATAAATCCAGGAACAGGCTTTTTCCCAAGAAGCCTGAAGCGCAAAGCCCTGGCCAGTGGCAGGCCGGGCCTTCATATGCTACTTATTCAGTAGCACACTTCGCAAGCTGAACAAGCGCAAACAGCATTTTTTATCTAAAAATCGTGACGCCACGGCAGGTTTGGCGCGCTCAGTCGCTGGCCATTGCGCCGCCGGCGCGCCTGCCCTGTTTTTGAGCCCTGCGCCACAAAACGCTTAGCCCCTGCAGTGACAGTGGGTTTCATCCTACGCCGTGTTACACATTTTTATCAAGTTTACGTATTTAATCAATTTAAGGAAAAAATACTTTTCCATGCAAAAAAGCTACTGAAACTGTTCACCCTTTTGCATCCATCGTCCGGCTCCTGACCGGGCGTGGTCCGAATCAAAGTCACTCTCGCAAAAGGCCTCCCTTGTTCAAAAACAATCTTCTGCCGTTGGCACTCCTGGCCCTGAGCCAGGGCGTGTTGGCCCAGCAACCCCCCAGCGCCGGCAGCCAGATCCAGCAAATCCCGCCCGCCCCGGTTCCCCAAAAAATGGCGCCTGCCATTCGCATCGAGCCCAGCAGCGCACCAGCGACTGCAGCCTCCGATGCCGTGAAGATTGTTGTCAACAGCCTGCGGGTGAGCGGCGCGCGCACCTATCCCGAAGCCGAACTGGTGGCCCTGACCGGGTTCAGGCCGGGCAGCGAACTCAGTCTGGCCGACCTGCGCGGCATGGCTGCCAAAATCACCGAGCGCTACCGCAGCAGCGGCTATTTCGTCGCCCAGGCCTACCTTCCCGCGCAGGAGATCAAGGACGGCGCAGTCACCATTGCCGTCGTCGAAGGCCAGTACGGCAAGGTCGCCGTGCGCAACCAGAGCCATTTGTCGGACGACCTGGTTTATGGCCAGCTTGAGGGCATCAACGCCGGCGACACGGTCGCCATCGCGCCGCTGGAAAGCCGCCTGCTGCTGCTGTCGGACATTCCCGGCGTGAACATCACCTCGACGCTGACGCCCGGCGCGTCGCTGGGCGCATCCGACCTGATCGTTGACGTGGTGCCCGGCCAGCGCGTCACGGGCAGCATCGATGCAGACAACGCCGGCAACCGCTACACCGGCGAGTACCGCCTCGGGGCGACGGTGAACCTGAACAACGCGGCAGGCCGGGGCGACGTGGCTTCGCTGCGCGTGCTGACCTCGGGCTCGGGCCTGAACTACGCCCGGGCGTCCTACCAGATGCAGTTCGGCAAGGCAACAGCCGGCCTGGCCTATAGCTGGCTGGGCTACGAACTGGGCCGGGAATTTGCCAGCCTCAATGCCAATGGCACGGCCAAGATCGCCAGCATCTACGGCAGCTATCCGCTGATCCGCTCGCGCGACACCAACCTGTACGCCGGCCTGGCCTTTGACCACAAGACCTTTGAAGACCGGGTGGACGCCACGCGGGCGGTGACCGACAAGAAGGCCCAGGCGCTGATGGCCAGCCTGCGCGGCGACCACCGCGACAGCCTGGGCGGCGGCGGCTTGAGCAGCTATACGCTCACCGGCACGGCCGGCCATATCGACATCCAGACCCCGTCAATGCGCGCGTTCGATGCGGCGACGGCGCAGAGCAACGGCCACTACACCAAGCTGGGCTTTAGCGCCATGCGGCTGCAAAGCGTGACCGACACGGTGTCGCTGTACGCCGGCATCAACGGCCAGGTGGCGTCGAAAAACCTGGACGTTTCGGAAAAGATGGAACTCGGCGGCATCAACGGGGTGCGCGCCTATCCGGAAGGCGAAGCCTATGCCGACCAGGGCTATGTGCTGACGCTGGAAGCCCGGATGCGGCTCCCCACTCCCGACCAATTTCCAGGGCAGATGCAGCTGGTCGGCTTCGTCGATACCGGCAGCGTGAGCTTCAACAAGAACCCGTGGGCAGCCGGCGACAACCACCGAAGCCTGAGCGGCGCGGGCATCGGGCTGAACTGGTCGGCCTACAACAACTTCGTGGTCAAGGCGTCCTACGCCCGCAAGCTGGGCAGCGCAAGCGCGACTTCGGCGCCGGACAAGTCGGGCCGGTTCTGGATCCAGGCCGTCAAGTATTTTTAAGCCTGCGCTGAGCAGCCTTGCCTGCCAAAGCCTCGCCACACAGCCCCCGCATTTTTGAAGAACACCCGAAAGCTCTCCCCATGAACCACATTCACCGCTCCATCTGGAACGACCAGACCGGCACTTTTGTTGCCGTTTCAGAAAACACCCGCAGCGCCGGCAAGAAAATCTCGTCCTGCACCTCGGCGGCTGGCGGCGGCGCCCACTTCGGCCTGAAAACCCTGGCGGTTTCCCTGATGCTGGCCTGCGGTGCGGGCGTGCATGCCCAGCCCACGGGTGGCGTGGTGTCGGCGGGCAGCGCCACCATTGGCGGCACGCCAGGCCACATGACCATCACCCAGACCACGCCCAACGTGGCGATCAACTGGCAGAGCTTTGGCATCAGGGCCGGCGAGTCGGTCCAGTTCGTGCAGCCGGGCAGCAGTTCGGTCGCGCTCAACCGGGTTGTCGGCGCCGATCCTTCGAGCATCCTGGGCAGCTTGAGTTCCAACGGCAAGGTCTTTCTGGTCAACCCGAACGGCATTCTGTTTGGCCAGGGTGCGTCGGTCAACGTGGGCGGGCTGGTGGCGTCCACCCTGGGGATCAGCGATGCCAACTTCATGGCGCGCAACTACCAGTTTTCCGGCGCCGGCACGGGCAGCGTGGTGAACCAGGCAAGCCTCAACGCCGCCAGCGGCGGCTACATTGCCCTGCTGGGCGCGAACGTCAGCAACCAGGGCGTGATTGCGGCTCAGCTCGGCACGGTGGCGCTGGCCGCAGGCAATGCCGTCACGCTTGACATGGCGGGCGACAGGCTCTTGAGCGTCACGGTCGATCAGGGCGCGGTCAACGCGCTGGTTGACAACGGCGGACTGCTCCGGGCCGACGGCGGCCTGGTGCTGATGACCACCCAGGCAGCGGGCAGCCTGCTGTCCAACGCGGTCAACAACACCGGCGTGGTTCAGGCGCAGACGCTGCAGAACCAAGGCGGCACCATCAAGCTGCTGGGAGGCATGGCATCGGGTAGCGTCAATGTTGCCGGAACCCTGGACGCCAGCGCGCCCGCAGGCGGCCATGGCGGCTTCATTGAAACCTCGGCGGCACGCGTCAAGGTGGCGGACAACACCCGCATCACCACCGCAGCGCCCCAGGGAAAGACCGGCAACTGGCTGATCGACCCGCAGGATTTCACGATTGGCAGCGGGGCCACGGACAACATCTCCGGGGCGACGCTGTCGGCGCAACTGGTCACCAGCAGCGTCACCATCAGCACGCTGGCGGCAACGCCGGGCAATGGCGACATCAACATCAACCAGGCCGTCAGCTGGACGGCCAGTTCAACTCCCACGACCTTGACGCTGAATGCCATTCGGGACATCAACGTGAATGCGGCGGTGACGGCCACGAATGGCAACTTTGTCGCCTGCTGTGGGCGCGATGTCAATGTGAATGCCGCCATCACGACGGTCAATGGAAGTGTCCTGCTGAACGCCGGTCATGATGTCAATCTGCTGGGCGCCCTGACGACGACCGACGGAAACATCAACATCTGTGCTGCGGAGGATGTGAACATAGGCGCAAAAATCACGCTGACCCGAGGCAGCAGCATTCCCGCCCAGAGCCTGGGCCTGCCCCTTGGGCTGGTGCTGAATGCCGGTTATGGCGGCACCGGACCGGGCGCGGCCAGCGGCACCGTGGTTTTTGCGCCGCTGGCCCCGCCCGTTAGCGTCACGGGACCGAATGCGCCGGTCACCCTGAACTACAACCCGACTTCGTACATCACGCCGACGGACTACTCGGGCAACTTCATCCTGAGCAGCGGCGCCACGCTGACGCAGCACATGCTGGTGTTCGCTGGCGGCGACAAGGTCTTTGACGGCACGACGGCGACCACCCTTTCATCGCTCAAGGGCAACCCTGCCGGCGTGACACTGGTTGCAGGACCGGGGAGTTCCGCAAACTTCGATACCTCGGGCGCGGGAAACGGCAAGAGCATCACCTACACAGGCTACAGCCTGGGCGGTCCCAATGCCAGCGCCTATGCCCTGGCGGTTTCGTGCTGCGGCCCTGCGGTTGCAAGAACGACGGGGAACATCACGCCGCCGGTCGTGGTGGTTCCGCCGCCGGTTGTAGTGGTGCCACCAGTTGTAGTGGTGCCGCCGGTCGTAGTGGTGCCGCCAGTTGTGGTGGTGCCGCCGGTCGTGGTGGTGCCGCCGGTCGTGGTGGTGCCGCCAGTTGTGGTGGTGCCGCCGGTCGTGGTGGTGCCGCCAGTTGTGGTGGTGCCGCCGCCGGTCGGTACACCACCGCCGGTTGTGGTGGTGCCGCCGCCGGCCGGTACGCCATCGCCGGTCGTCGTGGTGCCACCGCCGGTCGTCGTCGTGCCGGTCGAAGCCCCACCCAGTCCGTTCCCGCCCCCACGGACCCTTCCAGCTCCGCCAGTGGCAGCCAGCCTGACACCCCCGGTCGTCGCGCTTTTGGTGGTGCCTCCTTCACCACAGCCGGTCGCCTTCAGGGTGGAAGTTCCGCCCGAAACCCCCGTCGTGGCGCTGACGCCGGACGTGGCTCCTGCGGTAACGGCAGCGCCGCCCTACATGGCGCCTCAACGCATTCGCAAACAGGACCGCAACTAAGCAGCGCAGGCGCGCCCTGATGTGCATGGACAGCAAAATGACAACACCTGGAAAAAGAAAGCCACTGCGCTTTTTGACAACCTCCATGGCCCGGGGACTGTTCCTGAGCCTGGCGCTGGCCGGTCTTTCCGCGCAGCCAGCGGTTGCGCAGGACATCGCGCAGTTGTCCCCGGCGTCGCAAAAACTAGCCGACTGGGTGGTGGACTCGGCCGACAACCACCAGCGGCCCTTCCTGATCGTTGACAAGACGCAAGCCAGGGTCTTTGTATTCGACGCCCACGGACAACTGCGCGGCGCAGCCCCCGCGCTGCTTGGCCTGGCGGTGGGCGATGACTCCGTCCCCGGCATTGGCGAGCGCAAGCTGTCCAGCATTCGCCCCGAGGAGCGCACCACGCCTGCCGGCCGCTTCGTGGCGTCGCTGGACCGCAATCTGCACGGCGATGAAATTCTCTGGGTGGACTACGACGCGGCGATTTCCCTGCACCGGGTCGTGACCTCCCAGCCCAAGGAGCGCCGCGCCGAGCGCCTGGCCACGCCGACCCCGCTGGACAACCGCATTTCCTATGGCTGCATCAATGTGCCGGCCCCGTTTTACGACAACGTGGTGAGCCCGGCGTTCACCGGAACCGACGGCATCGTCTATGTGCTGCCCGAAACCCGCTCAGCCCGCGAAGTCTTCGGCTCCTATGACGTCGGCGAGCATCCACGCCCGCAGGCGCCCGGCCAGGCCGCGCCGGCCTCAGTGCCGCTCTACACCGCCAGCCAATGATGTAGCTGAGTGAGGGCGCCTGAATCCTGATGATTCAGAGGCCGCGCCCAGGTGGGGCAAGACTGTTTTCGCGCATGCGCAATTCCTGCGACCGGCATGGCTACAATGGCAAAATCCGTAGCTGCAAGATTCGTGCCTTATGAAACGCCCTTTTCTCTCCCTCCTCCTGCTCGCCGTCATGGCGGCGGGTGCCGTGCTGCCGGCCGCGGCCGAGAAAGCTGACCGCGACAAGCCGATGAATGCCGAGGCCGACGCCTTGCGCTACGACGACCTGAAGCAGACCAGCGTGTTTACCGGCAACGTCGTCATCACCAAGGGCACCACCATCATTCGCGGCGGCCAGGTCGAGGTCAGCCAGGATCCCGAGGGCTACCAGCTGGCCGTGGCCACGGCAGCGCCCGGCAAGCTGGCCTACTACCGCAAAAAGCGCGATGGCGTCGATGAGTACATCGAAGGCGAAGGCGAGCGGATCGAATACGACAGCCGCGCCGACCTGGTCAAGTTCATCAAGCGCGCCGTGGTGCGCCGCTACAAGGGCGCGACGCTGAGCGACGAGACCACCGGCGGGCTGATCGTGTACGACAACAACACCGATGTGTTCACCGTCGATAGCGGCGCGAAAAACAGCACCGCCGCCAATCCCGGCGGACGGGTTCGCGCCATGCTGTCGCCGCGCGGCCCGGCCGCTGGCGCCGCCGCCCCGACCCCGCCATCCGGCGGACCGGCGCCCGTTTTGCGCCCCAGCACCACGCTGGGCAACGGCACATCCCCGAAAGCACCCTGAATCCATGAACCGAGTCATTGATAAGGTCATTGCGCAGAATGCAGCGGTTCGCGCCGAGCCGCCCAGCAGCCTGGTCGCGCAGGGCCTGAGGAAATCCTACGGCAGCCGCCTGGTGGTGCAGGATGTCTCGCTGTCGGTGCAAAAAGGCGAAGTCGTCGGCCTGCTCGGCCCCAACGGCGCGGGCAAGACCACCTCGTTCTACATGATCGTCGGCCTGGTGCGCGCCGATGCGGGCGCCATCTCCATCGACGGCCAGCCGGTCGAGCACATGCCGATTCACCGGCGCGCCCGCCTGGGCCTGAGCTACCTGCCGCAGGAAGCGTCGATTTTTCGCAAGCTCAGCGTGCAGGAAAACGTGCGCGCCGTGCTTGAATTGCAGCGTGACGCCTCGGGCAAGCCGCTGGGCCGCGACGCGCTGGAGTCGCGGCTCGATGCGCTGCTCAAGGATTTGCGCGTGGACCATCTGCGCGACTCGCCGGCGCCGTCGCTGTCGGGCGGGGAGCGCCGCCGGGTCGAGATTGCCCGCGCCCTGGCCACCCAGCCGCGTTTTATCCTGCTCGACGAGCCGTTTGCCGGCATCGACCCGATTGCCGTGATCGAGATCCAGCGCATCATCGGTTTCCTGAAATCGCGCGGCATCGGCGTCCTGATCACCGACCACAACGTGCGCGAGACGCTGGGCATTTGCGACCATGCCTACATCATCAGCGACGGCCATGTGCTGGCCAACGGCACCCCGGCCGAAATCGTGAACAATGCCGATGTACGCCGGGTATATCTGGGCGAACATTTCAAAATGTAATGCGATCAACATGAAGCAAGGCCTTTCCCTCCGCGTCTCGCAGCACCTGGCGCTCACGCCGCAACTGCAGCAGTCGATCCGGCTGCTGCAGCTTTCGACGCTGGAGCTGAGCCAGGAAGTCGAGCAGATGCTTGATGAAAATCCTTTTCTTGAAGTGGCTGACGACTCGGCGCCGCGCGAAGAGTTTGGACTGGACCAGACCGACACGCCTGTCAGCCAGGACAGCCGCGAATTCGATTCCGCTACGGATTCGATAGCTATAAACACAGATACATCAAGCGTAAGCAGCCAAAAAGAGTCTGAAACCACGGCAGAAGCAAGCACCGAAGCCACACTGGAAGAAAGCTGGGAAGGCGACGGGTCGGTCGAGTCCTCGCCCGATGACAGCGAATGGGGCGGCGATGCGCCGGCGCGCAAGAACAACCTGGACGACAGCGATGCCGAAGCCTCGGACCTGACCGGCGCCCACGAATCGCTGCAGGACCACCTGCACCGGCAGGCGCTGGCCCTGCGCCTGTCCGAAGTGGACCGCGCCGCGCTTTACTTCCTGATCGAGTCGCTCAATGACGATGGCTACCTCGAAGACAGCCTGGCCTCGCTCGCGGCCGGCCTGGCGCATGGCGACCTGGAGCAGACCGAGGAGCTGGAGCAGTGCTTCGCCATGGCGCTGCAGTTGCTGCAGCACATGGAGCCGGCCGGCGTCGGCGCGCGCACCCTGGCCGAATGCCTGAACCTGCAACTGCTCGATTGCAAGGATTGCGAGGAAACCCGCGCCGCCATCGCCATCTGCAAGCAGCCGATGGAACTGCTGGCCAAGCGCGATTTCAAACGCCTGGCCAGCCTGTGCCGGTTCTCCGAAGACGCCATCAAGGGCGCGATGGCCGTGATTGCGCGCCTGGACCCCAAGCCCGGCCGGCGCTTTGCCAATGTCGAGCGCAACCTGATCGTTCCCGACGTGATCGTCGTCAAGTCCGGCCGGGGCTTCAAGGTCACGCTCAACAGCGACGTGATGCCCCGGCTGCGGGTCCACGACATCTACGCCAACGCCCTCAAGCAGCACAGCGGCCGGGGCAGCAGCGGCCCGGGCGGCGGGCAGGCGCTGCAGCAGCGGCTGCAGGAAGCGCGCTGGTTCATCAAGAACATCCAGCAGCGTTTCGACACCATCCTGCGGGTCAGCAACGCCATCGTGGAGCGGCAGAAAAACTTCTTCACCCACGGCGAACTCGCCATGCGGCCGCTGGTGCTGCGCGAGATCGCCGACGAGCTTGGCCTGCACGAATCGACCATTTCGCGCGTGACCACGGCCAAGTACATGGGCACGCCGTTCGGCACCTTCGAGCTGAAGTATTTCTTTGGCTCCGGGCTGGGCACCGAGAGCGGCGGCAATGCGTCGAGCACCGCCGTGCGCGCGCTCATCAAGCAGTTCGTCGCCTCCGAAAGCCCCAAGAAGCCGCTCAGCGACAGCCAGATTTCCGAGATGCTCAAGGAGCAGGGCATCGAATGCGCGCGCCGCACGGTGGCCAAATACCGCGAGGCCCTGCGCATCGCACCGACCAATTTGCGCAAGGCGCTGTGAATGTCGCCCCCACGGTCGTTCGCTTCGCGTAACTCCCTGCCCCCCGAGGGGGCCGCTGCGCCTGCGGTCTGGCGAAGCCAGTCCCGCAGTCCCTATTTGAATACTCTTTATCCGTTCGCCCTGATGTAGCGAAGGGTTCTACCCAACAAAGCTGCGGCTCCTCACGATCAGCCCAGCATAGTGACCATAACTCATGAACCAACTCCAACTCTTCCTCCCCTGCGCCGCCGGCGTCGAGAACCTGCTGGCCGCCGAAGTCCAGCGCATCACCGGCATCGAGGGCAAGGCCTGGCGCGCCGGCGTGCAGCTGCAGGGCTCCTGGCGCGAAGCCCTGCAGCTCAACCTGCACAGCCGACTGGCCCAGCGCGTGTTGATCGAGCTGCAGCACGGCCAGTACCGCAGCGAACAGGATCTGTACAACGCCGCCGCCAGCGTCGCCTGGGAAATCTGGTTCACGCCGAATCAGACCTTCAAGGTCGAGATCACCGCGCAGCACAGCCCACTGCAAAGCCTGAATTTCGCCGCGCTGAAGATCAAGGACGCGATTGCCGACCGCTTTCGGCACAAGTTCAACGACGTGCGCCCCAGCGTCGATACCCGCTGGCCCGATGTGCGCGTGTATGTGCACCTGACCACCGACGCGGTGACGATCTACATCGACACCTCGGGCGAGCCGCTGTTCAAGCGCGGCTGGCGCGAGGACAAGGGCGACGCGCCGCTGAAGGAAACGCTGGCCGCCGCGATGATCGCCGCCAGCGGCTGGGACCAGTTATGCAAGCAGGGCGTGCCGCTGTACGACCCGTGCTGCGGCTCGGGCACCATCGTCATCGAGGCCGCGCAGATCGCCTGCAACATCGCGCCCGGCATCAACCGCAAGTTTGCGTTTCAGAAGTACCTGCCCTTCCAGGGCCATGTCTGGGACGGCCTGCTCGACCAGGCTGAAGCGGCGATTACCGAGCCGACGGCGCCGGTGTATGGCAGCGATGTGTCCTTCCGCATGGTCGATTTCGCCGAGCGCAATGCCGAACGCGCCGGCGTCGCCAACGCGGTGCAGTTTCGCGGCGGCGACGCGCTGCAGCGCATGCCGCCCGCGCCCAGCGGCGTGATGCTGGTGAACCCGCCCTATGGCGAGCGCATCGACGTGGCGGGCGTGGCCGGCGTCAGCGGCCTGCAGGGGCGCGACCAGCGCGAGCAGCGCGAGCAGCGCCGCTCGCAGTTCCAGGGCCAGAGCGTCGATGAATTCGGCCAGCCGGTGGTTCGCCCCGAGCGCGAGGGACGGCCAGGCCGCGACGAGCGCAATGACCGCGACAGTCGCGATGAAACCGGCTTCGAGCCGCCGCGCGACCGCTCCGCCAACCCCGGTCGCGAGCAGGCGCAAAACGCCTGGGGCGAGGAAGCCTCGGACTTTTTCCCGCAACTGGCCGCGCACTGGAAGAAAAACTACGCCGGCTGGACCGCCCATGTGCTCACGCCCGACCTGAAACTGCCCAGCAAGATGCGCCTGAAGGAATCGCGCCGCGTGCCGATGTGGAATGGCCCGATCGAATGCCGGCTGTTCCGCTTCGACATGGTCGCCGGATCGGCGCGCGCCAAGCCGGCGGATCAGCCGAAACTGTGACGATGCCAGCGAGCGGGTCGCAGAACGATGCCGGCAGGCAGCCGGTCGTCATCGACACCAACATCATTCTGGACATCTTCGTTTTCGCCGATGCCGCCGCCAAGCCTGTCAAACAGGCGCTGGAAGCCGGCGAACTCGACTGGATCGCCACCCGGCCGATGCGCGACGAACTCGCCCGCGTGCTGGACTACCCGCAAATCGTGCCGCGCCTGAAGTTCTACCAGCTCAGCGCGGACGACGTGCTGGCCGCGTTCGACCGCCACGCCCGCGTCATCGAAGTCGCCATCAAGGCCCGGCTGAACTGCAGCGACCCCGACGACCAGAAGTTCATCGACCTGGCCGTTGCCGAAAAAACCCTGCTGCTGAGCAAGGACCGGCATGTGCTTTCGATGTCAAAAAGGCTTCTTACGCATGGTGTACGGGCACAGGCAGCTATGTAATTTATAGCGAAAAGGGTCGTGGAAAATCCGGGCTGGCAGTTACTGGTGCGGATTTCGCCATTGCTGCACGCCCCACGATTCAGCCAGTGAGTCACGACACGCGTGCGCAAGGTTCAAGGAGAGCGCTTGAACCTCGATGCCAAGTTTTCCTTGTTCCAGAGCACGCCCCAATTGCACCATCGCGGCCTCGACGTGCTTGTCTTCGACCAACGCCAGCTCCCCCCAATAAAGCGACCAGAAGCGCTGCCTGGCCAAAGCAATTTCGTCTTTCGATGAGGCGGTGGCAAGGGTTGCCGCTGCTTGCGTTGCTTCCGTGTACAGCTTGAGCTGGCGGTCGAGGAAGGGTCTGGTGGCTTCTATTCGTCGCGTTTCCGCCTGGCTACGCTGGTTCGACACGAACTGATAGCCACCCCACACAAAAGCGACGGCGGCGCCTGCCAGCGTGAGTATCTTGATCCAGGACTCAAGCGGCGGTGTCTGCATGGTGTTTCCCGAAGGCCTCTTGAAGCTTCAAAAATAGCCTTGAAAGTCATTTGAACTGCCAGCTCACCTTGTGCTCCACGGCGATGGCACCCAGGCCTTGCCCGGGCGCGGGAAGTGGGCTGATGGTGTACGGGGCGGTGCCGGATATTCCTTTGTATTTGCCAGTTCCGCCGATCAGGGTGTGTACACCGGCTTCAAACGTGGTGAAAACCTTGTCGCCGTCGCTATCAGTCTCGGTACAGGCGCCGCGACCCTTGGGCTTGCCGCTCACGCTCTCCGAGTACAGCAGGCAGCGTACGCCCATGTTGTCGAAGACTTTGGAACCGCTCGTATTTCGGGTGGCTCCGAGCATTTCCACCAGCGCCTGGGAACCCGATTCGCCCATGTCGAGATTCGCCAGGGGACGGCTGGTGTAGTAGGTGACGTAGGTCGCGGTTCCCTGTTGCGGTATCTGGGGCTTGTCGGCGGCCCACGCAACTTGAATGAGAGACAGGGGTATGAGCGCAGCAAGGGCTGCTGAAGTGAGCTTATTCATTTCCATCCTCGGCTTTTCGTTGATTTGGGTTGTACCTCTGTATCCCGGCTGGGTAAATTCAGTTGAAAACCGGCGCCAGTCCAATCTCTGGCGCCAAAATTGAAACTGCCGCTTTCAAAACCCGCGCGGGTCATCGACCGGATCTTGCGTGATGACGGTGCAGCGCTCTGCCTTGTTCGGGCCGGCGCTGGCTGCGGCCTGGCGCCAGGCCCAGGCCCAAGCCCAAGCCCAAGACATTCCAGACTGCACTCTATGACCCGGGTTTTCCGATGACTTGATGTTTCGCAAGTGCAGGGCATATCCCGTTGACCTTGCCCTTGAAAAACGTATCCCTTGCTGAGTGGTTCTACAGGGACTTTCCGTGCAGTCAAGCAGCGTTGGCATTTTTTTCTCAGTGTCAATACGGCTGACGTCAACCGATGAGCTTGAAACGAGGAACAGACTGCACATCTACAGACGGGTTTATTGCACATTTGTGCGACCCCAGATACAAACCGCTCAACAGGACTCCATTCAATTTTCGTGGCGCCTGATTGGCCCACAGTCCACTCATCGAGTTTTCCTGTTGCCGGTCTGACCTTGTTCAATGCATCTTCGATTTAACGTCTGACGGAGAAATTGATGGGTTTAGGTTCTGGATTTCGCCTTGCAGCCTTACTCAAACCGAAGCAGGCATGGAAGTCGAGGCATGGACGCTGACATGGTGGACTGTTGACGCCGACCGAAAACTGACCCACTTATAGAGGTTGTGCCGATCCAAAACTGACCCAGGTGTTTTACTTGTCCTGCCTTATTTTTAGGCAGGAGCGAAAAAGGTGATCACCATGGAAATGTTAGGCAAGATAAGGCGAATGTATTTGCGCGACAAGCTGTCGCTGCATGAAATAGCCAAGCGCACGGGGTTGTCGCGCAACACGCTGCGCCGATGGCTCAGGGCGCCTGAAGAGGTACAAGTGCCCGTCTACAGCAGGCCCCAGGCGTTGGGCAAGCTGGGCGCTTTCACCGGGGAGTTGGAGCAGGCCCTCCAAGCCGATGGCCACCGGAGCAAACGAGACCGGCGCACGGCCAAGGCGCTGTTTGCGCAAATCCAGGCGGCCGGGTATGCGGGCGGCTACAGCGCGGTGACGGACTTCACGCGCGCCTGGCGCGGCAGTGCAGGCAAGGCCCCGCATGCCTTCGTGCCGCTGAGTTTCGCACTGGGCGAGGCCTTCCAGTTTGACTGGAGCGAAGAGGGCCTGGTGGTGGGCGGGATTTACTACCGGCTGCAGGTCTCCCACCTCAAGCTGTGCGCCAGCCGCGCTTTCTGGCTGGTGGCCTACCCCAGCCAGGGCCATGAAATGCTGTTCGATGCCCACACGCGCTCCTTCGCGGCGCTGGGCGGCATTGCCCGGCGCGGCATTTATGACAACATGAAAACGGCCGTCGACAAGGTCAAGAAAGGCAAGGGCCGGATGGTCAATGCCCGCTTTGCCGTGATGTGCGCGCACTACTTGTTCGATGCCGATTTCTGCAACGTCGCCTCGGGCTGGGAAAAAGGCGTGGTGGAAAAGAACGTGCAGGACAGCCGCAGGCGCATCTGGCTCGATGCGCAGAAGTGCCAGTTTGGCTCGTTCGAAGCGCTCAACGCCTGGCTGGGCGAGCGCTGCCGGGCGCTGTGGAGCGAGATACGCCACCCCGAGTACAAGCAGTTCAGCGTGCTTGAGATGCTGGCGCAAGAACTCCCCGAGATGATGCCCATGCCGGCCGCGTTCGACGGCTACGTGGAAAGGGAAGCGCGCGTATCGAGCACCTGCTTGGGTCAGCGTGCAGCGCAACCGGTATTCGGTGCCGTGTGAGTTCGCCGGCCAGCGCGTGAGCACCCGGCTGTACCCCACGCGCGTCTGCGTGGTCGGCCCATCGGCAGGGCAAGCTCACAGGAGCTGACAGCAAAGCGCCGGTGAGCGCCGAGCAGATGGAGATCAGCCGGCTGCGCGCTGAGCTGGCACGCGTGAAGATGGAGCCGGGCATCCTGGGAAAAGCGACGGCTCACACGATGCAAGAGGGTCCATTTGAAGTACGCCTTCATCCAGCGCCACCGGCATGCCTGGCCTGTCTCGGTGCAATGCCGGGTATTGCAGGTCAGCGCGGCCGGCTACCACGCGCACCTCGTGCGCCGTGCGAGCGATGCCCAGCGGCGCCACCTGAGCGACGAAGCGCTGCTGGTGCATATCAAGGCCCTGCACGCCGAAACCCGTGGCGCCTACGGCTGGCCGCGCATCTGGCGCGAGCTGGTGGCACGCGGTATCCCGGTGGGCAAGCAGCGAGTGCAAAAGCTCATGCAGCTGCACGGTATTCGTGCCAAGGGAAAACGGCGCTTCAAGGTCACCACCGACAGCCATCACAAGTTGCCGATTGCGCCAAACCTGCTTAACCGCGAGTTCACCGTGGCCGAGCCCGATAAAGTCTGGGTCGGCGACATCACGTACATCGCCACTGACGATGAGGGCTGGCTGTTTCTGGCCGTGGTGATTGACCTGTTCAGCCGCCAGGTGGTGGGCTGGTCGCTGCGCGAGGACATGACTTCAAACATCGTTATCGACGCGCTGCGCATGGCCTGGTTCAAGCGCCACCCGGGCAAGCACGCGGGGGTGCTGTTTCACAGCGACCGGGGCAGCCAGTACGCCAGTGGTGTCTTCAGGAATGTGCTCAAGGAGTACGGCATCACGAGTTCCATGAGTCGGCGTGGCAACTGTTGGGCTAATGCCTGTAGCGAGACGCTATTTGGCTCGTTGAAGGTGGAGCGCTTGCACGGGCAACGCTTCGTGACTCGGCGCCACGCCAAGGACGAGACCATCGCGTGGCTGCTTTGGTACAACAAAGCCCGGCTGCATTCGACGCTGGCCTACGTCAGCCCGATGCAGTTCGAGCAAACCTGGCTTGCGGTTCAGCCCAGGCAAGCCAGTTCATGATCTCGGTTATGGGATACGCAATCCGAATACGAAGGGACTTTCCACTTTCAGGCAACGGAGTCGCGTGCCAAGATTGAAATTCGAAGTCACTGCAACCCTTTGAATGGAGAATTACCATGAACGAGATTACCCGAGTCGGTGTTGATTTGGCAAAGAACGTCATCCAGGTTCACGCCGTCGATGCGGCTGGCAAGATGGTGACAAACAGGGCTCTGTCGCGAGGCAAGTTCATTGAGTGGTGCGCCACATTGCCTGCGCGCTGTCTTGTCGCAATGGAGGCCAGTTCCAGTGCGCATTACTGGGCTCGCAAACTCGCTGCCCTCGGCTTGGATGCGCGAATCATTGCTGCACAGCTCGTGAGCCCGTATCGACTGTCGGGCAAAAGCGGCAAGAACGACGCCAATGACGCGGCCGCGGTGTGCGAGGCGGCCTCTCGCCCTACCATGCGCTTCGTGCCCATCAAGACCATCTCCCAGCAAGGCATGCTGTGCGTGCATCGCTTGCGTGAGGGATTGAAAGAAGAGCGCACCGCCTGCATCAATCGCATTCGGGGCCTGCTGGCCGAATTCGGCTTGGTGATAGCCCGCAGTTCCAAGGCATTGAGCGAGTGCCTGAGTGAAATGATTGAGGATGCTGACAACGATCTGCCAGGCACAGCCCGTCTGGTTATTGAACGTGCGCGCAGTCAGTGGCAAGAGATCGACGCCCATATTGAGTGGTGTGATGAACGCATTGCCGCGCACATCAAGGACGATGAGCAAGCCAAGATGGCGACCCGGCTCATGGGCGTTGGTCCCGTCACGGCATCGGCGGTGGTGGCTACGGTGGGTGACTTTAAGCAGTTCAAGAACGGTGCACAGTTCGGCGCGTGGCTGGGGTTGACGCCAAGGCAGAATTCCAGCGGAGGAAAAAACAATCTGGGCAGCATCACCAAGCGCGGTGACATGTACCTTGAGTATTCCGGACCAACGTGACCGGTGATTCCGGGATCGTGACCGACATTCCGGTGAACGTGACCGGAGGGATTCCGGCAACGTGACCGCTGATTCCGACGAACGTGACCGATGTCTTTGGTCACGACAGTCGGCACGGCGGTATACGCCGTCGGCACGGTGTTGCGCATGAACGAAACCCGGCGTGGCGTGTAGCTTCGATGCTTTTTGCAAAGAGACACATGCCCGCCTTAAGGATCAATATGCGCAAACTCAAAGACGCCCTGCGTCTGAAATTCGAGGGTGGACAGTCCCATCAACAAATCGCCGGTGCCCTGGGGCTCTCCAAAGGTGTCGTCACCAAATACGTGGGCCTGGCCGTCGCCGCCGGGCTGGACTGGCCGGCCATTTCAGCCCTGGACGAAGCCGCGCTGGAGCGACGCCTGCTGGCGTCGTCTCGCGCCAGCCAGACCTATGCGCAAGCCGACTTCGGGCGGCTTCACCAGGAGCTTGGCCGCAAGGGTGTGACGCTCATGCTGCTGTGGGAGGAATACTGCGCCCAGGTCGGCGACGAGCACCGTGCGGACTGGCCCCTGAAGCCCTGGCGCTACTCGCAGTTTTGCGAGAACTACCGCCAGTTTGCCAAACGGCTCAAACGCTCGATGCGCCAGGTCCACCGCGCCGGTGAGAAACTCTTCATCGACTATGCCGGCCCGACGCTGGCCCTGAGGGTGCACGGGCAGGAAATTGGCCGCGCCAACCTCTTTGTGGCGGCCATGGGCGTGTCGGGCTACTGCTTTTGCCTGGCTACGCCCGCGCAGACGGCACGCGACTGGCTGGGCGCCACCGCGCAGGCGTTGACCTTTTATGGCGGCGTGCCCCAGCTCATCATCCCCGACAACCCGCGCGCCCTGGTGACCAAGGCCGACCGCTACGAGCCGCTGCTGACCGACAGCGTGCAGGACTTTGCCCGTCACTACGGCTGCAGTGTGCTTCCTGCGCGCGCTTATCACCCACAGGACAAACCGAAGGTCGAGCTGAGCGTTTTGCTGGTCGAGCGCTGGATCCTGGCACGCCTGCGCAAGCATCAGTTCACCAGCGTGGAGGAGGTCAACGACGCCATCACCCCCTTGCTGCACTGGCTCAACCAGCGTGCCTTTCAAAAGTTGCCCGGCAGCCGCGCCAGCGTGTTCGCGCAGATCGACGCACCGGCCCTGATGGCCCTGCCGCTGCAGCCCTGGGAATGGGCGGTCTTCAAGACGGTGCGCGTGCACATCGACAGCCACGTCGAATTCCCCCTGTGTCAGACTAGTTGTCGCCTCCGATTTTCCGCGGGTTATCCGCAGCGCAAGCGACATTTCATGCACAGAAAACCTCATTCCCATCACTCCACCGAATTCAAGGAGCAGGCACTGCTCAAAGCCCGCCATCGCGGCGCGCGTTCAATTCTGAGCCTTGCCAGCGAGCTGAACATGTCTGCCGGCACCCTCAAGCGATGGGTGCTGGACTCGGCCAAGGCCGGCGAACAGGCACTCGGGGAGACAAGCCCTGCGCTGGACGGCCCGGCTGCATCTTGGTCGCCATCGCAGCGCCTGAGGGCTCTGCAGGAAAGCTACGCATTCAATGGCCCGGCACTGGCGGCGTGGTGCCGCGAGCGTGGTGTGTTCGAGCACCAGTTGGTGCAGTGGCGCGAAGAGTTTTGCACCCCGGTCGCGCCCGCCTCGCGCGAGGCAACGGGTGCCTTTCGAGAACTCCAGCGTCAGCACGAGCAGCTCCAGCGTGAATTGCGGCGCAAGGAAAAAGCGCTGGCCGAGGTAGCCGCCTTGCTGGTGTTGCAAAAAAACTTCCAGGCGCTGCTGGAGGGCGCGGACAAATGACGTCCGTCCAGCAGCGCCAAAAGTTGCTCGGCCTGATCGGCAAGGCCTGCGCCGACGGGGCGCGCTTGAAGCCGGCTTGCCATCAAATCGGGCTGTCCTGCCGTAGCGTGCAGCGCTGGCAGCGCACGCAGGCGGCCGAGGGCGACCAGCGTCCTTCGGGCAAGCGGCGCTATGTGTGCCCGCCCAACAAGCTGCGCGAGGACGAGCGCCAGGCGGTGATGGCCACGCTCAACAGCGAAGCGTTCAAGGACTTGCCGCCGAGCCAAGTCGTGCCTCGCCTGGCCGACCGCGGCGTCTATGTGGCCTCGGAGTCCACGATGTACCGAATACTTCGACAGCAGGGCCAACTGGGCCATCGACGCTCGGAGCGCGCAGCACAAAAGCGAAGCCGGCCGCGCGCCCTTGCCGCCACCGGAGCCGATCAGGTGTTCTGCTGGGATATCACGTATCTGCCCACTCAGGTGCGCGGCCAGCACTTTTACCTGTACCTGTTCGAGGATTTGTTCAGCCGCAAGATCGTGGGCTGGCAGGTGTTTGACTGCGAGAGCGCCGAGCTGGCCAGCCAGTTGCTGCGTGACATCTGTGAGAGCCAGGGCATTCGCCCGGGCCAGCTAACGGTGCATTCGGACAACGGCTCGCCCATGAAGGGCGAGACCATGCTGGCGGCCATGCAGCGCCTGGGCGTGGCGCACACGCGCAGCCGTCCGTCCGTGAGCAATGACAATCCGTACGTCGAATCAGCGTTCAGAACGCTGAAGTACCGCCCCGAACTGCCTGTCAAGCCGTTCGAGAACCTGCTGGCCGCAAGGCGCTGGGTCACCGAGCTGGCCCATTGGTACAACCACGAGCATCGCCACAGCGCCATTGGCTTCGTGACACCGGCGCAGCGCCATGCCGGCCTGGACCGGGCACTGCTTGAGCAGCGCGCGCTCGTCTATGAACAGGCCCGCCAGGAAAATCCTCAGCGCTGGTCAGGGCAGCCTCGCCAGTGGGCGCATGTCGATGTCGTGCACCTCAACCCAGAAACCAAGCAACAAACCAAGGAGCCTGAATCCAAGCAAAAAACAGCCTGACTCACTTCACTTCAGGCGACAACTTCCTTGACAGCCACCGCTTTTACCTGTACCTGTTCGAGGATTTGTTCAGCCGCAAGATCGTGGGCTGGCAGGTGTTTGACTGCGAGAGCGCCGAGCTGGCCAGCCAGTTGCTGCGTGACATCTGTGAGAGCCAGGGCATTCGCCCGGGCCAGCTGACGGTGCATTCGGACAACGGCTCGCCCATGAAGGGCGAGACCATGCTGGCGGCCATGCAGCGCCTGGGCGTGGCGCACACGCGCAGCCGTCCGTCCGTGAGCAATGACAATCCGTACGTCGAATCAGCGTTCAGAACGCTGAAGTACCGCCCCGAACTGCCTGTCAAGCCGTTCGAGAACCTGCTGGCCGCAAGGCGCTGGGTCACCGAGCTGGCCCATTGGTACAACCACGAGCATCGCCACAGCGCCATTGGCTTCGTGACACCGGCGCAGCGCCATGCCGGCCTGGACCGGGCACTGCTTGAGCAGCGCGCGCTCGTCTATGAACAGGCCCGCCAGGAAAATCCTCAGCGCTGGTCAGGGCAGCCTCGCCAGTGGGCGCATGTCGATGTCGTGCACCTCAACCCAGAAACCAAGCAACAAACCAAGGAGCCTGAATCCAAGCAAAAAACAGCCTGACTCACTTCACTTCAGGCGACAACTTCCTTGACAGCCACCGAATTCGAGGGCCACCGCTACAGCGTGCCCAACGCCCTGGTTGGCCTGGCGCTGGAGTTGCGCGTCACCGCCCATGCGGTAGAAGTCTTGCACCGTGGCAACCGGGTGGCCAGCCACATGCGCTGCGCCCACAAAGGCAGCTTTACCACCGTGATTGAACACCTGCCCGAGCGCCACCAGCACCAGGCGCAGTGGACGCCCGAGCGGCTCATCGCCTGGGGCGCGCGTATTGGGGTGGCCTGTGCGGCCACGGTGCAAAAGATGCTGCAGCGCCAACCCCATCCCGAGCACGCCTACCGCGCCTGTTTGGGCCTGCTGTCCCTCTCCAAACGCTACGGCGACGCCAGGCTGGAGGCGGCCTGCACCTTGGCGTTGAGCTTGGGCACCAGCAAATACACCCACATCCGCGACATCTTGCTCAACCGGCGCGACCTGCTGCAAGCGAGCACCACGCCAGAGTGGACATCGCCCGCACACGCCCACGTGCGTGGCGCGAACTACTACCAATGAAACCCTTTACAGAGAATTCCAAAATGATGATGAACACCACCTTGAATCAACTGCGCAGTCTGCGCCTGGAAACCATGGCCCAGGCGCTGGAGCACCAGCTCCAGCAAAGCGGCATCGGCGCCATGAGCTTTGAAGAACGGCTGGCCTTGCTGGTCGACCGGGAGGTGCATGGCAGGCAAGACCGGCGCTGTGCGCGATTGCTCAAAACCGCCAAACTCAAATACCCGCAAGCGGTCATAGAAGATTTGGACAGCCGCAGCACCCGGGGCATTGAACGCAGCGCGGTGATGAGTCTAGTTTTGGGCGAATGGGTCAATGCCGGGCACGCCGTGCTGATCACCGGAGCCACCGGCGCGGGCAAGTCCTGGCTGGCGTGCGCGCTGGCCCAGCATGCCTGCCGGCGTGGCCACAGTGCGCTGTACCTGCGGGTTCCCCGCTTGGGCGAGGAACTGCGCATTCGCCACGCCAACGGCACCTTTACGCGCTGGCTGGACACGCTCAAAAACACGGACGTCTTGCTGCTCGACGACTGGGGCATGGCCGCCATGGACAGTCAAACCCGGGCCGATCTGCTGGAGATCATTGACGACCGGGCCAGCCAGCGCGCCACCGTCATTACCAGCCAGTTGCCCATTGAGCACTGGCACGAGTGGATAGGTGACCAAACTGTGGCCGATGCCATGCTTGATCGGCTCATGCAAAACCATCACCGCTTCACGCTCACGGGCGAATCGCTGCGTAAAAAAAACCCGCCCGCAAAAGGGATCGCCGACAAGTAGGCCCCCACGGCCAGGGGGCCTCCGGCGGCCTGGCAGGGGCCTATTCGTTCAAAAAATTCAATTCCACAGAAGGGCAAAACAGCCGGGAAAGCGGGCCGGCATAAAATCAAAACGCGCAACACCGACCCCCGGTCACGTTCGCCGGAATGCCGGTCACGTTGCCGGAATCAGCGGTCACGTTCACCGGAATACGCAGTACCTGCGCATGCTGCTCATTCAGGCAGCTAAGTCAGCCGTCATGACTGCGCATAAGCGCGACGATCCGATCTCCCTATGGACGCACAAACTGCGTGAGAAATCCGGTTGGCAAAAGGCCATGGTCGCGCTTGCCAACAAGAATGCGCGCATTCTGTGGGCCGTGATGACAAAGGGCCAGCCCTTTGATGCGCGGCATGTGAGTGTCAATCCGGCATGCACCACTCTCTTGGTGCCGGCGGCATAGCAATCCAATCACAGTGTAGTTTCCTTGCCAGACGTGAAATCGAAGATGCAATGAACAGGTCAGACCGGCAGCAGGCAAACTCGACTTGCCCCTTGTGATTCGGGTTAATCGAATCACGAAATCCGAATGGAGTCCTGCTGAGCGGTTCGTATCTGGGGCCGCACTGTAACCAGTGCAACAAGCCCGTCTGTAGGTTTGCAGTCTGTTCCTCGTTTCAAGTCACTTCGTGCTTCTCGGTCGCAAGGAATACCGTCTCTCTTGACTGCGTGAAAAGTCCCTGTAGGGGCAAGGTCATGCTGCTTGACGCCTTGAGCCACTTCTTGACCGTATTGCGCGACAGCCCGGTGAGCTTTGCAATGGCGCTGGTGGAGAATTTGTCGCGCAGTTTCATGCGCCTGACCTTGCCTAACATGTCCATGGTGATCACCTTCTTCTCCTGCTGAAAAATTCAGCAGGTCAGTGGAACACCCTGGTCAATTTTGAATCGGCACTTCGGCCTTTAGATGGTCAATTTTCGGTCGGCGACAACACCCGCTTTCTTGTCGCTCTCAAGATGGCATGGCTTACCGCTTACTCAGTAAGCGCTCTGCGAACGTAACCGGTAACCCTGCGGCGTTGTTGACGCGTAAGCCCGGATGCTCAGAAGGGTCGGAGTCGGGACGCGGTTTGCTTGCCAGAGGAAGGACGGCGCTGAGGTCTGCCGCCGGGTGCGGTGGCGGCGATGCATTCGACGAGATTGAAGGAGGCCAGCAGCAGGTATTTCTCGGCATCGCTGCGCACCGCCAGCAAGTCATGATCGCGCAAGTACCCGTGTACGAACGCCAGCAGATAGCGTTGCGCATGATCGTCGACGCGTTGTTGGGCGGCTTGCCGCATGAGCTCGGGACTCAAACATTCGTCGAACCGAATGCTGCCATTGAGGCGCTGCAGGCAGCGCTCCTGAACGTCCTCCGTGATGAGGGGCCAGTCCAGCGCCGACGCCTTGATGGCCTGGCAGGCCACCATCAGGATGTAAATCGGTACTTCCAGCTGCTGCAGGCTCACGCCCATGCGCTCGAGCACCAGCACCGAGGCCAGCAGGTTGGGCTGGCGCAGATAAATTTCGTCGGCCAGCTGCACGCGCTGTGCAGCGCTCATGCGCTCCACGGCAACGACCGCCTGGACGACCTGGGCCTGGGACAGCTCGCTCATGGACTCAGATTCCCGAGCGCAAGGGGCGCTCGGCGAAGTGTTGCTTCCACAGCCGCGGGGTGAGCTCGTGCACGCGCTGCGCCGGCTGCACGCTGATGCGCTGCAAGACATCGACGAGGTAGGTGTATGGATCGATGTCATGCAGCCGGCATGTCGCGATCAGGCTTTGCACGATGCCGGCGTGCTTGGCGCCCACCTCCGTCCAATAAAATAACCAATTCTTCTTGCCCATCGGAATCGGGCGCAGGGCACGTTCGATGTGGTTCGTGTCGATGGCCACGTCAGCGTCTTCGAGGAAGACCGACAACCCCGCACGACGCTCGCGCACGTAGGCCAAGGCCTTCGTCAACGGGTTGCTCGGCAACAGGCCCTGCTGTTCAAACTGCTGATCGACCCAGGTGAAGAATGCCTGAACCCGAGGCTTGCTGTGGGCGAGACGATGCACCCGCTTGGCCTCACCCAAAAGCTTGGCCTGGCGGATCTCGTCCTCGATCTGGTAGAGCGCGCCGATCTGGCGCAAGGCCTCGGCCGCCCCCTTGGGTTCGGCGCCCTGCGCTTCGAAGAACGCCCGCCTGGAGTGGGCCCAACATTGAGCGTGGGTGATGCCGCTCTTGCTGGCGTAGCTGGCATACGCCTCGTAGCCGTCGCTCAGCAGCACGGTGCCCGGTTTGCGTTTGAGGCCCAGGGCCTGCTGCACATGCTCATGGCGACGTGACTCGAAGTGCGGGAAGCACACCTCGTCATGTTCACCGTAAACCGGCCAAAAGTAGCTGGCCTTCATCTTGCCGCCACCGCCCAGGCCGGCCTTGATCGGGGTCTCGTCCATCGTGATGACGCGGCTGGCACGGATCGAATCGAGCTGCGCCGTGTAGATGGGTTCGAGCAACTGTGCCGCTTTCTGCACCAGCTGTGTCAACCACGGCCGGCTGGTCTTGAAGCCGGCCTCCTGGATGCGCTGGTGTTGGCGGTACAGCGGCAGGTGCCAGCGGAACTTGTCCAGCAGCACGCCGGCGATGAAGCTGACGTCGGCACGGCTGCCCTCGATGACGCCCAGCGGCGCGCTCGGACAGTGCAGGGTCTGCGTGTCGCGGCGCTTGATCACGGGGCGCACGTACTTGAGTACGACAAAGCTGCCCGGGCGCTGCGCCAGGCGGTGACTGATCTTCTCGCCGATGACCTCGTACTGCTCGGGCGCCAGACCTTGTGCTTCAGGGTTGGGAACCTCGATGACCTGCACCGGCACCTTGGCCTCGTCGAAGAATGTCGCCGCCGCAGCCCCCTCATCGCTGAAGTCGCTGACGGTCCGGCGACGCTTGTGGGCGGGAACGATCTGGGTGGTTTCGCTCTGATCGCCAGGCTGTGCCAGATCGCCCAGCAACTGGCCGAGGTGCATCTGCTGCGCATCGACCTGGGGCACAAAGCGCTCGCTCTTGTTGCCGAAGATCTGGCGCTTGAACCACTCGATCTGGCGTTTGAGCTCCTCGATCTGCGCGGCCTGGCTCTGCAGCATCTGCGCTATTTGCGCAGGCCCGAGCGCAGCCACCGCGATGGCATCAGGAACTCGGGGCGTCAGCGTCAAAGACATGGACCTTATGTTACCGAGGGCGCCTGCGGTACGGCACAGGATTGTCCCCAATTGCGCGGGCTGCGATAGCGCTTGTACTGCCGTTTGGGCTCGATGCCCTCGAGCATGAGTTTCAACGCCGTCCAGTCCATCTCGCGGTGAACCACCGCACTCCAGTCGCGCAAGAATGTCCCGCCCTCCAGGCGTTTGGCCCACACGCACCAGCCGCTGCGGTCAAAGTACAGCACCTTCATCTGCGTGGCGCGGCGGTTGACGAAGACAAACAGATGCCCGCTCAGCGGGTCCTGATGCAGCCCGTGCCGCGCCAGTGCGTACAGGCCATCGAAGGACAGCCTCATGCTCACCGGTTGACCATAAAGGAAGACGCGAATCTGGCCTTCGGGAAAGAACATCAGCGCCGAACCAGGGTGAGGGTCAGACCCGCGCCGAGGTCCAGGCGCAACTCCAGCGCCGGGCAAGGCGCGGGCGCACCCGAGCCCATCGTACCCAAATCGACGAAAGCCATCGGTGCCTGGCTTTGGGCGTCCTGCTTGAGCTGGCGAACCACGCCAGCCCCACCAAGCAAGCGCGAACGCCAGCGCGCAAAGCTACTGCGGCACAGACCCTCACGGCGGCAGAACGCCTCTACCGTCAATCCGGCGCCTTCGAAGCGTTTGAACGCTTCGAGCCAGTCTTGCTCGCTCAAACGGTGACGGCGCTTTACGCCCTCGTTGACCATGGCTTGCATCGCTGTTGCTCCTCATCGTAAATCAATGAAGGCATTGTTCCCGACGACACCTTTGCAAGGAAGGACGCCGTTCAGTTACCGGTTACATGCCTTGCACCGGTGGATGCTGCTGACGCGTCAGAAAATCACGGATGGGTCGGCCACGTCAAAAGCACTGGATTACAGCCTCAGGCGCTGGGCGGCGCTGACGCGTTTCGCAGACGATGGCCGCTTGCCCGTGGACAACAACCATATCGAGAACCAGATCCGGCCGATTGCCATCGGGCGCTCGAACTGGCTGTTCGCCGGTTCGCTGCGGGCTGGCAAGCGCGCTGCTGCGGTGATGAGCCTGATTCAGTCGGCACGCATGAATGGCCACGACCCCTACGCCTATCTCAAGGACGTGCTTGCGCGACTGCCAACGCAGCGCGCCAGTCAGGTCGCCGAACTGCTGCCGCATCGCTGGCAGCTTTCCCCCAACCAATACAACTGAGCACCAACCGCAGCCGCCATGGGTTGCCCGCGCGCTTACCGCTTACTCACCTGGTGCTTACCTCCAAACGGCATCCTCAAAAAGAAAAAGCCCGGTCAATCTAATGATCAACCGGGCTTGTTCAGGGGCTATAAGAGCCTGACGATGACCTACTTTCACACGGGAATCCGCACTATCATCGGCGCTGAGTCGTTTCACTGTCCTGTTCGGGATGGGAAGGAGTGGTACCAACTTGCTATGGTCATCAGGCATAACTGGTTGATGGATTGTTCCACGCGGAGCAATCCATCGAATTCATAGAGCAAATCAGCTTTAATTTAGATTGTTGCACAGTCCGCTGGGACTGCGTCTTTTGAATGCGTCAACCTGGCATAACAGCCTTGAACGCGTCTTGTTGAGACGGTCAAAGTTATAGGGTCAAGCCTCTCGAGCAATTAGTACAGGTTAGCTTAACGCATTACTGCGCTTCCACACCCTGCCTATCAACGTCCTGGTCTTGAACGACTCTTCAGGGGGCTCAAGGCCCCGGCAGATCTAATCTTGAAACGAGTTTCCCGCTTAGATGCTTTCAGCGGTTATCTCTTCCGAACTTAGCTACCCGGCAATGCCACTGGCGTGACAACCGGTACACCAGAGGTTCGTCCACTCCGGTCCTCTCGTACTAGGAGCAGGCTTCCTCAAATCTGCAGCGCCCACGGAAGATAGGGACCAAACTGTCTCACGACGTTTTAAACCCAGCTCACGTACCTCTTTAAATGGCGAACAGCCATACCCTTGGGACCGGCTACAGCCCCAGGATGAGATGAGCCGACATCGAGGTGCCAAACACCGCCGTCGATATGAACTCTTGGGCGGTATCAGCCTGTTATCCCCAGAGTACCTTTTATCCGTTGAGCGATGGCCCTTCCATACAGAACCACCGGATCACTATGTCCTGCTTTCGCATCTGCTCGACTTGTCAGTCTCGCAGTTAAGCACGCTTATGCCATTGCACTATCGTCACGATGTCCGACCGTAACTAGCGTACCTTCGAACTCCTCCGTTACACTTTGGGAGGAGACCGCCCCAGTCAAACTGCCTACCATGCACTGTCCCCGATCCAGATAATGGACCTAGGTTAGAACCTCAAACACACCAGGGTGGTATTTCAACGTTGGCTCCATGAGAACTAGCGTCCTCACTTCAAAGCCTCCCACCTATCCTACACAGGTCTGTTCAAAATCCAATACAAAGCTACAGTAAAGGTTCATGGGGTCTTTCCGTCTTTCCGCGGGGAGATTGCATCATCACAAACATTTCAACTTCGCTGAGTCTCAGGAGGAGACAGTGTGGCCATCGTTACGCCATTCGTGCAGGTCGGAACTTACCCGACAAGGAATTTCGCTACCTTAGGACCGTTATAGTTACGGCCGCCGTTTACTGGGACTTCAATCAAGAGCTTGCACCCCATCATTTAATCTTCCAGCACCGGGCAGGCGTCACACCCTATACGTCGACTTTCGTCTTAGCAGAGTGCTGTGTTTTTAATAAACAGTCGCAGCCACCGATTTTTTGCAACCTCGTTTAGCTCCGTCCGCGAGGGACATCACTGACTAGAGGCACACCTTCTTCCGAAGTTACGGTGTCAATTTGCCGAGTTCCTTCTCCTGAGTTCTCTCAAGCGCCTTAGAATACTCATCTCGCGCACCAGTGTCGGTTTGCGGTACGGTCGTGTGTAGCTGAAGCTTAGTGGCTTTTCCTGGAAGCAGGGTATCACTCACTTCGGCTGCAAGCAGCCTCGTTATCACCCCTCATCTAAGCCCGGCGGATTTACCTACCAGGCACGACTACAGGCTTGAACCAACATATCCAACAGTTGGCTGAGCTAACCTTCTCCGTCCCCACATCGCACTACACATCGGTACAGGAATATTGACCTGTTTCCCATCAGCTACGCATCTCTGCCTCGCCTTAGGGGCCGACTCACTCTACGCCGATGAACGTTGCGTAGAAAACCTTGCGCTTACGGCGAGGGGGCTTTTCACCCCCTTTAACGCTACTCATGTCAGCATTCGCACTTCTGATACCTCCAGCAGGGTTTACACCGCCACCTTCACAGGCTTACAGAACGCTCTCCTACCACATGCAATAAATTGCACATCCGCAGCTTCGGTAACTGGCTTAGCCCCGTTACATCTTCCGCGCAGGACGACTCGATCAGTGAGCTATTACGCTTTCTTTAAATGATGGCTGCTTCTAAGCCAACATCCTGACTGTTATAGCCTTCCCACTTCGTTTCCCACTTAGCCAATTTTAGGGACCTTAGCTGGCGGTCTGGGTTGTTTCCCTCTTGAGTCCGGACGTTAGCACCCGGTGCTCTGTCTCCCAAGCTGTACTCATCGGTATTCGGAGTTTGCCTTGGTTTGGTAAGTCGCCATGACCCCCTAGCCAAAACAGTGCTCTACCCCCGATGGTAATACTTGAGGCACTACCTAAATAGTTTTCGGAGAGAACCAGCTATTTCCAAGTTTGTTTAGCCTTTCACCCCTATCCACAGCTCATCCCCTAGTTTTGCAACACTAGTGGGTTCGGACCTCCAGTGCATGTTACTGCACCTTCATCCTGGCCATGGATAGCTCACTTGGTTTCGGGTCTACACCCAGCGACTAGACGCCCTATTCGGACTCGATTTCTCTACGGCTTCCCTATTCGGTTAACCTTGCCACTGAATGTAAGTCGCTGACCCATTATACAAAAGGTACGCAGTCACCCCTTTCGAGGCTCCTACTTTTTGTAAGCACACGGTTTCAGGATCTATTTCACTCCCCTCCCGGGGTTCTTTTCGCCTTTCCCTCACGGTACTAGTTCACTATCGGTCAATGATGAGTATTTAGCCTTGGAGGATGGTCCCCCCATATTCAGACAGGATTTCTCGTGTCCCGCCCTACTTTTCGCAAGCTCAGTACCACAGGTCTCTTTTTGCATACGGGGCTATCACCCGCTATGGCCAGCCTTTCCAGACTGTTCTGCTAAGAGTCCTGCTATCACTTGCAGGCTTTTCCGAT